>NZ_LWMI01000015.1 GCF_001640365.1 Candidatus Arsenophonus triatominarum | reverse complement strand
CTTTCGCCATATCGAGGGCAATGTGGTATTCCTTTGCCGGACGGCCTCCGAAGGGTTTTCCCCAGAATTGGTGAAAACTATAAGTCGATATTTTCAGCAAATCCATATTGCTTAATTCTGTCTTTTATCCATGTGGTAAAATCTTTACCGATTTCCAAAAACGCATGTAGATCACGTGCATTGACAGTTTGGATTAATGCCCGTTGATGTTTTTTGTTTCGATGTTTATTAAATTTGACATAAAGGTATCTCTCAATAGTTAAATTGATGAATGATTACCCCTGTAAAAAGGGGCGTTAGGATTATTTAGTTACGTTGGAGGAAGCGATTGACGTTCGCCTGTTGCCATCTTTCAAGGGATTGAGTCATGACGCTATCGTGTGCGTGAGTGCTGGATTCTAACAGTTGCTGCATTTCACGAAGTACGGTCTCGACATCGTCTTTATGACGAAGTAAACGACGGATAACTTGTTTTTCAGCATCAAAAATAGCTGATTTGAGCGTGTTAGTCATGCCGTAAATCCGGCGGCATTCTTGCAATTATTGCGATTTGATTAACCTCGAAGTGCTGAGGCGATGCGATTCCTGTCGCATGACGTAGCGCATACCAGATACCTTGTGTCCATGCTTTTTCAAACCTAAATCCATTAGCCATGCTCCAAACAAGATGAGCTAGATTACGAGTATCGTTTATCATTTAAGAGTTCGGGGCTTCGGGTCTTGGTTGCGGGTTATTAACTTTTGCTGAATTAAAGTAACAGTCTTCTAGTTGCTCGAATACATCCCATGCTTTATCGGTTTCAAGCATTTTAGCATGTCTTGCCGCCCCACGTTCTGTCCAAAGGATGAGGCTACGGGTATTTTTAGCAACTAACCCCTCTTAAAGAGGGTCTGTTCTTGAAATTTTTTAACTCGTAGTTTTCAAGGTTTAAATAAATGTTTACCAACAATAAATCTATCAGCATTTCGAAGATAGTTATTTTGGATATGTTTGACCTCTGTTCTGTAAAGCTGAGCGAGTAGTTCGGTAGTGATTACAGGGAGGTCATTGTGAGTAATAACAGTAAGATTATCTGCAGTAATTTGATAGTTCATAATTTACATCCTGTTAGATTGTTCAAATAACCCATTGTTCGGATGGGCGGTCGGGTACTTGAACACCGCTAACAGACGGCCAGCAATTTTCCCTTCTAAAAGGTGTTGTATCTTTTGCTCGCTACCCGACCATAACAATCTATGGACGTAAAAAAACCGCATTACTTTCGGGAGCGGTATCCGCTGTTAGTGGTGTGTTCAGCACCTGATATAGAATATAGCGCATGATTTCTTCTTTCGTCAATGGGTATTTAAAATGTCAATGTTTTACTATGCTGCTGTAATCCCGTTCACCATCACGCTTAGCAATCGTGGGAATTGGTTATCGTAGAATATTTTCTATGCCTATGTACTGACCCAATTTATTTGTCGCGTTAATTATTTCAGAAGGCTTGAGCTTCAGCTCTGTTTTTGCAAAATCCAGTAATATAAGTCCCGCATTAATCTTATCGGTAAACTCTTGTTGATGAGTTATTACGTTATAATTACAAGCGGTTGTTGCTCTATTTTTTTCTATAATTGTTTCTTTTTTGAGCCACGTAGCGTAACGGATAGCTAATGTTTCTACAGCCCAAATTCCTGATTCAATACCACCATGCATTATTTGTACTGAATTTTTACCTAAGATTTTTATTACTTTAGAAATACCTTTACTTTTAATAAAAGCAGATGGCCGTTGCGACTCTGTAGCTTTACCTTGCGCAACTGCAGCACGATGTAAATCATTCAGACAATAACGCCCGAAAGCATCTTGACGGACAACGGTATTTTCAATAACAACTAATTTTGACATAAAAATATTTC
This sequence comes from Candidatus Arsenophonus triatominarum, assembly GCF_001640365.1. Lineage (GTDB taxonomy): Bacteria > Pseudomonadota > Gammaproteobacteria > Enterobacterales > Enterobacteriaceae > Arsenophonus > Arsenophonus triatominarum. The sequence continues at coordinate 11,785 of NZ_LWMI01000015.1, read as the reverse complement.
TCCGTAATTAAACAAATAAAGGTATTAACGCGAAAAATTTTGCAGATTGCAGCCTAAACCCGTTATACTTACCAAAAGGAGGATTTCCTATGGGTCAGGTTGCATTTGATACACTACAGGCATCAGAAGAGCTTCAAACGGCTGGGCTTACTAGTCAGCAAGCTAAGGCTATTTCACTTGTTGTACGTAGATCTCATGAAGTTGCGGATGTAGCGACTAAAGCTGATATTGTTGAGGTAAATCGCAATATTGCTGATGTTCGTAAAGACTTATCGGCTGAGATGAATTTACGTTTTGAAAAAGTAGATGCTCAAATCTCTGATGTTCGTAAAGATATGGCGGTGCGTTTCGAGAAAACTGATGGTCAGATAGCGTTGATTCGTAAAGACGTTGAAACTATTGCTACTGGACTACTTTTAAAACTTGGTGGTGTAATCGTTGTGACTATTAGTGCTGCAACTGCAATACTCAAATTCTTCTAATTCCTCGGTTGCAGGTTCAAGTCCTGCACAGCCCGCCAATTTCACGATATATCTTCATCAGTCTTAAATTCTCTTTTTTAAGACGCTTATTTTCTTTTGTTAAGCACTGTATAATTTCTTTGAAAGTTTTTGTTTCCATGTCGTCGTCATTCCATATATCAATGCTGCTTAAGTATTTTGCATCGCTCAAATGACGACTACCATTAGTAATCCCAACCAGATTACCCATATTGGGATGCTTTGCTGTTACAATGCGTGGATTGTCCAATCTCATTATGTGTACTCCTTGTTAACATTTGCTGAAAAGTTAGGATGTGTGCCAAGTGCCTCTTGGTGTCCGATTACAGTCATCACGGTCGGGTAAACGCAATCAAACTATATTTAGCTATTTGAAAGATAATTTATAGAATGTTGACTGTCCCGCGAGCGCAGAGCCGCATTCACACATCCTGAAACTAATTTGATTGCCAGATATTTCTGGCGCGTCAGGCTCGCTCCCTCTGTGTAATCCAACAACACACAAAACAGGAATAATGATCACCTTAATAAGACATTGATTATATTATGAATTGTTTATTTATGATTAATAAAAAGAAAGGATTTGATTTTGTGAATTGATTAATTATTCTCCTATCAGATGGAATTCAATGTCTTCAGGTTCGCAGAAGTCGATATTATCATAAATTCCATATTTGCTTGCTATATCAAGAATTGCATCATTCATCTTGCTGGATGTCATTTGTGAATCGATAATTCTTTCAAATTTTTTATAATCTTCTTCGTTCATATCTACTATATAGTTACACTTTGCTCTAACATCAGCAACAATTTGAACCTTAATCGTTTTGTTATTCTCAAACATTAGCAGTTACTCCGAAGTTGAGCTTAGGTTTATTTTTAAACCTTTTAGCAGTGTATAAAGCTATTTCAGGCAAACAGCAATTATCAAATGAGTCATAAACTTTAGTTAGGCGTATTGATATTGCTTTTTCTACACGACTCATCATTTTTCTTTTTAGTGAAAGAACAGGGCGTTTAGGATTTGGAGTTGTTAGTTGGTTAGATTTTTTAGATGGGTTTAACGCTGCTTTCAATGCCAAATTAAGCGCTTTGTTATAGTTATAGGCTGCTCGCTTGGCGCTTCTACGCTCATGTCTACGACAGCGAGCATTATCATAACCATGAAAGTTACACATATTACCTCCTGACAATGGGTTTTGGTGGTGTGTGCCGGAGGTATCCGGATTATATTTACAGTCATATTGGTAGTACCCTGGTGTTGGTTTCAACTTTATGGCTGCAATTTGGTTATTTCACACACCCCAAAACCGACTGTTTGGGTGTTTTATGGTTCGCTTTTTCAGCGAAATGGTGTTAAAGAGCGGTATTGCTTATAGCTAGGCGACTTAATTTTGATTACAAGGTGTGTTATGAGTTATACAATTGATTTTCGACGTAAAGTAATATCTGTAAGGAAAGCCGAAGGTTTAACAATTCGAGAAACTGCGAAACAATTCCGTATTGGAAAAGCGTCTTTAGTACGTTGGCTTAAACGACCAGAGCCAAAAAATTCAACGCCACGTAAGAGGAAGCTCGATAAAAATGCTTTAGCAAAAGATGTGGAACAGTATCCAGATGCTTACCAAAAGGAACGGGCAGAGCGATTCGGTGTTTGTAAAAAGACTATTTGGCAATCCCTTAAAAAGCTGGGATTAACCTATAAAAAAAACTCTATTCCATCCAAAAACCAACGAAAGCGACAGGCTGGCACATCAGCAAAAAAGACAACAGTATGAAAAAAAAGATAAATCTGTTGTTTTTATTGATGAAAGTGGTTTTTCACATGACACTCCACGAACTCACGGCTATTCCCCAAAAGGTCACCGTTGTTTTGGCCTGAAAAACTGGGGTGCTAAGGGAAGAACAAATGTTATTGGCGCTTTATTGGGAACAACCCTTTTTGCTATCGGATTATTTGATTGCAATATTAACCGTGATGTTTTTTATGTTTGGATCACAAAAATATTGCTCCCAGAACTTCCTGAAAATTCTGTTATTTTTATGGACAACGCTAGCTTTCACAAAGGTAAGAATATTGAACAGGCAATTATAAACGCAGGACACCAGATAGAATATTTGCCTGTGTATTCACCAGATTTAAATCCTATAGAACATAAATGGTCTCAAGCTAAACGTAAAAAGATGGAAACAGGATGCACTATCGATGACCTGTTTTTAATACATATGCTGTAATCAAAATTAAGTCGCCTAGCTATAACTGTCGTCACTTGCCTTCATGTTCATACGCCTTCGGCTGGCTACTTAGCAGCGTCTGGCAAAGTTTCAGATAACTCGTGGTATTGTCTGGCGTTTGCCTGTTGCAGTGAGTTGATGAGATATAGATTGCAAGAAAATATTGTAAATTGCAAGTATGTTTTCAATTTTTAATTGGAAATCAAGATGAGGAAAATTAAAAAGAGAGGTTATTTATTTGATAATTAGATTATTTTTTTTCCGCGAGCTTCAGCAAGTTCTTCAAGTAATTTATCATAATGACGTTGTTTTTCATGAAGAGAGTTAATTAGTAAGTTTTTTTCACTTTCAGGGAGCTTTTCAAACAATTCAATAAGAATTCTATGTTGTTCTGATAATGTTGCGGATTTTGTTACATTTGAATGAGATGCTTTTTCTTCAGCTTCATCCATGAAAAACCAATGAGGCGGGAATCCTGTAATTTCTGATAATTTTTTTAAATTAGTTCCTCTAGGTGAACTGATGCCTTTCACCCATTGTTGAATAGCTTGCGGGCTAATACTTAGCCTCCTTGCTAAGTCTGACTGACTCCAGCCATTCTTTTTTAACACCTGAATAATTCTCAGGGATGAATTTATGCTTTTTTGATCTTTCATAAAATTATTTTACAACATTTCCTTGCAATCCTCTCTGAAAGAATTTCTTGATTTTTTAATTTTTTCTTGTAAATTAATCAATCTCTATATTGAGGACTGCTTTATGGATAAAAACATTAAGAATCGTATAGCTGGAATAGCTAGCCAAACTGAAATTGCAAATTTTATAGGTCATGAACCTCAAGCTATAAGTTCATGGTTTAAAAATGGCGTACCTCCTAAAAAAGTTCTTCGCTTATGTGAAGCTTTAGAGTGGCAGATCACTCCCCACGAGTTACGCCCTGATATTTACCCAAACCCAACAGATGGTATCCCTGCTGATAAGCAAACTACCATGTAAGTAACACCGCTCTTTAACAACCTGGCCTCCCTGAAATTGGGAGATTTTACCTTCCCAGCCCATCGGGAGGGATAACTATTATCTGAAACTTATGGAATTAAGTGTAGGATAAGATTGCTGCAAAGACTATCAAATCATTTTGTATGTATGCCATTTGATTTGCGGGTTTTTGAGTATTTTCTTGCAGAATAGAGATAAGTATTCGGTAAGCAACAGTTATCAAATGAAGGCTGAGACTTTTTGTCTTTTAGATTGAGAGTGAGTGATGCAATGGTATTAATGGTGTCATCTTGCTTGTTGAATATGGAATCAAGGATTTGCTCTGTAGAACGGGGTTTAGGTTTCGCTTCGTATTCAGCACGTTTTCTATCCCAGAATGCCATTTGTTTTGCCAGGCGACGAGATTTAGCGTTGTCTTTTTTAGGTTTAAAGATAATGGTTGCCATTTTGTTCCTCCTAAATAAGTTTTAGTGGTGTGTGCCGGATGCTTTCGGTTTGTACTCACAGTCTGTTTATTCCCTGGTGTAAAAATAAAGTTCGACTGTTTAGTTGTATTCACACATCCCAAAACTCACTTGGTGGTGATGCTCTAACGCTTATTCAGAGCGATGATTCCAATATGTTAAAGAGCGAGATGACTTAAAGCATGTTGCTCAATAGTGAAATAAAGTTGCTTAAAATAAAAACAAGTTAGATACATCTAAAAAATACAAAAATAGTTTATTTTTTTAATCTTATATGGGTTATTTTTAATGCAAAAATTGATGATTTTATCATCATCGGCTGGTTTTTTTGTAAGTCATAATTAATTTTGCTATTGAGCAACAGGCTTTTAGGTACTGATGACTTCACTTGCCTTCATGTTCATACGCCTTCGGCTGGCTACTTAGCAGCGTCTGGCAAAGTTTCAGATAACTCGAGGTCTTGTCTGGCGTTTGCCTGTTGCAGTGAGTTGATGGTAATTATATTATCTCAGATAATTAAAAATATAAATATCTCAGATAATATTTTTTATTTAGAGGATGTTGTGGGGGAAATATCAATGAAAAAATATGTTTTAATAAATTGTAATAACTTAATTTATAGATAATTTTAAGTATGGATTTTATCTCAATTTAAAAATTGACTGGGCATCATTATATAGCTAGGCGACTTAATTTTGATTACAAGGTGTGTTATGAGTTATACAATTGATTTTCGACGTAAAGTAATATCTGTAAGGAAAGCCGAAGGTTTAACAATTCGAGAAACTGCGAAACAATTCCGTATTGGAAAAGCGTCTTTAGTACGTTGGCTTAAACGACCAGAGCCAAAAAATTCAACGCCACGTAAGAGGAAGCTCGATAAAAATGCTTTAGCAAAAGATGTGGAACAGTATCCAGATGCTTACCAAAAGGAACGGGCAGAGCGATTCGGTGTTTGTAAAAAGACTATTTGGCAATCCCTTAAAAAGCTGGGATTAACCTATAAAAAAAACTCTATTCCATCCAAAAACCAACGAAAGCGACAGGCTGGCACATCAGCAAAAAAGACAACAGTATGAAAAAAAAGATAAATCTGTTGTTTTTATTGATGAAAGTGGTTTTTCACATGACACTCCACGAACTCACGGCTATTCCCCAAAAGGTCACCGTTGTTTTGGCCTGAAAAACTGGGGTGCTAAGGGAAGAACAAATGTTATTGGCGCTTTATTGGGAACAACCCTTTTTGCTATCGGATTATTTGATTGCAATATTAATCGTGATGTTTTTTATGTTTGGATCACAAAAATATTGCTCCCAGAACTTCCTGAAAATTCTGTTATTTTTATGGACAACGCTAGCTTTCACAAAGGTAAGAATATTGAACAGGCAATTATAAACGCAGGACACCAGATAGAATATTTGCCTGTGTATTCACCAGATTTAAATCCTATAGAACATAAATGGTCTCAAGCTAAACGTAAAAAGATGGAAACAGGATGCACTATCGATGACCTGTTTTTAATACATATGCTGTAATCAAAATTAAGTCGCCTAGCTATAGGAAGGTGAATTCGATTTTAACAAGCGTGTTTGTTTACTTTTTTAGATGCTAATTCTTCATGATTTTTTCAAAGTATTTTTTCTTCGATTTCATTACATCAATGATTTTTTCTGCTTCGCTTTCTGGCAAATCATTATATAAATCAAGTAGTAATTTTTCTTTTTGAGAGAGAGTGTTTTTTCTACATAATAATTATTCATATCTGAAGTAGGTAAATTTCTTATAGAAGAGAAAAGCTCCGCCATGTCTGGACGGATTTCTTCAGGTCTTACTTTTAGTAATACCGCAAATCTCAAAACTGCTTCAACACCTAACGCTAACTTGCCAGTAAGGTAATGACTAACTGTAGCTTGAGTTGAAAAGCCAAGTAGCTCGGCGGCCTTATCTTGAGTCAAGCTAAGTTCTTTTTTATTTTTATCCCAAATTTGCTTTAGCCTTTTTGCTGCTAGCAAATCTTCATCTGTAATTGTTCTATTTTTTTTCATATTAATAGTTTATTAAACAAGTTAATAAAATGGAAAGCTCTGAGCTATTGAAATTAAAAATATCTGTGATAATATTTTGTGTATTAGAAAGGAGAGTATATGAAATTAAATGATTACCTATCTAAATATTCGATAAATCAGCAAAAATTTGCGGGTTTAGTTGGAACAACACAAGGATTTGTTAGCCATGTCATAACAGGTCGCAGTTTTCCTAGCGGAAGAAATACTTTGTTTATGGAGTAAAGCTACAAATTGGTGTGTAACTCCACATGAATTAAACCCTGATCTTTATCCAAACCCGACAGATGGTATCCCTGCTGATAAGCAAAATGCCATCTAAGTAACACCGCTCTTTAACAACCTGGCCTCCCTGAAATTGGGAGATTATTAAATTCCCAGCCCATCGGGAGGGATAACTATTATCTGAAACTTATGGAATTAATTATAGACATGGAAACCACAATTACACGCAAATCAAATGCAAAAACATTGAAGCCAAAATACGCAATGGCATTCAGGTACATTCAGCAATAAGAATTGCTGAGGCTATTGGCGTCAATCCATCTCAAATCACGAGATGGCAGTCAGAGGATGGAGTAATTCCGAAGATGGCAAAACTGCTTGATTGCATTGGCTACGATTCACCGAAGCAGGATTTAGTCATAACCAATATCTCAGGTAAAGAGATACGCAAGCTGATAGACATGCTAGAGTACTTAAGATTGCCAAAAAAAGAAGCTTCAAGGTTAAAAAACGATAAAGCTTTTGAGAATTGTAATGAGCTTTGTGTTTGATGAAGAAAGTTTAGTATTTCAAGGAGAAGGGAAACGACGAATTTCCCTTTTTTTCTTTCAATTTCAGCGAGGTCATTATGCCAAGAAATCGCCGATTTATCAATAAAAACCATGAAGAAAAAGCCCATCCAGATAGTCCTGATGGGCTATTGGTTGCTGCATCAAAAAACAAAGATTTTGCCCGTCGGTTAGTATCAAAGTCCTGAAAAAGTTATAAATTCACTAAAAGAGATAACGTTATGGCAAGAGCAAGAAATATCAAACCTGGTTTTTCAGCAATGATGATTTAGCTGAGTGCGAACCATTAGCAAGACTTTTGTTCGCGGGATTATGGACGATTGCGGATAGAGAAGGTCGTCTTGAAGATAAGCCCCGTAAAATAAAAGCAATGGTATTACCTTATGATGAAGCGGATTGTGAAAAGTTATTGTCCCAGTTACACAGTAAAAATTTTATCACTCGGTATTCAGTTGATGGGAATGACTACATCCAAATTAATAATTGGAAAAAACATCAAAATCCTCATTGTAAAGAGTCACCAGTGAAATCCCTGAACAGATTACTCAATTTATTGATAATAAAGCAGCATCAGAAAAGCACCATACTAATACAGTGCAAGAATCTGACAAGCACTTAAAACCTAAAACCCAACAAACGAACGAACAAAATTTAAACACTTCTCATGTTGGTTATAATCAATCGACATTGACTTCTAAACAGGATGAACAGCCAAACAATTTGTCGCCGACTGTTGTTCAGGAACATGATGAATTATTTCAAGCTACTGAAAAACAAGATAAAAAAGAAGAGTACCGTACAAGTACAGTGCAAGCACCATATAAGCACAGTTTTAATCCTGCTGATTCCCTCTTAACCTGATTCCTGATTCCTTAACCTGATTCCCTATAACACCCAAGCCGAAAAAATGGCTTGTGAGGATGAAGGGAAGAAATATCTGCTGATGTTCATTCGATGTCAGAAAAATTGCGTTTGAGGGAAAGGTGATACGCCTGAATCACAAAGACTTCGCTGATTGGCAAAAACTTTACCCCAATCTCGATCTGCCCAGTGAATTACTGAGGCTGGATATTGAATATCAACCACGACAAACCGAAGAAATGGTTTATCACCACGAGTCAGAAACTGAATTACCAGAATAAACAGGCTGTAAGAAATCCTGTTCGAAAGGTTTCAGGTATGGTGACTATTTTTCGCATTTTGATTATGGTCAAACCGAAATTCCATCATGGGGCGGAGGTGTAACATGGGTTATCGAACAAAAATCGAATCATTGAAAATTCGGTTGGAAGATACACTTCAAAAACCGAAAGTGATAGAAAATACTGTCGTGCAGGAGATAACTGTCACTTGTGAAAAACACGGAGAATATCAAACTTACAAGCGAAAATTGTTGAGTCTGTAGTGGCATACTAAATTTGGCCACCTAAGTTGAGGTGATATGCTTACCTCATAATTTTTATAGGTGCCGAAATGAGTAAAATAATTACTGCTGAATTTAAATGTGAAACCGCCAAATTAGTCCTTGACCAAAATTACACCTACCAGGAAGCCGCGAAAGGCATGAACGTCAGTCTTTCAGCGATTAGCCGGTGGGTAAGAGCCCTTCGTTTAGAACGTCAAGGGAAAACATCGCCTGGTCTGCCATTAACACCTGAACAAATTGAGTTCAGAGAAATGAAGAAAAAAATCCACCGGCTGGAAATGGAGAATGACATCTTAAAAAAGGCTACTGCGCTCTTAATGTCCGACTCACTGAAAAATTTTCGGTAGTTGAAAAGCTAAGAGTGCTTTATCCGGTGAAAACTTTGTGTCGTATTTTTAATGTTCACCGAAGCAGTTATCGCTATTGGTGTCGGCCTAAGGAGCCAGATATTGAGCGGACGATAAAACGTAGCCTAGTCAGCGAAGCGTGGAACGTTAGTGGCGGCTCTGCTGGCGCAAGGACTATCGCCACGATGGTTACCAATACACACAACGTGAAACTTGGGCGGTGGTTAGCGGGTAAGTTGATGAAAGAATTAATCATCGTCAGTTGCCAAGAGCGAAAACATAAATACAACCGCGGTGGAAATGAACGTATTGATATTCCAAATCTGCTCAATAGGCAGTTCGCTGTTACAAAGCCTGACCAGGTTTGGTGCGGCGATGTAACCTATATTTGGACAGGCTCACGATGGGCCTATCTGGCTGTGGTATTGGATTTGTTTGCCCGAAAACCGGTGGGCTGGGCAATGTCATTTGCACCAGACTCAGAATTAACCGCCAAATGCCTGCCTAAACTGACGACTGGTATAATGACTTCCCTGATCACTATGGAACATCACCTGTTTGGGATGCCCACGTAGTTCCCAAGCCATTTGTAGTGCTTTGGCGGTTAATTCTGAGTCTGGTGCAAATGACATTGCCCAGCCCACCGGTTTTCGGGCAAACAAATCCAATACCACAGCCAGATAGGCCCATCGTGAGCCTGTCCAAATATAGGTTACATCGCCGCACCAAACCTGGTCAGGCTTTGTAACAGCGAACTGCCTATTGAGCAGATTTGGAATATCAATACGTTCATTTCCACCGCGGTTGTATTTATGTTTTCGCTCTTGGCAACTGACGATGATTAATTCTTTCATCAACTTACCCGCTAACCACCGCCCAAGTTTCACGTTGTGTGTATTGGTAACCATCGTGGCGATAGTCCTTGCGCCAGCAGAGCCGCCACTAACGTTCCACGCTTCGCTGACTAGGCTACGTTTTATCGTCCGCTCAATATCTGGCTCCTTAGGCCGACACCAATAGCGATAACTGCTTCGGTGAACATTAAAAATACGACACAAAGTTTTCACCGGATAAAGCACTCTTAGCTTTTCAACTACCGAAAATTTTTCAGTGAGTCGGACATTAAGAGCGCAGTAGCCTTTTTTTAAGATGTCATTCTCCATTTCCAGCCGGTGGATTTTTTTCTTCATTTCTCTGAACTCAATTTGTTCAGGTGTTAATGGCAGACCAGGCGATGTTTTCCCTTGACGTTCTAAACGAAGGGCTCTTACCCACCGGCTAATCGCTGAAAGACTGACGTTCATGCCTTTCGCGGCTTCCTGGTAGGTGTAATTTTGGTCAAGGACTAATTTGGCGGTTTCACATTTAAATTCAGCAGTAATTATTTTACTCATTTCGGCACCTATAAAAATTATGAGGTAAGCATATCACCTCAACTTAGGTGGCCAAATTTAGTATGCCACTACAGACTCAACAATTTTCGCTTGTAAGTTTGATATTCTCCGTGTTTTTCACAAGTGACAGTTATCTCCTGCACGACAGTATTTTCTATCACTTTCGGTTTTTGAAGTGTATCTTCCAACCGAATTTTCAATGATTCGATTTTTGTTCGATAACCCATGTTACACCTCCGCCCATGATGGAATTTCGGTTTGACCATAATCAAAATGCGAAAAATTAGTCACCATACCTGAAACCTTTCGAACAGGATTTCTTACAGCCTGTTTATTCTGGTAATTCAGTTTCTGACTCGTGGTGATAAACCATTTCTTCGGTTTGTCGTGTTGATATTCAATATCCAGCCTCAGTAATTCACTGGGCAGATCGAGATTGGGGTAAAGTTTTTGCCAATCAGCGAAGTCTTTGTGATTCAGGCGTATCACCTTTCCCTCAAACGCAATTTTTCTGACATCGAATGAACATCAGCAGATATTTCTTCCCTTCATCCTCACAAGCCATTTTTTCGGCTTGGGTGTTATAGGGAATCAGGTTAAGGGAATCAGGAATCAGGTTAAGGGAATCAGCAGGATTAAAACTGTGCTTATATGGTGCTTGCACTGTACTTGTACGGTACTCTTCTTTTTTATCTTGTTTTTCAGTAGCTTGAAATAATTCATCATGTTCCTGAACAACAGTCGGCGACAAATTGTTTGGCTGTTCATCCTGTTTAGAAGTCAATGTCGATTGATTATAACCAACATGAGAAGTGTTTAAATTTTGTTCGTTCGTTTGTTGGGTTTTAGGTTTTAAGTGCTTGTCAGATTCTTGCACTGTATTAGTATGGTGCTTTTCTGATGCTGCTTTATTATCAATAAATTGAGTAATCTGTTCAGGGATTTCACTGGGTGACTCTTTACAATGAGGATCTTTGATGTTTTTTCCAATTATTAATTTGGATGTAGTCATTCCCATCAACTGAATACCGAGTGAGTAAAATTTTTACTGTGTAACTGGGACAATAACTTTTCACAATCCGCTTCATCATAAGGTAATACCATTGCTTTTATTTTACGGGGCTTATCTTCAAGACGACCTTCTCTATCCGCAATCGTCCATAATCCCGCGAACAAAAGTCTTGCTAATGGTTCGCACTCAGCTAAATCATCATTGCTGAAAAAACCAGGTTTGATATTTCTTGCTCTTGCCATAACGTTATCTCTTTTAGTGAATTTATAACTTTTTCAGGACTTTGATACTAACCGACGGCAAAATCTTTGTTTTTTGATGCAGCAACCAATAGCCCATCAGGACTATCTGGATGGGCTTTTTCTTCATGGTTTTTATTGATAAATCGGCGATTTCTTGGCATAATGACCTCGCTGAAATTGAAAGAAAAAAAGGGAAATTCGTCGTTTCCCTTCTCCCTTGAAATACTAAACTTTCTTCATCAAACACAAAGCTCATTACAATTCTCAAAAGCTTTCATCGTTTTTGTAACCTTGAAGCTTCTTTTTTTGGC
>NZ_LWMI01000014.1 GCF_001640365.1 Candidatus Arsenophonus triatominarum | reverse complement strand
TAATACTTAGCCTCCTTGCTAAGTCTGACTGACTCCAGCCATTCTTTTTTAACACCTGAATAATTCTCAGGGATGAATTTATGCTTTTTTGATCTTTCATAAAATTATTTTACAACATTTCCTTGCAATCCTCTCTGAAAGAATTTCTTGATTTTTTAATTTTTCTTTGTAAATTAATCAATCTCTATATTGAGGACTGCTTTATGGATAAAAACATTAAGAATCGTATAGCTGGAATAGCTAGCCAAACTGAAATTGCAAATTTTATAGGTCATGAACCTCAAGCTATAAGTTCATGGTTTAAAAATGGCGTACCTCCTAAAAAAGTTCTTCGCTTATGTGAAGCTTTAGAGTGGCAGATCACTCCCCACGAGTTACGCCCTGATATTTACCCAAACCCAACAGATGGTATCCCTGCTGATAAGCAAACTACCATGTAAGTAACACCGCTCTTTAACAACCTGGCCTCCCTGAAATTGGGAGATTTTACCTTCCCAGCCCATCGGGAGGGATAACTATTATCTGAAACTTATGGAATTAAGTGTAGGATAAGATTGCTGCAAAGACTATCAAATCATTTTGTATGTATGCCATTTGATTTGCGGGTTTTTGAGTATTTTCTTGCAGAATAGAGATAAGTATTCGGTAAGCAACAGTTATCAAATGAAGGCTGAGACTTTTTGTCTTTTAGATTGAGAGTGAGTGATGCAATGGTATTAATGGTGTCATCTTGCTTGTTGAATATGGAATCAAGGATTTGCTCTGTAGAACGGGGTTTAGGTTTCGCTTCGTATTCAGCACGTTTTCTATCCCAGAATGCCATTTGTTTTGCCAGGCGACGAGATTTAGCGTTTGTCTTTTTTAGGTTTAAAGATAATGGTTGCCATTTTGTTCCTCCTAAATAAGTTTTAGTGGTGTGTGCCGGATGCTTTCGGTTTGTACTCACAGTCTGTTTATTCCCTGGTGTAAAAATAAAGTTCGACTGTTTAGTTGTATTCACACCATCCCAAAACTCACTTGGTGGTGATGCTCTAACGCTTATTCAGAGCGATGATTCCAATATGTTAAAGAGCGAGATGACTTAAAGCATGTTGCTCAATAGTGAAATAAAGTTGCTTAAATAAAAACAAGTTAGATACATCTAAAAAATACAAAAATAGTTTATTTTTTTAATCTTATATGGGTTATTTTTAATGCAAAAATTGATGATTTTATCATCATCGGCTGGTTTTTTTGTAAGTCATAATTAATTTTGCTATTGAGCAACAGGCTTTTAGGTACTGATGACTTCACTTGCCTTCATGTTCATACGCCTTCGGCTGGCTACTTAGCAGCGTCTGGCAAAGTTTCAGATAACTCGAGGTCTTGTCTGGCGTTTGCCTGTTGCAGTGAGTTGATGGTAATTATATTATCTCAGATAATTAAAAATATAAATATCTCAGATAATATTTTTTATTTAGAGGATGTTGTGGGGGAAATATCAATGAAAAAATATGTTTTAATAAATTGTAATAACTTAATTTATAGATAATTTTAAGTATGGATTTTATCTCAATTTAAAAATTGACTGGGCATCATTATATAGCTAGGCGACTTAATTTTGATTACAAGGTGTGTTATGAGTTATACAATTGATTTTCGACGTAAAGTAATATCTGTAAGGAAAGCCGAAGGTTTAACAATTCGAGAAACTGGCGAAACAATTCCGTATTGGAAAAGCGTCTTTAGTACGTTGGCTTAAACGACCAGAGCCAAAAAATTCAACGCCACGGTAAGAGGAAGCTCGATAAAAATGCTTTAGCAAAAGATGTGGAACAGTATCCAGATGCTTACCAAAAGGAACGGGCAGAGCGATTCGGTGTTTGTAAAAAGACTATTTGGCAATCCCTTAAAAAGCTGGGATTAACCTATAAAAAAACTCTATTCCATCCAAAAACCAACGAAAGCGACAGGCTGGCACATCAGCAAAAAAGACAACAGTATGAAAAAAAAGATAAATCTGTTGTTTTTATTGATGAAAGTGGTTTTTCACATGACACTCCACGAACTCACGGCTATTCCCCAAAAGGTCACCGTTGTTTTGGCCTGAAAAACTGGGGTGCTAAGGGAAGAACAAATGTTATTGGCGCTTTATTGGGAACAACCCTTTTTGCTATCGGATTATTTGATTGCAATATTAATCGTGATGTTTTTTTATGTTTGGATCACAAAAATATTGCTCCCAGAACTTCCTGAAAATTCTGTTATTTTTATGGACAACGCTAGCTTTCACAAAGGTAAGAATATTGAACAGGCAATTATAAACGCAGGACACCAGATAGAATATTTGCCTGTGTATTCACCAGATTTAAATCCTATAGAACATAAATGGTCTCAAGCTAAACGTAAAAAGATGGAAACAGGATGCACTATCGATGACCTGTTTTTAATACATATGCTGTAATCAAAATTAAGTCGCCTAGCTATAGGAAGGTGAATTCGATTTTAACAAGCGTGTTTGTTTACTTTTTTAGATGCTAATTCTTTCATGATTTTTTTCAAAGTATTTTTTCTTCGATTTCATTACATCAATGATTTTTTCTGCTTCGCTTTCTGGCAAATCATTATATAAATCAAGTAGTAATTTTTCTTTTTGAGAGAGAGTGTTTTTTTCTACATAATAATTATTCATATCTGAAGTAGGTAAATTTCTTATAGAAGAGAAAAGCTCCGCCATGTCTGGACGGATTTCTTCAGGTCTTACTTTTAGTAATACCGCAAATCTCAAAACTGCTTCAACACCTAACGCTAACTTGCCAGTAAGGTAATGACTAACTGTAGCTTGAGTTGAAAAGCCAAGTAGCTCGGCGGCCTTATCTTGAGTCAAGCTAAGTTCTTTTTTATTTTTATCCCAAATTTGCTTTAGCCTTTTTGCTGCTAGCAAATCTTCATCTGTAATTGTTCTATTTTTTTTCATATTAATAGTTTATTAAACAAGTTAATAAAATGGAAAGCTCTGAGCTATTGAAATTAAAAATATCTGTGATAATATTTTGTGTATTAGAAAGGAGAGTATATGAAATTAAATGATTACCTATCTAAATATTCGATAAATCAGCAAAATTTGCGGGTTTAGTTGGAACAACACAAGGATTTGTTAGCCATGTCATAACAGGTCGCAGTTTTCCTAGCGGAAGAAATACTTTGTTATGGAGTAAAGCTACAAATTGGTGTGTAACTCCACATGAATTAAACCCTGATCTTTATCCAAACCCGACAGATGGTATCCCTGCTGATAAGCAAAATGCCATCTAAGTAACACCGCTCTTTAACAACCTGGCCTCCCTGAAATTGGGAGATTATTAAATTCCCAGCCCATCGGGAGGGATAACTATTATCTGAAACTTATGGAATTAATTATAGACATGGAAACCACAATTACACGCAAATCAAATGCAAAAAACATTGAAGCCAAAATACGCAATGGCATTCAGGTACATTCAGCAATAAGAATTGCTGAGGCTATTGGCGTCAATCCATCTCAAATCACGAGATGGCAGTCAGAGGATGGAGTAATTCCGAAGATGGCAAAACTGCTTGATTGCATTGGCTACGATTCACCGAAGCAGGATTTAGTCATAACCAATATCTCAGGTAAAGAGATACGCAAGCTGATAGACATGCTAGAGTACTTAAGATTGCCAAAAAAAGAAGCTTCAAGGTTAAAAAACGATAAAGCTTTTGAGAATTGTAATGAGCTTTGTGTTTGATGAAGAAAGTTTAGTATTTCAAGGAGAAGGGAAACGACGAATTTCCCTTTTTTTCTTTCAATTTCAGCGAGGTCATTATGCCAAGAAATCGCCGATTTATCAATAAAAACCATGAAGAAAAAGCCCATCCAGATAGTCCTGATGGGCTATTGGTTGCTGCATCAAAAAACAAAGATTTTGCCCGTCGGTTAGTATCAAAGTCCTGAAAAAGTTATAAATTCACTAAAAGAGATAACGTTATGGCAAGAGCAAGAAATATCAAACCTGGTTTTTTCAGCAATGATGATTTAGCTGAGTGCGAACCATTAGCAAGACTTTTGTTCGCGGGATTATGGACGATTGCGGATAGAGAAGGTCGTCTTGAAGATAAGCCCCGTAAAATAAAAGCAATGGTATTACCTTATGATGAAGCGGATTGTGAAAAGTTATTGTCCCAGTTACACAGTAAAAATTTTATCACTCGGTATTCAGTTGATGGGAATGACTACATCCAAATTAATAATTGGAAAAAACATCAAAATCCTCATTGTAAAGAGTCACCCAGTGAAATCCCTGAACAGATTACTCAATTTATTGATAATAAAGCAGCATCAGAAAAGCACCATACTAATACAGTGCAAGAATCTGACAAGCACTTAAAACCTAAAACCCAACAAACGAACGAACAAAATTTAAACACTTCTCATGTTGGTTATAATCAATCGACATTGACTTCTAAACAGGATGAACAGCCAAACAATTTGTCGCCGACTGTTGTTCAGGAACATGATGAATTATTTCAAGCTACTGAAAAACAAGATAAAAAAGAAGAGTACCGTACAAGTACAGTGCAAGCACCATATAAGCACAGTTTTAATCCTGCTGATTCCCTTAACCTGATTCCTGATTCCCTTAACCTGATTCCCTATAACACCCAAGCCGAAAAAATGGCTTGTGAGGATGAAGGGGAAGAAATATCTGCTGATGTTCATTCGATGTCAGAAAAATTGCGTTTGAGGGAAAGGTGATACGCCTGAATCACAAAGACTTCGCTGATTGGCAAAAACTTTACCCCAATCTCGATCTGCCCAGTGAATTACTGAGGCTGGATATTGAATATCAACACGACAAACCGAAGAAATGGTTTATCACCACGAGTCAGAAACTGAATTACCAGAATAAACAGGCTGTAAGAAATCCTGTTCGAAAGGTTTCAGGTATGGTGACTAATTTTTCGCATTTTGATTATGGTCAAACCGAAATTCCATCATGGGCGGAGGTGTAACATGGGTTATCGAACAAAAATCGAATCATTGAAAATTCGGTTGGAAGATACACTTCAAAAACCGAAAGTGATAGAAAATACTGTCGTGCAGGAGATAACTGTCACTTGTGAAAAACACGGAGAATATCAAACTTACAAGCGAAAATTGTTGAGTCTGTAGTGGCATACTAAATTTGGCCACCTAAGTTGAGGTGATATGCTTACCTCATAATTTTTATAGGTGCCGAAATGAGTAAAATAATTACTGCTGAATTTAAATGTGAAACCGCCAAATTAGTCCTTGACCAAAATTACACCTACCAGGAAGCCGCGAAAGGCATGAACGTCAGTCTTTCAGCGATTAGCCGGTGGGTAAGAGCCCTTCGTTTAGAACGTCAAGGGAAAACATCGCCTGGTCTGCCATTAACACCTGAACAAATTGAGTTCAGAGAAATGGAGAAAAAAATCCACCGGCTGGAAATGGAGAATGACATCTTAAAAAAGGCTACTGCGCTCTTAATGTCCGACTCACTGAAAAATTTTCGGTAGTTGAAAAGCTAAGAGTGCTTTATCCGGTGAAAACTTTGTGTCGTATTTTTAATGTTCACCGAAGCAGTTATCGCTATTGGTGTCGGCCTAAGGAGCCAGATATTGAGCGGACGATAAAACGTAGCCTAGTCAGCGAAGCGTGGAACGTTAGTGGCGGCTCTGCTGGCGCAAGGACTATCGCCACGATGGTTACCAATACACACAACGTGAAACTTGGGCGGTGGTTAGCGGGTAAGTTGATGAAAGAATTAATCATCGTCAGTTGCCAAGAGCGAAAACATAAATACAACCGCGGTGGAAATGAACGTATTGATATTCCAAATCTGCTCAATAGGCAGTTCGCTGTTACAAAGCCTGACCAGGTTTGGTGCGGCGATGTAACCTATATTTGGACAGGCTCACGATGGGCCTATCTGGCTGTGGTATTGGATTTGTTTGCCCGAAAACCGGTGGGCTGGGCAATGTCATTTGCACCAGACTCAGAATTAACCGCCAAAGCACTACAAATGGCTTGGGAACTACGTGGGCATCCCAAACAGGTGATGTTCCATAGTGATCAGGGAAGTCATTATACCAGTCGTCAGTATAGGCAGGCATTGTGGCGTTATCAGATGACCCAAAGTATCAGTCGCAGAGGGAATTGTTGGGATAATAGTCCGATGGAACGATTCTTCCGTAGTCTGAAGACCGAATGGGTGCCAACGACTGGCTACCAAAGCTTTAGTACTGCTCAGTCAGCCATTATTCGCTACATAACCCACTACTATAGCGATATAAGACCTCACTGGTATAACGGTGGATTAACGCCAAACGAATCAGAGCGACTGTTCCGTGAACAGTCAGGTAGGGTGGCCAATTTTAGTTGACCACTACAGTCTGAGAGGGATGGAAACACAAGGTGAATGTCCTGAATGCCTGAGAGAAAAAATAATAGCGCTAGAGCAGGAGTATCAAGCGGTTGAGCTCAAGCGAGTTCATCAAGAAAAGCTTAATTTACTAAAATTTTTCAATGTTCCGAAACGGTTTGATATGGCTTCACTGGATAACTATGAACCCATCAATAGTTACGCCAGACAGTGTTTAGCTGTTTGTAAGTCCTATGCTGCAAAATGGCCTGAAAGGTTGAAACAAGGCGGAGGATTGGTTATGTGTGGTAAGCCAGGGACAGGAAAAAACCATTTGGCAATTGGAATAGGGAAATCGATTATTGAAAACTTCATGGCTTCGGTCAGGCTGACATCAGCTATTAAAATTGCCCGAAACTTTAAGGCAACATGGGCGAAGGATTCAGAAGAACGTGAGTCAGATGTAATTGAAATGTACGCTTCACCAGACCTGCTTATTATCGACGAGGTGGGTGTCCAATTCGGTAGTGATGTGGAAAAAATGATTTTATTTGAAATTATTAACTGTCGTTATGAAAATTTAAAACCAACGATATAGCTAGGCGACTTAATTTTGATTACAAGGTGTGTTATGAGTTATACAATTGATTTTCGACGTAAAGTAATATCTGTAAGGAAAGCCGAAGGTTTAACAATTCGAGAAACTGCGAAACAATTCCGTATTGGAAAAGCGTCTTTAGTACGTTGGCTTAAACGACCAGAGCCAAAAAATTCAACGCCACGTAAGAGGAAGCTCGATAAAAATGCTTTAGCAAAAGATGTGGAACAGTATCCAGATGCTTACCAAAAGGAACGGGCAGAGCGATTCGGTGTTTGTAAAAAGACTATTTGGCAATCCCTTAAAAAGCTGGGATTAACCTATAAAAAAAACTCTATTCCATCCAAAAACCAACGAAAGCGACAGGCTGGCACATCAGCAAAAAAGACAACAGTATGAAAAAAAAGATAAATCTGTTGTTTTTATTGATGAAAGTGGTTTTTCACATGACACTCCACGAACTCACGGCTATTCCCCAAAAGGTCACCGTTGTTTTGGCCTGAAAAACTGGGGTGCTAAGGGAAGAACAAATGTTATTGGCGCTTTATTGGGAACAACCCTTTTTGCTATCGGATTATTTGATTGCAATATTAATCGTGATGTTTTTTATGTTTGGATCACAAAAATATTGCTCCCAGAACTTCCTGAAAATTCTGTTATTTTTATGGACAACGCTAGCTTTCACAAAGGTAAGAATATTGAACAGGCAATTATAAACGCAGGACACCAGATAGAATATTTGCCTGTGTATTCACCAGATTTAAATCCTATAGAACATAAATGGTCTCAAGCTAAACGTAAAAAGATGGAAACAGGATGCACTATCGATGACCTGTTTTTAATACATATGCTGTAATCAAAATTAAGTCGCCTAGCTATACCGTCAGTCGGTAGTCGCTGAAATTCTGCATCAGAAGCTCGGTAAGCGATTATCGCAACGTTTAGGGGTTGAGATAGGGGTCTATCCACCTGACCGTCGCAAGCGAGATTTAGATAACCTGATGAAAGCACCGATTGATGCACTCTGCCATGGTGGTTTGATAATTGATGATTCTCAGATAGATGTGTTGCACGTTGAGCGCAAGGAAATCATTAAGGGCGGAAAACTGGTTATCACCATTTGGGAAATAGCGTAATCAAGAAACCAGCATTCAAAGCAGGGCATTATGGTTAATACCCATGCCCCTATTCATATTTTATTGCCGGAGGGGAGATGAGTAGGCACGTAAAAGATTTACTCGAAGGATGGGGAAACTGGAGCATGAGCCGAATTGGAACCGAATACAAAGGTATGTCTACCATTGCTCCTGTTAAATTCGATGATGACAGACCCTGGCTAAGCGATGAGGAAGGCGAAATAGTTGATAAAGCAGTAGCCGGATTAAAAAAATATGATATCGATGGATATAACATTATTTGCTTACATTATCAGCATCATATTTCATGCCGGATGATAGCTAAAAACTGGAAGAAAAGACCGGATTATATCACGGCTTACATGGGTGTAGTAGCTCAGACTTAATCTGACAATTCTGATTTAAAAAAGAGCGTTACCGGTTTTAATTAACATCATTAGATAATTAAATAAAAGGTAATTCTATGTATCAAACAAATAATCCTATCATCAAACATAAAGTCGGGTTACTTAATCTCGCTGAAGAGCTTAATAACGTATCAAAAGCCTGTAAGATTATGGGGGTATCCCGAGATACGTTTTATCGCTACCAGGAACTTGTTAACGATGGTGGGATAGACGCTTTAATTAATCAAAATCGACGGGTGCCTAACGTAAAAAATAGAGTAGATGAACAGATTGAAAGCGCTGTAGTTGAGTATGCGATTGAATACCCTGCACACAGTCAACACCGCAGTAGTAATGAACTAAGAAAAAAAGGCATTTTTGTTTCGGGGAGTGGCGTTCGCTCTATTTGGCTGCGCCATAATCTCGATAATTTTACAAAACGCCTAAAAGCGCTTGAAGATAAAATCGCAACAGAAGGAATTATCCTGTCAGAATCACAAATCAGTGCTCTAGAAAAGAAAGCGCAAGATGATGAAGCCTGTGGTGAGATTGAAACAGCGCATCCAGGTTATCTGGATTCACAAGATACTTTTTATGTCGGTCATTTAAAAGGCGTTGGTCGTGTTTATCAACAAACTTACATTGATACTTATAGTAAAGTCGTTCATTGTAAGCTTTACACAACAAAAAGCGCGATAACGGCGGCAGATTTATTAAATGACAAGGTTCTCCCTTTTTATTCCCAGCATGGGTTACCGGTGTTACTTATACTGACGGACAGAGGCTGTGAGTATTGTGGTAAAGTTGAACATCACGATTATCAACTTTATCTCGCTATCAATGATATTGATCATACAAAAACTAAAGCTCGTTCACCTCAAACCAATGGGATTTGTGAACGCTTTCATAAAACTGTATTACAAGAGTTCTATCAGGTGGCTTTTCGTAAGAAAATCTATAGGGCTTTAGATGAATTACAAGCTGATTTAGATAAATGGTTAGCGGAATATAATAACCAACGCACTCATCAAGGAAAAATGTGTTGCGGTCGAACTCCTATGGCAACTTTACACGATGGAAAACAACTTTGGAAAGAGAAAGATTTAAATCAAATTTAACCTGACAGGTACTGTATAAATAACCGGCAACTGTCAGCTCAAGTCTGAGCTACTACAGCTAAATATCAAGATGATAGAAACAATGGTTGGATTGAGCTTTGATTTTTAGTGAATGAATGGTGAATTATAGTGATGATATTGTTTTATTATAATAAATTATTGTGGCAACTAATACCGCAATAGCAATATTAATGGCACCGGTTGCCATTAATATTGCTAATCATATGAGTGTTTCGCCAATACCTTTTGCTATGGTGATAAGTGTTGCTGCTTCCGCGGCTTTTATGACCCCAGTTTCTTCACCGGTTAATACTCTAATTTTGATGCCTATAAATTCAGTGATTTTGTTAAATTTGGGGGTTTCTTTTACTGTTTTAGCTATGGCTATCACTATTGTTATTGTTTATCAATTGTTTCCATTTTAAAGTTATCGTCTATTTTATGTAACAAACAGTAAGATGATAATACTGTTTATATGTTATATAACTTATTAGCTACTAATTTCATCTAAAGATAGGCTGAATCCGGGCACAAAAACTTCAATAAAGTATTGCATTTCATCGCTATAACGTTCAGAAAGTGTTTTTTCAAGTCGCATTTTAGCTAGATTAAACTCGGTATTACCTGCAGATAACTCTTCTAAGCATTTTAAATAGGCACAAAGTGCATCCGCCTGTTTAACGATAGCGCGTTCTTCCTCAGTATGATATTCATCATCCAAAATCGGCTGAAAATCTTGTTGTAATTCTTCTGGTAGCATAGCAATAAGTTTTTGCTGAGCATATTTTTCAATTTTTTTGTATTCGTTAGCAATTTGTGGGTTATGATATTTTATTGGTGTTGGCAGATCACCGGTGATCACTTCACTGGCGTCATGATACATAGCGAGCAGTGTAATACGTTCAGGATTGAGTTGGCCATTAAATTTTCGATTTTTAATGCAAGCAAGGGCATGAGCGACAAAGGCAACTTGTAAACTATGCTCTGAAATATTTTCGGTACGTACATTGCGCATTAATGGCCAACGATTAATTAATTTCATCCGAGAAAGATGGGCAAAAAAATAACTCATAGACTGTCCTCATGGGATTGTTATAGTGATAAGCATTGTGGATTGATTAGATTAACAAGTAAATAACAAAATAGAACATCCTTAATGTAGATTAAGAATGTTCTATTATTGGATAACTATTGGCGATATTTTAGTAGGAATTGACTAAATTTATTAATTGCAGCTTCAAGCTCGCTAACATAAAGTAGCGTAACAATTCTGACGTGATCGGGTTCAGGCCAATTAAAAGCTGTTCCCTGAACCAATAAAACTTTTTCCTGTAAGAGTAAATCAAGTACCATTTTTTGGTCGTTTGAGATATTGAACTTTTTAATATTAATTTTGGGAAACATATATAAAGCACCTTGCGGTTTAACACATGATACCCCAGGAATTTCATTAATCAGTTCCCAGGCGCGATTACGTTGTTCATATAATCGCCCACCAGGACAGATAAATTCGTTAATACTTTGATAACCGCCTAATGCGGTTTGGATTGCATGTTGCATAGGAACGTTAGCACAAAGCCGCATGGAGGCTAATATTTCTAAGCCTTCAATATAGCTTTTGGCATTTTCTTTCGGGCCATTAAGCACCATCCAGCCTTGACGAAAACCAGCAACCCGATAAGTTTTTGATAAACCATTAAAAGTAACGGTTAATAGATCCGGTGCTAACGCGGCAATTGAATGATGCTCAGCATCATCGTAAAGAATTTTATCGTAGATCTCATCGGCAAAAATAATCAGCTGATGCTGACGAGCGATTTCGACAATTTCCATCAATAATGCTTTACTGTAAACAGAACCAGTAGGATTATTGGGATTAATTATGACAATACCACGTGTTCGAGGGGTAATTTTTTTGCGAATATCATCTAGATCGGGAAACCAATTTTGTTCTTCATCACATCTATAGTGTACAGCTTTGCCACCGGAAAGAGATACCGCGGCAGTCCATAGCGGATAGTCAGGAGCTGGGACTAACATTTCATCGTTATTATTCAATAAGGCTTGCATCGATTGCACGATGAGTTCAGAAACACCATTACCAATAAAGATATCCTCGATATTAATGTCAGGCATTCCTCTAGCTTGATAGTGTTGCATGATTGCTTTGCGGGCGGAGTAAATTCCTTTTGAATCACTGTAACCTTGTGAGTGAGTAAGATTACGTAGAACATCAAATAAAATTTCATCCGGCGCTTCAAAACCAAAAGGCGCTGGATTACCAATATGAAGTTTAAGAACTTTATGGCCTTCTTCTTCAAGACGTTTGGCCTCTTTAAGAACGGGCCCTCTTATGTCGTAGCATACGTTATCCAATTTATTGGATTTAGTTATTGTATTCATTTACTCTGTTTGAATCTCAACGTTAATAGAATTTGAGGAAATTTTGCTGCATATTTATATTCACACTCTACTCTTAGTTGGAAAAATTTTGAAGATATAGGCTTTTTTTTGGTAGAAAAGGTTGGTTTAAATAATTAAATTAGGTTAAATGAACTTTTTATATGACTTAATTAGATAAATAAATTCAAAAATCTCGCATAAGTTAGTCTTATATTTTAGGTATGAGATGACATTTAGTATACAAAGAATAAATTACTTAGTGAATAGATTTGGCAGTGCATTTTTTGTTACAAACCATTGGTGGTTTCATGATAGAAATATTGTTTTTATAACATATAATTAAAGTTAATATGTTATTGCCGTATCTGGGCAAATAGAGTTTTGTTGCTGATTATCAATTAATAGTTTTTCCTAGCTGCATTATCTTTGACAGTTATTTTGTTGAGAATGACCTATTTTCTTGCTGTTTGAAAAATCGTTATTTTGGCATAGGACTGGAATTAAAAATTATTCTAATTAAAAACGAGAAGAGGAACATTCTCATTGGCATTTTTTTTATCAATATGTAAAACATGCTTATTATTAAACAATTTAAGTTAATAAAAGTGTATACACAGTAATAAATACTGCATTAATAGAAATAAATTTTAATATGTAAGGTTTTATCTTTACTTCTTTAACTATCAATGATTTTAATATCTATTGAATTCGTAAAAACACCAGGAATTATATAAGAGAATAAAATGATAAATTCAAATCGCCCAATTATGAATCTCGATCTTGATTTACTTAGGACTTTTGTTGCTGTTGCTGATCTTAATACATTTGCGGCAGCTGCTGCAGCTGTTTGTCGTACTCAATCAGCCGTTAGCCAACAAATGCAGCGTTTAGAACAGTTAGTGGGCCGTGAGCTTTTTGAACGCCATGGCCGCAATAAATTATTAACGGATCATGGTTTGCAGTTATTAGGTTATGCGCGGCAAATATTACGGGCTAATGATGATGCTTCAGCTTCACTAACATATAATGATGCTGAGGGTGAGTTGCGAGTTGGTGTTTCTGATGACACTACCAATACTTTATTACCATTTTTACTTAATCGTATCGCATCAGTATATCCGCGTATGGTTGTTGATATTTATATAAAGCGCGCCCATCTTATTAAAAAAATGCTGGATAATGGTGAAATTGATTTAGCACTAATACCCACAGAATTGAGTCAATATCCAAGTGCGTTGTTACGTTCTGCGCCGATCCTTTGGCATTGTGCACCTGATTTTCAGCATCAATTAAATGAGTCAGTTCCGTTGGTTGTTATGGATGAAACCAATCCATTTCGTGAAATAGCGATAAGTACCCTTAATGCTGCGGGTATCAAATGGAGTATTGCTTATGAAGCAGCTTCGTTATCGGCAGTACTTGCCGCTGTTAATGCAGAAGTCGGTATCACTGCGCGTCCGCTAGAAATGCAGACTGGTGATTTAAGAATACTAAGCGAAAGTGATGGTTTACCCCGCTTACCCGAAATTCGTTATTGGTTATACCGTAATATTAATGAGCAAAACGAGGCTATTTTAACTGTATTTGGTGCAATTAAAAATAAGAAAACACCTTATAATAGTACAGCCGATTAGCGAGACAATTAATAAAGAAATATTATAAATCTGAAGGTTAGTAAATTACGCTTTAGTTAATGTTGTTATTTAAGTTAAATGTGGCGAGCGCTGCTATTATTCCTGTATTCCTGCACTGTTTCTCTATTTTATATAGTTATAGCAGTGCATTTTTTATTTTCCCTAGAAAAGCTTATTTTTATTTAGCTGACAATAGCTAAAAATATTAGTACATAAAAATATTCTTTATTACACGAGTTTCGCACCAATAAAAAAACGCTCTATTTTTAAGTTTTATTCAGCATAATATATAAATAGACAAAATCTTATAAATTAAAAGCAACTTATTGTAATTTAAACAAATTTATACGTTTTAGTAACTTGCAAATTAGCCATTGCTTTTAAGCCATTTCTGGAATTTTATATGCCTGTACGAAACTCGTGTATTATTGTGATAAAGAAAAGAATTGTTTAACAAAAATTATTTAAATATTTCTTATCAATGGAATTAAATTTTATTTTGGCACGAGTTTCGCACAAAACTAAATTTGGGTACGCTAATAAAACACGGATGTTCTCAGTAATAGCATTTTTGATTACGTCCCAATTTTGTTGATAAAGGGTTATTTTTTCAGATAATACGACGTTTATGTTGTTCAAACCACGCAGAAATAGCGAGAAAAATATGATTTCTTTGCGCTCGGCTCGTGCGAGCCTGACAGCGTTCAATACCACAATTTTGTTTAACTTTTCGATGATAAACTTCAACAGACCAACGGGCATCCATGATAGATTTGACGTATTGACGGGTGGGATTATCTTTATTTGTTACTCTGTAATCAATACGGCCGTTTTTGGCTGTAAATTTGAAAACAGTCACCCAACCGTAGCCTCGTAAGTGTATTGGAGTTCCTTCTTCTGAGATGTCTAACTTGTTCAGTTGTTTGTTATGGTTAACAATCCTGTTTTTCCTCAGCGTGGTTACCCAGACCCAACCATGAGAGCGAATTGATTTCAGATTATCCAGGCTAGAATACCAAGCATCCATCACTACCGCTTTTGGTATGATCCCTCTTTTTTTAGCAAGAGCGAGCATTTCGGAAAAGTGCGTGTTTTTTGTTTTTCCATCAGAATCTTTATCATAAATACGATAATCAATAGGAATTGATTCAACAGTTGTTAGATTATGCCAACGTAAATTAACTAAACCTATGCCAGCAATAACATCATGTTCATTATCTGAATATTGATAATGGATCATCTCTATTTTTTTACTACGTGTTTTGGCAATCAATGTATCATCGGCAATTATAGCTAGGCGACTTAATTTTGATTACAGCATATGTATTAAAAACAGGTCATCGATAGTGCATCCTGTTTCCATCTTTTTACGTTTAGCTTGAGACCATTTATGTTCTATAGGATTTAAATCTGGTGAATACACAGGCAAATATTCTATCTGGTGTCCTGCGTTTATAATTGCCTGTTCAATATTCTTACCTTTGTGAAAGCTAGCGTTGTCCATAAAAATAACAGAATTTTCAGGAAGTTCTGGGAGCAATATTTTTGTGATCCAAACATAAAAAACATCACGGTTAATATTGCAATCAAATAATCCGATAGCAAAAAGGGTTGTTCCCAATAAAGCGCCAATAACATTTGTTCTTCCCTTAGCACCCCAGTTTTTCAGGCCAAAACAACGGTGACCTTTTGGGGAATAGCCGTGAGTTCGTGGAGTGTCATGTGAAAAACCACTTTCATCAATAAAAACAACAGATTTATCTTTTTTTTCATACTGTTGTCTTTTTTGCTGATGTGCCAGCCTGTCGCTTTCGTTGGTTTTTGGATGGAATAGAGTTTTTTTTATAGGTTAATCCCAGCTTTTTAAGGGATTGCCAAATAGTCTTTTTACAAACACCGAACCGCTCTGCCCGTTCCTTTTGGTAAGCATCTGGATACTGTTCCACATCTTTTGCTAAAGCATTTTTATCGAGCTTCCTCTTACGTGGCGTTGAATTTTTTGGCTCTGGTCGTTTAAGCCAACGTACTAAAGAGGCTTTTCCAATACGGAATTGTTTCGCAGTTTCTCGAATTGTTAAACCTTCGGCTTTCCTTACAGATATTACTTTACGTCGAAAATCAATTGTATAACTCATAACACACCTTGTAATCAAAATTAAGTCGCCTAGCTATAGTACGCAAGGGCTTTTTTTGTCTATAGAAGGTTGAACTAATCGCCATAGGTCTTTAGGTCGAAAACTAGCCATCGACTAATAGTGTCATGAGATAAAGGCGATGGGCTTAGTTCTGATAACACCAAACCAGAGTATCTTACACTGCTTACTTGTAAGAATGTTTTATAGATATTTTTAATGCATGGATAACCGGACAAAATATAAACACCCTAATTTTTTCTTGCTTTTTAAATTTATACTTCTTTTTTGGAGATTGCGAAACTCGTGTTTGGCAAAAATTTATTGTGGCTTAAAAGGTTTGGGTTTTATCTAATAATTAGGGTTATTTATAAATTTGTGAAAAATGACAGTCGTTAATATAATCAAATAAAATTGATTGTTTTATGATCAATTGAGTTTTTTTAACAGAATTGTGCGCGTGATCATAAAATAGCGGAAGTGAAGTGGTTTTAAAACAGGTTTTTCCTGAGATAATGGTGTAGTAAAAACGAAATATCAGTTATACTAGTTACTAACTATTAGTATTAGTTGAATGAGCTGTCACGTTTTAGCTGGCGAGATTTTTTGATTTACAGTTGTAAGGTATAAAGGTGTGAAGAGAGCGTTATTCTATAAAACAAAATAGTGGTGAGAAGAATTAAGTTGAAGAAAATTGATGTATGTCTGTCATTGTAATTTTTTCTTCTCATCTAATTTATGGTTAGATTGGTGTAATATTGCGCTAATTCAAGAGCAAAGCAATGACACCGTTTTTATTTATAATGAGTAAGCAGCGAGTATGTCTACATCTATTGAAGTATTTGCTCATCATTGGGCTTTTGCAATATATCTTATCGGTGCTCTTGGTCTGTGTTCCTTAATGTTATTTGGTGCTTATTACCTCGGTGGTAGATCCCAAGCCAGAGCAAAGCATATCCCTTATGAATCGGGCATTAATTCTGTTGGTAGTGCCCGTTTGCGTATATCAGCCAAATTTTACTTGGTTGCAATGTTTTTTGTTATTTTCGATGTTGAAGCGTTATTCCTTTATGCGTGGGTAGTCTCTATTAAAGAAAGCGGTTGGTTAGGCTTTATTGAGGCAAGTATTTTTATTTTGGTGCTATTGGTGGGCTTATTCTACTTGGTTCGTATTGGGGCACTTAATTGGACGCCAGTGCGTTCACGTCGCCATGTTGCAAAACCGAGTGAAATAATTAAAACCAACAATCGTCACCCCTAGTAAAATTGAGGCATTCAAAGATGGATTATACGCTCACTCGCATTGACTTAAATGGTGAGAATGACCGTTATCCCTTGCAAACACAGCAAGTTGTCGGAGATCCATTAGAGCAGCATGTTCATCGTAGTGTTTATATGGGCAAATTAGAGCATGCTTTACATAATATGGTGAATTGGGGCAGAAAGAATTCTCTTTGGCCGTACAATTTTGGCCTTTCTTGTTGCTATGTTGAAATGGTGACTTCTTTCACTGCGGTGCATGATGTTGCCCGATTTGGTGCTGAGGTACTAAGGGCATCACCGCGACAGGCTGATTTTATGGTTGTTGCCGGAACCTGTTTTACTAAGATGGCACCTGTTATTCAACGACTTTATGAGCAAATGTTAGCGCCTAAATGGGTAATTTCTATGGGGGCATGTGCTAACTCTGGTGGTATGTACGATATTTATTCTGTTGTACAGGGGGTTGATAAATTTCTTCCTGTTGATGTCTATATACCAGGTTGTCCACCACGCCCTGAAGCTTATATGCAAGCTTTATTATTATTACAAGAATCGATTGGTAAAGAACGTCGTCCATTATCGTGGGTGGTCGGCGATCAGGGTGTTTATCGCGCCAATATGCAATCTGAAAAAGAGTGTAAGCGTGGTGAAAGAATAGCGGTCAAAACGCTACGAACACCCGATGAAATATAAGGCTTAAAAATATAAGCTATTCAGCGTAACAGAAGTAATGTGTTGCGGTCGTAATAAACCTGATCAAGCCGTTGTGGTGCATAATGATAACAGATCAGATAATGCAAGAGAGTGTCAGGCCGGCATGGCAAACTTATGATTATTGTGATGATCCAATAATTTTGACACTGCGTAACCAATTCAGTCCAGATGCTTTCACCATTCAATCAACTCGTACCGGAATGTTGGTTATATGGATCAAGCGTGAACAACTTCTTGCCGTAATAGAGTTTTTGAAAAAACAGCCTAAACCTTATGTAATACTGTTTGACCTACATGGGGTTGATGAGCGGCAAAGAGTATATCGGCAAAGTTTGCCTGAAGCGGATTTTTCCGTTTTTTACCATCTTATTTCCATTGAGCGTAACCGCGATATTATGTTGAAAGTGGCGCTTAGTGAGAAAGATCTTAATATTCCCTCTATCGTTTCTTTATTTCCCAATGCTAATTGGTATGAACGTGAAGTATGGGATATGTTTGGCATAACATTTAATGGCCATCCGAATTTGCGACGGTTATTAATGCCAATGACCTGGGAAGGACATCCGTTATGTAAAGATTATCCGGCCAGGGCCACTGAATTTGATCCTTTTGTTTTAACCAAACAAAAGCTTGATTTAGAGATGGAGTCACTGACCTTTAAACCCGAAGAATGGGGAATGGCGAGAGGCAACGAACATGAAGATTTTATGTTCTTGAATCTGGGCCCCAATCATCCCTCATCTCACGGAGCCTTTCGTATTGTACTGCAACTAGATGGTGAAGAGATTATCGACTGTGTACCGGATATTGGTTACCACCATCGCGGTGCAGAGAAAATGGGCGAGCGTCAATCCTGGCACAGTTATATTCCCTATACTGACCGCATTGAGTATTTAGGTGGCTGTGTTAATGAAATGCCTTATGTATTAGCGGTAGAAAAACTAGCAGGAATTGACGTTCCTGATCGGGTTAAGACTATCCGCGTTATGTTGTCAGAGTTATTTCGTATTAACAGCCATTTACTCTATATCAGTACCTTTATTCAGGATGTCGGTGCCATGACACCGGTTTTCTTTGCATTTACCGATCGTCAGAAAATTTATGACATTGTTGAAGCGATCACCGGTTTCCGTATGCATCCAGCTTGGTTTCGGATCGGTGGTGTTGCTCATGACTTACCGAAAGGCTGGCAAAAACTATTGCAGGAGTTCCTTGACTGGATGCCAAAGCGATTGGATTCATATGTCAAGGCAGCATTGCATAATAGTATTCTTAAAGGGCGTTCAGTTGGTGTAGCTGCTTACACGACTAAAGAAGCATTAGATTGGGGGGTCACTGGCGCCGGATTACGTGCGACGGGCCTTAATTTCGATATTCGTAAATGGCGACCCTATTCAGGTTATGAAAACTTTGAATTTGAAGTTCCTATCGGCAACAATGGCGATTGTTATGATCGTGTGATGTTAAAAGTGGAAGAACTGCGGCAAAGCCTGCGTATTCTTAAGCAATGCTTAAATAATATGCCTGCAGGACCATTTAAAGCCGATCATCCCCTAACCACTCCACCACCGAAAGAGCGCACTTTGCAGCATATTGAAACCATGATTAATCATTTTTTACAAGTTTCATGGGGGCCAGTTATGCCTGCAAATGAGGCTTTTCAGATGATTGAAGCAACAAAAGGGATCAATAGTTACTATCTGACCAGTGATGGTAATACTATGAGTTATCGCACCCGCGTTCGTACACCAAGTTTTGCCCATTTACAGCAAATTCCTGCGGTGATCAGAGGCAGCCTGGTGTCTGATCTTATTGTCTACCTTGGTAGCATTGATTTTGTCATGTCAGATGTGGATCGTTAATGATGCAAGATGAATTTAATCCCAATCAACAGCATAAGAGGCTTGATGTCGCTAACATGGTAGAGTCTCACACCAAACATGATTTTGCCTTGACGACAGAAGAGCGAGAAGAGATCGAGCAAGAAAAACATCACTATGAAGATGCCAGAGCCGCTTCAATTGAAGCATTGAAAATTGTACAAAAAAAACACGGTTGGGTGGAAGATGGTGCTATTTATGCAATTGCCGATCTGTTAGGTATTCCTGCTAGTGATGTAGAAGGAGTGGCCACCTTCTACAGTCAAATTTATCGCCAACCTGTTGGTCGCCATATTATTCGTTATTGTGACAGTGTGGTTTGTCATATTACTGGTTATCAATGTATTGAGGCTGAAATTATCAAATTATTGAAGATTGCGCCCGGCCAAACAACTACTGATGGTCGGTTTACCTTATTACCAACTTGTTGTCTGGGTAACTGTGATAAAGGTCCGACTATGATGATTGATGAGGATACCCATAGTCATGTAAAGCCATCTGATATTCAACGGCTATTGGAGCAGTATCCATGACAACACAGCGACAAATTACCCGTAGTGCGCAGACACATCCATTAACTTGGCGGTTACGTGAAGATCAGCAACCGGTCTGGTTAGAGGAATACTTAAGTAAAAATGGTTACCAAGGTGCTAAAAATGCTCTAAAAAGTATGTCGCCAGATCAAGTTGTTAGCTTAGTTAAAGATGCTGGTCTTAAAGGTCGTGGTGGTGCTGGTTTTTCTACCGGTCTCAAATGGAGTTTGATGCCGAAAGATGACAGCATGAATATCCGTTATCTACTTTGCAATGCGGATGAAATGGAGCCTGGAACCTATAAAGATCGTCTTTTAATGGAACAGCTACCGCATTTGTTGATCGAGGGAATGTTAATTGGTGCCTTTGCATTAAAAGCGTACCGTGGATATATCTTCCTGCGTAGTGAATATATCGAAGCTGCCAAACATTTGCGAAAAGCGATTGAGGAAACGAAAGCAGCGGGTTTATTAGGTAAGAATATTCTGGGTACTGATTTTAACTTTGAGCTTTTTGTGCATACCGGTGCTGGGCGCTATATTTGTGGTGAAGAAACAGCGCTGATTAACTCCCTTGAAGGGCGCAGGGCAAATCCGCGCTCAAAACCGCCTTTTCCGGCAACATCCGGTGCCTGGGGTAAGCCGACTTGTGTCAATAATGTGGAAACACTTTGTAACGTGCCTGCGATTATTGAACATGGTAAAGAGTGGTATCTCGGCCTTAGCGAAGGTAAAAGTAAAGATGCCGGAACTAAGCTGATGGGATTTTCCGGGAGGGTTAATAATCCAGGGTTATGGGAATTACCTTTTGGTATCACTGCTCGCGAGATCTTGGAAGGTTATGCCGGTGGAATGTGTAAAGGTTTAACGCTTAAAGCCTGGCAACCAGGCGGGGCTGGTACCGACTTTCTAACCGAAGCGCATCTCGATTTAGCAATGGATTTCGACAGTATCGCTAAAGCAGGTAGCCGCCTGGGTACCGCGCTTGCCATGGCGGTTGACAATGAAATTAATATGGTTTCTTTAACCCGCAATTTAGAGCAATTTTTTGCTCGCGAATCCTGTGGCTGGTGTACACCGTGTCGGGATGGCTTACCCTGGAGTGTGAAAATTCTACAGGCGTTAGAGCGTGGTGAAGGACAACCAGGCGATATTGAAACATTAGAGCAACTTTGTCGCTTTCTTGGGCCAGGTAAAACTTTTTGTGCTCATGCACCCGGTGCGGTAGAACCTTTGCAGAGTGCTATCAAATATTTTCGTGCTGAATTTGAAACTGGCATTAGCCAACAGAATTTTGCCAACTTGAGTCCAATTGCTGGCATTCAACCAAATTTGTTAAAGCAGCGTTGGTGATAACTTACGCTAAGCTGAATAAAAACATATTTAAGTCGATTGAATTTTTGATTAACGCCTGCTGAAAAAGCAGGCCATTAGGAAGCATGCTGACTATGGCTACAATATATGTAGACGGCAAACGATATGATGTAAATGGGGCTGAAAACCTATTGCAGGCCTGTCTCTCTCTGGGTCTGGATATCCCTTACTTTTGCTGGCACCCAGCGTTAGGAAGTGTTGGTGCTTGCCGTCAATGCGCAGTTAAGCAATATCAAAATGCTGACGATACACGTGGTCGTCTGGTAATGTCTTGCATGACACCGGCTTCTGATGGAACCTATATTTCCATCGATGATGATGAAGCCAAGCAGTTTCGTGCAAGTGTTGTTGAGTGGTTGATGACAAATCATCCACATGATTGCCCAGTTTGTGAAGAAGGCGGCAATTGTCATTTACAAGATATGACGGTGATGACTAGTCATACAATGCGTAAATATCGTTTTACCAAAAGAACACATCATAATCAGGATCTAGGTCCATTCATTGGTCACGAAATGAATCGTTGTATCGCTTGCTATCGCTGTGTTCGTTATTACAAAGATTATGCTGATGGCACCGATCTGGGGGTTTATAGCGCCCATAATCATGTCTATTTTGGCAGGGTGGAAGACGGTACGCTAGAGAGTGAATTTGCAGGCAATTTAGTTGAGATCTGCCCAACGGGGGTTTTTACTGATAAAACCCATTCTGAACGTTACAATCGCAAGTGGGATATGCAATTTGCACCAGGAATATGTCAACAGTGTAGTATTGGTTGTAATACTAGCCTTGGTGAACGTTATGGTGAATTACGCCGAATTGAAAACCGTTATAATGGGGTGTTAAATCACTATTTTTTATGTGATCGTGGCCGCTTTGGTTACGGTTATGTTAATCGTAAAGATCGACCCCGTCAGCCTCAATTAGTTAAAAAAGCAAAACGACACACTATTTCGGTGATGGAGGCGATGCAAACGGGCGCCAAAATTTTACGCCAAGCAAAAAAGACTATCGGTATTGGGTCACCAAGAGCTAGTGTCGAGAGCAATTATGCATTACGGGCACTGGTTGGCGAAGAAAATTTTTATTCAGGTATATCGACAGCAGAACAACGTCATCTCGAACTAATGGTTAATATTCTGCAAAAAGGAGGCGTCTATACGCCGACATTGCGTGAAATTGAAAATTATGACGCGGTGCTGGTTTTGGGGGAGGATTTAACCCAAACTGGGGCTCGTATAGCATTAGCGGTTCGTCAGGCGGTTAAAGGTAAAGCAAGAGCAATGGCTGAAGCACAAAAAGTGGCAGATTGGCAAATCGCCGCCGTGTTAAATATTGGCCAACGGGCTAAATACCCATTATTTATCACTAATATTGATGATAGCCGTTTAGATGATGTTGCTGCATTAAATTATCGGGCGCCGGTTGATGATCAAGCTCGCTTTGGCTTTGCTATTGCCCATGTTTTGGACAGCAAGGCGCCAGCTGTGAATGATTTGCCGGCGGATATTAAAGCAAACGTTGAATTAGTTGCTGCAGCGTTATTGCAGGCCAAAAAACCACTTATTATTAGTGGTAGTAATGCCGGTAGTGAAGCACTTATCCAGGCCGCCGCTAATATTGCTTTTTCATTAAAAGCGAAAAATGTTGAAGTTGGAATTAGCTATATTGCAGCTGAAGCTAATAGCTTTGGCTTGGCTTTAATGAATGCTCAATCGTTAGATATGGCAATGGAGCGTATTTCATCCGGTGAAGTTGATACTGCGGTGGTAATGGAGAATGATCTTTATCGGCATAGTAATGTTGATAATGTTAATAATGCTCTGAAAAAGCTGAATAAATTGATTGTTGCGGATCATCAACATACTACTATTATGGATCAGGCGGATCTGATTTTACCCGCTGCCAGCTTTGCTGAAAGCACTGGAACATTAATTAATAGTGAAGGTCGGGCGCAACGGTATTTTCAGGTGTTTGATCCGACTTATTACCAACCTAATATTGCCATCAATGAAAGTTGGCGTTGGTTACATTCATTGCAGGCAGAGCTCGAAACACGTCAAATCGATTGGTCTCAATTAGATCATGTTATCCAGGCCTGTATAACCGCTATGCCGCAGTTTGCGGCTATTGTCGATGCGGCACCTAATGCCACATTCCGTATCCATGGACAAAAATTAGCCCGTTCGCCCCAGCGTTATAGTGGACGTACCTCAATATTGGCTGATATAGAGGTCAGTGAACCTGGTCAACCATGTGACATTGATACGCCATTTGCTTTTTCGATGGAAGGTAACAATAGCCCCACCGCTATTCGCCAACAAATTCCGTT
Organism: Candidatus Arsenophonus triatominarum; assembly: GCF_001640365.1. Lineage (GTDB taxonomy): Bacteria > Pseudomonadota > Gammaproteobacteria > Enterobacterales > Enterobacteriaceae > Arsenophonus > Arsenophonus triatominarum. The sequence goes on along the minus strand of NZ_LWMI01000014.1, from coordinate 231,922 downwards.
TGCTTGGTCGCCAGGCTGGAATTCACCTCAAGCGTGGAATAAGTTTCAAGCTGAAGTCGGTGGCCATTTACGTTTTGGCGATCCGGGGATCCGATTATTTAATTCAACTGATAGTCACTTAGATTATTTTACTGTTATTCCGCTTGCTTGGCAGCGGCAAGATAACCAATGGACGGTTGCACCTTACTATCATTTATTTGGTAGCGATGAAACCTCACAGCGAGCCGAAGCAATACAACAACGTATGCCAGAAGCTTATATTATGCTCAATACTCAGGATGCTGAAAACTTGGCTGTTAAAGCTGGGACAGTGCTTGAATTCAGTTATGGTGGGCAAATTTATCGATTGCCAGTTCGTCTCAGTTATCATTTGGCGCCAGGACAGATTGGTTTACCTTTAGGTATGCCTGGGATTGCACCAACGATGGCAGGTATGGCGGTGAAAAATTTACGGAGGGCGACATAATGACCCTATTTTCTGCTGATGTCACCGCAGCGATTATTGCTGTTCTACAAGCAATAGTTATTTTGCTGGTGGTGGTTATTTGCGGCGCTTTAATGAGTTTTGGCGAACGTCGTTTATTGGCACTGTTCCAGAATCGTTATGGACCTAATCGGGTAGGTTGGGGTGGCTCATTACAGATTGCTGCTGATATGATTAAAATGTTATTTAAAGAAGATTGGATCCCACAATTTTCAGATAAGCGCATTTTTATGTTGGCACCAGTAATTGCCTTTTGTTCCATGTTATTGGTGTTTGCCATTATTCCGGTTAGCGCAACTTGGTATGTTGCTGATCTTAATATAGGTCTGCTGTTTTTTTTCATGATGGCTGGCTTAGCGGTTTATTCGGTACTGTTTGCAGGTTGGTCAAGTAATAATAAATATTCTTTATTAGGCGCGATGCGCGCCTCAGCTCAAACGTTAAGTTATGAAGTTTTTCTCGGCCTTTCATTAATGGGGGTCGTTGCCCGAGCTGGCTCCTTTAACTTAATTGATATTGTCAATTCGCAAGCTGGATTATGGAATATTATTCCACAATTTTTCGGCTTTTTAACCTTTGTCATCGCGGGTGTTGCTGTTTGTCACCGGCATCCATTTGATCAACCTGAATCAGAGCAAGAACTGGCCGATGGCTATCATATTGAATATTCTGGTATGAAATTTGGTCTGTTTTTCGTCGGCGAATATATCAGTATTGTCACCGTTTCTGCATTAATTGTGACCTTATTTTTCGGCGGCTGGCTTGGCCCATTTTTACTTGGCTTTATTTGGTTTGCATTAAAAACAGCCTTCTTCATGGTGATGTTTATTCTTGTTCGCGCCTCATTACCACGTCCGCGTTATGATCAAGTGATGGCTTTTGGTTGGAAAGTGTGTTTGCCATTGACGTTGATCAATCTGTTAGCAACCGCAGCAGTTATTCTATGCAACGCTTAATAAGGGAGGATTGAGCCATGACATTAAAAGAGTTAGTGGTTGGTTTGGCCACCCAGATACGAAGTATTTGTATGATCGGGCTACATGCTTTTCATAAACGTGAAACGAAAATGTACCCGGAGGAGCCGGTTTATTTACCTCCTCGTTATCGCGGGCTTATTGTATTGACCCGAGATCCTGATGGTAAAGAACGTTGTGTGGCTTGTAATTTATGTGCGGTAGTTTGTCCGGTTGGCTGCATTTCATTACAAAAAGCGGAACAGCCAGATGGCCGTTGGTATCCGGAATTTTTCCAGATTAATTTTTCCCGTTGTATTTTCTGCGGTTTATGTGAAGAGGCTTGTCCGACTACCGCTATTCAACTAACGCCTGATTTTGAAATGGGGGAATATAAACGCCAAGATCTGGTCTATGAAAAACAAGATTTGTTGATTTCAGGGCCAGGTAAATATCCAGATTATAATTTTTATCACAAAACGGGTATGGCGATTAGTGGTAAAGATAAAGGTGAAGCGGACAATGAAGCTAAACCTATTAATGTTAAAGATTTGTTGCCATAAGGAGCGATGTTTATGGAATTTGCATTTTATGTCGCTGGATTGGTGGCTATTTGGGCGACGCTTAGGATAATAACACATACCAATCTAGTACATGCGCTGTTGTATCTGATCGTTTCCCTGTTAGCTTTATCGATCGTTTTCTTCTCGGTTGGTTCTTATTTTGCCGGTGCCTTAGAGATTATCGTCTATGCAGGGGCTATTATGGTGCTGTTTGTGTTTGTGGTCATGATGCTTAATTTAGGTAAATCAGTCGTTGATCAGGAGCGTGCCTGGCTACAACCAAAAGTATGGATTGGCCCAGCTATCCTTTCAGTGGTTTTACTTAGCGTGATTATCTATGCCATTGTTTCAATAAAACATAGCCAGATAAAAGGTCAGATGATTAGTGCTAAGGAGGTTGGTATGAGCTTATTTGGTCCTTATCTGTTAGCCGTTGAACTGATTTCTCTATTGTTATTGGCGGGTCTTGTCGTGGCATTTCATATTGGGCGTGAAAAGCGGCTTAACTCTCTTGATAGTCATTCCGATGTGGAGGAACAAGTATGATCCTTCTGCAACATGGTTTAATTTTAGCGGCGATTTTATTTGTTTTAGGCTTAAGTTGTCTGCTGATCCGGCGCAATCTTCTCTTTATGTTAATTGGATTAGAAATAATGATTAACTCAGCCGCATTGGCTTTTGTGGTGGCGGGTAGTTATTGGGGACAAGCTGATGGTCAAGTCATGTATATTCTAACGATTAGCTTGGCTGCCGCGGAAGCAAGTATAGGATTGGCGTTGTTATTGCAACTTCATCGTCATCGCCAGAACCTTAATATTGATGAAGTCAGTGAGATGCGTGGATGAATTTACTCTATTTAACCATTCTGCTGCCACTATTGGGATTTCTACTGCTCGCATTCTCTCGCGGACGTTGGTCGGAAAATGTGTCCGCTATCATCGGGGTTGGTTCGGTAGGGTTGGCAGCACTGGTAACATTTTGGCTAGCAATTGATTTTTGCGCTAATAATACTGACGGTGGTTATGCTTATCGTCAGACATTGTGGCACTGGATAGCAGTAGGCAACTTTAACATTCCAATTACACTGGTGCTTGATGGTTTATCGTTAACCATGTTGGCAGTTGTGACAGGCGTCGGCTTTTTAATTCATCTATACGCTTCTTGGTATATGCGTGGTGAAGAAGGTTATTCTCGTTTTTTTGCTTATACCAATTTGTTTATTGCCAGTATGGTTGTTTTAGTTTTGGCTGATAACATGATACTAATGTACCTAGGTTGGGAAGGCGTCGGGTTATGTAGTTACTTGCTAATCGGTTTTTATTATACCAATCCAGAAAATGGCAAAGCAGCCATGAAGGCTTTTTTTGTCACGCGGATTGGTGATGTATTTTTAGCCATTGGCATGTTTATTCTCTATAACCAATTTGGCACCCTCAATTTCCATCAATTGAGCATACTGGTACCACAACAAATTAGTGCAGGCTCTTCGCTGATTAATTGGGCTACGCTAATGATCCTTGGCGGTGCAGTCGGTAAATCTGCCCAGTTACCTTTGCAGACCTGGTTAGCCGATGCAATGGCGGGGCCAACCCCAGTATCTGCGCTTATTCATGCAGCAACGATGGTAACTGCCGGGGTTTATTTAATCGCTCGCACGCATAGCCTATTTTTGATGGCGGCGGAAATATTGCACTTAGTCGCTATTATTGGTGCAGTCACCCTGATATTGGCTGGATTTGCGGCCTTAGTACAAACAGATATCAAGCGCGTATTGGCTTATTCGACGATGAGTCAAATAGGTTATATGTTTTTAGCTCTAGGTGTTCAGGCTTGGGATGCGGCTATTTTTCATTTAATGACCCACGCTTTCTTTAAAGCTTTACTCTTTTTATCCGCAGGGTCAGTGATTGTTGCCTGTCACCATGAACAAAATATATTCAAGATGGGTGGTTTACGTAAAACGTTACCTTTTGTTTATGGTTGTTTTTTAATCGGCGGCGGCGCGCTAGCGGCAATACCACTAGTTACTGCTGGTTTTTATAGTAAAGACGATATCTTATGGGGAGCAGCCCTTCAAGGAGAAACAGTTTTACTCTGGGCTGGTATAGTTGGCGCATTTATGACCGCACTTTATACCTTCCGTATGATTTTTATTGTCTTCCATGGCAAAAAACAGACCTCAGCTCAAACTGTCGGCGGTATTAGTCATACTCTGCCGTTAGCGGTATTAGCAGTATTATCTACGGTTGTTGGTGCACAGATTGTTCAACCGTTAGCGGGCATATTTCCTGTCAATGAAATAATCAATGAGTCGGGTAAAGTTAGGCTAGAAATAATTTCAGCAATTGTTGCATTATTGGGGTTGGCACTGGCGGTATTCTTCTATATGGGCAAACGTAAGGTTGTTAAATCAATTGCTAAAAGCGCAGCAGGGCGTTTCTTTACTGTTTGGGGGTATCAGGCTTGGGGATTTGACCAACTTTATAACCTTATTTTTGTAAAACCATTTAAAGCAATTGCTCAATTATTGGCAAATGATCCTGTCAATTCATTAATGAATATTCCCGCTGTGATGTCACGTTGGGGCAATAAAGGCTTAACGTTAAGCCAGAATGGGCAGATCCGTTGGTATTTGGTTTCTATGGGGTTAGGGGCAGTGTTGATGTTAGCACTGTTACTTCTGGTTTAATTAAGGGACATTTTGCGCCATGCTATTACCTTGGCTAATACTTCTCCCCTTCATCGGTGGTGTCTTATGTTGGCTGTCCGAACGATTCAATAAATGGGCACCACGCTACTTGGCACTGCTTGTGATGGGGTTAACACTGCTCCTCTCTGTATTACTTTGGTTGCAGGGAAATTATTCGTTGCCTAATACGTTGGCATTATCCCAATGGCAGGCGATCTTTTTCATGCCATGGATCATGCCATTAGGTATTAATATTGCCTTAGCCATTGATGGTTTATCATTACTAATGATAGTGCTAACGGCTATTATGGGGATTTTTTCTATATTGAGTTCGTGGAGTGAAAATCAACCTAATCAGGGTGCTTATCACTTCCATTTGATGTGGATTTTAGCCGGCGTGATGGGAATTTTCATGGCGGAGGATCTGTTTTTGTTTTTTTTCTTCTGGGAAATGATGTTGATCCCGATGTATTTCCTAATTGCTAATTGGGGACATAAAGGCTCAGAAGAACGTGCACATGTTAATGCTGCAACTAAGTTTTTTATTTATACCCAAGCAAGTGGCTTGATTATGTTGTTGGCTATTGTGGCATTGGCATTGATTCATTATCAATCATCGGGTCATTGGTCATTTGCCTATCACGATCTGTTAAATACAAAAATGTCAGCGCTGACACAGTATTTATTAATGCTGGGGTTTTTTATTGCCTTTGCGGTAAAAATGCCTTTGGTACCTTTTCATGGATGGATGGCAGACGCGCAGGAACAATCCCCAACAGCCGGCTCCGTTGATATTTCAGGTATCATGCTGAAAACGGCTGCTTATGGTTTATTGCGTTTCACCTTACCGCTATTTCCTGAAGCATCGATTCAATTTACCCCTATTGCCATGACGTTAGGTGTGATCAGTATATTTTATGGTGCATGGTTAGCATTTAAACAGACAGATATCAAACGTCTGGTGGCTTATAGTAGTTTGTCGCATATGGGGTTTGTTACCGTCGCTATTTATGCAGGCTCCGGCTCCATCCTTGCTTACCAAGGAGCTGTGTTACAGATGATAGCCAATGGCTTATCAGGTGCGGCTTTGATCATTATTAGTGGTCAACTTTATGAGCGTACCGGAACACGTGATATGCGCATGATGGGCGGATTATGGAAACGGATTATGTGGCTGCCTGCGCTATCACTATTTTTTGCGGTTGCAACCTTAGGAATGCCGGGTACTGGAAATTTTGTCGGTGAGTTTATGATCCTATTTGGTACTTTTGGCCAATTTAAATTTGTGACAATTATTATGGTATTCGGTGTGGTATTTGCATCTATTTATGCACTTTGGATGATGCAACAAGTTTATTATGGTACTGCAAAATCGGAAAAAGCACTGCCTGCTTTAAATGGTCGCGAGATGTTGGTTTTATTGACATTAGCACTGTTATTAGTGGTATTAGGTTTTTATCCGCAACCGGTGTTAGATACTTCAAAAAATGTGATGGAATCACTTCACAGTTTATATTCCATTTCATTTTCAACATTAAGGCCATAATTCGTCATGTCCATAACTTTTGAACAATTGATCGCATTGTCACCACTTTTGATCGTTGGGCTATTAGTGGTGATTGTGATGTTATCCATTGCCTGGCAACGTCATCATTTAATTAATGTCACATTAACAATAATCGGTTTTATTATTGCCCTGCTGTCTTGCTTTTTAATTGGAGATAGGTTGCCGATTGAAGTGACGCCATTAATCTATGTCGATAAATATTCACTTTTCTATAGCACACTGATTTTGATTGCCGGTATTGGCACAGCAATTTATGCCTATCGATGGCTTGCAGGGTATCCGGATAATAAAGAAGAGTTTTATTTATTATTAAGTATTGCGGTAACGGGGGGGATCCTGTTATCAATGGCTAATCATTTAGCAACCTTATTTATTGGTATTGAATTGATTTCATTGCCATTATTTGGCTTGGTTGGTTATGCCTTTACTCAGAAACGTTCATTAGAAGCTAGCATTAAATATATGTTGCTATCCGCCGCCGCTTCTGCATTTTTATTATTCGGTATGGCATTACTTTATGCTGAATCAGGCAGTTTAGCCTTTGCCAAATTAGGTTCAAGCCTAAATGAGCATATTATTCACTATCCAGTCCTTATGGTTGGTTTAGGCATGATGTTGGTTGGTATTGGTTTTAAACTCTCTTTTGTCCCATTCCAATTATGGACGCCGGATGTTTATCAAGGTGCGCCTGCACCAGCTGCGACATTTTTGGCAACTGCCAGCAAGATCGCTATTTTTGCGGTTTTAATGCGTTTACTGATGACATCACCCCTAGCAGAAAGTCAGGCATTATTGTTAGTACTTAGCGTTATTGCCATTGCTTCTATACTGTTTGGTAATTTGATGGCCATTTCGCAACAGAGTATTAAGCGTCTGTTAGGCTACTCATCTATTGCCCATATGGGATATTTGCTACTACCATTAATTGCTTTACGGACTGATAGTGTTGCAGCACAAATTACAGTGTCAATCTATTTTATTGGCTATTTATTCGCTAGTTTAGGGGCTTTTGGCGTGGTAAGTATTCTATCTAGTCCTTACTGTGGCGATGATAAAGACGATATTAGTGCTTATCGGGGATTATATTGGCGCCAACCGGTTCTGGCGATTATTTTGACTATCATGATGTTGTCGTTAGCTGGCATACCGATTACTTTAGGTTTTATTGGTAAATTTTATCTCATTATTAGTGCTATCAATGCCGAGCTGTGGTGGCTAACGGCTGCCGTTATTATCGGTAGTGCGATGGGTTTATACTATTATTTACGTTTTATGGCCAGTTTATATAGCCGTCGTCAGCCAGTAGCAAATAACCAATCTGACAAACAGTTAAATGTTAATTTAGCAACTTTATTTGCGCTATTGTGTGCCGTTATTACAATTTTATTGGGAATATGGCCACAACCATTGTTTGAGATTGCGGTTGCTGCCTTGGCGGCATAAATATCAGTATGCGTAAAAAACCCAGCGCTAATTATCGCTGGGTTTTTTACGCTCAATGTTATTAAAACACGAGTTTCGCACCAATAAAAAACGCTCTATTTTTAAGTTTAATTCAGCATAATATATAAATAGACAAAATCTTATAAATTGAAAGCAACTTATTGTAATTTAAACAAATTTATACGTTTTAGTAACTTGCAAATTAACCATTGCTTTTCAGCCATTTCTGGAATTTTATATGCCTGTGCGAAACTCGTGTAAAAGTGAAAAAAACTAACAAATGTTTTGCTAAAGATACAAATAGCAGAATAAATACGAGGTTAGCCAATTGGCTTGATAAAATGATTTATTGGATGGTAAGTCAAGAGGATAGTAATAGTGGTTAATATTACCGAGTTTATGGCAAGTGTTCATCAATTTTTATCTGAACGACAAATCGATGCAGGAAGTGTGCGACAATATGAATTCCCTTTACCCGCTGATATTACATTTCCTGCTTTAGATTGGTTAGCCAGTCAGCAATTTTATCCTCAATTTTATTGGTATCATCGCGATGGTCATGAAGAAGCGGTTTTACTCGATGAGGTAAAACATTTTAGCAACATTGCTGATGCTGAACAATTTTTACAGCAACAAACAGCAACACCAACCATGCGGATCTGGGGATTGAACGCTTGGCAGCCACTGCCTGATAATGAATATTATGCCGATTTTGTTGGTGATGATAGCTATTTGTTTTTACCACGAATTGAGTTTCGTCATTGTCAGGAAAAGTGGATATTGGCTATCAATATTATTGATCAACAAGATCTGCCACAAGCCCTGCAATTTTTATCCAAATTGCAATCAGTTAAACCCATATTGCCGATTAATAGCCGTATTAAGCGAATTCAACATCTTCCTGAATATCAACAATGGCACGATTTAACCACTCAGGCAGTAGAACTGATTAATAGTGGGGTTATGGATAAAGTTGTGATTGCCCGTCAAACGGATATTCAATTAACCAAACCGTTAAATCCGGCAAGTCTATTGTCGGCAAGTAAAGCGGTTAATGGTCAATGTTATCATTTTATGATGTCCTTTAACGCTCAACATACCTTTTTATCATCAACCCCTGAGCGACTTTATTATCGTAAATTTCAACAACTTTACACTGAAGCATTAGCTGGAACAGTAGTTAATTCATCAGACCCCATAGTCAGAAAAACCAATTCCGATTGGTTAATGCATGATGATAAAAATCAACATGAAAATTTACTGGTGGTGGAGGATATTTGCCAAAGATTGCACAATAATAGTGAAAAAATTGATGTTTCCCCACCTGATATTATTTTATTACGTAAAATTCAGCATTTGCGTCGTCTTATCCATGTCACGTTACATCATGCTAGCGATAGCGACTGTCTATACCGTTTACAGCCAACCGCTGCGGTTGCCGGTGTGCCGAGGAAAATAGCCAAGCATTTTTTACAGCAAAATGAGCCTATTTGCCGCGGTTGGTACGCAGGTAGTGCCGGTTATTTATCACTAAATCGAAGTGAATTTGTGGTTTCTTTGCGTTGTGCACATATCAATTATGATCATCTTCGGCTTTATGCCGGCGCCGGTATTGTTAACGATTCAGATCCGCGGCAAGAATGGCTTGAGGTTGAAAATAAGGCCGCAGGTTTACAAACATTGCTAAATAGAGAAATATTTTGTTGTGAAAGTTGATATTAACAACAAAAATAATTTTTTAGCGTCATTTTATTGAACTGGAATAAGGAAAATAACGTAATTTTACTTAAAATTGCTATTATTTTATTTCTTATTTCTGCTTTGAGTTATATATGTCGCATAGTGTTTTTAACCGTCAATGGGCGGAAATCATTTTGGAAGCATTAACCAGACATGGTTTAAGTCATGTATGTATTGCGCCAGGTTCTCGCTCTACGCCATTGACATTAGCAGCTGCGGCACATAGTAAATTAATTTGCCATACTCACTATGATGAGCGAGGATTAGGCTATTTTGCTTTAGGCTTGGCTAAAGTTATTAGCAAACCGGTGGCGGTTATTGTCACTTCTGGTACCGCAGTAGCTAACTTATATCCTGCTTTAATAGAAGCCGGCTTGACCGGTGAAAATATCATTTTTTTAACCGCCGATAGACCTGCTGAATTAATTGATTGCGGTGCTAATCAGGCTATCCGACAAACGGCTATTTTTGCTGATCATCCGGCACAAACATTAGCATTGCCTAGCCCAACACAAGCTATCAATGCACAATGGTTGGTGAGTACTATTGACAATGCGATGAATAATCTTTCTCACGGCACTTTGCATATCAATTGCCCATTTGCTGAACCTTTATATGGTGACACCTCAGTACAAATTGACTGGCAAAATTCACTGGCTAGTTGGTGGCAATCTTCGACACCCTGGTTGATAGGTTCTAGATCCAGCTCGCTAGCATTAGTCGTTGATTGGCATGTTTGGCGACAAAAAAAAGGTCTCGTGATTGCGGGCAGAATGCGGCCTGATGAGGGAGAAAAAGTTGCCCAGTGGGCAGAAATGCTAGGCTGGCCAGTTATTAGTGATGTTTTATCACAAACTGGGCAACCTTTACCATGCGCTGATCTCTGGTTATCCGTAACAGCGGCGAAAAACATTCTGCAAAATGTAGAGTTAGTCGTCCAGTTTGGCTCAAGTTTAACCAGTAAACGTTTATTAGAATGGCAAGCACAATGCCAGCCAGAGGAATATTGGATCATTGATAGCATTCCCGGTCGTTTAGATCCGACTCATCATCGTGGTAGACGGTTGGTTAGTTCCGTATCTGACTGGTTAATTGCGCATCCGCCAATTACCTGTTTGCCTTGGGCGCATGCATTGGCAGAAATTGTCAATAACGTTCATAGCACGGTCAGTAAACAGTTTGCACAACAATTTTCAGAGGCCGCTATTGCTCATCAACTTGCACAATTGTTACCGACAGATGGGCAACTTTTTGTTGGTAATAGTTTGATTGTCAGATTAATTGATGCCCTCGGCCAATTACCGACCAGTTATCCAATCTATAGCAATCGTGGAGCGAGTGGTATTGATGGTTTGATTGCTACGCTAGCCGGGGTGCAAGCTGCCAATGCAAAATCCACGTTAGGGATTATCGGCGATATTTCGGCGCTTTATGACTTAAATAGTCTAAATTTATTACGTGCTTGCGTGGCACCCATGGTGTTGATTGTGGTGAATAATAATGGTGGCCAAATATTCTCTATGTTACCTACTCCTGAGATGGAAAGAGAACGTTTTTATTGTATGCCTCATCATTTGCAATTTAAGCATGCGGCCGCTATGTTTGGACTATCTTACTCCTCACCATCAACTTGGCATCAGTTAAAAGATACCATCAACAGTTATTGGCAGCAGGGCGGCAGGGCGTTGATGATCGAATTGTTAGTAGCCGATGATGAAGGTGCGAAAACACTCAATCAGCTTGTTAACCAGATGACGGGATTATGATGCTATATACGCGACGATATCATGAAAAATGTGCTGGAACATGGTTAGTTTGGTTACATGGTCTACTTGGCAACGGCAGTGAATGGCTACCTATTATAGAACAATGTGTTAATAGTCCGTCACTCACAATTGACTTACCGGGGCATGGGCGCTCACCTCACATTCAATTAGCCGATTTTTCTCACGTAAGTCGGCTAATTGAGCAAGCTATTGGGGCTAATCAAATTGATAGTTACTATCTAATCGGCTATTCGTTGGGTGGCAGAATTGCTATGTATTACGCCTGTCAGTTTCAACCCACTAAACTAAAAGCCTTGATTGTTGAGGGGGCTAATGTTGGTTTAAGACAGCCAACGGATTGCCTGCTACGTATAAAGCATGATCGGTCTTGGGCAAAGCGCTTTCGATGTGAGCCAATGGATAGTGTCTTATCTGACTGGTATCAGCAAGCCGTTTTTGATGACTTATCTGCCGAGCAACGGCAACAATTAATTACTGAACGCGGCAATAACCGTGGTGAATATGTTGCTCATTTATTGGAAACGACTTCACTAGGTAAACAACCTTTTTTAGTCAATAAATTATTACAGCGAAACTACCCTTTTAGCTACCTCTGTGGTGAGTATGACGAAAAATTTTGCTCTATCTCACAACAATTTTCGTTACCACTTATTCGGATACCTGGGGCTGGGCATAATGCCCATCGTAGTAATCCTGTTGCTTATGCTACAGCAGTGGAGCGTTTTTTAACATTTTCTGACGGAAGGAATTGAATATGCAGTGTCTTAATGAAGAACAACTTTATGTTGCTGCTCAATGGCATGATTATTCAGCCCAATTTGAAGATATTCTTTATCATAAAACCAAAGATGGGATTGCTAAAATTACAATCAATCGTCCACATGTTCGTAATGCATTTCGGCCACAAACTGTCAAAGAGATGATCCAGGCGTTATCCGACGCCCGTTACGATAATGCGATAGGTTGCATCATTTTAACCGGCCAGGGTGAGAAAGCCTTTTGTGCCGGCGGTGATCAGAAAATTCGTGGTGATTATGGTGGCTATCGAGATGATAATGGCGTTCATCACTTGAATATTTTAGATTTTCAACGGCAAATTAGGACCTGCCCAAAGCCGATTGTTGCTATGGTTGCCGGTTATGCAATTGGCGGTGGGCATGTATTACATATGATGTGTGATTTAACCATTGCTGCTGACAATGCCATATTTGGTCAAACGGGGCCTAAGGTTGGTTCATTTGATGGTGGTTGGGGAGCGTCCTATATGGCACGCATCGTTGGACAAAAAAAAGCGCGCGAAATTTGGTTCTTATGCCGTCAATATGATGCACGGTCAGCACTAGAGATGGGATTGGTAAATCAGGTTGTGTCTTATGCTGAACTGGAGCGTGAAACGGTAGGCTGGTGTCGTGAGATATTAAAAAATAGCCCAATGGCACTACGTTGTCTAAAAGCAGCGCTGAATGCGGATTGTGACGGCCAGGCCGGTTTACAAGAGTTAGCCGGTAATGCAACCATGTTATTTTACATGACCGAAGAAGGTCAGGAAGGGAGAAATGCTTTCAATGAAAAACGGCAACCTGATTTTTCAAGCTTTGAGCGTAATCCATAATGCGTAAGGCGGCAATATATCAATTTAGTCTACCTATGGAAGCAGGGATCGTATTAAGGCAGCAGCGATTAAAAACCCGTGATGGTTTTCTTATTCATTTACAGGAAAATGACTCCCAAGGTTGGGGTGAAATTTCACCTTTACCCGTGTTTAGTGTCGAAACACTGGAAATGGCCAGACAATCATTGCAAACAGGCTTACATAACTGGTGCCAGGGTGCAACAGTTAAAACGTGCCATATTCCATCAGTGGCTTTTGGGCTCAGTTGTGCGCTGGCTGAATTAAAGGCTGAATTACCTGAAATAACCCATTATCCAAAAGCTCCCCTTTGCACCGGTGATCTGGATGCGCTTATTTTACAATTAAATGGTGCTAGAAGTGAAAAAGTGGCTAAGGTTAAGGTTGGTCTTTATGAGTCGGTGCGAGATGGGATGGTGGTTAATTTGCTACTTGATGCGGTTCCTTTATTGCGTTTACGGTTGGATGCTAATCGAAGCTGGAACCAATCACAAGCCGCCGCGTTTGCCAAGTATATTAAGCCAGCCAATCGCAGTAGAATTGATTTTATTGAAGAGCCTTGTAAAACCATGCTTGACTCATTAGCGTTTGCTCAACAAACGGGGATCGCTATTGCTTGGGATGAAAGTGTGCGCGAACCTAATTTTAAACTTGAAAAACAGCCAGGTGTTAGCGCCATTATTATTAAACCTACCTTACTAGGTAGCTTAAATCACTGTAAGCAACTTATTGATGACGCCAGGGCTTTGGGATTAAATACTGTAATTAGTTCAAGTCTTGAAAGTAGTTTTGGTTTAACACAATTAGCCAGAATAGCAAGCTGGTTAACACCAGAAAACGTTCCCGGATTAGATACCTTGTCTTTGTTCCAGACTCAACTGGTTCGTCAATGGCCTGAAAGTTCATTGCCATTAATCGGATTAAATGAATTAGAACTAATATGGCAGAATGAATGACATTTAATCAATGGCCTTGGATCTATTGGGCAGAAAAATCGCCTGCTGACATTGCACTGATAACCGAGAATAGACAATATAGTTGGCGGCAATTGGTAGCAAAAATTAATTGTGTTGCCGACAATCTCCACCGTCAGTTGCTTGCTCCCGAGCCGATGATCGTCATGCTAAGAGGAAAAAATAGTTTTTCTATGCTGTTATGTCAGCTGGCATTATTGCAGTTGGGGGCGCGTATTTTGCCCCTCAATCCACAACTGCCAGAGAGCACAGTAGTAGAATTAATTTCCGGGTTGTCGGTTGATTATATGATTGATTTTACTGATCAACCGTTGTTTTTGCCGAAGGTAAAATTATTAGACTATCGCGCAGTAATAGCAAAATTGGTTAATCATCAACATGGTATTATTGGCACGGTACCTTTTATGCCATTGCTGCCGGCGACATTAATATTAACCTCGGGTTCAACCGGTATGGCGAAAGCGGTGGTGCATAATATTACCGCTCATCTCAATAGTGCTAAAGGTGTGCTTTCGTTATTACCATTTGAACGTGAGGATTGTTGGTTACTTTCTTTACCGCTTTTTCATGTCTCAGGTCAGGGGATTGTTTGGCGGTGGTTATATCGAGGAGCAAGATTAGCAATAAAAGCAACCATTTCATTACCACATGCATTACAGCAATGCAGCCACGCTTCTTTAGTACCCACTCAATTATGGCGTTTATTGAAGATAAAAGAGGTTGAGCAAAAATTTAGTTTACAAAATGTGTTATTAGGCGGTGCGATGATCCCACATGAGCTAGTCACTACGGCTAAGCAGCATGGCATCCGCTGTTGGCTAGGCTATGGTATGACAGAAACAGCCTCCACGGTTTGCGCGAAACAAGCAGATAGTAGTCTAGGCGTTGGTTTACCTTTAATCGGCAAGTTTCTTCGCTTAGTGAATAATGAAATTCATATTCAGGCTGATAGTTTGGCATTAGGCTATTGGTGGCAGGGTAAAATCTTACCCTTAGCATTAGTTAATGGTTGGTTTGCTAGCCGTGATAAAGGTACTTTTGCGGGTGGTGAATGGCGGATCTTAGGTCGATTGGATAATCAATTTTTTAGTGGCGGGGAAGGTATTCAACCCGAAGATATCGAATCGATATTGAATAGTCATCCTGATATTAAACAGAGTTTTGTCATTCCGATGGCTGATAAAGAATTTGGTCACCGTCCAGTTGCGGTCATTGAGTCTGATAATCAACAACTGGTAACCAGCTTAAGTCAGTGGTTAAATCATCGACTAGCGGCTTTTCAACGACCTATTGCTTATTATTTATTGCCTAGCATGTTAATCGATAATGCCGGCATTAAGCTTTCACGTCGCAATATAAAGCAATGGCTTTTGCAGCATCATAATGATAATAAAGTGGATTAAGATAATCTGGTGCTGGCTTTAAAGTGATAATAGATAGTAATATAGCTAGGCGACTTAATTTTGATTACAGCATATGTATTAAAAACAGGTCATCGATAGTGCATCCTGTTTCCATCTTTTTACGTTTAGCTTGAGACCATTTATGTTCTATAGGATTTAAATCTGGTGAATACACAGGCAAATATTCTATCTGGTGTCCTGCGTTTATAATTGCCTGTTCAATATTCTTACCTTTGTGAAAGCTAGCGTTGTCCATAAAAATAACAGAATTTTCAGGAAGTTCTGGGAGCAATATTTTTGTGATCCAAACATAAAAAACATCACGATTAATATTGCAATCAAATAATCCGATAGCAAAAAGGGTTGTTCCCAATAAAGCGCCAATAACATTTGTTCTTCCCTTAGCACCCCAGTTTTTCAGGCCAAAACAACGGTGACCTTTTGGGGAATAGCCGTGAGTTCGTGGAGTGTCATGTGAAAAACCACTTTCATCAATAAAAACAACAGATTTATCTTTTTTTTCATACTGTTGTCTTTTTTGCTGATGTGCCAGCCTGTCGCTTTCGTTGGTTTTTGGATGGAATAGAGTTTTTTTTATAGGTTAATCCCAGCTTTTTAAGGGATTGCCAAATAGTCTTTTTACAAACACCGAATCGCTCTGCCCGTTCCTTTTGGTAAGCATCTGGATACTGTTCCACATCTTTTGCTAAAGCATTTTTATCGAGCTTCCTCTTACGTGGCGTTGAATTTTTTGGCTCTGGTCGTTTAAGCCAACGTACTAAAGACGCTTTTCCAATACGGAATTGTTTCGCAGTTTCTCGAATTGTTAAACCTTCGGCTTTCCTTACAGATATTACTTTACGTCGAAAATCAATTGTATAACTCATAACACACCTTGTAATCAAAATTAAGTCGCCTAGCTATATATATCCTTGGCTAAATACAATTTTTAGACTGCATCAGCGTAAAAAAGATCCGGAGAGGTTTTACTCTCTGTTTGCTAGCAAGCAATTTTATTTATGCTGTTTTTTTTGCCATTTTTCTAATGCTTTTTCAACCCCCTTAACCATATTTAGGGTGTACCTTGCTAAATAGCGCAACCTGCCGTTGCTGGGTTTCAATTGAACACGAGTTTCGCACAAAACTAATTTGGGTACGCTAATAAAACACGGATGTGCTTAGTAATAGCATTTTTGATTACGTCCCAATTTTGTTGATAAAGGGTTATTTTTTCAGATATACGACGTTTATGTTGTTCAAACCACGCAGAAATAGCGAGAAAATATGATTTCTTTGCGCTCGGCTCGTGCGAGCCTGACAGCGTCCAATACCACAATTTTGTTTAACTTCTCGATGATAAACTTCAACAGACCAACGGGCATTCATGATAGATTTGACGTATTGACGGGTGGGATTGTCTTTGTTTGTTATAGCTAGGCGACTTAATTTTGATTACAAGGTGTGTTATGAGTTATACAATTGATTTTCGACGTAAAGTAATATCTGTAAGGAAAGCCGAAGGTTTAACAATTCGAGAAACTGCGAAACAATTCCGTATTGGAAAAGCGTCTTTAGTACGTTGGCTTAAACGACCAGAGCCAAAAAATTCAACGCCACGTAAGAGGAAGTTCGATAAAAATGCTTTAGCAAAAGATGTGGAACAGTATCCAGATGCTTACCAAAAGGAACGGGCAGAGCGATTCGGTGTTTGTAAAAAGACTATTTGGCAATCCCTTAAAAAGCTGGGATTAACCTATAAAAAAAAACTCTATTCCATCCAAAAACCAACGAAAGCGACAGGCTGGCACATCAGCAAAAAAGACAACAGTATGAAAAAAAAAGATAAATCTGTTGTTTTTATTGATGAAAGTGGTTTTTCACATGACACTCCACGAACTCACGGCTATTCCCCAAAAGGTCACCGTTGTTTTGGCCTGTAGTGGTCAACTAAAATTGGCCACCCTACCTGACTGTTCACGGAACAGTCGCTCTGATTCGTTTGGCGTTAATCCACCGTTATACCAGTGAGGTCTTATATCGCTATAGTAGTGGGTTATGTAGCGAATAATGGCTGACTGAGCAGTACTAAAGCTTTGGTAGCCAGTCGTTGGCACCCATTCGGTCTTCAGACTACGGAAGAATCGTTCCATCGGACTATTATCCCAACAATTCCCTCTGCGACTGATACTTTGGGTCATCTGATAACGCCACAATGCCTGCCTATACTGACGACTGGTATAACCTGTTTGGGATGCCCACGTAGTTCCCAAGCCATTTGTAGTGCTTTGGCGGTTAATTCTGAGTCTGGTGCAAATGACATTGCCCAGCCCACCGGTTTTCGGGCAAACAAATCCAATACCACAGCCAGATAGGCCCATCGTGAGCCTGTCCAAATATAGGTTACATCGCCGCACCAAACCTGGTCAGGCTTTGTAACAGCGAACTGCCTATTGAGCAGATTTGGAATATCAATACGTTCATTTCCACCGCGGTTGTATTTATGTTTTCGCTCTTGGCAACTGACGATGATTAATTCTTTCATCAACTTACCCGCTAACCACCGCCCAAGTTTCACGTTGTGTGTATTGGTAACCATCGTGGCGATAGTCCTTGCGCCAGCAGAGCCGCCACTAACGTTCCACGCTTCGCTGACTAGGCTACGTTTTATCGTCCGCTCAATATCTGGCTCCTTAGGCCGACACCAATAGCGATAACTGATTCGGTGAACAATTAAAAATACGACACAAAGTTTTCACCGGATAAAGCACTCTTAGCTTTTCAACTACCGAAAATTTTTCAGTGAGTCGGACATTAAGAGCGCAGTAGCCTTTTTTAAGATGTCATTCTCCATTTCCAGCCGGTGGATTTTTTTCTTCATTTCTCTGAACTCAATTTGTTCAGGTGTTAATGGCAGACCAGGCGATGTTTTCCCTTGACGTTCTAAACGAAGGGCTCTTACCCACCGGCTAATCGCTGAAAGACTGACGTTCATGCCTTTCGCGGCTTCCTGGTAGGTGTAATTTTGGTCAAGGACTAATTTGGCGGTTTCACATTTAAATTCAGCAGTAATTATTTTACTCATTTCGGCACCTATAAAAATTATGAGGTGAGCATATCACCTCAACTTAGGTGGCCAGATTTAGTATGTCACTACAGGCCTGAAAAACTGGGGTGCTAAGGGAAGAACAAATGTTATTGGCGCTTTATTGGGAACAACCCTTTTTGCTATCGGATTATTTGATTGCGATATTAACCGTGATGTTTTTTATGTTTGGATCACAAAAATATTGCTCCCAGAACTTCCTGAAAATTCTGTTATTTTTATGGACAACGCTAGCTTTCACAAAGGTAAGAATATTGAACAGGCAATTATAAACGCAGGACACCAGATAGAATATTTGCCTGTGTATTCACCAGATTTAAATCCTATAGAACATAAATGGTCTCAAGCTAAACGTAAAAAGATGGAAACAGGATGCACTATCGATGACCTGTTTTTAATACATATGCTGTAATCAAAATTAAGTCGCCTAGCTATACTCTGTAATCAATACGGCCGTTTTTGGCTGTAAATTTGAAAACAGTCACCCAACCGTAGCCTCGTAAGTGTATTGGAGTTCCTTCTTCTGAGATGTCTAACTTGTTCAGTTGTTTGTTATGGTTAACAATCCTGTTTTTCCTCAGCGTAGTTATCCAAACACAACCATGAGAGCGAATTGATTTCAGATTATCCAGGCTAGAATACCAGGCATCCATCACTACCGCTTCTGGTATGATCCCTCTTTTTTTAGCAAGAGCGAGCATTTCGGAAAAGTGCGTGTTTTTTGTTTTTCCATCATAATCTTTATCATAAATACGATAATCAATAGGAATTGATTCAACAGTTGTTAGATTATGCCAACGTAAATTAACTAAACCTATGCCGGCAATAACATCATGTTCATTACCTGAATATTGATAATGGACCATCTCTATTTTTTTACTACGTGTTTTGGCAATCAATAAGCGTGTTGCTTAATAGTGAAATAAGGGTATTTCGGTGATTGAAGTAAATTTTAGGCTGTTCTGAGATGGAAATTCCAAAGACCGGCACTAAGGAGTAAAAAGGTATCATCAATAAAGGGTCTACGATTCCGTAAAATTTGGGTCATACAACCGAGGCGCTTGATACCCGCGATGGCGTGTTCAACCGTAATACGGATGCCCGAGATTATTTTATTTTCTTGTTTTTGTTCAGGCGATAAAGGTCTTTTTCGAGTTCCTTTTTTTGGGATTTGTGTATTAGGATGCTGTTTATCTATACCTTGAAAACCGGTATCGGCCCAGATGGTTACCTCAGGGGGAATATGGCGAATTATATCGACTTTATCGAGTAAGCGTTTATCGTGACGGCGCCCATTTTTGATCATGGGGATAAATCCAATTTTCCTCGTTTCGTCAGTCATAATAAGCCCTTTTCGAGTGGTCTGTCTTTTCTTTCCCGAATACATTTTTTTTCGCCGACGCAGATTCTTAGGCTTTTGGACAGGTCGCTCTGTCCCATCAATAAAGACGTCTTTAACTCCAGGAAAGGCGCGAAAAAATTCCTCAGCAGAGCGAATTTGACGAGCGGGCAAAACACATTCTCGCCCCAAGGTCATCTCTAAAACCGGCAATAATATTTTTACCCAGCGACATACCCGTGTTCTATCTAAACCAAAAAGAAGTCCTTGCAAATCATAGGTCGGATAACATTTTAAATACAATAAAATAAAAAGCAGTTTATCTAATGGGGTTGGGATAAATCCTTTCTGCCCTGCACCCATTTGCCGCTCGTGATCTTTTCGATTCTTTTTCCGATAAATCAAATAACAAGCTGAAAATTCAGCGGCTAAATTTTTCAATTCTTCGACTGATAATCCAATGATTGCTTTACATAAACGATTATCTCGTAACAACCGCTCTTTGTTGATCATTTCAAACCGTTATTTTCTAAGTTAAACCTCTTTTTATTGTCTATAGCGTGACAAAAAATGCAAGTCTCTATTCAGCAACTATTTTAATGTATCATCGGCAATTAGTACGCAAGGGCTTTTTTTGTCTATAGAAGGTTGAACTAATCGCCATAAGTCTTTAGGTCGAAAACATCTACTTTTTAGCCATCGCTAACAGTGTCATGAGATAAAGGCGATGGGCTTACTTCTGATAACGCCAAACCAGAGTATCTTACACTGCTTACTTGTAAGAATGTTTTATAACCTGAGTTCGGGATAAGCGATAGTTGCGAGAAAATAAAAATAGCCGATTTATCAAAAAATATTTTAAAATCAATAAGATAAAAAAGAAGGAAAATTCTTAGTGATAGCAGGTTAAAAAAGAAGCTATTAAAATCATGAAAAAAACCAAAATTAATACTGTTTTATGTAATTATTTTAAATTAACTATTTGAATACGTGATAAAAAATTAGGATCCTTATCCCGAACTCAGGTTTTTATAGATATTTTTAATGCATGGATAACCGGACAAAATATGAACACCCTAATTTTTTCTTGTTTTTAAATTTATACTTCTTTTTTGGAGATTGCGAAACTCGTGCCTATTTCAGAGAAGATTTTTGCCCGTGTATATTGGCTAATATCATGGGTAACGGTAAAAGTACCAAATGCCCCAGAGCCCTTGGCATGCATACGGCGTTCAGGAATAACTTTACGATCAAAGTGAGCCAATTTTTCTAAAAACCAAACATCTTGTAATAACATCGGGCCTCTAGGGCCTGCGGTGATAACGTTATTATTATCAACGACGGGTGAGCCTGCAGCGGTAGTAAGACCTTCTTTTTTCTCCATTACTCATCTCCAGTTTTAGTTGAAATAGATAGAAAATGTATTTAAAAACAATTAGCAGGTGTTACATAATTTTTATTAATCTTATTAAAGTCATATCAAATAGATTATCTAAGCTAATAAAATATATAGCCAATCAAAAATACTTATTGCTGCGATATATCAGAGCAAAAAATGTTTTTTACAAAAAAATAATAATAATTCGAAAAAAATGAAATATATTGTTGATATTTTAGTAACCAGAATAATTAGTAGCTTAGGATAACTATTTTAATGAAAAAATTTTTATTACCGGTCTTACCTTTAGGGCCTTTTAGCGCTTATATTGGTGGAAAAGCTTATTATTTATCACCACAAGATAATAATAACGGTTTTGCCTTTGCGGCTGGTGTTGGTGCTAATTGGCAAATTATGCCATCGCTGGCTTTATATAGGGAAATTTATGGTTCACCGCGTGATTTCACTTCGGGCAATCATGCTTATCAGGAAGCGGATGTGGGCATCAAATATGAAGTGATTAAACCATTAGCGATTGATTTTGATTATCATTTTATCAAACTGCAAGGCAAGAGTCAACATCCTAACAATACCATTGCAGATGGTTTTTATCTTGGTGCAGGCGTCAGTTTCTAGTTGCTTAATTGTTCGCACCATATGAATTATGTGGTGCATTACTTTTCCTTTATGTCAAAAGTGTTATCCAACAGCAGGTAACATACCACTAACAATACCAATCTGAATTAAAATCACGGCAACACCACAAATTAGCACTATTAGTAATGCGGGCGTTCCACCTTTAACCCGATAACGATTAGTTTTGTTTGCTTCGATTTTTCTGACGCGCATCACCATCAAGGTTGGCAGAATGAGTGCTAAAATCGATAAAGCAACGGCTGCATAGGTTAAAGCTTGAACAAAACTACTGAAAAATAGCGCGCAAACCAGCGGTGGCAGGAAGGTTAATAATCCACTCTGTAAGCGACCAAATGGCGTATTTTTACGTTTAAACATATCGGCCAAATAGTCAAATAAACCCAGTGTAACACCCAAAAAAGAGGTCGCCAACGCCAGATCCATAAATAGGTTAACAGCAATATTCACTTGTGAAGTAGCTACGATATCATTTATTGCACTCAGTAATCCGTTTAAACCCGACTGGTTGGCTAATATACCGATAAAGGTGGTTTGTGGGATAGCCCCTAAGGTGGCTATCTGCCATAAGATATAAGCGAATAGTGGGATAGCACTACCAATAATAAAAATTTTACGTAATTTATTGATATTACCATCCATATAGCTTACCAAGCTCGGAATACTACCGTGAAAGCCAAATGAAGTAAAAATGACTGGGATCGCTGATAAGACTAATCCTTTTTCTACTGGCATAGTGGTAAGATTAATATTTTCTACGTTGGGCATTATGACGACTAGCATGATGAGCAGAAAAACAATTTTTGCGATAAATAAAATGCGATTTATCAAATCGACTGAATGAGTGCCAATACAGACAATCGTACCGCCAATAATGGTGAATAAAATAATTGCAGAATTGATGCTAATATTTATACCTATCCAAGATGAAAGGCTATTAGCGATCAAAACCCCTGCGCCACCAATATAAGCGGTCGCTAACGCATACATCAATAGTAGCATGCTTAAACTGGTTATCACTCTTCCAGGTAAACCAAGATAACGTTTGGCAATAGAGCCTAAACCTAAATGTGCGGGGTTGTATTGATATACTTCGACTAATAATAGCGCGGTATAACTCATTAAAGCCCATAACCCAATTAGCATAAGTGCAATCATGGGAAAACCAACGCCTGATGCGGCAAGCGGCATTGCCAACATACCGGCACCGATTGTTGTGCCAGCAACAATTAAAATACTACCCAGTGTGAGATTTCTCACAAGTGATCCTGAGCCTTATAGCGCTAAATTTAATATGGGGCAGAGTAACTGATTGGATTATTATGTGTCAAATTAATATTACGTTTTATGGAATTTTATATTTACATTATCAGTCTGAACAGTAGTTAATTGAATGATGATCAGGAATAATATAAAAATTCGATTAGAGAGTGATAGTTAAGCTAGTTTTATACCAATCATTGGAATTTAGTTATAAAAGAGAATATTTACGATCAGGATGATTTTTTTATTGCCTATAGCCATAGCCAGTTTCCTCGTTCTGTTGATGGATTAAATGCCGCTGGTGAATGGCCAGCATTACAAAGTTTATTACCTAATTTTCAAGCTAAAACAGAACAGTATTAGATTTGGGCGGTGGTTACGGTTGGCATTGTTTATATGCAGCAGAGCATGGCGCGAGAAAAGTGATTGGTACAGATATTTCGCAGAAAATGTTAAAGGTAGCAAAAGAAAAAAATTGCTTTCCTGATATCATTGAATATCGGCAACAAGCGATAGAGGATATTCAGTTTGCTAATGCTAGCTTTGATCTGGTTGTCAGTTCGCTAGCATTACATTATGTCGCTGATTTTGCTCAAATATGCCATAAAATCTACGCTTGTTTAACTGAGAAAGGCCAGTTTATATTTTCGATCGAGCACCCAGTTTTTACTGCTCATGGTTCACAAGATTGGTGTTGTGATAGTTCAGGCGCTAAGCTCCATTGGCCAGTTGATAACTATTTTAACGAAAGTGCGCGTCAGACAGAATTTCTCGGTCACAAAGTGACGAAGTACCATAAAACCTTAACAACTTATTTAACCAGTTTATTAACAGCCGGATTTTCTATTGAGCGACTCATTGAACCTCAGCCGGCTGATTATTTGTTAGATAAAATTGATGGCATGAGAGATGAGCTACGACGTCCGATGATGTTGCTGGTGGTTGCTGAAAAAGCGTAAATACTCTTATTGTTAGCGCCCGCTCCACTGGTGTTATTGATTGATATCAATATCGGTGAGAAGCCGGCAACTACAGGCTAATATCTCATCTTTATCAATGAAAGCTATTGGTTTATAACGATATGCCACTTTTCCTTTTCGCAGACGAACCTTGCAGGCACCACAAAAGCCTTCCCGACATTGAAATTCAATTTGAATTTTACTCTGTTCAAGAGCATCAAGTAGACTAGTATGTTGTTCGGAATGAAAAGGGATCATTATGCCCCGCGCGTTGCGCAGGGTAATTTTATAGCTTGCCATAACGGTTATAACTCAAAGTTACCCAATTCATCGGTATCGACCTGAGCATCAATTTGCCCTACCAAGTAAGAACTCACTTCTACTTCTTGTGGGGCCACCTGAACGTTATCAGAAACTAGCCAGGCGTTGATCCATGGGATTGGATTAGAACGAGTTTCGAAGTGTAATTTTAATCCAACCGCTTGCATGCGAATATTGGTAATATATTCGATGTATTGACATAAAATATCTTTATTGAGACCGATCATAGAACCATTCGAGAAGAGATATTCTGCCCACTCCTTTTCCTGTTCGGCGGCTTGCACAAACAATTTGTAACACGCTTCTTCACACTCTTTGGCAATGATGGCCATTTCAGGATCATCTTGACCAGAACGCATCAGGTTTAACATATGTTGGGTGCCAGTGAGATGTAAAGCTTCATCACGGGCAATCAATTTAATAATTTTAGCGTTTCCTTCCATCAATTCACGTTCAGCAAAGGCAAATGAGCAAGCAAAGCTGACATAAAAACGAATAGCTTCTAATGCATTAACACTCATCAAACATAAATAGAGCTGCTTTTTCAAATCGTGTAAAGAAATAATGACATTTTTGCCATTAATTGTATGATTGCCTTCACCTAACATATGGTAATAGCTGGTCATCTCAATTAAATCGTCATAATAAGTGGAAATATCTTTTGCCCGCTTTAAAATTTCGTCATTAGTTACGATATCGTCAAAAATAATTGATGGGTCATTAACAATATTACGAATAATATGAGTGTAAGAGCGCGAATGAATAGTTTCTGAAAATGACCAGGTTTCTATCCAGGTTTCAAGTTCAGGAATTGAAATAAGGGGCAGTAGTGCCACGTTAGGGCTACGTCCTTGAATAGAATCTAATAGTGTTTGATATTTTAAGTTACTGATAAAAATGTGTTTTTCATGTTCAGGTAGCGCTTGATAATCAATACGATCACGAGAAACATCAATTTCTTCTGGGCGCCAGAAAAAAGAGAGTTGTTTTTCAATTAGCTGCTCGAAAATAGGATATTTTTGCTGATCATAACGGGCAACATTGACAGGCTGTCCAAAGAACATCGGTTCTTGCAATTGATCGTTTTTGGTTTGCGAAAATGTTGTATATTGGTATTCCATACGTCCTCACGTTAAATCTTACAAGCGCCGCCATCACAATCGCTGTCAGCTGATTCAATAACCTCTTCAATATCGGCTTGGCTATCTTCTGCACCATCACGGGTATTATGGTAATAAAGAGTTTTTAACCCATATTTATAAGCGAGTAACAAATCTTTCAGTAATTGATTCATTGGAACTTTATTATTTGGGAAGCGGGTTGGATCATAATTCGTATTAGCAGAAATTGATTGATCAATAAATTTTTGCATAATACCAACCAACTGCAAATAACCGTCATTGTTGGGCATTTGCCATAACAGTTCATAATCATCTTTCAAGCGTTCGTATTCAGGTACAACTTGACGCAAAATACCATCTTTGGATGCTTTAATACTGATATAGCCTCGCGGTGGTTCAATGCCATTGGTGGCATTGGATATTTGCGAAGAAGTCTCTGATGGCATCAAGGCGGAAAGCGTTGAGTTACGCAAACCATATTGCTTGATATCTTTGCGTAAAGTTTGCCAATCATAATGTAGCGGTTCAGATGTTAGTGCATCTAATGATTTTTTATAACTATCAATCGGTAAAATACCTTTTGCATAAGTGGTTTCGTTAAACCATGGGCAAGCACCTTGCTCTTTTGCCAGTTCATTGGATGCCTTCAATAAATAATATTGGATAGCTTCAAAGGTTTTGTGGGTCAGATTATTGGCACTACCATCAGAGTAGTGAACGCCATGTTTAGCTAAATAATAAGCATAATTTATGACGCCAATGCCTAAAGTACGACGACCCATAGAGCCTTTTTGCGCAGCAACAATCGGATAGTTTTGATAATCGAGCAGTGAATCTAATGCACGCACCGCTAATACCGCCAACTCCTCCAATTCATCTAATGAGGTAATGGCACCCAAATTAAAGGCGGAAAGAGTGCAGAGAGCAATTTCACCATTTTCGTCGTTAATATCATTTAAAGGCCTGGTTGGCAAGGCGATTTCCAGACAGAGGTTTGATTGACGAATTGGCGCAACTTTAGGATCAAATGGACTATGGGTGTTACAGTGATCGACATTTTGAATATAAATACGTCCAGTTGACGCTCGCTCTTGCATCATAAGTGAAAATAGATCGAGCGCTTTAACGCGTTTTTGACGTATGTTTGCGTCTTGTTCATATTTTAAATATAAACGTTCAAATTCGCGTTGATCAGCGAAAAATGCTTCATATAAGCCGGGCACATCAGAAGGGCTAAAGAGGGTAATTTCTTTACCTTTGATAAGGCGTTCATACATGAGTTTGTTAATTTGTACGCCATAGTCCAGGTGACGAACACGATTACCTTCAACGCCACGGTTATTTTTCAATACTAATAGGCTTTCAACCTCTAAATGCCAGAGCGGATAAAATAGCGTGGCGGCACCACCACGCACGCCACCTTGAGAACAAGATTTTACCGCAGTTTGGAAATGTTTATAGAAAGGGATACAGCCCGTATGAAACGCTTCACCTCCCCGAATTGGACTACCTAGTGCGCGAATATGGCCGGCATTAATACCAATACCGGCACGTTGAGAAACATATTTTACAATCGCGCTGGAAGTGGCATTAATTGAATCAAGGCTATCGCCACATTCAATTAATACGCAAGAACTAAATTGGCGAGTTGGGGTGCGTACCCCCGCCATAATCGGGGTAGGTAGTGAAATTTTGAAAGTTGAAATTGCATTATAAAAACGATGAATATAGTTTAACCGCGTCTCTTTTGGATAGCGTGAAAAAAGGCAAGCTGCAACAAGGATATAGAGAAACTGGGCACTTTCATAAATTTCACCGCTTACCCGGTCTTGCACTAAGTATTTGCCTTCTAATTGCTTAACTGCCGCATAGGAAAAATTCATGTCACGCCAGTGATCCAGAAAACTATCCATCTGCTCGAATTCTTCAGCTGTATAATCTGTCAGCAAATGCTTATCATATTTACCTATTTTAACCATATGCAAAACATGATGATATAGTGCTGGTGGTTCAAATTGGCTATATGCTTTTTTGCGTAGATGGAAAATAGCTAATCGAGCTGCAAGATATTGGTAATCGGGTGTATCAGCTGAAATAAGATCTGCCGCCGCTTTGATCATGGTTTCGTGAATATCGGACGTTTTGATGCCATCATAAAACTGGATCTGAGAACGTAGCTCCACTTGTGAAACAGATACATCCTTTAGGCCTTCAGCTGCCCAGGTAATGACTTTATGGATTTTATCAAGATCAATGCGTTCTTTATGTCCATCACGTTTAGTGACTAATAGACTTTGGTTCATGGGTAGATACACTTAAAGTTAACTAGCTAAATATTTATCGATCACTGCACTCAATGGTTAATAAAAAAATACAAAACGGTGGGCTGTTAATAGCATATTATGTTTGTATTTTGAACTAAAATGGAGAGCAGCAAACACAATATATAGTGTTTGATTGCGTTTATATTAACAAGATAATGGTATTTGCTACTTTTATCAAGTCTATAAAAAATGGGGTTTTTAGCAATAATCCAGCGCTAAATTTTGTTAATTGGCCGATAACTCTGTGTGATAATAGAAGAATATTATAATTTATGTTATCGGCAATGGTGAAAAATAAATTTAATAATGACCTACTGACTGCTGCTTTCTTCAGCAAATGTTAACAATTATTTGTATTTGACAAGTGCAACATATAATTAACATCAACATTTGAGCCTAACGAAAATTTGTTGCTGATCGGATTATAATGTAATCCGATCATATGTTGTTCTTGTAAAGAGGTTTTCTCTATCCAACTGAGTAGCTCTGAAGGTCGAATAAATTTTTTTACATCATGAGTACCTTTGGGAACTATTTTTAAAATATGCTCAGCGGCAATAATTGCCAATAACCAGGCTTTTTTATTACGATTAATAGTAGAAAAAAATACATGACCCCCCGGTTTGACTAATTTTGCGCATGATTGAACGACAGACTCAGGATCGGGCACATGTTCCAGCATTTCCATACAGGTAACGATATCATAAGTTTTAGGGTATTTTTCGGCATGACTCTCAGCGGTTTCCTGTAGATAGTTGATCTGCATATTGCTTTCTAATGCATGGAGCTTTGCGACTTCCAGCGGCTCTGCGGCCATATCAATTCCTGTTACCAGGGCGCCTTCTTTAGCCATACTTTCTGATAAAATTCCGCCGCCGCAGCCAATATCGAGTACTTTTTTACCAAACAGACCATTAGCTTGTTGCAGGATATAGTTTAAACGTAATGGATTAATCCGATGAAGAGGTTGGAATTCATTCGTTTCATCCCACCAACGAGTAGCAACAGAGCTAAATTTGTCGATTTCAGCTAGATCAACATTTGCCTGGCTGAGCGAATTCTTGTTATTCATCAGAAAATTTACTCCTTAATTTTTTTATTAACATAGACTGTATAATGGCATTAGATCATTATACATGTTTTATTGAACATTATGCGTTTCCTGTTTTTATAAAATGGCGATTTTGTGGTATAATTTTACTCTTTAATGAATAAGGAGTATGAGGGACAGTGGCTCCATGAGTGACATAGCAAGAGAAATTACCCCGGTCAATATCGAAGAGGAGCTGAAAAGCTCTTATTTGGATTATGCGATGTCTGTAATTGTTGGACGCGCCCTTCCAGATGTACGAGATGGATTAAAGCCTGTTCACCGTCGCGTATTATATGCGATGAATGTGTTAGGCAATGATTGGAATAAACCGTACAAAAAATCAGCCCGTGTAGTCGGTGACGTCATTGGTAAATACCATCCTCATGGCGATAGTGCTGTTTATGATGCGATAGTACGTCTGGCACAACCTTTTTCAATGCGTTATATGCTAGTTGATGGGCAAGGTAATTTTGGCTCTGTTGATGGCGACTCTGCTGCGGCTATGCGTTATACCGAAGTACGCATGGCAAAAATTGCCCATGAATTGTTGGAAGATTTAGATAAAGAAACCGTTAATTTTATTCCTAACTATGATGGTACAGAGCAGATCCCTGATGTTATGCCAACGCGGGTTCCAAACTTGCTGGTTAACGGCTCTTCAGGTATCGCTGTTGGCATGGCTACCAATATTCCACCTCATAACCTTAGTGAAGTCATTGATGGCTGTCTGGCTTATATCAATGATGAAAATATTAGTATTGAAGGATTACTTGAGTATATTCCAGGTCCTGATTTTCCAACCGCTGCAATTATTAATGGTCGCCGCGGTATCATCGACGCATATCGGACAGGACGTGGTAAAGTCTATATCCGTGCACGTGCTAACATTGAAGTTGATGATAAAAGTGATCGTGAAACAATTATTGTCAATGAGATCCCTTATCAGGTTAATAAAGCTCGTTTAATTGAAAAAATTGCAGAATTGGTTAAAGATAAGCGTGTTGAGGGGATTAGCGCATTACGTGATGAATCTGATAAAGATGGCATGCGTATTGTTATTGAAGTAAAACGAGATGCAGTGGCGGAAGTGGTACTGAATAATTTGTATTCCCTCACTCAACTTCAAGTCTCATTTGGCATTAATATGGTTGCCTTATGTGATGGCCAACCTAGACTTTTAAACTTAAAAGAAATTCTTGAAGCTTTTGTTCGCCATCGTAGAGAAGTGGTCACTCGACGGACTATTTTTGAATTGCGTAAAGCGCGTGAACGGGCTCATATATTGGAAGCCCTCGCCGTCGCATTAGCAAATATTGATCCGATTATTGAACTTATCCGCCAAGCATCAACGCCTCATGAAGCGAAATTGGCTTTGATTGCTCGTCCTTGGCAATTAGGTAATGTTTCTGCCATGTTAGCCAGTGCAGGTGATAACGCTGCTCGTCCTGAATGGCTTGAACCCCAATACGGTGTGTGCGATGGTCAATATTATTTGACTGAACCGCAAGCTCAGGCAATTCTTGATTTGCGTTTGCAAAAATTAACTAGCTTAGAACATGGCAAAATATTGGATGAATATAGTGAGCTGCTAAAACTGATTGCAGTATTGCTATATATATTAACCAGCCCAGAACGGTTAATGGAAGTTATCCGTGAAGAGCTGGAAGCTGTTAAAGATCAGTATCGTGATGTCCGTCGGACGGAAATTACTGAAAATAGCGCAGATATTAATATCGAAGATTTAATTACCCAGGAAGATGTGGTCGTCACCTTATCACATCAGGGGTATGTTAAATATCAGTCACTATCTGATTACGAAGCACAGCGACGTGGGGGTAAAGGTAAGTCGGCAGCGCGTATTAAAGAAGAAGATTTTATTGAGCGTTTGTTAGTTGCCAATACCCATGACACAATTCTATGCTTCTCTAGCCGTGGCCGTCTCTATTGGATGAAAGTTTACCAATTGCCCGAAGCTAGCCGTGGCGCACGTGGACGACCAATAGTTAATTTATTACCGTTAGAACAAAATGAACGTATTACCACAATTTTGCCAATACGTGAATTTGATGATGGTCATTATGTATTTATGGCGACCGCGAGTGGTACAGTTAAAAAGACATCACTAAAAGATTTTAGTCGTCCCAGAAGCGCCGGGATCATTGCAGTTAATCTTAATGATGGCGATGAGCTGATTGGCGTTAATTTGACTGCTGGTAAAAATGAGGTAATGCTTTTCTCTGCTGGTGGTAAAGTTGTTCGTTTTGCGGAAAATGCGGTTCGTCCTATGGGACGTACCGCAACGGGTGTTCGAGGTATTAAGTTACAAGCTGGCGATAAGGTCGTTTCGTTGATTGTACCTCGTGGTGAAGGTGATATTTTAACCGTTACAGAAAATGGTTATGGTAAACGAACTGAGCAGAGTGAATACCCAACAAAATCTCGTGCTACTCAAGGTGTTATTTCCATTAAGGTTAGTGAACGTAATGGTAATGTGGTCGGAGCAATTCAGGTAGAAAAGACTGATCAAATCATGATGATCACGGATGCTGGCACCTTGGTGCGTACCCGAGTTGCAGAGGTTAGTATTGTCGGTAGAAATACTCAGGGTGTCACTTTGATTCGTACTGCTGAAGATGAAAAAGTAGTTGGTTTACAACGCGTTGTTGATCCTGAAGAAGAGGAAGATGATAACCAAACGTTAACAGAATATACAATCAGCGTAAAAGTAGAGCATGATATCAATAACGTAGAAAATCTTTCGCTTAATTAGTGATCGATTAGTTTTGTCTGAGCGGGCACAGTAGGTGCCCGTTTTTACGCTTTATGTCAATTCATTATTAGTGATAACTTTTTATTATTCCGCTTATCGTATATGCTTTACCATTGATACACTTCTTTTATAGTTAGGACAGTGTTTGAGATATCTATCTTCATTTAGAACGTCATTGAAAATTTCTCGCTATTTGTTCCGTACTCTTGGCGTTATGCTGTGGGCGATGGGAGCTGTAATCACACTTTTTTATCTATTTAATATCTTTAATGAAGTTAAATCTGATATACATCAACAGTATTCATCTACTTATGACAGTATGGTTGAATACGTGCATTATACGGATAAAACCCTGCGATCAATCCAATATATGGTAGATAGCCATATCGAAAAATTAGCGGTAGATCCTAATTATATGCCTGTCTTGCCAAAACAACTTAATTTCACCTACTTACCCCTAACTGCAGATGCTGATTGTAGCAAATTGCATGAAACATCAAAGAGTTACTTAGTCCCATTTAATCAGTTATTCTCTTTTTGGCGAAATAATATTGTGCCACCACAAGGCTTAAAAACGGTTTTTATTGTTGGCCCAGAAAGTAACTGTATGATTGATTTGGCTATCCGAAACAGTACTACCAGTCTTCAATCGTTAAAAAAAATAATCCATGAAAATATGCGGACTTATATGAGCTTGAGGGCACAAGGAAGAGAACAAAATATTTATTGGATCGCACCAGTGTCGGGGACTGATAATGGTTCTTTCTACATATTAGCGCCTATTTATGATAAAGGGACTTTGATTAGTCTAATTGGTCTAGAACGTTCAATACGCTTGGAGCAATTTAATTTACGCTATGAAAGGCCAATTAGTACCTTCGTTTTAAATGCAAATAATAGATTAGTATTACATTTTCCGTATGATAGCAATTTAAGATCTGATGATTATGTTTATCAGTTAGAAAACTTTCATTTTGGCTATGATAATGATTTTAGTCGATTAATTTATAAAAATCGCTTACTACCTTCGTTATTAAGTGTTGTTTTTTCTGTACCTATTAGTGATATTCTTAATGAATTTAAGCTGTCAATTATAAACGGCATTATGTTAAATATAATCTCATTTATTTTAATTACTTTTTTGATCTGGCTATTAGAAAGGAAGATGTTATTACCGGCAGAAGATAATGCCATTCGTTTAGAAGAACATGAGCAATTTAATCATAAAATAGTGGCGTCGGCGCCGGTTGGTATCATTATTTTACGCCTTGTTGATGGTGTTAATATATTGAGTAATGAACTGGCCCATGATTATTTTCGATTATTAAGCCATGATGATAAAACCCGCATCCTATCGATTATTCAAGATAAATCTAGTAGTTATATTGATGTTGTTACTACCAGTCATACCCATTTACAAATAAGTTATGTTATTTCTCGCTATCAAAATAAGGAAGTGGCCATTTGTGTTTTGGTTGATATTAGTGCCCGTGTTCAGATGGAAAAATCTTTACATAATATGGCGCAGGCATCAGAGCAGGCTAACCAAGCCAAATCTATGTTTTTAGCAACCGTTAGCCATGAATTACGAACACCACTCTATGGCATCATTGGTAATTTAGAGTTATTGCAATCCTATGAATTACCCATTCAAGCTGATCGCCTTTTGACGACAATGGATCACTCTTCATCATTATTATTAAAAATAATTAATGATATTTTAGATTTTTCAAAAATTGAATCTAAGCAACTTAATATTGATCCAGCACCGTTTAATTGTCGTGAAGTTTTCTCATTTATTATTTCTAATTATATCCCGCTGATAGGTAAAAAGGGTCTTTCGATTTATTACTATATTGATCCTAATGTACCCGATATTATTAATGCCGATTCGGTTCGAGTACAGCAAATTGTTTCTAATATTCTCAGTAATGCGATTAAATTTACAAAAACTGGTTTTATTCTGTTAAATATTTTTATAAGAGATTTTTATATTTATATTGAAATTAGGGATACGGGGATTGGCATGCCCGATAATATATTAATGCAACTTTTTGATCCTTTCTTTCAGATTAAAGTTAATAATGAGAATTTTTCCCAGGGAACTGGTTTGGGGTTACCTATTTGTGAAAAATTAATTAACTTAATGGACGGCGATATTGAAGTTAACAGTCAGGTTGGTATAGGTAGTAGTTTTACCGTTAGGCTACCTTTGTTTGATAGTGAATATGTGGTTTGTCGCCACCCAGAATATCGGCAAAATTTTCGTATCGGTCTGTATTTTTTTAATCATCATCTGCGAGATTATCTACAAACTTATTTAGACTACAATGGCTTTAAGATAACGACAGTTTGCAATGAACACAGTAAAGATAAAATATATGATTTGATTATTACTGATTATGAAGGCTTGGTGGCTGAAAGTAAATTTACACTTAGGCTATTTTCAACTTTTATCGGTGAACCCCAGGAATATGCAAAAAATGATTGGTTTCATAATACTTACCAACTTGATAAATTAGGTGGTTTTATTGATCAATTAGTGATGGAAAATGGTGAGCAAGAGGTTGTTAATCCATCTTCAATAATGTCGCTACCAGATAAAAAATTATGTTTTCTAACGGTATTGATTGTTGATGATCATCCAATTAATCGGAGTTTACTGGCTGATCAGCTGAAATCAATAGGCTTTAATATAATACTTGCTGAAGATGGGCTAATCGCTTTGGATTATGTTCGACAAAATAATATAGATATTGTTTTGACAGATGTAAATATGCCTAATCTCGATGGTTATGGTTTGACAAAGTTAATTAGAGAAGAAGGTTATGCTATACCCATTGTTGCTTTAACGGCTAATGCAATGGCAGAAGAAAAGCAGCGTTGCTTAAGTGTAGGAATGGATGACTGTCTATCCAAACCGGTTACATTAAAAAAATTAAAGCAATCGCTGTTGCGGTGTTGCGATGTTAGTATAATTAGCAACACAAGAGAATAATGATTAAATACTATTTTAATATTCAAATGATTATTAATTTATAAAAACAGAATGGAAAACCGATTAACCTTATTCATTACCCATAAGATTAGGATCAATCAGTTTTTTATTTGTATCATATTACTAGTTAATTTCTTTCTCAATTGTGACTGAAGAAAGATAATTTAATAATGCTATATCATTTTCAACACCGAGTTTTAACATAGCCGACTTTTTTTGGCTACTAATTGTTTTAATACTTCGATTAAGTTTTTTTGCAATTTCGGTGACTAAAAAACCTTCCGCAAATAGGCGCAACACTTCACTTTCTTTTGGCGATAAACGTTTATCGCCATAACCATTCGCATTAACTTTCTCCAATAATTTCGATACATTTTCAGGAGTGAATTTTTTTCCTTTTTGTAAGGCTGATAATGCCTTTGGTAAGTCGGCAGGAGCGCCTTGTTTCAATACGATGCCTTCGATATCTAAATCTAACACAGCACTGAGTATTGCGGGATTATTATTCATGGTAAGGACAATTATTGATAGGTTAGGGTAGTGGCGTTTAATGTATTTAATTAATGTAATTCCATCACCGTATTTATCACCGGGCATCGAAAGATCAGTAATTAGAATATCTGCTTTAAGTTTGGCTATATTATTGATAAGAGATGTGGAATCTTCAAATTGACCAACCAAATTAATTCCCTCGATTTGCTCAAGAGATTTTCGTATACCAAATAGTACAATAGGATGATCATCAGCGATAATGACATTAAGGTTATTCATTTTATTGGTTGCCCTCTGGCATTAGTTTTTTGATAAAGACATCAATATCTCTAATGCTATTTAAAATCTCAAATTCATTATTATCTGCTATGTGTTGTTCTAATTGCTCACATGCTTTTTTAAGAAGCTCAAAGTTCAGCATAGCAAAAACACCTTTTAGTCTATGTGCTATATCTTTTAGTTTTTTTAAGTTACCTTTTTCTTGGTTAGTATACAGCTTATTAATATCTATAGGTACTGTAGTAAGGAATAAATTACGATAGTCACTATCAGAAAGCTCTTTTTTATAATCCTCAAGGATTATAAGGTTTGAATTATTGTTATGATTGATGATAGTAAATATTGATTTATCGGTTGATTCTTGCTCAGCAATCAAATTACCTTCGATTAAGATAGAAATTGCATTAATAAGTTCATCATTAAAATTGAAATTACATTTTATCAAATTTTGTTTTACTACTCTATAATTAATAATATTATCAACAAGGTAAATTGTCGGTTTATTATATTCTGTTTTATGATCAGTTATAAATAAATCATAGGATGAATGACAATTATTTTTAGCTATATCAGAATAATTAGCTCCATAAATCATTAAATGCTGCTGGATAATTTTATGAATTTCAGGATTTCTAATATCAAGAAGTATATTAATACCATCAAGAAGCGGTAATGATTTGGAACTTTGTTCATTTTCTAATTCTAAGGGCAATGTCACTGTATAATGAGAACCGATTCCAACTTTACTTTTTATGAAAAATTCACCTTTCATACGGTAACATAGCTGATGACATAGATAAAATGTCATTCCTGAATTGGATAGTGTTCCGTCATTGTCTGTTGAACTAGCAAAAGGCATGTGGATATTTGCCAGATCCATAGCATTAAGTCCTATACCGCTATCAATGATCTCAAGGGATAGACGTTTAGTTGCATAGTTTACTATAACAGTAATTTTGCCAAAATTAGTTGTATTGATTGAATAACTCAATAGAAGTGAAATTATTTTAAATAAAGCGTTATTATTTGTGGTGATGTGTTGTTCATAATTTAAATTATTATGATAGTAAAGTGAAAGACCTTTGTTGACAAGCAGTGATATTTTTTCTTTTAGTATTTTATTCATCATCTCAGCGATTGAGACAGGTTTAAATTCATTTGGTTGCTCTAATTTCCATTCACCAGATTCAATGGTATTAAGTAAAGCAAGATTATCTATCCAGTTAACAATATAATGTGTTCTAATTAATGATTCATTAATTAAATATTTTATGTTGTGATTATCAGAGGTTTCTTTGATTTGGTTAATCAGACTATTAATTTCTATAATGGGAGTATGGATCTCTTTACACATGTTAGACAACATCGAGCGTCGGACTTGAATATTTTTTTCATGCTCATGTTTAGCCATCAGTAATTTTTTATTTGTTAGTGCTTCTTTATCTTGATCATGAATAAAAAACATATAAGTATTATCTAATAATTGATTATTTAGTAATTTTATTTCATAGATAGTATCTTCAATTGAAATTTGAATAGCCCCATGATGCTGGATTGCCATGTCACGAATACGTATCAAGTCCATATGGGGTAAAAGTAATTCAGCTATTCCATTACTCATAATTTTGCGATTGGTTGTGAAATTATAAAGTAGAAAACCAATAGGAATATTTGAAATAATATAGTTGCTAATTGTGTTTGTAATTTGTATCTCGTGAAACATATTTTGGTTAGGGGCAACAAAACGTGTTCTAATATACAAGCTGCCAACAATAGAGATGGTTGTAAAAAAACAAATGGCGATTATGGCCCACAAATTATTATATAAAAGATCCCACAAGATATCTTTAATTGGTAATTGATATACTAGCCGGTAAGTTGTTGTTCCGTGAATGGGTTGGGTAAATTGTAGTGAGAGACCATTAAATTCAATATCAATTAGGTTTCCATTGTTGTGTATTATGTCATTTGAAAAGGTAATTGATAAATATTCAGGATTAATGTTTTTTGAGAGTAATAAATTTATCGGTAATTCAAAAGTTATAATGGTAGTTAATTGGCCTGGTGAGTTGAACATCGTGCGGTAAGTATAATAGTATGAATTATCATAGCGTGTACGATGAATATTTGACAAGCTTTCTCGTTTGTCTATAGCCGATGATAATGTCAACATCACAGAGCGTTTTTCTTCTGCGGTTAAGGTTAAATAACTCTCTTTATAGCGAATCTCTGGTTTTAGTATCGAATGGGTAGTTACCAGCAAAAGTGTATTATCAGGACCATTGAGATAGTACATCGAACTGTATTCATTTTTAGCGCCCCAGATTATGCCCATATAGTTAGATAGTTTATAGGCCAGATTAATATTAGTATTATTTTGCCGGCCAAAAATAATGGCATCGACATGTCGCTCGTAGTTATTGATCCAAAAAATATCAGGGCGCAGTTTTATGGGTAAGGGGGTATCACTCTTAGTTTCATCCTCTCCATCGTTTGCAATATAATAGAGTTGACTTGCGTAATAACGGTAATCTTCAATTTCATATTCAAGTTGTTTAGTGATGTTACTGAGTGCATTTTGACTATTATTGATCCAATTATGAAAGTAATTGTAGGCAAATAGAAATAACAATAATACAAGCGAGCTGATAAACATTATAAAAAAGCGAGTTAGCGATGAAAGTTGTAAAGTTGGTTGTTTATAATCCATTGGTAGAAGAGGCGCCTTTCTTACTTAAACATGAAGAAAAAAATTAGTATGTTGATTGCTATTTAAACAATTCTGTCTTATTATTTTAACAGGTAATTTCGGATAGTATAATTTTAATGCTCAAACTTTGAGCAAATGATGAAAAAAATAGTATTTTTTTATATTAAGGTCTAGACAAGGTCATCACATTTCGCCATAATTCCGCGCCATGGAAGGATGGCCGAGCGGTCGAAGGCAGCGGTCTTGAAAACCGCCGATGGGAAACCATCCTAGAGTTCGAATCTCTATCCTTCCGCCAAATTCGCCGGCTTAGCGCAGTTGGTAGAGCGAATAACTTGATGGTTAAGAAATTGAATTGCACTTAAGGTGAGGAGTAAAAGCCATCCATTATTGCTAAAAGGAGAGAGAATCGGTTTATTGGAACTGTTGCAGGTCGAATTTTCATCAGATAGTGTGTTTTTTCATCTAACACCCTAATTTTAGAGACATTAACCCTAGGTTTAGCTGAGTAACCCTCGTTTTTTCTCCAGGTTATCCAGTCTTTCTGACAACAATTCCGTTGCCTGTTTGCCAGCTTGATGTATAAGAAATTAATATCCGAAATGGTTACTCATTGACCTGAGCCATGATGAAATCCTTTTTATTTTCTTCTAAATTTTGCCAAAATTATGTTGAAGGTTGAGATAAGGAACGGAATAGATGGTTAAAAAACGATTAATTATTAATCAATTTTGAACAAAAGGATAGATCTACCCTGTCGTGAGTTTTTATCGCCACCGCAAACAAGCCAGATCATGGTGACGTGCCATAAGTTCTTTACGATTCAATCCAAAATTCATTCCTGCGAAAAGTAATTTTTTCCCACATAAGAGACAAGCAAGTGGATCGACTTTAAAGACGTGTTGATACATGTTTCGCCAGGTGATTTTTTTAGCGGGTTTTTTATCTTGCTGGGCTAAAGGATAAACAACCTCCGTTAACATTTTTCGCATCCGTGCTGATGGACTTAAAAAGCCGTAATAGCGGATCATGTGAAACCATTTTTCTGGCACATGAGACGCAAACAGGGTAATAAATTCATCGGATGTCATGACCAGGTCTTCCTGTTTTTTCGTGCGGTGGCTCTTATAGCGTAACGTGTGTTATCTTCGCCGGAATAATGTTTTAAGCGACTGAGCGAGACAGGGGGTTTCTTTAGATAAAATCAGAGATAAAGGGTGACATGGGTAATATTGGAAAGAATATCAGAAAGATTAATATTCCACCCGCGCTTGTAGTGAGTGTTAAGTAATTGATTCCATGATGCTTTACTTCTTTCTTCAGCTTTAAGCTCATCGGGAATGGTGAGCGTGTAATAATGTTTTCTCAATAATGCCGTTATCGCCACATTGTCATAATGTTTTCGCGATAAAAGCTGATATCCCGCCAGGTATTCTTTTTAGTCACCCCGCCGGCTGTGGTTGAAAAATGAATATGCGGATGCCATTTTTGGTCTCGTCCCCAGGTATGGTATAGTAGCTCAGACTTGATCTGACAGTTACCGGTTATTTATACAGTACCTGTCAGGTTAAATTTGATTTAAATCTTTCTCTCTCCAAAGTTGTTTTCCATCGTGTAAAGTTGCCGTAGGAGTTCGACCGCAACACATTTTTCCTTGATGAGTGCGTTGGTTATTATATTCCGCTAACCATTTATCTAAATCAGCTTGTAATTCATCTAAATCCCTATAGATTTTCCTTACGAAAAGCCACCTGATAGAACTCTTGTAATACAGTTTTAGAAAGCGTTCACAAATCCCATTGGTTTGAAGTGAACGAGCTTTAGTTTTTGTATGATCAATATCATTGATAGCGAGATAAAGTTGATAATCGTGATGTTCAACTTTACCACAATACTCACTGCCTCTGTCCGTCAGTATACCACGAGTTTCGCACCAATAAAAAAACGCTCTATTTTTAAGTTTAATTCAGCATAATATATAAATAGACAAAATCTTATAAATTAAAAGCAACTTATTGTAATTTAAACAAATTTATACGTTTTAGTAACTTACAAATTAACTATTGCTTTTAAGCCATTTCTGGAATTTTATATGCCTGTGCGAAACTCGTGTATACGTAACACCGGTAACCCATGCTGGGAATAAAAAGGGATTTAATAAGTCTGCCGCCGTTATCGCGCTTTTTGTTGTGTAAAGCTTACAATGAACGACTTTACTGTAAGTATCAATGTAAGTTTGTTGATAAACACGACCAACGCCTTTTAAATGACCGACATAAAAAGTATCTTGTGAACCCAGATAACCTGGATGCGCTGTTTCAATCTCACCACAGGCTTCATCATCTTGCGCTTTCTTTTCTAGAGCACTGATTTGTGATTCTGACAGGATAATTCCTTCTGTTGCGATTTTATCTTCAAGCGCTTTTAGGCGTTTTGTAAAATTTTCGAGATTATGGCGCAGCCAAATAGAGCGAACGCCACTCCCCGAAACAAAAATGCCTTTTTTTTCTTACACTGCTTACTTGTAAGAATGTTTTATAGATATTTTTAATGCATGGATAACCGGACAAAATATGAACACCCTAATTTTTTCTTGTTTTTAAATTTATACTTCTTTTTTGGAGATTGCGAAACTCGTGTAATAGATTTATTGTTGAACAGGTTTTTTTCATTTTCCAGTGTGTGAAAGACTAGTGTCATTGACACTGAATCTCGGGTTATCGGTGAATTGGAATGGGTATTATTTAAGATGCAGCTGTCTTCGTTGAAAATATTTTTGTCATATGTGGCGTTGTATCTAAATGATAGCCATATGCACTATAGCAGGAGTAGAGTGAGGCTTCCCCTATGATTAATATAATATTTTTATTATTATTGTCTTTTTTAGATAATATTGCATGATTAAATTTTTCAATTTCGGCTGTATTTGCATATTTATTATTTTCATATGATGAAATTAATAAATAAACCACGTCACCAAATACTAAAGGGACTTTATGATGAAAAAAAATCCCAAGCTCTTTTCTATCTTCTTTGATATTAGAAATTAATCTGTTTTCATCTTTTATATCTAAAACAACCAGGATCATCGAAAGTGCTGTAAACGATAATGCTGAGTACAATAATAGAGAGATATTTTCTAAATTATTCTTGATTCTTGTTATTAGATAAAATAAAAAAGCAGTAAAAATCAATGTAGGAAAAATTAGCTTCAGCAGTAAACTGCCTGACATAAAGAGAGCTTCATTTGTGTTGGTTTCAAGGATGGAATGGAGAACGGAGATTATTATATATCCGTTAAAATTTAACGGATATATAACCTTTATATTTAACCTGAGTTCGGGATAAGAAATAAAGTGAAAGTCTTGCTATTCAAATAGTTGAATGCGCATATTTCGTTAAAATACTCTAACAATCTGGTTAAAGCGTAGAGCATTGTTAAACAATTATGGAAAATCTTACTGAACTTTATTGCCTGATGGATGATTTTTGTAAAGACTTCGAGCCAAAAATGCATGAAATTTTGCTGAATAACGGCAGTAAGCGTCGTAGACGGTCTACTCAGCTTTCATTGGCTGAAATGATGACACTGGTTGTTTTGTTTCATCAACTCCGATTCAGCCAATTCAAGGTAT
The DNA here is from genome assembly GCF_001640365.1 of Candidatus Arsenophonus triatominarum. Taxonomy (GTDB): domain Bacteria; phylum Pseudomonadota; class Gammaproteobacteria; order Enterobacterales; family Enterobacteriaceae; genus Arsenophonus; species Arsenophonus triatominarum. The sequence continues at coordinate 190,250 of NZ_LWMI01000014.1, read as the reverse complement.
TTTATCTCTATCATGTCGTTTATATCTCAGGAAGGAATTTCCTAACTTGCCATCATATTCGCGCTGCGTAGAGTTACTTCCGCGCAGTGCCTTAGCTTTAACGGCACTGTTTGAGTCAATTAAGGGAAAGTGTACGGGTCTGTCGGTTGCCGATTCTACTCCGATAGCTGTGTGTGATAACTTACGGATCCGCCGGCATAAAGTCTTCGATGGGATAGCTGAACGAGGAAAAACCTCAACAGGTTGGTTCTTTGGTTTCAAACTTCATGTAATTATCAATCATTTGGGGGAAATACTCAGTTTTCGACTTACACCAGGAAACACAGATGATCGGAAACCATTACCTGAGCTGATAAAAGATCTTTCTGGTTATTTGTATGCGGATAAAGGGTATTTATCGGCTTCACTGAAACAGCAACTGAAAACAATGGGAATTAACCTCATAACGAATACAGACTTGTTTCGACAAAGCCATCTTGCGTCATCGTTCTGTCATTGAAACGGTATTTGATGAGTTAAAAAATCTTTGTCAGATAGAGCATACGCGGCACCGCTCTCCTGCTAACTTTGTAGTGAATTTATTAGCCGGGCTGCTTGCATATTGTTTAATTCCATCTAAACCAAAGATACCTATGGCAGGAACATATCTTCAAGCATAATTGATAATGCTTATCCCGAACTCAGGTTATATTTATAAAGAATAAAAAAAGTAATCCAATTAGTTTTGGTAATTTATTCTTATTTACACGAGTTTCGCACCAATAAAAAAACGCTCTATTTTTAAGTTTAATTCAGCATAATATATAAATAGACAAAATCTTATAAATTAAAAGCAACTTATTGTAATTTAAACAAATTTATACGTTTTAGTAACTTGCAAATTAACCATTGCTTTTAAGCCATTTCTGGAATTTTATATGTCTGTGCGAAACTCGTGATTTATTATTAATAAAAAAGTAATTAAGAGAATAATAAAACTAGATATATGCGGTAGTCTTGATTCTTCTTTGAAAACAAAAAGATTTAATAAAACTGAGAATATAAATAATAATAGTAATATTATATAGTTAAGGTATTTTTTTGCGATTTTCATATAATTAATTTATTAATCTGCAATAAAAAATGAAGAATATATAACTTTTCAGCTAGCGGTATTGAATATATCTTTAATTTGTTTTAATAGCAGGTTGGTATTCCTATGTATACTTAGTATTTTTTTGTGTTGCTAAATAGAGCGAAATGGCTAAAAAGTAACGCCAATTCAAAAAAATTAAAAGATAATACAAAACTATATTACAATTATTTTAAAACTATTTAAAGTTATTTTATATCACAATTGATACAGCGATAAATAATTAATAATGACATTTTAAGCTTTATTTAAAATATTACTTATATCATTAAATTAGTAAAAAACTGCATTTATCGTTAGGCTAAAGCCGAGAATAAACGCAGCATATTTTATACCTCAGATAACAAATTATCACGCTAAAACCACAATATTTACCTTATTCGCTGTTTGCTATTTAGCATAATGTCATGGCGCCATATCTGACGGTAATTTTGTATAGTCAATTCGTTTATTATTAAAGTCAATAACACTATTTTGTTGATGACAAATATCGTTTGAAATCATATGACAGGAATGGTCAATACTGGGATCGTCAATGCCTGACCATTCAGAAAATAGAGTTAAAAAGTTAATTCCACTTCTAGCAGCAGTAATGTATTGCTGGTCGTTAAAATTATAAGAACTAATAAATAGTGGTACTTCATAATCCTGACGGTATTGATCATTATGGGTAAGTTTTAGGTCACTAGGGTTATTTTTATTGACGAAACCGAGGCCATGATCAGAAAAATAGATCATTGTCCATTTTGATTTGCTGTCGGTTAAATATTGATGAATTGTTGCTAATAGTTGATCAGTATTTTTTATGCTCTGTATATAGCATGAAATCTCTTCACTTTTGTAAAAAGTTTCATAGTGATCATTAGTCCTTGCGCAAGCGCGAGAATGACTACCAATTAAATGAACAATAATGAATTTTTTGGCCTGAGGGGCTTTGATTGCTGTTGCGATTTGTGGCAGTAATTCATTATCATTGATCTCTTTACTATTATAACCTGCTCTTTTCAGAAAAAACGAATGATCTGCTTTTTTCCCCATAGAGGCAATTGGTGTGTCGTAGATACCAACAGCTCCCTGATTTGACAGCCAATAGGTAGTAAATCCCCATTTTTTTGCCAGCGCAATAATGCTATTGGCTAATTTGGGCGCTTGAGTCAGGGAACTGGTTAATGATGGAATAGTTGATGAAGCGGCTGAAATATAATGGTTGAATAGAATACCATTAGCGCTATCCATAAATGGGGTATTATTAATTGGAAAGCCATAAACATGCATAAAATCGCGTCTAGCGCTTTCACCAATCACCATAACATAGGTATCAAATGGCGTGGCAGTATTGTTTGGCTGGAAGTCATCTGTTTGAGCAAGTAAACTAAAAAGTTTATTGGTTTCTTCTTTGGCACTATTGAAGTCTTTGACAAATTTGATTTCTGGATAACCGCTATTTAAAATATCGAATTCACCCGTTTCTTTATAATCTTTTATTGGGCCATATAGAAGAAACGTCAAAAAGGTAATAAAAGCACCAATCTTTGTTTTGTTACCGGTTTTAAGCTTAAATGTTGTACAGAAAAAGCCGAACAGTAAAATAAATAATGATCCAGCATAAAGATAGTATGGAATATTACTAATAAATTCTATTGCTTCACTTAAATTGGTATAAGTAACTGATGTTGCTATGGTTAGTGAGGGAGTACCATAGAGTAGCATAATCGGAAAATATAGCGCTGCAATAATGGCGAATATAATAATGAATCCACTATATATTATTCGTAACTGATTGATAACGATTAGCAATGCGACGATACCCGCTGTATAGTTTAGTCTTGGTGGGTAACCCATAGCGTAATGAATTAGGCTGAATAATATAATAAGTAGCAATATTTTCAGCAAAAAATTTCGATCATCATTTATTAATTTTTTTATCATTTACTATATCCGATTTAGATCAGTGACTACCCTTAATGCAACAATACACAAAGTTAAATTAGTTAATTTTATTAATAGCATAAGTGATTTTTGGGGTGGTTTATTGATGTTATTTATTATTATGAGATGGCTATTAATTAGTTTTAAAGAGTTATTAAATCATAAGTTGATATTATATTATAACTATTTTTGCGATTTAAATTAATATTTGAGGTTTTTATTCGTGGACCAAGCCCAAAAATATGTTTATTGGATGCGAAAAGCTATTTTACTAGCCAAAAATGCTCAAGAAAAAGGTGAAATTCCTGTTGGCGCGGTATTAGTACATGAAGATAAATTGATTGCAGAAGGTTGGAATCATCCTATTTTGTCTCATGATCCATCCGCTCATGCGGAAATTTTAGCTTTGCGGGCAGCTGGTCAATCTTTACAAAATTATCGCTTACTCAATACTACGCTTTATGTGACACTCGAGCCTTGTATTATGTGTGCCGGAGCTATGATCCATGCACGCATTAGTCGTTTAGTATATGGTGCCTCTGATCAAAAAACTGGCGCTGCTGGTTCAATTATTGATGTTTTTAATCATCCGGATATGAATCATCGTATTCTGGTATTGGGAGGGGTTTTGGCCGATGAATGTTCGGTGATGTTAAGTGGTTTTTTTCAACAGCGGCGAGCAGAAAAAAAATTGGCTAGGAAAGGGCAGCGTTGATAAATTAAATCTGCCTAAGTCGCCTAGTAAGGTGGCTTAGGCAGAAATAGAAGCTAATACTGTTTAGTAATGATTAGCTAAATTAGTCACTACTTTTTTCTTTGCTGCTGGTTCTAGAGAATAATAGAGGATCCCTTGCAGCGAGCTTCATATTTTGATTCATTTTCTTATTCTGTAGGTAATCCACCAAGCTTTGGTGATAACGGCGAATATTTTCCACATAGCGATAGGCTTCATAGCCACGTGCATAACCGTAGGTTAATTTAGCAAAATATTTTTTCTTGCTAAGTAGCGGCAGTCTGGCTTTTACATCTAACCAACTGTCTGGATCTCCGCCTTGTATGCGTGTCAGTTTCCTGGCATCAAGCATATGTCCCAACCCCATATTATAGGCCGATAAGGCAAACCAAATGCGATCATCAGGCGCAATAGTGGTTGGTAAGCGCGAAATCAGATATTGCAAGTAAGCGGCGCCACCTTTAATACTTTCCTCTGGATCCAGCCTATCTGACACACCCATAGTTTGTGCGGTAGGTACTGTTAGCATCATTAAACCACGAACACCGGTGGGTGATGTGGCTAGTAGATCCCAGTGTGATTCCTGCCAGGAAATTGCTGCTAGTAAATGCCAATCTATATTTTCTGCATATTTTTTAAACAGATGTTTATAGGTTGGCAAAGTTTTATTAATTGCAGTAATAAAAGAAAGCGTATCAAAATAGTCAAAAGTAGCAACATGGCCAAAATATTTTTCATCTAAACGTGTTAAAAGTTCTTCTTCATTACTTTTATTAAAGAAGTCTAACATTGCTGCATTTAGACTATTATCTTTTGAGCGTTTCATATACCAATTAAAGCTATGATCGTCGCTAACATTAAAAGCAACAGCAATGTTTGGATGAATTCGTTGCTGCATAGCGACGACAATAGAATTTTCTAAGGTATAATCAATTTTCCCTTCGGCTAGTAGTTGCAATAACTCAGTCGCATTATAATGACAGGTTTCTTCCCACTGAAGATTTGGATATTTTTGCTTCAACTGTTGCAGCGTATTAGCGTTTACTGAATCAGTGGCAACGACAAACTTTCCTTTTACATCGTTCAAAGAGCGTGGACGACTTACCCCTTTGCGATAAATTAGCTGCTGGGAAACGGTATAGTAGGCAGGGCCAGGCTTTGCTTTATCGAGGCGCTTCTCATTATAAAGAAGTCCTGCAGTAATAAAGTCACTATTACCGTTTTCAAGGTCATTAAAAAGTTGATTGATATTTGAACGTACATTGATACGTAGCTTTACGCCAAGGTAATCGGCAAAGCGTTTAGTCAGTTCGTAATCAAATCCGCTTGCTTCTTGCTTATCGTTAAAGGACATAAGGGGTGAATTAATGGTACTTACACGTAATTCACCGCGAGAAATAATTCTTTTCACCTGGTCTTGCTGCTGGTTGGGCCATTCAATATTAAGTGTAATGACACCAACAGAAATTATAGAGACAATAACGATAGCAAGATAATTAATTCTAATATTAATCAAATGGTTATATCTCGTTAGTTAAACATATTTTCTTAATTAAAATGACCAAATTATAGCCAATTTTTTAAGAGTCAAATATTCTGCTTAACAAAAGTAGAATTTGCAACTTAATTTAATCTATTTTATATATCTTTAATATTTACAGGTGCGTGATAAATGTGTACGCAAACGGTTTCGTAACGGTTCATGATGCTTTATAATAGCTTTCCAGTTTTCCTGATACATATCCTTCAGGCCAGCTTTATAAGTTAAGAGAATCTATTACTATGGAAATTCTGCGTGGCTCACCCGCTTTATCGATATTTCGCATTACTAAGCTTCTTTCCCTATGCCAGCAGCAGCAACTACTGGTTACTGACATTTATGCTGAATATGTACACTTTGCTGAACTTGGTGCTCCATTAAATCAGGATGATCGACAAAAACTAAGTCAATTGCTTCATTATGGTCCTTCATTAACTGAGCAACAGCCGGCTGGCCAGTTACTCTTGGTTACTCCTCGGCCAGGCACTATTTCATCCTGGTCTTCAAAGGCAACGGATATTGCTCATAACTGTGGATTACAGCAGGTTATCCGGCTTGAGCGTGGAATTGCTTATTATATTATTTATTCCTCGCCATTGGATATATCACAATTGGATGATTTATCTGTCATTTTGCATGATCGGATGGTTGAAACTGTTTGGACTTCTTTCGAGCAAGTAAAATCACTCTTTATGCACCATAAGCCGGCTCCGATGGTGACGATAGAAATATTAAAAAACGGTCGTCGTGCACTTGAATTGGCAAATACTGAATTAGGGTTAACGTTAGCCACAGATGAAATTGATTATTTAATGGATGCCTTCCAAACATTAGAACGTGATCCAACGGATGTTGAGCTCTATATGTTTGCGCAAGCTAATTCAGAACATTGTCGGCATAAAATATTTAATGCCAGTTGGGTTATTGATGGTAAATCACAACCTAATTCTTTGTTTAGTATGATAAAAAATACTTATCAACAAACGCCAGATTATATTTTATCAGCTTATAAAGATAACGCTGCCGTAATGGAAGGATCGAATATTGGGCGTTTTTTTCCTGATCCAGTAACCGGCAAGTATGATTATCATCATGAAAATGCTCATATTTTGATGAAAGTAGAGACCCATAACCACCCAACAGCTATTTCTCCTTGGCCTGGTGCTGCCACCGGTTCAGGTGGAGAAATACGTGATGAAGGGGCAACAGGGCGTGGTGCAAAGCCTAAAGCCGGTTTAGTTGGATTTGCTGTTTCTAACTTACGTATTCCAGGTTTTAAACAACCTTGGGAACAAAATTTTGGCAAACCACAGCGTATTGTTAGTGCGCTTAATATTATGCTTGATGGGCCATTGGGTGGTGCCGCTTTTAATAATGAATTTGGCCGACCCGCTTTATTAGGTTATTTTCGCACTTATGAAGAGCTAGTGAATAGTCATAATGGAGCAGAATTACGCGGTTACCACAAACCGATTATGTTAGCAGGTGGTATAGGTAATATTCGGGCAGAACATATTGAAAAGGGCAATATTCCAGTTCGCGCTAAATTAATTGTATTAGGTGGTCCATCGATGAATATTGGGCTGGGAGGTGGCGTAGCTTCATCGATGACTTCAGGGGAGTTTGATATTGATCTTGATTTCGCTTCGGTGCAACGTGATAACCCTGAAATGGAGCGTCGTTGTCAAGAGGTTATTGATCGGTGCTGGCAGTTGGGTACTGATAATCCGATCCTATTTATTCATGATGTTGGCGCTGGTGGGCTTTCTAATGCTATGCCTGAGTTAATGAATGATGCTGATCGAGGTGGAATATTTGAACTACGTCAAATATTGAATGATGAACCAGGCATGAATCCTCGTGAGATTTGGTGTAATGAATCTCAAGAGCGCTATGTATTAGCTGTTTTACCTGAACAACTTCCCCTATTTGAGTCTATTTGTCGTCGAGAACGCGCGCCATATGCTATTGTTGGTGAAGCGACGGAAAATCGGGATCTTGTTCTTAATGATAGTTATTTTACTAACCAGCCTATTTGCATGCCGCTAGATATTTTGTTAGGTAAAACGCCTAAAATGCTACGTGATGTTAGTTCTCAATTTGCTGCCGGTAAGCCGATTAATCGAGAAATGATAACCTTAACCGAAGCAGTTAAACGGGTATTACATTTGCCAGCAGTAGCAGAGAAAACTTTTCTGATTACTATTGGTGATCGCAGTGTTACCGGAATGGTGGCACGCGATCAAATGGTTGGCCCTTGGCAGATCCCTGTTGCTGATTGTGCGGTCACGACAGCTGGTTTAGAAAGTTATTATGGCGAAGCTATGTCGATCGGTGAGCGCTCACCCATTGCGCTCTTGGACTATGCGGCATCTAGTCGGATGGCGGTTGGAGAAGCGTTGACCAATATCGCTGCTGCTTGTGTTCAGGACTTAAAACGGGTGAAGCTTTCCGCTAATTGGATGGTAGCAGCGGGACATCCTGGTGAAGATGCCGGTTTGTATCAAGCGGTGAAGGCTATTGGTGAAGAGCTATGTCCGGCATTAGGTTTAACCATCCCGGTTGGTAAAGATTCTATGTCAATGAAGACCACCTGGCATGATGGCGAACAGATTTGTGAAATGACGGCGCCGCTTTCTGTGGTTATTACCGCTTTTTCTCGGGTTGAGGATGTTCGTCTGACGGTTACACCTGAACTGAAAAGTGATCAAGATAATGCATTATTATTAATTGATCTCGGGCAAGGTCATAATGCATTGGGAGGTTCAGCACTTGCACAGGTATATCGGCAAATAGGTGATCATGCCCCGGATGTCCGTGATGCTAAATTATTAACCGGTTTTTTTAATGCAATTCAGGCGATTATAAAAGAACAAAAATTATTAGCTTACCATGATCGTTCCGATGGTGGCCTGTTTGTTACATTAGCAGAAATGGCATTTGCCGGTCATTGTGGTTTAGATATTGATATCGGTCATTATGATAAAGATATTCTTGCTGCTTTATTTAGCGAAGAATTAGGGGCAGTCATCCAGGTTAAGCAAGCGGATAGGGAAATGGTGGAAACATGCTTGGCCGGGCATGGGTTGGCTGGATGTGTACAGTATCTTGGTATGGCAATTAAAGACGATATTGTTACTATCAATAGTCACGGTAGAGAAATTTATCGTGAAAAATGTAGCCAATTGCGTTTATGGTGGGCTGAAACTACCTGGCAAATGCAACGTTTACGTGATAATCCTGCGTGTGCAGATCAAGAACATCAGGCTAAACAAGATCTGACAGATCCTGGATTGAATGTAAAAATAAACTTTGACCCAGCAGATGATATTGCAGTGCCTTATATTATGACAACCCCGTCGCCTAAAGTGGCTGTTTTACGTGAACAGGGTGTCAATTCCCATGTTGAAATGGCGGCCGCATTTCACCGTGCAGGTTTTACTGCCATTGATGTGCATATGAGTGATTTGTTAGCAGGCAGAGTAACACTCGCTGATTTTCAGCTATTAGTTGCCTGTGGCGGCTTTTCTTATGGTGATGTATTGGGGGCAGGAGAAGGCTGGGCAAAATCAATTTTATTCAATTCACGCGTACGTGACGAATTTGCGGGCTTTTTTACTCGTTCTGATACTTTATCATTAGGCATATGTAATGGCTGTCAAATGATGTCTAATCTCAATCAGTTGATTCCAGGTGCTGAACATTGGCCACGATTTGTACGTAATCGTTCAGAACGCTTTGAAGCGCGTTTTAGTTTGGTAAAAGTGATGGAAAGTCCTTCACTATTTTTACAAGATATGGCTGATTGTCAGTTACCAATAGTGGTATCTCATGGTGAAGGTCAAGTTGAAATGCGAGACATTGCGCATCTTGACCAGTTGGAAAAAAATCATTTAGTTGCGCTACGTTTTGTTGATAATTATGGTCAGGTTACTCAACAGTATCCAGCAAATCCAAATGGATCGATTAATGGTATTACTGCAGTGACCAGCTTAGATGGGCGGGCGACTATAATGATGCCGCATCCGGAGCGAGTATTTCGTACAGTTACCCATTCATGGCATCCGCCAGAATGGGGCGAAGATAGCCCCTGGATGCGTATTTTCCGTAATGCGCGGCAGCAGCTGGGTTGATATTGATATAAATGTTTCTCTATGGCTAATTAACCTGAGTTCGGGATAAGCATTATCAATTATGCTTGAAGATATGTTCCTGCCACAGGTATCTTTGGTTTAGATGGAATTAAACAATATGCAACCAGCCCGGCTAATAAATTCACTACAAAGTTAGCAGGAGAGCGGTGCCGCGTATGCTCTCTATCTGACAAAGATTTTTTAACTCATCAAATACCGTTTCAATGACAGAACGATGACGCAAGATGGCTTTGTCGAAATAAGTCTGTTCAACAGGCTTCATTTTCTTCTTGATATTCGTTATAAGGTTAATTCCCATTGTTTTCAGTTGCTGTTTCAGTGAAGCCGATAAATACCCTTTATCCGCATACAAACAACTAGAAAGATCTTTTATCAGCTCAGGCAATGGTTTCCGATCATCTGTGTTTCCTGGTGTAAGTCGAAAACTGAGTATTTCCCCCAATTGATTGATAATTACATGAAGTTTGAAACCAAAGAACCAACCTGTTGAGGTTTTTCCTCGTTCAGCTATCCCATCGAAGACTTTATGCCGGCGGATCCGTAAGTTATCACACACAGCTATCGGAGTAGAATCGGCAACCGACAGTGCCGTTAAAGCTAAGGCACTGCGCGGAAGTAACTCTACGCAGCGTGAATATGATGGCAAGTTAGGAAATTCCTTCCTGAGATATAAACGGACATGATAGAGATAAAATACCTTGAATTGGCTGAATCGGAGTTGATGAAACAAAACAACCAGTGTCATCATTTCAGCCAATGAAAGCTGAGTAGACCGTCTACGACGCTTACTACCGTTATTCAGCAAAATTTCATGCATTTTTGGCTCGAAGTCTTTACAAAAATCATCCATCAGGCAATAAAGTTCAGTAAGATTTTCCATAATTGTTTAACAATGCTCTACTCTTTAACCAGATTGTTAGAGTATTTTAATAAAATATGCGCATTCAACTATTTGAATAGCAAGACTTTCACTTTATTTCTTATCCCGAACTCAGGTTAAATACGATAATCAATAGGAATTGATTCAACAGTTGTTAGATTATGCCAAAGTAAATTAACTGTATTAGTCTTAACTTAATCTGACAATTCTTATTTAAAAAAGAGCGTTACCGGTTTTAATTAACATCATTAGATGATTAAATAAAAGGTAATTCTATGTATCAAACAAATAATCCTATCACAAACATAAAGTCGGGTTACTTAACCTCGCTGAAGAGCTTAATAACGTCTCAAAAGCCTGTAAGATTATGGGGGTATCCCGAGATACGTTTTATTGCTACCAGGAACTTGTTAACGATGGTGGGATAGACACTTTAATTAATCAAAATCGACGGGTGCCTAGCGTAAAAAATAGAGTAGACGAACAGATTGAAAGCGCTGTAGTTGAGTCCCTGCACACGGTCAACACCGCAGTAGTAATGAACTAAGAAAAAAAAGCATTTTTGTTTCGGGGAGTGGCGTTCGCTCTATTTGGCTGCGCCATAATCTCGAAAATTTTACAAAACGCCTAAAAGCGCTTGAAGATAAAATCGCAACAGAAGGAATTATCCTGTCAGAATCACAAATCAGTGCTCTAGAAAAGAAAGCGCAAGATGATGAAGCCTGTGGTGAGATTGAAACAGCGCATCCAGGTTATCTGGGTTCACAAGATACTTTTTATGTCGGTCATTTAAAAGGCGTTGGTCGTGTTTATCAACAAACTTACATTGATACTTAATCATTGTAAGCTTTACACAACAAAAAGCGCGATAACGGCGGCAGATTTATTAAATGACAAGGTTCTCCCTTTTTATTCCCAGCATGGGTTACCGGTGTTACGTATACTGACGGACAGAGGCAGTGAGTATTGTGGTAAAGTTGAACATCACGATTATCAACTTTATCTCGCTATCAATGATATTGATCATACAAAAACTAAAGCTCGTTCACTTCAAACCAATGGGATTTGTGAACGCTTTCATAAAACTGTATTACAAGAGTTCTATCAGGTGGCTTTTCGTAAGAAAATCTATAGGGCTTTAGATGAATTACAAGCTGATTTAGATAAATGGTTAGCGGAATATAATAACCAACGCACTCATCAAGGAAAAATGTGTTGCGGTCGAACTCCTATGGCAACTTTACATATTTTCTCGCTATTTCTGCGTGGTTTGAACAACATAAACGCCGTATATCTGAAAAAATAACTATTTATCAACAAAATTGGCATGTAATCAAAAATGCTATTGCTGAGCGCATCCGTGTTTTATTAGCGTACCCAATTTAGGTTTGTGCTAAACTCGTGAGGAGATAAAATCACGAGTTTAGCACCAATAAAAAAACGCTCTATTTTTAAGTTTAATTCAGCATAATATATAAATAGACAAAATCTTATAAATTAAAAGCAACTTATTGTAATTTAAAAAATTTATACGTTTTAGTAACTTGCAAATTAACCATTGCTTTTAAGCCATTTCTGGAATTTTATATGCCTGTGCGAAACTCGTGAAAATGTAGTTTTTGCGCGGTTGATTGAAAATAAGTAAAAATGAATTTCATTATGAGCTAAATTTAGCTGAAATTTGATGTTGATTATTATTAAAATTATTTGAATTTGCTTATTAAATCTTATAACTGTCGTCAATTAGCTAAGTGATAAAAATAAGTTGTCTCTAATTGGAGACATTTAATTGTATGATTTTTTGTTAGTATTTGATTCACTCAATGAAATGTCGCTAATAGGCGACACTTTTTATTAAAGTCATGGCATTAAATTTAATGAAAAACCATTTTAAATGCTTAAAATTTTTATTTTATTTTAAATTTCAATAACTTAATGAAACTTTTAAAAAGTTGGCATATAAGGTGCATATTATATTGGGCAGTCGCTCATTCAACTTTTTATGTTGGTCCCAATATAGAGGGATGCACACCACATAAGCCAGGAATGATGCCAAAAGTCAGGTGCCTACCGTCCCAGCAGCATGATATTTGCTTATAAACAAGCTTTATCAAACATCGGGCGACACGTGGAGTGAGGCACCATCTATTAAAAATTCGCTGCTCTCCTCGCCAATATCGGTGGGGCGCAGTGAACTATTTAATAAAGTATTTATTGCTGCTTAAGCGCATGAATATTATTTACTCTCCTTGCCTTATTCCCTTATTAATTAATAATGTTACCCGCAATTTTGGTGATTAAAAGACTGTTTTTCACATAACAATCAAATTAGAAATTTTTTATTACACGAGTTTCGCACAGGAATATAAAATTCCAGAAATGGCTTAAAAGCAATGGTTAATTTGCAAGTTACTAAAACGTATAAATTTTTTAAATTACAATAAGTTGCTTTTAATTTATAAGATTTTGTCTATTTATATATTATGCTGAATTAAACTTAAAAATAGAGCGTTTTTTTATTGGTGCGAAACTCGTGTATTAAATAGGCAGGCAAATTCACTATCGAATATAAGTTCTGTTACCATAATAGTATGAATAGGTAATGAGATGATTTCTTTGAATAAGTGGCATTCTTTTCCGCGTTCACTACGCCAACTGGTGGTGATGGCTTTTTTATTGGTTCTTTTGCCATTATTAATATTGGCATACCAGGCCTATCAAAGTTTAGATCAATTGAGTAATCAAGCGGCTGATATCAACCATACCACTTTGCTTGATGCGAGGCGCAGTGAAATCATGACGAGTACCGCGCTTGAAATGGAGCGTAGTTATCGTCAATATTGTGTGTTAAACGATCAAACTTTTGCTGCTCTATATAAGAAAAAACGGCAAGAATATAGTGAGATGCTAGCTCGTCAAATGACTATTTTGCCTGATAAAAACCAAATCGCGACTATTCAAACCTTACTGGAAGATCTCTCCGATTTAAAATGCGAAAATAACTCACCTATCCCGGCAATGGCGACGGCACTTGAACGTTTTTCGGTTACCAATAATCAGTTAGTACAATTAACACGCGATGTTGTATTTGGACGTGGTACGCAATTGCAGAATGCAATTGCTGAAAAAGGTCAATATTTTGGTTGGCAAACGCTAATTGTGTTTTTATTGAGTGTATTATTAGTTGTGTTGTTTACTAGAATGATTATTGGTCCGGTTAAAGCTATTGAGCGGATGATTAATCATCTTGGGGCAGGAGGAACACTTTTCACCAGACTTGAACGTTTTAAGGGCCCTAGTGAGTTACGTTCATTAGCTCAGCGTATTGTTTGGTTAAGTGAGCGACTTAGTTGGTTGGAATCACAACGGCATGAATTTTTACGTCATATTTCTCATGAATTAAAGACACCTTTAGCCAGTATGCGTGAAGGGGCTGAACTATTAGCTGATGAAGTAGCAGGACCTTTGACTTTAGAACAACGAGAGGTTGTCGCTATTTTGGATAATAGTAGTAAACATTTACAACAACTCATTGAGCAATTATTAGACTATAACCGTCAGTTAGCCGATGGGCCAGCACAGATTCAGCAAATTGATTTAACCAAGTTAGTGGCAAATATCGTTTCCTCACATAATCTAACGGCTAGAGCCAAAAATATTCAAACTGAAATTGAGTTAAATATTACTCATTGTTGTGCAGAGCCAACTTGTTTGGCAAGAGTGATCGATAATCTCTATTCTAATGCAGTGCACTACGGTTCTGAATCGGGTAAGATCTGGATAATAAGCAATGAAACTGATGATAAACTCCAAATCGATATCGCTAATACAGGAACACCTATCCCAGAATCTGAACAAAATATGATTTATGAACCTTTTTTTCAAGGATCTTTATTGCGTAAAGGGGCAGTAAAAGGGAGCGGGTTAGGATTAAGTATTGCCCAAGATTGTATTAAAAGAATGAATGGTCAATTGTTGCTTATTGATTGTCAGTTTGCTGATGTCTGTTTTCGTATTGAGCTACCACTAACCACAGAGTATGAATAATGCCAAATTGGTCTAATTACAACACCCTAATAGCCGCCGGGATAATGCGGAAAACATGGCATATTGCATCTGCGAGGCTAAGTTGTGGGGGATTTTTTTCCACTAAATGGAAAATAAAGTTAACAACACTTTTTTTACCTTTTTTATTAATAGCTTGTAGTAAATATCACCATCCATTACCATTGGATATGATAAATGAATCGATACCAATAGAAGAACGTATAACAGATTATCGCTATGTTACTTGTGAAAAAATATGGAATATAGATAGTGAGAATGCTTCAGATAATCCGCTTTACTGGTTGAGAATAGTTGACTGTGCTAATCGATTGAATAAAGAGCAGGCGGGTTTGATGGCTAAAACGATTCATTTAATTAATTGGCAAAATGTTTTTCGGCATAGTATTTTACTCGATGTTGCAGAACCAACCGTCACTGCCCGGCGTAAAATGATTGATAATTTGAATATTTATAGTTTGCAGTTCCCTTCACCTATTCGCCCACTATTAGAATTATGGCGTGAAAAGCAAATCCAGATTGTTAATGTTGAAGAAGCAAATGCTAAATATTTACGTTTACAACAAGAGAGCGATAATAAACTGGATCGTTTAGCTGAACAAAACGCTCATCTAACCTATGAATTAAATATTGTCTCACGTAAGTTGGAAAATCTGACCGATATTGAACGACAACTTTCTTCACGCAAACAGCAGGAACAAGCTGTTTCAAGTGGAAAAATGGATAAAAGCAGTACCAATTCAACAGCAAATAGCGCAGAGACGAAAACGACAGATGTGATTAAAGAGTTTCATCAGGTTGATAAAAGCGGAGAAAATCCCCAATGACAGTGCATAAATCAGCCAATCTATTATTGGTAGATGATGATCCCGGTCTATTGAAATTATTGGGTATGCGTTTGACTAGTGAGGGATTTAAGGTGGTTACCGCAGAAAATGGTTTGGATGCCTTGAAAATTCTAACAAAAGATAAAATTGATCTGGTTATCAGTGATTTGTGTATGGATGAAATGGATGGCATGGTACTTTTTGCGGAGATACAGAAACAGCAGCCAGGCATGCCAGTCATTATTTTAACGGCGCATGGTTCAATCCCTGATGCGGTAGCGGCAACACAAAGAGGGGTATCGAGTTTTCTCACTAAACCGGTTGATCGTGATGCCCTCTATAAAGCGATTGGTGAAGCCTTGGCTATGTCAATTTCCGTTTCTGATGAAAATTGGAGTGAGGAAATTGTCACTCGTAGCCCGATAATGCTTCGTTTATTAGAACAAGCACGTATGGTGGCGCAATCTGATGTTAGTGTATTAATAAATGGGCAAAGTGGTACTGGTAAAGAAGTGTTGGCACGAGCAATTCATCGTGCTAGTCCTAGAGCTAAAAAACCCTTTATTGCAATTAACTGTGGGGCTTTACCTGAGCAGCTTTTAGAATCGGAGCTGTTTGGTCATGCCAAGGGCGCTTTTACCGGTGCGGTTACACATCGTGAAGGCCTATTTCTCGCTGCGCAAGGTGGGACACTATTTCTCGATGAAATTGGTGATATGCCTTTGTCTCTTCAAGTGAAACTATTGCGGGTTTTGCAAGAACGTAAAGTGCGGCCTTTAGGCAGTAACCGTGATTTGGATATTGATGTTCGAATTATTTCAGCGACCCATCGTGATTTACCAAAGGCAATGGAAAAAAATGAATTTCGGGAAGATCTCTATTACCGTTTGAATGTGGTAAATATCAAAATTCCTACCCTTAATGAGCGTTCGGAGGATATCCCTTTATTAGCAAATCATTTGTTAAGGGAATCAATAAAGCGTCATAAACCTTTTGTGCGTAGCCTATCGAGGGATGCAATGAAATGTTTAATGGCGGCAAGCTGGCCGGGTAATGTAAGGCAATTAGTGAATGTTATTGAGCAGTGTGTTGCATTAACAACCGCGCCGGTTATTAGTGAAGCATTAGTTATTCAGGCGTTGCAGGGCGAGAATACTGCATTACCTACTTTTGTTGAGGCTCGCAATCAATTTGAGCTTAATTATTTGCGTAAATTGTTACAAATGACAAAAGGTAATGTTACCCATGCCGCGCGTATGGCAGGTCGAAACCGAACGGAGTTTTATAAGTTATTAGCCAGGCATAAACTGGATGCTAATGATTTTAAAGAATAATTTTTATTATGTCTGGAGAATGAAATTTTATGAACCGAACGCTGAATATTGCACTAGCGCAATTAAATTGGCTGGTAGGTGATATTGAAGGCAACTGTGAACGCATGTTGCAGGAAGCTAAGGCTCAACAGTTACAGGGTGCAGATCTTATTCTGTTTTCGGAATTAGCTTTAACTGGCTATCCGCCCGAGGATTTACTTTTTCGGCCGGATTTTTACCAACGCTGTAGCAAACAGCTTGATCGTCTGAAAGATGCTAGTCAAAATATCGCCATTGTCGTTGGTCATCCATGGTGGCAAAACGAAAAATGTTATAATGCATTGTCATTTTTCTGGCAAGGGCAGTTAGTGTCGCAATATTTTAAGCAACAATTGCCTAATTATGGTGTTTTTGATGAAAAGCGTTATTTTCATTCAGCTAACGAAACTTGTGTAATACCTTTTAAAGGTTACAAGTTAGGTTTTTTAATTTGTGAAGATGTCTGGTTTGATGAGCCAGTTGATGCAATTAAAGCCCAAGGCGCTGATGTCCTCATTATCATTAATGCTTCACCTTACAATCGTGAAAAGCCGCATATTCGTTCAACATTATTAAAATCACACTGCCAAAGAACACAATTACCAATTGTCTATTTAAACCAGGTTGGTGGGCAAGATGAGCTCATCTTTGATGGCGGCTCAAAAGTATTTAATGGTAAGGGTGAGATAACTCATTATTTAGCGCAGTTTGCTGAGCAAGTTCTCCAGTGTAAATTTAATGATGATGAACCACTGCCAGTGACTAATTTAGCAAAAACTTTATCACCGATAGCCCAGGTTTATGAAGCATTAGTCATGGCAACCCGTGACTATATTAATAAAAATGGATTCTCTGGCGTTATTTTGGGATTATCAGGCGGAATTGATTCAGCTTTAACCTTGGCTATTGCAGTAGATGCTTTAGGTAAAGATAAAGTTCAGGCAGTAATGATGCCTTTCAAATATACCGCTGAAATGAGTATCCATGATGCCAAAGAGCAGGCAGCATTGTTAGATATTGAATTTGCGATAATATCTATTGAAGCTATGTATGATGCATTTATGGCAGGTTTGTCACCATTATTTACAGGCATGGCGCCCGACACAACCGAAGAAAATTTGCAGGCTCGCTGTCGGGCTATCATTCTGATGGCAATATCGAATAAGCGTGGCCGTTTAGTATTAACGACCAGTAACAAAAGTGAGTCCGCCGTTGGTTGTACCACTCTTTATGGTGATATGGCCGGCGGTTTTGCGGTGCTTAAAGATGTACCAAAGATGTTAGTATTTGAGCTAGCAAAGTATCGAAATACGATTTCACCAATCATCCCTCAGCGCGTGATCGAACGTCCGCCTTCTGCTGAGCTAGCGCCAGGGCAGCTCGATCAGGATAATTTACCCCTTTATCCGGTGTTGGATGCGATCCTGGAAGGTTATGTTGAACAGGATAAATCGGTCAGTGAATTAGTTGCGGTTGGATTTGATGAAGTAACAGTTCGTAAAGTGATCAAATTAGTTGATATTAATGAATATAAACGGCGTCAGGCACCGATAGGTCCGCGCGTTACAATGCGAAATTTCAACAAGGATAGGCGTTACCCAATTACTTCGGCTTTTGGTCATAAAAACTGGCGATAATAGGATAATTTGATGAAAAAAATTGATGCAATTATCAAACCTTTCAAGCTGGATGATGTAAGAGAAGCTTTAGCAGATGTCGGCATAACCGGAATGACAGTGACGGAAGTAAAAGGATTTGGACGCCAAAAAGGTCATACAGAACTTTATCGTGGTGCTGAATATATGGTTGATTTTTTGCCTAAAGTAAAAATTGAAATTGTTGTTCCGGACGATATTGTTGACCGTTGTATTGAAACGATAATACAGACGGCACAAACGGGAAAAATTGGTGATGGCAAAATTTTTGTTTATGATATTGCTCATGTGATCCGTATTCGAACCGGCGAGCAGGATGAAGCGGCTATTTGATTTTTAAGGGTAACAGATGGTTGAAAGTTACAAAGGAGTTGATATGGAATCTGTAACTTTTTGTTCCACCTGTTACCACTTACCCTGGTTTTAGTGAGGGTTTTAATTATTATTGTTCATTTCCCTCAATAACTTTATGTGGTCCAAAACACTCATAGTGGATGTGACTGGTATTTACTCCCATGGCGAGCAACTGTTTGGCAATAAATTTCATAAAGTTGACTGGACCACAGAAGTAATAATGCATATTTTTAAGATTAAGCTGCTCTTTTACTTTTGACAGCTCCATTAGCCCTTGGTATTGGTACTGTTCTTGTGGTCTGTCTTGCTCTCGTGGATTGTTATACCAAACGGCACTGAAGCCATGAATAAAATCGGTTAATTTATTTTTTACTTCATTAGCAAAGGCGTGATGTCCACCATGCTCTGTCGCGTGTAGCCAATTCAGTGGTGCTTTATGTTGTTGCTGATGTAGCTTTTTCAACATATTTATCATCGGCGTTAAGCCTACACCGGCTGAAATTAGTGTTACTGGTGTATCGGCATTAACGGCGAGAAAAAATCACCGCAGGGTGGTGCCAGTTTGGCTATGTCACCTTCTTTTATCTCATTATGAAGATAGTTTGACACACTTCCTCTTTCTTCACGTTTTACAGCGATACAATAACTTTTGCCATTAGGTGCATTGGTTAATGAATATTGCCGAATTTGTTGATTAGTGAGTTTTTCATTATCCTGTAGGTAAATAGTTAAATATTGTCCAGGGAGAAAATCGACTACTTCATTACCATCTTCTGGAATAAATTAAGCGTGTTGCTTAATAGTGAAATAAGGGTATTTCGGTGATTGAAGTAAATTTTAGGCTGTTCTGAGATGGAAATTCCAAAGACCGGCACTAAGGAGTAAAAAGGTATCATCAATAAAGGGTCTACGATTCCGTAAAATTTGGGTCATACAACCGAGGCGCTTGATACCCGCGATGGCGTGTTCAACCGTAATACGGATGGATGCCCGAGATTATTTTATTTTCTTGTTTTTGTTCAGGCGATAAAGGTCTTTTTCGAGTTCCTTTTTTTGGGATTTGTGTATTAGGATGCTGTTTATCTATACCTTGAAAACCGGTATCGGCCCAGATGGTTACCTCAGGGGGAATATGGCGAATTATATCGACTTTATCGAGTAAGCGTTTATCGTGACGGCGCCCATTTTTGATCATGGGGATAAATCCAATTTTCCTCGTTTCGTCAGTCATAATAAGCCCTTTTCGAGTGGTCTGTCTTTTCTTTCCCGAATACATTTTTTTTCGCCGACGCAGATTCTTAGGCTTTTGGACAGGTCGCTCTGTCCCATCAATAAAGACGTCTTTAACTCCAGGAAAGGCGCGAAAAAATTCCTCAGCAGAGCGAATTTGACGAGCGGGCAAAACACATTCGCGCCCCAAGGTCATCTCTAAAACCGGCAATAATATTTTTACCCAGCGACATACCCGTGTTCTATCTAAACCAAAAAGAAGTCCTTGCAAATCATAGGTCGGATAACATTTTAAATACAATAAAATAAAAAGCAGTTTATCTAATGGGGTTGGGATAAATCCTTTCTGCCCTGCACCCATCTGCCGCTCGTGATCTTTTCGATTCTTTTTCCGATAAATCAAATAACAAGCTGAAAATTCAGCGGCTAAATTTTTCAATTCTTCGACTGATAATCCAATGATTGCTTTACATAAACGATTATCTCGTAACAACCGCTCTTTGTTGATCATTTCAAACCGTTATTTTCTAAGTTAAACCTCTTTTTATTGTCTATAGCGTGACAAAAAATGCAAGTCTCTATTCAGCAACTATTTTATTGAAAACTGGTGATCGTTTCGCTGCGCGGGATCTTTTTAGCCACTATGTAATGACGTAAACCTCGCCAACCTCCAATACGTTCTTCATTTGTTTGGTAGATCTGCTCTTCACGGTTAATAAAGATATCGGCTAGCACGTGAAAAGCTTTAGCCCAGGCATCAATAATTTCTTTTCCAGGCTGAAATAGCTCATCAATGGTATGCAATATAGCTAGGCGACTTAATTTTGATTACAAGGTGTGTTATGAGTTATACAATTGATTTTCGACGTAAAGTAATATCTGTAAGGAAAGCCGAAGGTTTAACAATTCGAGAAACTGCGAAACAATTCCGTATTGGAAAAGCGTCTTTAGTACGTTGGCTTAAACGACCAGAGCCAAAAAATTCAACGCCACGTAAGAGGAAGCTCGATAAAAATGCTTTAGCAAAAGATGTGGAACAGTATCCAGATGCTTACCAAAAGGAACGGGCAGAGCGATTCGGTGTTTGTAAAAAGACTATTTGGCAATCCCTTAAAAAGCTGGGATTAACCTATAAAAAAACTCTATTCCATCCAAAAACCAACGAAAGCGACAGGCTGGCACATCAGCAAAAAAGACAACAGTATGAAAAAAAAGATAAATCTGTTGTTTTTATTGATGAAAGTGGTTTTTCACATGACACTCCACGAACTCACGGCTATTCCCCAAAAGGTCACCGTTGTTTTGGCCTGAAAAACTGGGGTGCTAAGGGAAGAACAAATGTTATTGGCGCTTTATTGGGAACAACCCTTTTTGCTATCGGATTATTTGATTGCAATATTAATCGTGATGTTTTTTATGTTTGGATCACAAAAATATTGCTCCCAGAACTTCCTGAAAATTCTGTTATTTTTATGGACAACGCTAGCTTTCACAAAGGTAAGAATATTGAACAGGCAATTATAAACGCAGGACACCAGATAGAATATTTGCCTGTGTATTCACCAGATTTAAATCCTATAGAACATAAATGGTCTCAAGCTAAACGTAAAAAGATGGAAACAGGATGCACTATCGATGACCTGTTTTTAATACATATGCTGTAATCAAAATTAAGTCGCCTAGCTATATCAATCAATTGGGGGAAATACTCAGTTTTCGACTTACACCAGGAAACACAGATGATCGGAAACCATTACCTGAGCTGATAAAAGATCTTTTTGGTTGTTTGTATGCGGATAAAGGGTATTTATCGGCTTCACTGAAACAGCAACTGAAGACAATGGGAATTAACCTTATAACGAATATCAAGAAGAAAATGAAGCCTGTTGAACAGACTTATTTCGACAAAGCCATCTTGCGTCATCGTTCTGTCATTGAAACGGTATTTGATGAGTTAAAAAATCTTTGCCAGATAGCGCATACGCGGCACCGCTCTCCTGCTAACTTTGTAGTGAATCTATTAGCCGGGCTGGTTGCATATTGTTTAATTCCATCTAAACCAAAGATACCTGTGGCAGGAACATATTTTCAAGCATAATTGATAATGCTTATCCCGAACTCAGGTTATTTTTAAGTTTAATTCAGCATAATATATAAATAGACAAAATCTTATAAATTAAAAGCAACTTATTGTAATTTAAACAAATTTATACGTTTTAGTAACTTGCAAATTAACCATTGCTTTTAAGCCATTTCTGGAATTTTATATGCCTGTGCGAAACTCGTGAAATTAACTAAACCTATGCCAGCAATGACATCATGTTCATTACCTGAATATTGATAATGGACCATCTCTATTTTTTTACTACGTGTTTTGGCAATCAATGTATCATCGGCAATTAGTACGCAAGGGCTTTTTTTGTCTATAGAAGGTTGAACTAATTGCCATAGGTCTTTAGGTCGAAAACATCTACTTTTTAGCCATCGACTAATAGTGTCATGAGATAAAGGCGATGGACTTACTTCTGATAACGCCGAACCAGAGTATCTTACACTGCTTACTTGTAAGAATGTTTTATAGATATTTTTAATGCATGGATAACCGGACAAAATATAAACACCCTAATTTTTTCTTGTTTTTAAATTTATACTTCTTTTTTGGAGATTGCGAAACTTGTGGCTGATAAAAATGAGCGGTTAATTTAGGGCAGGGGGAGATAAGTAAGAGGAATAGTTGATTTGACGGTCGCGATAGTTTGAGTATCTATCATATAAAGTTCCTAAGTTTTGGCCATAGTTTATAAGTTGTATTTAATATGCAACTTAAATTGTTTAATGTTAAAAGTAAATAATTAATTGTAAAACTGAGATTGAATTAGAATATTTTAATTGGCAATTAAAATCGCTATTGAGAAATGTTTTTATTTGATAATTCGGATGTGGCAATCGTTTGTGTAATTTTTTATTTTTGGGCTATCTCAGTGAGCTAAAAGAGTTTACACTGTGTGATATTCATTTAGTTGAATAAAGATTTAAAATGTGGCTGAGTCAGGAGAAGTAAATGTTAAAGCGTGAAATGAATATTGCAGATTATGATCAAGAACTATGGCAGGCAATGGAAAGTGAAGTTAAGCGTCAGGAAGAGCATATTGAGTTAATCGCTTCAGAAAATTATACCAGTCCAAGAGTTATGCAGGCTCAAGGTTCTCAACTTACGAATAAATACGCCGAAGGATATCCTGGTAAACGTTATTATGGTGGTTGTGAATATGTTGATATTGTTGAACAACTCGCTATAGATCGAGCAAAAACTTTATTTGATGCGGATTTTGCTAATGTTCAGCCACACTCAGGTTCACAAGCTAATACCGCTGTTTATATGGCCTTATTGCAACCTGGTGATACGGTATTAGGTATGAATTTGGCTCATGGTGGACATTTAACCCATGGCTCACCCGTCAATTTTTCCGGTAAGCTTTATAATATTGTTCCTTATGGTATCGATGAAGAGGGTAAAATTGATTACGACGATATAGCCACTCAGGCACAAAAGCATAAACCTAAAATGATTATTGGCGGTTTTTCTGCTTATTCAGGCGTGGTTGACTGGGCTAAAATGCGTCAAATTGCAGATAGTATTGGTGCTCATTTATTTGTTGATATGGCACATGTCGCTGGTTTGATCGCTGCGGGTGTTTATCCTAATCCTGTTCCTCATGCACATGTCGTGACGACCACTACCCATAAGACTTTGGCTGGCCCACGTGGTGGTTTGATCTTAGCTAAAGGTGGTGATGAGGCGTTTTACAAAAAACTAAATTCTGCCGTATTCCCTGGTGCTCAGGGTGGTCCGTTAATGCATGTTATTGCTGGTAAAGCGGTTGCATTAAAAGAAGCGATGGAGCCTGAATTTAAAACTTATCAACAGCAAGTGGCTAAAAATGCGAAAACGATGGTTGAAGTTTTCATCAAACGTGGTTACAAGGTTGTCTCTGGTGGAACTGAAAACCATTTATTTTTATTAGATTTAGTGGATAAAGGGATCACGGGTAAAGAGGCAGATGCTGCGCTGGGTCGTGCTAATATTACCGTCAATAAAAATAGTGTACCGAATGATCCTCAGAGCCCATTTATTACTTCAGGTATTCGTATTGGTTCACCCGCCATTACTCGTCGTGGTTTTAAAGAAAAAGAATCGGCTGAATTGGCCAATTGGATATGTGATATTTTGGATAAGATTGATGATGAAAGCGTGGTCCAAAATGTAAAACAAAAAGTATTGTTGATTTGCCAACAGTTTCCTGTATATGTTAGTCTTAACTTAATCTGACAATTCTGATTTAAAAAAGAGAGTTACCGGTTTTAATTAAAATCATTAGATAATAAAATAAAAGGTAATTCTATGTATCAAACAAATCATCCTATCATCAAACATAAAGTCGGGTTACTTAACCTTGCTGAAGAGCTTCATAACGTATCAAAAGCCTGTAAGATTATGGGGGTATCCCGAGCTACTTTCTATAGCTATCAAGAGCTTGTTAACGATGGTGGGATCGATGCCTTAATTAATTAAAATCGACGGGTACCTAACGTAAAAAATAGAGTAGGTGAACAGATTGAAAGCGCTGTAGTTGAGTATGCGATTGAATACCCTGCACACGGACAACACCGCAGTAGTAATGAACTAAGAAAAAAAGGAATTTTTGTTTCGGGAAGTGGTGTTCGTTCTATTTGGCTACGTCATCATCTTGGAAATTTTAAAAAACGTCTAAAGGCGCTAGAAGATAAAATAGCGACAGAAAGGATTATCTTGTCAGAATCACAAATCAGCGCACTCGAAAAAAGCACAGGATGATGAGGCCAATGGTGAGATTGAAACAGCACATCTGGGTTATTTGGGGTCACAGGACACTTTTTATGTCGGTCATTTAAAAGACGTTGGTCGTGTTTATCAACAGACTTACATTGATACTTACAGTAAAGTCGTTCATTGTAAGCTTTACACAACGGAAAGCGGGATAACGGCGGCAGATTTATTAAATGACAAGGTTCTGCCTTTTTACACCCAGCATGGATTACCGATTTTACGTATACTGACGGACAGAGGCAGTGAGTATTGTGGTAAAGTTGAGCATCACGATCATCAACTTTATCTCGCTATCAACGATATTGATCATACAAAAACTAAAGCTCGTTCACCTCAAACCAATGGGATTTGTGAACGCTTTCATAAAACTGTATTACAAGATTCTATCAGGTGGCTTTTCGTAAGAAATCTTCGGTAATTTAGCCGAATTACAAGCTGATTTAGACAAATGGTTAGACGAATACAATAACCAAACGCACTCATCAAGAAAAAATGTGTTGCGGTCGAACTCCTATGGCAACTTTATACGAGGGAAAACAACTTTGGAGAGAAAAAGATTTAAATCAAATTTAACCTGACAGATACTGTATAAATAACCGGTAGCTGTCAGATCAAGTCTGAGCTACTACATTTCAGCCAATGAAAGCTGAGTAGACCGTCTACGACGCTTACTACCGTTATTCAGCAAAATTTCATGCATTTTTGGCTCGAAGTCTTTACAAAAATCATCCATCAGGCAATAAAGTTCAGTAAGATTTTCCATCATTGTTTAACAATGCTCTACTCTTTAACAAGATTGTTAGAGTATTTTAACGAAATATGCGCATTCAACTATTTGAATAGCAAGACTTTCACTTTATTTCTTATCCCGAACTCAGGTTAATTACGACTTTGGGTCTATTTGCTGGCTTAATGCTGCTCTTTGCTGTTGGATTTACCGTAAGTTCACATGGGTTATGGTTATTATTTATCATGTTGGCTTTCAATCTCTTTTTTTCACCGATGATACCTTTAACCGATGCGTTAGCCGCGACTTGGCAAAAACAGTTAACTGTTGCTGAAGTGATCGTGTTTACCTTTAGCCATGTCCTTTTTCGTCATTGGCAGGTAAGTGGATTATTATTGTTATCAGCTAGTTGCGCGGTTGTTCGTTGGGGATTGATGGCCTATTTTACCACTTTACCAATACTAATAACCCCCTGATCTGCTCAGCAATAGCATTTTTGATTACATGCCAATTTTGTTGATAAATAGTTATTTTTTCAGATATACGGCGTTTATGTTGTTCAAACCACGCAGAAATTGCGAGAAAATATGATTTCTTTGCACCCGACTCGTGCGAGCCTGACAGCGTTCAATACCACAATTTTGTTTAACTTCTCGATGATAAACTTCAACAGACCAACGGGCATCCATGATAGATTTGACGTATTCACGGGTGGGATTGTCTTTGTTTGTTACTAAGTAATTAATACGGCCGTTTTTGGCTATAAATTTGAAAACTGTCACCCAACCATAACCTCGTAAGTGTATTAAGGTTCCTTCTTCTGAGATGTCTAACTTGTTCAATTGTATATTACGGGTAACAATCCGATTTTTTCTCAGCGTAGTTACCCAAACCCAACCATGAGATCGAATTGATTTCAGATTATCCAGGCTAGAATACCAAGCATCCATCGCTACCGCTTCAGGCTTGATCCCTCTTTTTTTAGCAAGAGCGAGCATTTCGGAAAAGTGCGTGTTTTTTGTTTTTCCATCAGAATCTTTATCATAAATAACCTGAGTTCGGGATAAGAAATAAAGTGAAAGTCTTGCTATTCAAATAGTTGAATGCGCATATTTCGTTAAAATACTCTAACAATCTTGTTAAAGAGTAGAGCATTGTTAAACAATGATGGAAAATCTTACTGAACTTTATTGCCTGATGGATGATTTTTGTAAAGACTTCGAGCCAAAAATGCATGAAATTTTGCTGAATAACGGTAGTAAGCGTCGTATAGCTAGGCGACTTAATTTTGATTACAAGGTGTGTTATGAGTTATACAATTGATTTTCGACGTAAAGTAATATCTGTAAGGAAAGCCGAAGGTTTAACAATTCGAGAAACTGCGAAACAATTCCGTATTGGAAAAGCGTCTTTAGTACGTTGGCTTAAACGACCAGAGCCAAAAAATTCAACGCCACGTAAGAGGAAGCTCGATAAAAATGCTTTAGCAAAAGATGTGGAACAGTATCCAGATGCTTACCAAAAGGAACGGGCAGAGCGATTCGGTGTTTGTAAAAAGACTATTTGGCAATCCCTTAAAAAGCTGGGATTAACCTATAAAAAAACTCTATTCCATCCAAAAACCAACGAAAGCGACAGGCTGGCACATCAGCAAAAAAGACAACAGTATGAAAAAAAAGATAAATCTGTTGTTTTTATTGATGAAAGTGGTTTTTCACATGACACTCCACGAACTCACGGCTATTCCCCAAAAGGTCACCGTTGTTTTGGCCTGAAAAACTGGGGTGCTAAGGGAAGAACAAATGTTATTGGCGCTTTATTGGGAACAACCCTTTTTGCTATCGGATTATTTGATTGCAATATTAACCGTGATGTTTTTTATGTTTGGATCACAAAAATATTGCTCCCAGAACTTCCTGAAAATTCTGTTATTTTTATGGACAACGCTAGCTTTCACAAAGGTAAGAATATTGAACAGGCAATTATAAACGCAGGACACCAGATAGAATATTTGCCTGTGTATTCACCAGATTTAAATCCTATAGAACATAAATGGTCTCAAGCTAAACGTAAAAAGATGGAAACAGGATGCACTATCGATGACCTGTTTTTAATACATATGCTGTAATCAAAATTAAGTCGCCTAGCTATAACGGCACTGTTTGAGTCAATTAAGGGAAAGTGCACAGGTCTGTCGGTTGCCGATTCTACTCCGATAGCTGTGTGTGATAACTTACGGATCCGCCGGCATAAAGTCTTCGATGGGATAGCTGAACGAGGAAAAACCTCAACAGGTTGGTTCTTTGGTTTCAAACTTCATGTAATTATCAATCATTTGGGGGAAATACTCAGTTTTCGATTTACACCAGGAAACACAGATGATCGGAAACCATTACCTGAGCTGATAAAAGATCTTTCTGGTTGTTTGTATGCGGATAAAGGGTATTTATCGGCTTCACTGAAACAGCAACTGAAAACAATGGGAATTAACCTTATAACGAATATCAAGAAGAAAATGAAGCCTGTTGAACAGACTTGTTTCGACAAAGCCATCTTGCGTCATCGTTCTGTCATTGAAACGGTATTTGATGAGTTAAAAAATCTTTGTCAGATAGCGCATACGCGGCACCGCTCTCCTGCTAACTTTGTAGTGAATTTATTAGTCGGGCTGGTTGCACCAAAGATACCGGTGGCAGGAACATATCTTTAAGCATAATTGATAATGCTTATCCCGAACTCAGGTTAAATACGATAAGCATGTTGCTCAATAGTGAAATAAAGTTGCTTAAAATAAAAACAAGTTAGATACATCTAAAAAATACAAAAATAGTTTATTTTTTAATCTTACATAGGTTATTTTTAATGCAAAAATTGATGATTTTATCATCATCGGCTGGTTTTTTTGTAAGTCATAATTAATTTTGCTATTGAGCAACAGGCTTGATAATCAATAGGAATT
This sequence comes from Candidatus Arsenophonus triatominarum, assembly GCF_001640365.1. Classification (GTDB taxonomy): domain Bacteria; phylum Pseudomonadota; class Gammaproteobacteria; order Enterobacterales; family Enterobacteriaceae; genus Arsenophonus; species Arsenophonus triatominarum. The sequence goes on along the minus strand of NZ_LWMI01000014.1, from coordinate 161,846 downwards.
GATTCAACAGTTGTTAGATTATGCCAAAGTAAATTAACTAAACCTATGCCAGCAATAACATCATGTTCATTACCTGAATATTGATAATGGACCATCTCTATTTTTTTACTACGTCACGAGTTTCGCACAGGCATATAAAATTCCAGAAATGGCTTAAAAGCAATGGTTAATTTGCAAGTTGCTAAAACGTAAAATTTGTTTAAATTACAATAAGTTGCAATTAATTTATAAGATTTTGTCTATTTATATATTATGCTGAATTAAACTTAAAAATAGAGCGTTTTTTTATTGGTGCGAAACTCGTGTACGTGTTTTGGCAATCAATGTATCATCGGCAATTAGTGCGCAAGGGCTTTTTTTGTCTATAGAAGGTTGAACTAATCGCCATAGGTCTTTAGGTCGAAAACATCTACTTTTTAGCCATCGGCTAACAGTGTCATGAGATAAAGGCGATGGGCTTACTTCTGATAACGCCAAACCAGAGTATCTTACACTGCTTACTTGTAAGAATGTTTTATAGATATTTTTAATGCGTGGATAACCGGACAAAATATGAACATCCTAATTTTTTCTTGTTTTGAACTTTATACTTCTTTTTCGGAGCTTGCGAAACTCGTGATAGTGGTACTTTTACTGTTTGTCATCTGGCGGCAATGCGTTTTATTAGTGCACGTAGCGAAGGTGAAATTATTCCGCTACAAGCATTTTATTCGGCATTTGGGTTAGGAGGTGGTTTAGCGGTAGTGACAATTGTGGTGGGTTTTGTTTATGAACATTTACCTTTTCACCATAACTGGGTATTTTGGTTAATGGTATTGATTGTCATTCCAGCACTATTTATTCGCCCGAATAAAAAAATAACATCATTAAATTCGATGGAATAGCCGAACAATTAAGTTAAAGTTGTTCATTTAATTTGAATAACAGATAAATATTAACCAACTATGCAGATAAAAAATTTTTTATTAAAACTAAACAAGCTGGCCAATCATTAAAATATCCCTTAATGCCTGAAAAGGAATAGGGGTTTTATATCCAATTAAGAAATAAAGCACCGACAACAAGAGTAAATATTGAAAATATTTAGCGGGTTTATTTAACTAATAAAGCCATGGTGAATTTCTACCATTTGCAGCCTTCACCAACTTAGTAAATGACAAAGTTACGCCATCAAGACATTATTAACTCAATATAACTTTGGCTATTGCTTTTTAAGTGCATTGTTTAGCTTTTCAATGGATCGCTTAACTCAGTCTGCATTTCTAGCACCATTTTTTTCACTATCCGTGGACTGCCAGCTAACAGATTGCCAGAGGTGAGATAATTATGTCCGCCAACGAAGTCGGTTACAATTCCACCGGCTTCACGCACTAATAGTTCTCCAGCCATAAAATCCCACGGCTTTAAGCCAATCTCAAAAAAGCCATCGACACGGCCAGCAGCAACATAGGCTAAGTCCAAAGCCACTGAACCTGTGCGGCGAAAATCGGCACATTTTTTAAATAGTTTAGCGATAATATTAATATATGCAGCTGAATGTTGTTTCGCTTTGAAAGGAAAACCCGTGGCAATAATTGCCCCTTCTAATTCATTATTATTTTTAAGACGAAGGCGGTAACCGTTTAATTGTGCACCTTGCCCACGTACCGCAGTAAATAGCTCATTAAGCATAGGATTATAAATAGCGGCGATTTCTGTACGGTCGTTAATACGTACTGCAATGGAGACGGCAAAATGGGGTAAGCGTTTAGTAAAATTGGTTGTGCCATCCAAAGGATCAATAACCCACTGAATATCATTTTTTTCACCAAGTATTTGACCACTCTCTTCGGTAATGATGGTATGAGTAGGATAAGATTTTTGAATGACTTCAATAATGATTTGTTCTGCTTTTTTATCTATATTGGTCACGAAACCATTTTGGCCTTTTGCCATTATTTCGATAGAGTCAGGTTTTTCATAGCTTTTAGCAATAAAGTTACCTGCTTGGCGAGCTGCTCGTATAGCGATAGTTAGCATTGGATGCATGGGTTATTTCCACTGGAATGTTAAAGAACAAGGTTTAAGCGATCGGCAGTATAACAGAGATTCGTCAACATGACTATGATTGTGGTAGAATAGCCTGATTATTAACGCCGAATAAAGACAATCATGCTAGAAAATATTCGCCTTATTTTGGTTGAAACATCGCATACCGGAAATATGGGATCAACTGCCCGTGCGATGAAAACGATGGGACTAACTAATTTGTACTTAGTTAATCCACTCATATTGCCGGATGCACAGGCTATTGCATTATCAGCTGGCGCCAGTGATGTTATTAGTCAAGCGATTATTGTGAAAACATTAGATCAAGCTTTGCTTGGATGCAGCTTGGTAATTGGAACGAGTGTGCGCGATCGTACGTTATCATGGCCACAGGTAACGCCTCGCGAATGTGGCGAAAAAACCGTCCGTCAGGCAATAAATTCTCCGGTGGCTATCATTTTTGGCCGCGAACGAGTTGGTTTAACAAATGAAGAACTACAGAGATGCCAATATCATCTTCATATTCCAACCAACCCTGAATATGGTTCACTCAATTTAGCAATGGCTGTTCAATTGATCAGTTATGAAATTCGTATGGCATACCTAGCAATAAATGAAAAAAAATCCTCGGTAGATAATGAAGATAGGGTACAATATCCGCCATTTGAGGATATAGAACGATTTTATATCCATCTTGAAGCAGTGCTCAATGTATCTGGATTTATCAGAAAGCGTCACCCTGGGCAAATCATGAATAAATTGCGACGTTTATTTACTCGAGCGCGTCCCGAAGTGCAGGAACTTCATATTTTGCGTGGTATTCTCACATCAATTGAAAAATGGCATAAATAATAGTTGAGTAAATTACTAGGTTAAATAGTTGACTAAAACACTCTGGAATGACACAATTTTTGTCACATTTAACCATGGGGATATATTATGAGACTCACATCTAAAGGACGCTATGCAGTAACAGCCATGCTGGATGTGGCATTGCATTCAAAGACAGGGCCTGTGCCATTGGCTGATATATCGGAACGTCAGGGCATTTCTCTTTCTTATCTTGAGCAACTTTTTTCTCGACTTCGCAAAAACGAACTGGTTTCCAGTGTTCGTGGCCCTGGCGGCGGATATTTATTAGGTCGGGAAGCGAAAAATATTTTTATTGCTCAAGTGATTTCTGCTGTTGATGAGTCTGTTGATGCCACTCGTTGTCAGGGAAGAAAAGAAGGATGTCAAGGTGGAGAGCGTTGTTTGACCCATGCACTTTGGCGTGATTTAAGTGACCGTATTACCAGTTTTCTTAGTAATATTAGCTTGGAGGAATTGGTCAATAATCAAGAAGTACAAGAAGTTGCTGATCGTCAAGATAACGATAAACACCATGTGAGAATGACTCATCAATCCGAACCCATTATTAATATACGAGCATAAATTGCACGGTTCTACAAAATAGAATAATTGCAAAGTGATAAAATTTTGAGGCGTTTTTCGTCTTATGGAGCTAGTGAGTTAATGAAACTACCGATTTATTTAGACTACTCGGCGACCACACCGGTTGATCCTCGTGTTGCTGAAAAAATGATCCAGTGTATGACAATGGATGGCAATTTTGGTAATCCATCATCCCGCTCTCATGGTTTTGGCTGGCGGGCTGAAGAAGCTGTTGATATTGCGCGAAATCAGATTGCTGAATTAGTCAATGCGGATCCGCGTGAGATTGTTTTTACTTCAGGAGCGACTGAATCAGATAACCTAGCTGTGAAAGGGGTTGCTAATTTCTATCAGAAAAAAGGTAAACATATCATTACCAGTAAAACCGAGCATAAAGCGGTTTTGGATACTTGCCGTCAACTTGAGCGTGAAGGTTTTGAAGTGACTTACCTTCCACCACAAAATAGCGGTCTTATTGATTTATATGAACTTGAAGCGGCTATGCGTGATGATACAATTTTGGTTTCTATCATGCATGTCAATAATGAGATTGGAATCATTCAAGATATTGCCTCTATTGGCGAACTTTGCCGCAATCGAGGAATTTTTTTTCATGCTGATGCTACCCAAGCGGTCGGTAAATTACCGATTGATTTGAGTAAACTAAAAGTTGATTTAATGTCTTTCTCAGCACATAAACTGTATGGACCAATGGGAATAGGTGCACTTTATGTGCGTCGTAAACCCCTTATTCGACTTGAAGCCCAACAACATGGCGGTGGTCATGAACGAGGCATGCGCTCAGGGACATTACCTGTCCACCAAATTGTAGGAATGGGCGAAGCTTATCGAATTGCTAAAGCAGAAATGGCGGTAGAGTCTGATAGATTAAATGCCTTACGCCAACGTTTATGGAATGGCATTAAGAATATTGAAGAAGTTTATCTTAATGGCTCTCTGGTAAATGGCGCACCTCATATTCTGAATGTCAGTTTTAACTATGTAGAAGGTGAATCATTAATGATGGCACTCAAAGATTTGGCTGTCTCATCAGGTTCCGCGTGTACATCGGCAAGCCTCGAACCTTCATATGTACTAAGGGCATTGGGAATGAATGATGAGTTAGCTCATAGCTCAATTCGTTTCTCATTTGGTCGATTCACAACAGAAGAAGAAATCGATTATGCCATCCAGCTAATCCATAATGCGATAGGTCGGCTGCGTGATCTTTCTCCGCTATGGGAGATGTATAAGCAGGGTGTCGATCTTAATAGAATTGAATGGGCTCATCATTAATAGACGGTTTCAGGAGTTTACAATATGGCATATAGTGAGGAAAGTGATTGATCATTATGAAAATCCACGTAGCGTAGGTTCGTTTAATAATGATAATCCAATGGTGGCAGTGGGATGGTAGGGGCACCTGCATGCGGTGATGTCATGAAGCTTCAGATCAAAGTTAATGACGCAGGCATCATCGAAGATGCGCGTTTTAAAACTTATGGCTGTGGTTCGGCGATTGCCTCTAGTTCATTAGTAACGGAATGGATGAAAGGTAAGACACTGGATGAAGCGGAGACTATCAAAAATACGGCTATTGCAGAGGAATTAGAGCTGCTTCCGGTTAAAATTTACTGTTCTATTTTGGCAGAAGATGCGATTAAAGCCGCCATTGCAGACTATAAAAATAAACGGCAAAGCAAATAATTAATTAATAGTAAAAATCCCTTTTAGGCGTGATGCTATTTTATTTTTGTTTATAGTATCAGCCTGCACTGGTTTTGATTGAGAGGTGTTGTATGTCAATTTCTCTAACAGAAAATGCTGCAGAGTGTATTCTGACTTTCTTTCATAACCGAGGAAAAGGTGAAGGATTACGTTTAGGCGTTAGGACTTCTGGCTGCTCAGGCATGGCTTATGTGCTTGAATTTGTTGATATCATTAATGAAGACGATACAATATTTGAAGACAAAGACGTGAAAGTTATCGTTGATGGTAAAAACATTGTTTATCTCAATGGGATAGAATTGGATTTTGTTAATGAAGGTTTTAAGTTTAACAATCCTAACAGCAAAAATGAGTGTGGCTGCGGTGAAAGCTTTAACGTATGAGAATTTATTTATTATTTGTTAAGTCCAAAACTAAATAGATGATATGGCAAATTTTTCAACCGTCTATTTAATATTTTCAACTTAGAGCATTTATGGATTATTTTACCCTTTTTGGTCTGATATTTTCATATTCTACACGAGTTTCGTAATCTCCAAAAAAGAAGTATAAATTTAAAAACAAGAAAAAATTAGGGTGTTCATATTTTGTCCGGTTATCCATGCATTAAAAATATCTATAAAGCATTCTTACAAGTAAGCAGTGTAAGGTATTCTGGTTTGGCGTTATCAGAAGTAAGCCCATCGCCTTTATCTCATGACACTGTTAGCCGATGGCTAAAAAGTAGATGTTTTCGACCTAAAGACTTATGGCGATTAGTTCAACCTTCTATAAACAAAAAAAGCTCTTGCGTACTAATTGCCGATGATACATTGATTGCCAAAACACGTACACGAGTTTCGCACCAATAAAAAAACGCTTTATTTTTAAGTTTAATTCAGCATAATATATAGATAGACAAAATCTTATAAATTAAAAGCAACTTATTGTAATTTAAACAAATTTATACGTTTTAGTAACTTGCAAATTAACCATTGCTTTTAAGCCATTTCTGGAATTTTATATACCTGTGCGAAACTCGTGACGTAGTAAAAAAATAGAGATGGTCCATTATCAACATTCAGGTAATGAACATGATGTTATTGCTGGCATAGGTTTAGTTAATTTACTTTGGCATAATCTAACAACTGTTGAATCAATTCCTATTGATTATCGTATTTATGATAAAGATTCTGATGGAAAAACAAAAAACACGCACTTTTCCGAAACGCTCGCACTTGCTAAAAAAAGAGGGATCAAGCCTGAAGCGATAGCGATGGATGCTTGGTATTCTAGCCTGGATAATCTGAAATCAATTCGATCTCATGGTTGGGTTTGGGTAACTACGCTGAGAAAAAATCGGATTGTTAACCGTAATATACAATTGAACAAGTTAGACATCTCAGAAGAAGGAACCTTAATACACTTACGAGGTTATGGTTGGATGACAGTTTTCAAATTTATAGCCAAAAACGGCCGTATTAATTACTTAGTAACAAACAAAGACAATCCCACCCGTGAATACGTCAAATCTATCATGGATGCCCGTTGGTCTGTTGAAGTTTATCATCGAGAAGTTAAACAAAATTGTGGTATTGAACGCTGTCAGGCTCGCACGAGTCAGGCGCAAAGAAATCATATTTTTCTCGCTATTTCTGCGTGGTTTGAACAACATAAACGCCGTATATCTGAAAAAATAACTATTTATCAACAAAATTGGCATGTAATCAAAAATGCTATTGCTGAGCAGATCAGGGGGTTATTAGTATACCCAAATTAGGTTTGTGCTAAGCTCGTGATATTTATCAATTATTCCATAAACACAATATGACAAACTAAGGCGGGAAGAGGGAATGGAAAAGCAGATCATGCAAGTCTCGCTATCTTATCAAGTAGCGGCGCCTTGTTGGGGAAAGAATGCATTAATCAGTTCTAGTGAACAAGGGATAGTCATTCATCTGAAGCCACAAGCAAAACTGTGTGCTATCCAAGGTGCTGGTCGTAGATTGGACAGTCAAGGCATTCATCATGTCCTGTTAGCAGGTAATGACTGGGACTTGGAAAAAAGTTGGGCATTTTGGCAAGGCTTTAGAGCACCTAAGGGAGCACGTTCGATTGAATGGCCAAATTTATCTGAAAATGAAAAAAAAGAGCTACAGTATCGCATCCGAATTATTGATTGGGTACGCGATATTATTAATGCACCGGCTGAAGAATTATCGCCTGAACAGTTGGCTCAGCGTAGCGCTGATTTATTATGTGAAATAGTAAAAGATAATATTAACTGCCGTATCATTCAGGGGGAAGAGTTAGCCAAACAGAAATATAGTGGAATTTATACTGTAGGCCGTGGCTCAAGCCGTCCACCCGCATTACTAGTGCTGGATTATAATCCAACTGGCAATTTAAAAGCACCGGTATTTGCTTGTTTAGTAGGAAAGGGAATTACGTTTGATTCTGGTGGTTATAGCATAAAACTATCTTCATCAATGAATTCAATGAAAGCCGATATGGGTGGGGCAGCTATGTTAACTGGGGCGTTAGCCTTAGCAATAAGCCGAGGTTTAAAACAACGAGTAAAACTTTTCCTCTGCATTGCCGATAATATGGTTAGTGGTAATGCCTTTAAATTAGGTGATATTATTCGCTACCGTAACGGCAAATCTGTTGAAATTATGAATACCGATGCGGAGGGAAGACTGGTTTTAGCAGATGGATTGATCGATGCTTGCAAAGAAAAACCAGCATTAATTATTGATGCTGCTACGTTAACCGGCGCCGCTAAAATCGCGGTAGGTAACGATTACCAATCGGTATTGAGTTTTGATGACAAATTGGTGGCTGAATTGATGTCAGCAGCAGAAATGGAGAATGAACTCTTTTGGCGATTACCTTTAGCTGAATTTCATCGCCGACAATTACCTTCTGGATTTGCTGATCTCAATAATATTGCATCACCTTCTCATTCTGCGGGCGCCAGCACCGCTGCTGCTTTCTTATCTCATTTTGTTGAAAATTATCATAAGGGGTGGTTACATATCGATTGTTCGGCGGCTTATCGTAAATCTGCTATGAATTTATGGGCGGAAGGTGCGACTGGCATTGGCGTCAGGACGATTGCTAGTTTATTGCTAAAAAAAGCAAAATAGCGGTTATTTGGTATGATTATTTACCCAGAAATATTATTTCCTTGGGTAAATAATTAGTTAGCAAAAGAGTATTAGTTAGGAAAGAAGCTAAAATGGCAGCTGATAAAATCAATCAAGCCGCGCTGATGACTACCATTACGGTGCTAGGCGGTAGTGTCATTAAATTGCGCATACCTGAAACTATGCCGCAACAATTAATCAATGTGCTGTGTCAATTTTTCCAACAACATAAAATCATACGCCGTGCTTTTTTGCTGCAAGCGGAGGATGATACTGTAGTAGAAGCGTCGGTTATGCTTATTGCTTTAGAAATTAATATTGGCTATGAAAAAGAAGGGCAACAATTAATTCCACAGTTAGGAAGCATAGTGCTTGATTATCTGGAAACTAATCAGTCAGTTGATTTTTATTTTTTGCAACCGAATAGTACAGGTATCGATCATTTTATTGTGCGCCATACGCAGCCATTTTATCAACGTAAAATAGGGGGCTGGTTGCGTAGCACCATTGCTGTTAAAAATTGTTAAATTATTCACCCATTATTCCCTTATTTATACCCCCGCTTTTTTTATATTTAAATTTGTTTATGCCTAAATCTTAAAGAGAATTGGGCAGATTATTGTTTGTGATCATGTCTCGTGTTTTAAGTTTTATAAAAATGTGATTTAAGCTAAAGAAATAAAAAAATTAACAAAATTTATCGTTAAGTGGGCAATTGAATTGCCAATATTTATAATAGCTAGCTATTTTGCCTTAATAAAAATGATGACAAATCTTTTTCTTGGCAGGCAGATGCAAGGCAAAAATATCATGATGAAAAATAACAGCGAAGAGGATTTCTAATGACGATACAACGCACGTTTTCCATTATTAAGCCAAATGCGGTTAAGAAAAATGTTATTGGTGCGATTTATGGCCGGTTTGAGCAAGCTGGATTCGAAATTATTGCTGCTAAAATGGTGCATTTAAGCGAAGAACAGGCAGCTGGATTTTATGCTGAGCATAAAGGTAAGCCTTTTTTTGCTGGATTAGTCGAGTTTATGACCTCAGGCCCCATAATGTTGCAAGTTTTAGCGAGCAACGATGCTATACAGCGTTATCGTGATTTGATGGGTGCAACGGATCCCGCTAAGGCATTGCCAGGGACATTACGTGCTGATTATGCTGGTAGTTTTACCGAAAATGCAGTCCATGGTTCAGATTCTGTCGCGTCCGCAGAGCGAGAAATTGCTTTTTTCTTTACTGATGACGAAATTTGTCCGCGTTAACAAACAGAAATAGGATATTATTAGCAAAATATTAATAAAGTTTGTAAAATACCATGCCTTGTTAAGTGATTTATTGACAAGGTTATGGCATATAAAGCTATTAAAATAACCTAAGTTCGGGATAAGAAATAAAGTGAAAGTCTTGCTATTCAAATAGTTGAATGCGCATATTTCGTTAAAATACTCTAACAATCTGGTTAAAGAGTAGAGTATTGTTAAACATTTATGGAAAATCTTACTGAACTTTATTGCCTGATGGATGATTTTTGTAAAGACTTAGAGCCCAAAATGCATGAAATTTTGCTGAATAACGGTAGTAAGCGTCGTAGACGGTCTACTCAGCTTTCATTGGTTGAAATGATGACACTGGTTGTTTTGTTTCATCAACTCCGATTCAGCCAATTCAAGGTATTTTATCTCTATCATGTCCGTTTATATCTCAGGAAGGAATTTCCTAACTTGCCATCATATTCACGCTGTGTAGAGTTACTTCCGCGCAGTGCCTTAGCTTTAACGGCACTGTTTGAGTCAATTAAGGGAAAGTGCACGGGTCTGTCGGTTGCCGATTCTACTCCGATAGCTGTGTGTGATAACTTACGGATTCGCCGGCATAAAGTCTTCGATGGGATAGCTGAACAAGGAAAAACCTCAACAGGTTGGTTCTTTGGTTTCAAACTTCATGTAATTATCAATCATTTGGTGGAAATACTCGGTTTTCGACTTACACCAGGAAACACAGATGATCGGAAACCATTACCTGAGCTGATGAAAGATCTTTCTGGTTGTTTGTATGCGGATAAAGGGTATTTATCGGCTTCATTGAAACAGCAACTGAAAACAATGGGAATTAACTTTATAACGAATATCAAGAAGAAAATGAAGCCTGTTGAACAGACTTGTTTCGACAAAGCCATCTTGCGTCATCGTTCTGTCATTGAAACGGTATTTGATGAGTTAAAAAATCTTTGTCAGATAGCGCATATGCGGCACCGCTCTCCTGCTAACTTTGTAGTGAATTTATTAGCAGGGCTGGTTGCATATTGTTTAATTCCATCTAAACCAAAGATACCTGTGGCAGGAACATCTCTTCAAGCATAATTGATGATGCTTATCCCGAACTCAGGTTAAAATAAGATTTAATGCCAATAAATATAGTTAATTATTAAAAATCTACAGTTTTCGCCGAAAAGTGTAATAACGAGGCAATAAAAATGTTTCAATCTAAAACAACAGCGCAGTGGGTGCCCTCTTTTTCTCTTGTTACCAAATCAACAAAAGTTAATTTGTTGGATATGGATCGTAAACAGATGCGGCAATTTTTTAGTGACATGGACGAAAAACCATTTCGGGCCGATCAGGTAATGAAATGGATTTATCACCACTGTTATGATGATTTTGATTTGATGACTGATATCAATAAGGTGTTGCGGACTAAATTAAAAGCAGTTGCTGAAATTCGGGCGCCTGAAATTGCGCAAGAGCAGCGTTCTGCTGATGGCACTATCAAATGGGCAATCACGGTAGGTGAGCAACAAGTCGAAACAGTCTATATTCCTGAAGATGATCGAGCGACACTTTGTGTCTCTTCTCAAGTTGGCTGTGCCCTTGAATGTAAGTTTTGTTCAACTGCTCAACAAGGTTTCAATCGTAACTTACGCGTTGCAGAAATCATAGGCCAGGTGTGGCGGGCTTCTAAAGTCATTGGCTCTTTGAAATCTAGTGGCCGGCGCCCAATTACCAATGTTGTGATGATGGGAATGGGAGAGCCCCTATTAAATCTAAACAATGTTATTCCAGCAATGGAAATTATGGTGGATGATTTTGGCTTTGGATTGTCAAAACGACGGGTGACTTTATCGACGTCTGGTGTTGTGCCTGCGCTTGATAAATTGGGTGATATGATCGATGTTGCTTTGGCAATTTCCTTGCATGCTCCGACTGATGAAATTCGTGATCAGATTGTACCTATTAATAAAAAATACAATATTGAAACCTTCCTGGCTAGTGTTCGGCGTTATCTCACTAAATCTAATGCAAATCAGGGACGTGTTACAGTTGAGTATGTCATGCTAAATGGCGTGAATGATAGTATTGAACATGCACATCAGCTAGCTGAATGTCTTAGGCATACGCCTAGCAAAATTAATTTAATTCCTTGGAACCCATTTCCTGGTGCGCCTTACAGCCGCAGTTCTAATAGCCGTATTGATCGTTTTGCAAAAGTATTGATGAAATACGATTATACTACTATTGTGCGTAAAATACGTGGCGATGATATTAATGCGGCCTGTGGTCAATTAGCGGGTGAAGTTATTGATCGAACAAAACGAACATTGAAAAAACGGCTTGTTGGTGAACCAATTATAGTAAAAGCAGTCTGAATATTAATTATGTAAATAAAGGGAATTAGATATCATAATTCCTTTTATTACCAGCTATATAAACAAACGAGAGTGATATGATAAGGATATCTATCATTAATATTCTATTTTTAGTGGGTTTATTAATAGGATGTACTAGTATTAATAAAGACGTTGATATTGCGATTGTGACACGGACACAGCTAGGCATTGCTTATTTATTTATCAGCAGGGAATTATCCAGCAGCATTTTATCATTTTAAGAAGATAATGCTGGCAGAGCCAAAAAATGGGATAGCAAATTTAGGCATGGCGGTCATTATGCGTCAGCAAAAGCAACCAGCTTTAGCATTAAAATATTTTAAAGTGGCAATTCGTTCGTCAGCAATCAATAACACAAGTATGCGATATTATTATTTAGACTTTTTATGCTCTGAAAACATATCTGAGGAGATAATTAAATTGAGGAAAGAGGAAGAACGTAGTGGGCTGAATTGTCAAAATATTTCAAAAATAAAATAAGAAATATTATCGGTATGAAGGTTTTTTATTAACTTATAGATGAAGTTTTTTAAAAGCCTTCATGATGTTAAAACTCAAAAAAGACCAATATTTCCGCGAATGAATAGCAAACCTAAAACAGAAAAAACAGAAATCACCGTTGGCCAACGTTTATTGCAGGCACGGGAAACGCTTGGTCTTTCCCGAGAAATCGTTGCCGAGCGACTTTGCTTAAAAGTATGCACAGTACGTGAGATAGAAGAAGATAGCAATTCCCATAATGTTGATCCTACTTTCTTGCGTGGCTACATTCGTTCTTATGCAAAATTAGTGAAAATTCCAGAAAAAGAGATTCTCGAATTATTGGATAAACATACACCAGCAAAAGCAGTTGTAGTTTCTCCTATGCAGAGTTATTCTCTAGGAAAAACCCGTAAAAAACGCGAAGGCTGGTTAATGAAATTTACTTGGCTAATTATCATTATTTGTATTGCTATGGTAGGTATTTGGTGGTGGCAAGGTTATAAAGTACAAAAACAAGAAATTGCCACGATGGCTGAACAGAATCGCTCGAATATTGCTCAAATGCCGGCAGATCCACCTTCTTATACTCCTGGTGAAGCAGCAGAGACTGAACAAAATAATTTAAATACATCGTCGACAGAAACTAATGTGCAGCCGGTAACCTCATCGATAGCTAATAATGTCGTATCACCGGCTCCTAAAACGCCATTAACTTCTGAAACACAAAAAAATAGTGATATAAATGCTAATATCGAGTCAGTAAATCCAGCAGAAGTAAAAACAGTACCATTGCCAGGCAGTATGAATAATAATAGTAATCCAGAACGAGATAGAACAGCAGAGGCTTCTGCTGATAATGATGCTGCTAGTATAGAATCTGGTGATGGAGTTGTTATGAACTTTAAAGGGGAGTGCTGGTTAGAAGTTCGTGATGCTAAAGGTAAGATTTTATTTAGTGGTATTAAAAATGCAGGCCAGAAACTTGAATTAAATGGTGAACTTCCTTATCAATTTAATATTGGTATACCCGCCAATGCTAATCTGTTATTCAGAGGTAATTCCGTTGATCTAAATCGCTTTATTAAAGCTAATCGTTCAGCCAAGTTTAAATTGCCTGGATTGTAAATGAATATTGTAAGACAACATCTATAAATAATGATAAATTGTGAACAAATTAAGAAGCCATCGTCAATTCGATGGCTTTAATTATAGAAATAGCGCAACTTATTAAACATGGATGTTGAAGGAGAGTAATATGCATAATCAATCACCGATAAAAAGGCGTAAATCAACGCGCATTTATGTAGGAAATGTTCCCGTTGGTGATGGTGCACCCATCACAGTACAATCTATGACAAATACGTGGACAACGGATGTTGAAGCGACAGTTAAACAGATTAAATCTTTAGAACGAGTGGGCGTTGATATTGTGCGTGTTTCTGTGCCTACAATGGATGCAGCAGAAGCGTTTAAGCTTATTAAGCAACAAGTTAATATTCCTGTTATTGCTGATATCCATTTTGATTATCGTATTGCACTAAAAGTTGCTGAATATGGTGTGGATTGTTTACGTATCAATCCAGGTAATATTGGTAATGAAGAACGTATTCGTCAGGTTGTTGACTGTGCACGTGATAAAAATATTCCTATTCGGATTGGCGTTAATGGTGGTTCATTAGAAAAAGATATTCAAGAAAAATATGGGGAACCCACGCCAGCAGCGTTAGTTGAATCGGCTATGCGCCATGTGGATATATTAGATAGATTGAATTTCGATCAATTTAAAATTAGCGTTAAAGCTTCAGATGTTTTTTTGGCCGTAGGCGCATACCGTTTACTGGCTGATAAAATTAATCAACCTTTGCATTTAGGTATTACCGAATCGGGTGGAGTGCGAGCCGGTTCGGTGAAATCTGCTATCGGACTGGGAATGTTATTGTCTGAGGGGATTGGTGATACATTACGTATCTCATTAGCTGCTGATCCGGTTGAAGAAGTTAAAGTCGGTTTTGATATTTTGAAATCTCTGCGTATTCGCTCGCGAGGTATTAATTTTATTGCTTGTCCAACCTGCTCACGTCAAGAATTTGATGTCATTGGTACCGTTAATGCATTAGAAGAACGGTTAGAAGATATTATTACCCCGATGGACGTTTCAATTATTGGTTGTGTTGTTAATGGTCCTGGTGAAGCCGAGGTTTCTACCCTTGGCGTCACAGGGGCAAGAGCAAAGAGCGGATTTTATGAAGACGGGGTTCGTCAAAAAGAACGTTTAGATAATGTTGATATGATCGAACAGTTGGAAGCTAAAATTCGGGCAAAGGCCGTTACGTTGGATGAAAATTGGCGGATTGATATTGAACAATTAGATAAATAATTTAATCATATTGGCTCATAGAGTAATGAGCCGATTTTGTTTATGCATTGCACCCTGTTAATATTCACTTTTATAATCCATATTATGGTAGATTTTTAAATAGAGAAATAACGTGGCTAAAAACATTCAATCTATTCGCGGTATGAATGACTGTCTTCCTGCCGATATTCAATTCTGGCAAAAAATTGAAAACAAATTAAAACAAATCCTTGCTAGTTATGGTTTTAGTGAGATTCGAACTCCCATCGTAGAGCAAACCTCATTATTTTCTCGCGCAATAGGTGAGGTCACTGATGTGGTTGAAAAAGAGATGTATACCTTTGATGACAGGGATGGTGACAGCTTAACACTGCGTCCAGAGAATACAGCTGGTTGTGTACGCGCTGGGATCGAACATGGTTTATTGTATAATCAGCAACAACGTCTATGGTATTTAGGCCCGATGTTTCGTTATGAGCGGCCACAAAAAGGGCGTTATCGCCAATTCCATCAGTTAGGTGCTGAAGTTTTTGGTTTAGCCGGGCCCGATATTGATGCCGAACTTATCATGATGACAGCACGTTGGTGGCGTGAGTTGGGGATCACTAACCATGTTTCACTGGAATTAAACTCGATTGGTTCATTAGCAGCGCGCGCAAAATATCGTCAGGCATTAGTCACTTTTTTGCAACAGTATGAAGATAAATTGGATGAAGATTGCCGACGTCGACTGTCGACTAACCCGTTACGCATCCTTGATTCAAAAAATCCTGACGTGCAAAAACTGCTTAATGATGCGCCATTACTTGCTGATTATCTTGATGATGACTCGAAACAACATTTTTCCGGACTTTGTAAATTACTTGATGCAGCAGGCGTTCAATATCGAATTAATCAACGTTTAGTTCGTGGTTTAAATTATTATAATCGTACTGTATTTGAATGGGTTACTGATGCATTAGGTGCGCAGGGTACGGTATGCGCTGGTGGCCGTTATGATGGTCTGGTCGTGCAGCTTGGTGGGCGAGCGACCACCGCGGTAGGTTTTGCGATGGGAATGGAGCGCATGGTGTTATTGGTGCGACAGCTTAATCCAGATTTTGTTGATGACTGTACCTTAGTTGATGTTTATCTGGTTGCCTGTGGTGAGGCAAGTCAACAGGCAATATTAGTCCTGGCGGAAAAAATTCGCGATAAATTGCCGGCGTTGAAATTAATGACTCATCATGGCGGCGGTAACTTTAAAAAACAGTTAGCTCGCGCAGATAAATACCAGGCGAAAATTGCGCTAATTTTAGGTGAAGATGAGTGTCAATCTGATGAAGTCACAATAAAAGATTTGCGTACTGGCGAACAGGAAAAAATTTCTCAGCAGAATGTTGCTGTACGTTTGGTTGAACTTTTAGGTTAAAGGAGACTCTGTGGAAGTCTATACCACTGAAAACGAGCAGATAGATGCTATTAAACGCTTTTTTGTTAACAATGGCAAAGCGTTAGTAATTGGGTTAGCTGTCGGAGTTGGTGCGATTATTGGTTGGAATTATTGGCAATTACATCAGGCAGATCGTTTGCAAGAAAGTGCTCAAGCCTTTGAACAAATTTCATCTCAATTGCAGACAGGTTCAAAACAAGTGCTGGCCGCTGGTGAACAATTTGCTAATGAAACAAACAATATTTATGGTGTATTGACCAATATTGAACTTGCCAAAATTGCGGTGGAAAAGAGTGATATTGCTGGTGCAGAAAAAGCATTACTAAAGGCATTAGCAGTAGCAAAATTAGATGATCTTAAAGATTTGATCAATGTCAGGTTGGCACGCGTACAGTTAGCTTTAAACAAGACAGATCAAGCGCTGATTACTTTGACTCAAGTACAGGATAAAGGATGGAGTACGATTGTTGAAGATATTCGTGGCGATGTATTATTGAAAAAAGGTGATGTTGCTGGCGCTCGTGCAGCTTATTCTGAAGGAATTGAATCAAGTGGAGCTGAAATGATGAAGACAATATTAAAAATAAAAATTAATAGCTTGCCAAACTAAGAGGAATATTAACATGCAATTGGCTAGAACGCTCTTGGTTGGTTTGTTGGCAATGACTTTATTAATGGGATGCTCAACGGAAAAAGATTCTATCGTGATGTCTCCTTTACCTGAGGTTGACAATCAATTTACCCCTTCTATCATCTGGCATCGCTCGATAGGGGATGGTAGTGGAAAATATTATTCTCAACTTTCACCGGTTTACGATGATTCTGTTGTTTATGCAGCCGATCGTAAAGGAACGGTGAAAGCAATGGATGTTGATTCAAGTGAGATACTATGGTCTATTGATTTATCAGAACATGTTGGTTTTTTCACGGCTAATTTGCCGGCCTTACTTTCCAGCGGATTAACGGTTTCAGGAGATAAGCTTTATATAGGGACAGAAACCGGCAAAGTTATCGCATTGAATAAAACCGATGGAGAAATGGCATGGGAAACAGATGTTGCCGGAGAAGCACTTTCGCAGCCAGTAGTCAGTGACGGTTTGGTATTGATCCATACCAGTAACGGTGTGTTACAAGCGTTAGATGCACAGACTGGACAAAGTAAATGGAGTATTAATTTAGACACCTCGACATTATCAGTAAGAGGAAAGTCAGCGCCAGCTACCGCTTATGGAGTCGCGATTGTTGGTAGTGATGGTGGTCGTATTAGTGCCATAATGCTTGCTCAAGGGCAGATTGCCTGGCAACAATATATTTCTCAGATCCATGGTGCAACGGAAATTGATCGTTTGCACGATGTTAATATGACGCCGGTTATTGATACTAATTCAGGCGTTATCTTTGCTGTTGCGTATAATGGTGATTTAGTTGCAATGGATATGCGCTCTAGCCAAATTATCTGGAAGCGTGATCTAGGCACGGTGAATGATATTATTGTTACCAATGGTATTATCTACTTAGTTGATCAAAATGATCGTGTGCTGGCCATTCGCAAAAATGATGGCGTCACTTTATGGACTCAAGATGCCTTATTACATCGCAATTTAACCGCACCGGCTATTTATAATGGTTATTTAGTAGTTGGTGATGGGGAAGGTTATCTTCATTGGTTAGATATCCAAGATGGTCAATTTGTGGCACAAAATAAAGTTGATAGTTCTGGCTTACGCAGCCGTCCGATTGTTGCCAGTGATAAATTACTCATTCAGGCAAAAGATGGAACTGTATATTTGATTGAACGTTAATTGCCTGACATTTTCTTATTTTCCAGATAGAATTAACGGCTGCTGATTTCCGCAGCCGTTTTATTTTTTAGTATTCTGAAGATTGGAATCAGAATACCGATTTTAATTTTTATGAGGCATCTTAAAAATGATACCTGTCATTGCGCTAGTAGGGCGTCCAAATGTAGGAAAATCTACCTTATTTAACCGAGTAACTCGAACTAGGGATGCGCTGGTTGCTGATTTTCCTGGTTTAACCCGTGACCGAAAATACGGCACAGCAGAGTTTGCAGGACAGGAATTCATTATTATTGATACCGGTGGTATCGATGGTTCAGAAGAGGGGATAGAAACCCATATGGCTTCTCAATCCTTACTGGCGATTGAAGAAGCTGATATTGTTTTTTTTATAGTTGATGCTCGTTCAGGATTGATGCCGGCAGATTATGAGATTGCGAAACATTTGCGCAGTCGCAAGAAGGATAGTTACCTGGTAGCAAATAAAACTGATGGTTTGGATATTGATACAGTTTTAGGTGATTTTTATGCACTTGGGATCAGGGATATTTATCCCATTGCCGCATCTCATGGACGTGGTGTTACTCAACTGATTGAAAAAGTGGTTTCTCCCTATTCGCCGCAAAAATTAGCCAATGATATTGAATTATCCCCAGAGGAGGCTAATGCAGCTCATTGGCTTGCTCAGGAGGAGAAAGAGGCGCTTGACAATAATAGTGAAGAAGAAGCCTTTGATCTGCGTTCACTACCGATTAAGTTAGCGATTGTTGGTCGGCCAAATGTTGGTAAATCGACCTTAACTAACCGTATTTTGGGTGAAGATCGGGTAGTTGTTTATGATATGCCAGGTACAACGCGGGATAGCATTTATATTCCGATGGAACGGGATGGATATGAATATATACTGATTGATACAGCGGGTGTGCGTAAGCGCGGAAAAATAACTGAAACGGTCGAAAAATTTTCAGTGATCAAAACGTTGCAATCAATTGAAGATGCTAATGTTGTTTTACTGGTTATTGATGCCAGAGAAGGTATTTCTGATCAAGACTTATCATTACTAGGCTTTATTTTGAATGCAGGGCGTTCTCTGGTGATTGTAGTCAATAAGTGGGATGGCATGTCGCAAGAGGATCGTCAATCGGTTAAAGATATGTTGGATTTGCGATTAGATTTTATGGATTTCGCCAAAGTGCATTTTATTTCAGCGTTGCAAGGTAGTGGTGTTGGTAATTTATTTGAGTCTATCCATGAAGCTTATGAATCGGCAACACGGCGAGTAAGTACAGCCTTATTAACACGTATTATGAAGATGGCAGAAGAAGAACATCAGCCACCTCTGATACGAGGTCGCAGAGTGAAAATGAAATATGCTCATGCCGGCGGTTATAATCCACCGATTGTGGTCATCCATGGCAATCAAGTTGCTGAATTACCCGATTCTTACAAACGTTATTTAATGAACTATTTTCGTCGTACATTACAGGTTATGGGGACGCCGATTCGTATTCAATTTAAAGAAGGCGCTAATCCTTATGCCGGCAAGAAAAATAAATTGACACCAACGCAACTACGTAAGCGTAAACGTCTAATTGCTCATCTTAAAAAACGTTAATGACAAATTGCACACTTAAAAATAACCTGAGTTCGGGATAAGAAATAAAGTGAAAGTCTTGCTATTCAAATAGTTGAATGCGCATATTTCGTTAAAATACTCTAACAATCTGGTTAAAGAGTAGAGCATTGTTAAACAAATATGGAAAATCTTACTGAACTTTATTGCCTGATGGATGATTTTTGTAAAGACTTCGATCCAAATGCGGTAGTGTTCAAAAATTTGTGTCATATCTTAAACTCAAAAAAAAAGAGGTATGACATATGAGAAATCAATCATTTAATTTTGATGAAGCGTTGAAGCAATTACAATCAGGTAAAAATTTACTTGGTACGGATGGAATACTCACACCACTCATAAAACAGCTGACCGAAGCTGCCCTGCAGGCAGAAATAGAACACTACCTATCGACAAGGTCAATCGATACGCATAAAAATGGCTATACTCGAAAAACGGTTAAATCGACATCAGGTCAATTTGAACTGAAAACGCCCAGAGACAGGTCAGGTGCTTTTGAGCCTCAGCTCATTAAGAAAAATCAGACAAAAAGCGTGTTGCTTAATAGTGAAATAAGGGTATTTCGGTGATTGAAGTAAATTTTAGGCTGTTCTGAGATGGAATTTCCAAAGACCGGCACTAAGGAGTAGAAAGGTATCATCAATAAAGGGTCTACGATTCCGTAAAATTTGGGTCATACAACCGAGGCGCTTGATACCCGCGATGGCGTGTTCAACCGTAATACGGATGCCCGAGATTATTTTATTTTCTTGTTTTTGTTCAGGCGATAAAGGTCTTTTTCGAGTTCCTTTTTTGGGATTTGTGTATTAGGATGCTGTTTATCTATACCTTGAAAACCGGTATCGGCCCAGATGGTTACCTCAGGGGGAATATGGCGAATTATATCGACTTTATCGAGTAAGCGTTTATCGTGACGGCGCCCATTTTTGATCATGGGGATAAATCCAATTTTCCTCGTTTCGTCAGTCATAATAAGCCCTTTTCGAGTGGTCTGTCTTTTCTTTCCCGAATACATTTTTTTTCGCCGACGCAGATTCTTAGGCTTTTGGACAGGTCGCTCTGTCCCATCAATAAAGACGTCTTTAACTCCAGGAAAGGCGCGAAAAAATTCCTCAGCAGAGCGAATTTGACGAGCGGGCAAAACACATTCTCGCCCCAAGGTCATCTCTAAAACCGGCAATAATATTTTTACCCAGCGACATACCCGTGTTCTATCTAAACCAAAAAGAAGTCCTTGCAAATCATAGGTCGGATAACATTTTAAATACAATAAAATAAAAAGCAGTTTATCTAATGGGGTTGGGATAAATCCTTTCTGCCCTGCACCCATCTGCCGCTCGTGATCTTTTCGATTCTTTTTCCGATAAATCAAATAACAAGCTGAAAATTCAGCGGCTAAATTTTTCAATTCTTCGACTGATAATCCAATGATTGCTTTACATAAACGATTATCTCGTAATAACCGCTCTTTGTTGATCATTTCAAACCGTTATTTTCTAAGTTAAACCTCTTTTTATTGTCTATAGCGTGACAAAAAATGCAAGTCTCTATTCAGCAACTATTTTAAAATTATCAGAGGATATTGATAACAAAATCCTATCGTTATTTGCATTAGGCATGAGTTATCGTGATATTCAAAAACATGTTGCAGAATTATATGGACTGGAAATATCAGATGGAGCTATTACGCATATTACTGACAAATTACTCCCTGAATTAAATGTAGTAGCTCAGACTTAATCTGACAGTTACCGGTTATTTATACAGTACCTGTCAGGTTAAATTTGATTTAAATTTTTCTCTCTCCAAAGTTGTTTTCCATCGTGTAAAGTTGCCATAGGAGTTTGACCGCAACACATTTTTCCTTGGTGAGTGCGTTGGTTATTATATTCCGCTAACCATTTATCTAAATCAGCTTGTAATTCATCTAAAGCTCTATAGATTTTCTTACGAAAAGCCACCTGATAGAACTCTTGTAATACAGTTTTATGAAAGCGTTCACAAATCCCATTAGTTTGAGGTGAACGAGCTTTAGTTTTTGTATGATCAATATCATTGATAGCGAGATAAAGTTGATAATCGTGATGTTCAACTTTACCACAATACTCACTGCCTCTGTCCGTCAGTATAAGTAACACTGGTAACCCATGCTGGGAATAAAAAGGGAGAACCTTATCATTTAATAAATCTGCCGCCGTTATCGCGCTTTTTGTTGTGTAAAGCTTACAATGAACGACTTTACTGTAAGTATCAATGTAAGTTTGTTGATAAACACGACCAACGCCTTTTAAATGACCAACATAAAAAGTATCTTGTGAACCCAGATAACCTGGATGCGCTGTTTCAATCTCACCACAGGCTTCATCATCTTGCTCTTTCTTTTCTAGAGCACTGATTTGTGATTCTGACAGGATAATTCCTTCTGTTGCGATTTTATCTTCAAGCGCTTTTAGGCGTTTTGTAAAATTTTCGAGATTATGGCGCAACCAAATAGAGCGAACGCCACTCCCCGAAACAAAAATGCCTTTTTTTCTTAGTTCATTACTACTGCGGTGTTGACCGTGTGCAGGGTATTCAATGGCATACTCAACTACAGCGCTTTCAATCTGTTCATCTACTCTATTTTTTTACGTTAGGCACCCGTCGATTTTGATTAATTAAAGCGTCTATCCCACCATCGTTAACAAGTTCCTGGTAGCGATAAAACGTATCTCGGGATACCCCCATAATCTTACAGGCTTTTGAGACGTTATTAAGCTCTTCAGCGAGGTTAAGTAACCCGACTTTATGTTTGATGATAGGATTATTTGTTTGATACATAGAATTACCTTTTATTTAATTATCTAATAATGTTAATTAAAACCGGTAACGCTCTTTTTTAAATCAGAATTGTCAGATTAAGTTAAGACTAACACATATAATTCTGCAACATGTTTTTGAATATCACGATAACTCATGCCTAATGCAAATAACGATAGGATTTTGTTATCAATATCCTCTGATAATCTTGTCTGATTTTTCTTAATGAGCTGAGGCTCAAAAGCACCTGACCTGTCTCTGGGCGTTTTCAGTTCAAATTGACCTGATGTCGATTTGTAGTGGTCTGTAGTGGTCAACTAAAATTGGCCACCCTACCTGACTGTTCACGGAACAGTCGCTCTGATTCGTTTGGCGTTAATCCACCGTTATACCAGTGAGGTCTTATATCGCTATAGTAGTGGGTTATGTAGCGAATAATGGCTGACTGAGCAGTACTAAAGCTTTGGTAGCCAGTCGTTGGCACCCATTCGGTCTTCAGACTACGGAAGAATCGTTCCATCGGACTATCTATCCCAACAATTCCCTCTGCGACTGATACTTTGGGTCATCTGATAACGCCACAATGCCTGCCTATACTGACGACTGGTATAATGACTTCCCTGATCACTATGGAACATCACCTGTTTGGGATGCCCACGTGGTTCCCAAGCCATTTGTAGTGCTTTGGCTGTTAATTCTGAGTCTGGTGCAAATGACATTGCCCAGCCCACCGGTTTTCGGGCAAACAAATCCAATACCACAGCCAGATAGGCCCATCGTGAGCCTGTCCAAATATAGGTTACATCGCCGCACCAAACCTGGTCAGGCTTTGTAACAGCGAACTGCCTATTGAGCAGATTTGGAATATCAATACGTTCATTTCCACCGCGGTTGTATTTATGTTTTCGCTCTTGGCAACTGACGATGATTAATTCTTTCATCAACTTACCCGCTAACCACCGCCCAAGTTTCACGTTGTGTGTATTGGTAACCATCGTGGCGATAGTCCTTGCGCCAGCAGAGCCGCCACTAACGTTCCACGCTTCGCTGACTAGGCTACGTTTTATCGTCCGCTCAATATCTGGCTCCTTAGGCCGACACCAATAGCGATAACTGCTTCGGTGAACATTAAGCCTGTTGCCAAATAGTGAACTCACGCTGCTTTAAACAAAAACGACTCACATACACCTCAAAAACACGAGAGTGGTTTATTTTTTAATCTAAAATGGATTATTTTCAATTTAAAACGTGATTATTTTATAGTCAACTTTTAATTTTTTGATAAATTCTAATTAATGCCCTTATTTAGCAACAGGCTTATTAAAAATACGACACAAAGTTTTCACCGGATAAAGCACTCTTAGCTTTTCAACTACCGAAAATTTTTCAGTGAGTCGGACATTAAGAGCGCAGTAGCCTTTTTTAAGATGTCATTCTCCATTTCCAGCCGGTGGATTTTTTTCTTCATTTCTCTGAACTCAATTTGTTCAGGTGTTAATGGCAGACCAGGCGATGTTTTCCCTTAACGTTCTAAACGAAGGGCTCTTACCCACCGGCTAATCGCTAAAATAGTTGCTGAATAGAGACTTGCATTTTTTGTCACGCTATAGACAATAAAAAGAGGTTTAACTTAGAAAATAACGGTTTGAAATGATCAACAAAGAGCGGTTGTTACGAGATAATCGTTTATGTAAAGCAATCATTGGATTATCAGTCGAAGAATTGAAAAATTTAGCCGCTGAATTTTCAGCTTGTTATTTGATTTATCGGAAAAAGAATCGAAAAGATCACGAGCGGCAGATGGGTGCAGGGCAGAAAGGATTTATAGCTAGGCGACTTAATTTTGATTACAGCATATGTATTAAAAACAGGTCATCGATAGTGCATCCTGTTTCCATCTTTTTACGTTTAGCTTGAGACCATTTATGTTCTATAGGATTTAAATCTGGTGAATACACAGGCAAATATTCTATCTGGTGTCCTGCGTTTATAATTGCCTGTTCAATATTCTTACCTTTGTGAAAGCTAGCGTTGTCCATAAAAATAACAGAATTTTCAGGAAGTTCTGGGAGCAATATTTTTGTGATCCAAACATAAAAAACATCACGATTAATATTGCAATCAAATAATCCGATAGCAAAAAGGGTTGTTCCCAATAAAGCGCCAATAACATTTGTTCTTCCCTTAGCACCCCAGTTTTTCAGGCCAAAACAACGGTGACCTTTTGGGGAATAGCCGTGAGTTCGTGGAGTGTCATGTGAAAAACCACTTTCATCAATAAAAACAACAGATTTATCTTTTTTTTCATACTGTTGTCTTTTTTGCTGATGTGCCAGCCTGTCGCTTTCGTTGGTTTTTGGATGGAATAGAGTTTTTTTTATAGGTTAATCCCAGCTTTTTAAGGGATTGCCAAATAGTCTTTTTACAAACACCGAATCGCTCTGCCCGTTCCTTTTGGTAAGCATCTGGATACTGTTCCACATCTTTTGCTAAAGCATTTTTATCGAGCTTCCTCTTACGTGGCGTTGAATTTTTTGGCTCTGGTCGTTTAAGCCAACGTACTAAAGACGCTTTTCCAATACGGAATTGTTTCGCAGTTTCTCGAATTGTTAAACCTTCGGCTTTCCTTACAGATATTACTTTACGTCGAAAATCAATTGTATAACTCATAACACACCTTGTAATCAAAATTAAGTCGCCTAGCTATATTAAGAGGATATTGCATTAAGGTACTAGGATTTATAACCAATAATGCACCATTGGTGCGACACTCAAGCATTACTTCCTCGCGCTTAAAAACGCATTTATCACCAAACTGTTTTTTACTAACCGTTATAATAGGTGGGGATGAAATTACCGGAAAAGAGACTGTTATTGTTAATAGTAATACCAACCTACTAAACTTTACCATATCAATATTCCCTTATAATTTATAATAAGGAGATACAATTACTTACAATATCATTCATATTATCAGAAATAATTTTTATAACCGTTTTTTATTTTTGGATTGTTTAAAAAAGATAAAACAAAATGCTAAATGATAGTAGAGAAAATAATTTTCCCACTTGTATTCAAAGTGGGAAGTTATAAATTAAACATGCACAGTGTTAGACATTGCTTTCAACTCTTTATCTAATAAAAATAGTGATTTATCATCTTCACCAACTAACTCAAACTTATCCAAAATTGATTTGAATAACTTCTTTTCTTCATGTTGTTCTGCAACATACCACTGCAAAAAATTAAATGTCGAGTAGTCTTGCATCTCCAATGCAAGATGTACAAGTGCATTAATTTCATGTGTAATATTTTGTTCATGTTGATAAGTTTTTTCAAAAACCTCTTTTACAGAATTAAATTCCGCAGGTGGGGCATCAATTTGACCTAATATCGGCATTTCACCAGTATCGCTAAGATAATTAAATAAACGTTGCATATGCCCCATCTCTTCCTGAGAATGCGTTTTTAAAAACACCGCAGCTCCTTCAAAACCTTTATAATTACACCATGCACTCATTTGCAGATAGAAATTTGCTGAAAAAAACTCTAAATTAAGCTGTTTATTTAATTTTTTATCCATCTCTTGCTGTAACATTGTTCACGCTTCCTATATTTTAAATAAAAGTTCAATTTTATTATCTTCAGTTATACAAATGATAAAGGTGTTGTAATTAAAATAAAACTAAAATTAACCATTATTTGATCAAAATAATGGCCTAAAATAGATCACTTTCATTACAATCACTATTAAAATATTATAGAAATAATAAATAGTTACATATTTATTCAAGACAAACTATGTCTCCTTTACTAAAATTAATCACGAGTTTCGCACCAATAAAAAAACGCTCTATTTTTAAGTTTAATTCAGCATAATATATAAATAGACAAAATCTTATAAATTAAAAGCAACTTATTGTAATTTAAACAAATTTATACGTTTTAGTAACTTGCAAATTAACCATTGCTTTTAAGCCATTTCTGGAATTTTATATGCCTGTGCGAAACTCGTGTTAATGTAGAAATCATATTTGATGGGGTCGAAAATACGAGTATGAGTTATAATCTTACCGCTGCAAGTGTGGCATTTAAAGTAAAGGTACAATATGCCGGTTATTGCCGATAGAGTTGAAGCAGAGGCAAGCAGTGCATTTTCTAAGCGGCTTAAGTTATTTCGCAAAATTTCTCATACTCTGGATCAATTACCTTACGATCCGCGAAAAGAATAATATAAAAATAACCATAAATGTTAATATGCTGACAACTTTTTGCTGTTAATTTATTAATCGCTAATCGCTTTCAATTTGATAAGTAATAGTCTCATCCTTGCAATTAACAATCACCTGATAGCCAAGATCTTTTCTCGTACCCCTAACACTCAAAGGGATTCTATAACCATGTTTGATTGCTGTAATGCTATTATTATTTATCCATGCAACTACATTCGAACCAAGTAGCTTTTTATCCTTATTCCAGTATGGCAAGCGGGTTCGAATAAAATCATTCTTCGCTTTTGCGCCAATTTGCTGCGGGTTTAAATTATCACAATTGATGAATTTAGCCGTTCTTACCTCATTAATTTCAATATCCTGAGCTGTTATTGAAAAAGATACTAACGTGGATAATATCATAGCTAGCAACATAAAAAGCATCTTCATCACTTTCATTTACTCCTATACTCCTAAACATTTTCTTATTAAAAGTAAGTATAATTAAAGGTGTAAGGCATATCCATCATATCAACAATATGCAATAACATAAAAAATGTTATTTCTCTTAATTTAAGGTCGTTATCAGTTTGCTTTTTAACAGCATGCTTTGCACGGATCTCCTTAGCGACTAAAGCAATCGCTTCTCCACTACTCATTCCATCAGCCATCAATTGATGAATACGTTCAGCAGCTTCTTGTTGCTCCTGATGATTTAACGTTAGCATATCTGAAAACATTTATTTTTCACTCATTTTTTATTTAAACATCATTATCAATCACGAGTTTCGCACAGGCATATAAAATTCCAGAAATGGCTTAAAAGCAATGGTTAATTTGCAAGTTACTAAAACGTATAAATTTGTTTAAATTACAATAAGTTGCTTTTAATTTATGAGATTTTGTCTATTTATATATTATGCTGAATTAAACTTAAAAATAGAGCGTTTTTTTATTGGTGCGAAACTCGTGTAAATATAACATTAGCATAGTTTGGCCTATGAAAAACGTTATTTTATGGTAGTATATTCGTTAATAGCCCTTATCGTTGCCTAATAAATATGCGCCTGCAAAAAATTCAATTACCTTATTCATTAGATACAGCTTTAAATTATTTTAATGCTATAGCCAACCAGCCATGGGCAATGTTATTACATTCGGGTAATGCAAGCCATCCACATAACCGTTTTGATATTGTAGTCGCTGATCCAGTAACCACATTAGAAACGAGAGACAGTATCACGCAAATTCACCGTGAAAATGAAAAAATCAGCTCAGAACTTGATCCATTTGATCTATTAAAAAGTGAAATGCAACATTTGAATCTCACTTTCACAGTAAATAGCGATCTTCCTTTCCAAGGCGGAGCTTTAGGTATATGGGGCTACGATTTAGGCCGGCGAATAGAAATTCTGCCCGAACTTGCTAAGAAAGAATTAAGCTTTCCCGATATGGCGATCGGTGTTTATCTTTGGGCATTAATTGTTGATCACCATAAAAAAATAGTAACTTTGCTCAGTTATCAAAATGTTGAACAACGCTTGTCCTGGTTAGAAAACCAAACGAAAATACCAACTGAACAGTTTCAAATGTGTGAACCATGGCAAAGTAACATGTCAAGACAGCAATATCACCATAAAATTAGCCAAATTCATCAATATTTGCGCGGTGGTGATTGTTACCAAATTAATTTAGCGCAACGTTTTAAAGCCAAATATCAGGGTAATGAATGGGAAGCGTTTCTTAAACTTAATCAAAATAATCAGGCACCCTTCTCTGCCTTCATTCGTTTAGAACAACATTGTGCGCTCAGTGTATCCCCTGAACGTTTTCTTTGGCTGAACGACAATTCAATTCAAACCCGTCCAATTAAAGGCACATTACCTAGGCTGACTGATGTCCAAGAAGATCAACAGCAGATAAAACGTTTACAATTATCAACCAAAGATCGCGCTGAAAACGTAATGATAGTTGATTTATTGCGTAATGATATTGGTAAAGTTGCAATACCAGGAACAGTGAGTGTACCAGAACTTTTTGTGGTTGAATCTTTTCCGGCTATTCATCATTTAGTTAGCACTATTGTTGCACAATTACCTTCTAGCTATCATCCCACTGATCTATTAAAAGCCTGCTTTCCAGGCGGCTCAATTACCGGCGCGCCGAAAATACGTTCAATGGAAATTATTGATGAACTTGAACCTCATCGTCGCCATAGTTACTGCGGAGCGATTGGTTATATCAGTTTCTGCGGTACGATGGATACAAACATCAGCATACGTACTTTATTAACTGAAAATCAAAACCTTTATTGTTGGGCAGGCGGTGGAATTGTGGCAGATAGTACCGCCGAAAAAGAGTATCAAGAGACTTTTGATAAACTGAGTCGAATATTACCCGTATTAGAAAATAATCAACGTTAATGAATATTTTAGATAATTTTATTAACTGATTTCAATTAATACTACCTATCGCCCCTAGTACCGCTCAACCTGTTAATACCGATAGCGCAAAAAAAAGTGCCGCCGTACTATTACCCATTATTTGCAAACCTGAACCCACTCTGCTATTTACCAAAAGAACTGATAACTTACGCCTTCATGCTAGTCAAATTTCTTTTCCTGGTGGCGCTCGCGAACCCGATGATTATAATTTAATTGAAACGGCCTTACGTGAATCTTATGAAGAAATTAATATTTTGCCAAAGCAGGTGCAGATCCTCGGAAAAATGCAGCCAATAAAAAGCCATAGTGGCTATTTAGTGACGCCTATTCTTGGATTACTATCTGCAAAGGTTTCTTATTACAAAAATCCAGCCGAAGTAGCCGCTATTTTTGAAGCCCCACTGAAACACTCCCTCACCTTAACTCATCATCATTCCATTATGATCAATAATACAGGTCATAAAAAGCGTCTGTTCTTTTATTGCTACAATCAATATTTAATTTGGGGATTAACTGCAACAATTCTCAATAAATTGGCATTACAACTTGTTTAGAATAGGCAAAAAATAAAAAATTTTTTTATTTTATTCACTGCTACTAGTAAATTTCAAAAAAAACGATAAACTGGCAATCCATTATAACACGGTAATATTACAACCATAACATTTAGTCTTAAGTGATTACTTTATCGTTTTTATTTTTCCAGGGGGTGATCAGTGTTTTCGATATGTTTAAAGGTAGGTATTGGCCCATCCAGTTCTCATACCGTTGGTCCAATGAAAGCGGGTAAAGAATTTGTCGATCAATTGGTAGAAAAAAATCTACTTTCCTCCGTCACTCGATGGTTAGGAAATTGAATCGCACTTAAGGTGAGGAGTAAAAGCCATCCATTATTGCTAAAAGGAGGGAGAATCGGTTTATTGAAACTGTTGCAGGTCGAATTTTCATCAGATAGTGTGTTTTTTCATCTAACACCCTAATTTTAGAGACATTAACCCTAGGTTTAGCTAAGTAACCCTCGTTTTTTCTCCAGGTTATCCAGTCTTTCTGACAACAATTTCATTGCCTGTTTGCCAGCCTGGGCGCTGGTAAAAAATAGCCTGTCACCACACAGAATACATTTGTACGGATCGGTGCGCAGAAACCCTTTCATCAGCACGGCAAAACCAGGTTTCTCCGGTTTTTTACGCGCCGTCATCTCCAACGCCTTATACACCTTCGGCAATAACACGCGTCTTTTGCGATTCGACAAAAAACCGTAGTAACGCACTATCTTAAAATGCCTCGCCGGAATATAGCTAATATAACGCCTAATCATCTCTTCCTGAGGCAGGGTCTGCTGCCGGTGCTGCCCAGTCCGGTGGTCATAGTAATGATGGACAACCGGCTCCTCCACGGTAATGCCGCAGTTTTGACGCAGATATCGGTGGGCGTTTAAGGTGTCACCGATCATGCAAAACTGATCCACTTGGTATTATTCGTACATTTTTGTACGGGTAATTTATGTTAGCCAAGGAGATATTTGTGGATATTCATGTTCGCTTTGCACAAGGACTGTAGTGGTCAAGGACTAATTTGGCGGTTTCACATTTAAATTCAGCAGTAATTATTTTACTCATTTCGGCACCTATAAAAATTATGAGGTAAGCATATCACCTCAACTTAGGTGGTCAAATTTAGTATGCCACTACAGTATGGCTTGCAAGAGCTCAATTTAAACCCGTAATCTTTCGACATCTGAAGCATTTCGACATGCAATTTATGTTCACCTTCTGCATAAGCATCTCGTTCGATGATGAGTGCTTTTGCGTTATCACACAATACTTGCTGTGGCACACCACCAAAATAGTCGAAAGCTTCTTTTAAACCTTGCTGCCAGGCTTCTGTCCGCTCATTATCAAAGAACTTTACATAGCTAGCACGCGAAGTAGCCAAGCGTTGCAACAAACGCTTTTAGTGATCGTTCGCCTCGCCGGATGGTCGTGAAGTCGATTTGCATTTGTTGACCTGGTTGTGTTTCAAAACGGACGACAGGTTCGGGAACAATGCTTGGTTTAAATTGACAAACAAATCGACGTAACTGAGCAATACCGCCTTGATAGCCTCTTTCAACTACCTCATCAAATAGGACTGTTGCAGGGATCCAATCAGGTTTAGCCAATTCAATTCGCTGAAGCAAATAAGGTTTAAAGGGTGCCAGTTTACTCGATTGTTGACTTCTTTTAGCATAAGTTGGCATCTCCTGCTGTTGTAAATGATGTTTTACGGTGTTACGGGAAATGCCCAGTTCACGGGCCATTTTTCGAATGCTTTGTCCTTGTGCAAAGCGAACATGAATATCCACAAATATCTCCTTGATTAACATAAATTACCCGTACAAAAATGTACGAATAATACCAAGAGGATCAGTTTTGCATGATCGGTGACATTATGCTGAATTAAACTTAAAAATAGAGCGTTTTTTATTGGTGCAAAACTCGTGTAATTAATCAAAATTGACGGGTGCCTAACGTAAAAAATAGAGTAGACGAACAGATTGAAAGCGCTGTAGTTGTAGTAGCTCAGACTTAATCTGACAGTTACCGGTTATTTATACAGTACCTGTCAGGTTAAATTTGATTTAAATCTTTCTCTCTCCAAAGTTGTTTTCCATCGTGTAAAGTTGCCATAGGAGTTCGACCGCAACACATTTTTCCTTGATGAGTGCGTTGGTTATTATATTCCGCTAACCATTTATCTAAATCAGCTTGTAATTCATTTAAAGCCCTATAGATTTTCTTACGAAAAGCCACCTGATAGAACTCTTGTAATACAGTTTTATGAAAGCGTTCACAAATCCCATTAGTTTGAGGTGAACGAGCTTTAGTTTTTGTATGATCAATATCATTGATAGCGAGATAAAGTTGATAATCGTGATGTTCAACTTTACCACAATACTCACTGCCTCTGTCCGTCAGTATACGTAACACCGGTAACCCATGCTGGGAATAAAAAGGGAGAACCTTGTCATTTAATAAATCTGCCGCCGTTATCGCGCTTTTTGTTGTGTAAAGCTTACAATGAACGACTTTACTGTAAGTATCAATGTAAGTTTGTTGATAAACACGACCAACGCCTTTTAAATGACCGACATAAAAAGTATCTTGTGAACCCAGATAACCTGGATGCGCTGTTTCAATCTCACCACAGGCTTCATCATCTTGCGCTTTCTTTTCTAGAGCACTGATTTGTGATTCTGACAGGATAATTCCTTCTGTTGCGATTTTATCTTCAAGCGCTTTTAGGCGTTTTGTAAAATTTTCGAGATTATGGCGCAGCCAAATAGAGCGAACGCCAC
The DNA here is from genome assembly GCF_001640365.1 of Candidatus Arsenophonus triatominarum. Taxonomy (GTDB): domain Bacteria; phylum Pseudomonadota; class Gammaproteobacteria; order Enterobacterales; family Enterobacteriaceae; genus Arsenophonus; species Arsenophonus triatominarum. The sequence goes on along the minus strand of NZ_LWMI01000014.1, from coordinate 129,364 downwards.
TCCCCGAAACAAAAATGCCTTTTTTTCTTAGTTCATTACTACTGCGGTGTTGACCGTGTGCAGGGTATTCAATCGCATACTCGACTACAGCGCTTTCAATCTGTTCATCTACTCTATTTTTTACGTTAGGCACCCGTCGATTTTGATTAATTAAAGCGTCTATCCCACCATCGTTAACAAGTTCCTGGTAGCGATAAAACGTATCTCGGGATACCCCCATAATCTTACAGGCTTTTGAGACGTTATTAAGCTCTTCAGCGAGGTTAAGTAACCCGACTTTATGTTTGATGATAGGATTATTTGTTTGATACATAGAATTACCTTTTATTTAATTATCTAATGATGTTAATTAAAACCGGTAACGCTCTTTTTTAAATCAGAATTGTCGGATTAAGTTAAGACTAATACACATAATCTCGAAAATTTTACAAAACGCCTAAAAGCGCTTGAAGATAAAATCACAACAGAAGGAATTATCCTGTCAGAATCACAAATCAGTGCTCTAGAAAAGAAAGCGCAATATGATGAAGCCTGTGGTGAGATTGAAACAGCGCATCCAGGTTATCTGGGTTCACAAGATACTTTTTATGTCGGTCATTTAAAAGGCGTTGGTCGTGTTTATCAACAAACTTACATTGACACGAGTTTCGCACAGGCATATAAAATTCCAGAAATGGCTTAAAAGCAATGGTTAATTTGCAAGTTACTAAAACGTATAAATTTGTTTAAATTACAATAAGTTGCTTTTAATTTATAAGATTTTGTCTATTTATATATTATGCTGAATTAAACTTAAAAATAGAGCGTTTTTTATTGGTGCGAAACTCGTGATTGATACTTACAGTAAAGTCGTTCATTGTAAGCTTTACACAACAAAAAGCGCGATAACGGCGGCAGATTTATTAAATGACAAGGTTCTCCCTTTTATTCCCAGCATGGGTTACCGGTGTTACGTATACTGACGGACAGAGGCAGTGAGTATTGTGGTAAAGTTGAACATCACGATTATCAACTTTATCTCGCTATCAATGATATTGATCATACAAAAACTAAAGCTCGTTCACCTCAAACTAATGGGATTTGTGAACGCTTTCATAAAACTGTATTACAAGAGTTCTATCATGTGGCTTTTCGTAAGAAATCTATAGGGCTTTAGATGAATTACAAGCTGATTTAGATAAATGGTTAGCGGAATAATATAATAACCAACGCACTCATCAAGGAAAAATGTGTTGCGGTCGAACTCCTATGGCAACTTTACACGATGGAAAACAACTTTGGAGAGAGAAAGATTTAAATTAAATTTAACCTGACAGGTACTGTATAAATAACCGGCAACTGTCAGATCAAGTCTGAGCTACCACAACTTATTGATTTATTTATAAGTTCTATTTTATGATTTTTGATATTTATAGATAAGCAAAAAATGCCATTTGTAATTAATAAAAATTATTATCATCAGTCTATATTTTATTTTAAAATAATGTAATCAATTAAATGGTTAGCTATTTTGTTAGTAAATATTACACATTAAAAGATTTTCAATTAATATTGTTTGGTGTCTGTTTATTATCATTTTTAACCTAAAAAAGCATTAAAAACATAGAGGTGAATTAATTATTTAATCAATTAAATATGTTGATAAACTATACTAAATCCGATAATGATTAGCGTAACACAGCCAATCATTTCGGCTTTTTTTCCTAATAATGGACCAATATAACGACCTAATAATATTCCAAGTGTTGCCATAATCATGGTCATTAGTCCGATTGTCATCGCTGTATGGATGATATTAATTTGCAAAAAGGCCAGATGACACCAATAGCTATTGCATCCAAGCTGGTTGGCTAAGGGCAGTAGTGATAAAGGGTAAAATAATTGTGACAGTGGATAGATTGAGGTTTGCTATTGTTTTTTTGCATGATGATAACTTTGATATATCATTTGGTACCCAACATGAATAATAGACTAAACGCTATCCAATGATCCCACTTAATAATATATTGGCTGGCTAATAGTCCCAAACTCCAGCCAATGGTGGGTGTGATGGCCTCAATAATACCAAAAATAAAACCAGTTCTTATTGCTTCACGTAAAGAGGGCTTAAATAAGCTAGCACTTTTGCAAACAGATGCAGCAAAAGCATCTATCGATAATGCAAGAGGTAAAGCTAGGGTTGCGTATAAGTTCATTATATCGTCTCAGTTGGAAAGTTTTCCATAGACATATTTTTACTTCCAACCTAGAGTAAAAATATGTCTATGGTCTCACCAACCTCGTCAGGTATTCATGCCACGTTATGGATCATAACGAGTATGTTGACATGAAATTTCTAAATTAATCGCTAATAGACAATTTTATTTAGAACAGGCTACTCCCCAATGACTTATAACAAAATATATCATAAAAGTAATAAAAGGCAATTATTTAAATTTTTATTAATTTATAAAATTAATATCATTTAAATTTTAATAAAAATAATAATTCTAATTGATTAAATATATAAGAATAATTAACAATATTATTTATATTTATTTATTATTGATCATAAAATTGTAAATTTTATCTAAATCATCAAACTGTTTAGCAGCAATATAAATTTTTCTTTTTGCTAAACCGACTATCAATATTCCATCTTTCGATAAATTAATTGTTTTAATATTTTCGTACAATATATAGACATTATTGTAGTAAAAACCTTTATCTTTAAAATAAAGCTTAGGATAACGAATGAATGTTAAGTAAACAACAATAATAACTGTAATCATTAATAAATAGGTTGTTAGCTGACTACCATGTTGAATAATATTATGATAAATAACAATCGCAATCAGTATAATAAAAATAACGGCATCGATTCTATTTTTACGCCTTAACTTTATTTTTAATTTTGTTTTTCCATTTAATAAGTTAACAATCAATTCTTCATAGATAGCATAAGTTAGCATTAGTAGGATCAAGACAGTCAATACAATATTATTCATAAGCAAAGACTCCAATCGATTATTAATCTGCTGTAAAGAAAAATTAAAAACGGGAGGTTGCAACCTCCCGCAATTGACAATTAAGAAATTGAGTCTGTTAGACTAAAAATCCAGCCCAATAGCCAACAATGCCTAGAATAAAGAAACCAATGATAATCCATAGTGGATTAACCTTGCGTCTCAACAACCACATACAACCAAAGGTTAGTAATAATGGCACTAAACCAGGCATTAATTGATTGAGGATAGTTTGTACGGTGGTAATTGTCACCTCACCAGTATTGGGATTTTTTATCTCTGATACGACTAAAGGGATATTAACATTAGTCCACTTATTGACTAATGCGCCCATGACAAATAGCCCTAGGATAGAAGCACCTTCGGTCATTTTTTGTAAAAAGCCACCCCCCATGTCATGAACAATATCGAGCCCTCTTTTATAGCCATAGGTGACACCGTAATAACGGGTTAATAAGCGAACTAAATTAAACAAAATAAAAAATAGTAGCGGTCCTAGTAGACTACCTGACATTGCAATTCCGGCGCCTAGAGCCGCAAATACTGGACGTACTGTGCCCCAAAAAATAGGGTCACCAACGCCCGCTAAAGGGCCCATTAAACCTACTTTGATACCATTAATTGCACCATCATCGATATCCGCGCCATTAGCCATTAGCTCTTCCATCGCTATGGTGACACCTAAAACAGGCGCTGCAACATAAGGATGAGTATTAAAAAACTCAAGATGGCGTTTAATGGCTTGTTTACGTTTTTCACTGTTTTCAGGGTATAAACGGCGGATCACTGGGATCATTGAAAAACAAAAGCCAAGGGCTTGCATACGTTCAAAGTTCCAAGATCCTTGAAAAAGATTGGAACGTAAAAAAACTCCGCGAATATCACCAGCAGTAAGCTTTTTTAGATTTGTTTGGTTTACTGAAGTTGTATCTGCCATTATTCCATTCCTTAATTAATCTAATTCATTATCTAAATCACTATTGCCGTTATTTTGCAAAGCAGCAATTTGTGATTGGTTGTATTTTGGACTGAGTTGAATATAGAGAATAGCCATCACAATACCAATCACGCCTAGTGCAACTAGGTTGAAATTGGTAAATGCGGCAGTGACAAAGCCCAAGTAGAAGAATGGCATTAGATAACCTGCACGCATCATATTGATTACCATAGCGTAACCGACAACAACGATCATACCGCCAGCAATATTCAACCCTTTAGTGACAACCTCAGGAATTGAATCCAGTAGGTGTTGGACTTCTGAAGTACCTACAGAGATAGCAACAATTAAAGAAGGAATAGCAATACGCATAGCCTGTAATAACAGAGCTGAGATATGAATTATGGTTAATGCACGTAAATTAGCAGATAATGCAGCGCGATCAGATGCATGCTGGAATGCAACAGTGATTGTCCGAACAATAACGGTCAATACTTGTCCTGCGGCAGCTAAAGGAATTGCTAGTGCAATACCGGTACCAATATCTTGCCCGCCGGCAATAACCAGAATGGTAGAAATAATTGAGGCTAGGGCAGCATCGGGAGCCATGGCCGCACCGATATTCATCCATCCGAGCGCAATCATTTCCAGTGTGCCGCCGATAATTATCCCTGTTTTTAGATCACCAAGTACAAGACCAATTAGTGTACAAGCAATTAAAGGACGATGAAATTGGAATTCATCTAGCACAGAACCCATACCTGCAATACAGGCAACAAGGAAAACGAGTATGATTTGAACAACGGTAAGCTCCATTGTTTATCTCCTGTAACCAACAACGTTGGTGAATCTACTTTTAAGTCTTGGATGGATAACCAAAAAAGGAAACTCAGTTTTTTGCTTTTTTGATAAGAGCTAACATATCCAGTTTGTTGTCACTAGAAACTTTACGCGCTTCAAGTTCAATGCCTCGTTTGGATAATTGATTGAAAGCATCAATATCCTCATTATCGATCGAGATTGCATTGTTAACCTGTGTTTTACCCTCACGGTATGCCATGCCACCAATATTAACAGACTTTATTTCGACACCGCCTTCCACAAGGCGTAAAACGTCTGTTGGATTGGTAAATAACAGCATAACGCGTTCACCGACATACTTAGGATTATTGTAGACACGAATACATTTTTCTACGTCGACCACATGCGCAGTGACACCCGGTGGCGCAACTTGTTTTAATAAGGTTGAACGAACATGATCTTTAGCAACTTCATTACTGACTACGATAATACGTTTAACTTTTGTCTCTTTGGTCCAGCGAGTAGCCACTTGACCATGAATTAAACGATCATCAATTCGTGCAAGGGCAATAAACATATGGCCTTGTGTAGCTGAATTCGTTACCTTTGGAGGGGGAGTTGGCATCGGTGAATTTTGCGGTTTATTGCTAGTCTGCTGACTATTGAGTGCTTTAATTTCGCTGCGACCGGTTTCAATAGCAGTGTTGACTAATTCACTAAAAGTAGGATCATCATCACGGGATAGCAACGTAGCAACTAACATGGGGACGTTAACTCCGGTAACTATATCATATTTGTCTTTATCTTTACTTTCGATAATTCGACTAGCGGCGTTAAATGGACTGCCTCCCCACATATCTACTAAAAATAACACACCTTGAGTAACCTCGAGCTCATTAAGCTTTTGATTATATTTTTCAATTAATGTATCAGAGTTTTCACCTGGAACAAAATCGATATAAGCGATATTTTGTTGTTCGCCAATCAACATTTCAGCGGTCATGAGCAACTGTTTTGCAGCAATACCATGAGTGCTAATTATAATAGCTACACTCACTACTTTTCCCCCTTAAGAAGTAGGTTAAATAATAAAGAGTGTACTCTCCGTTGACGGATGAATACAATCAAATAATCACTAATATGAATAGTTTTTCATGTTATAAAGCATTAACCATTATTGAAACTAATTAATTAGTTTATAGATTATCATTTAAATATAAGAAAAAATATGCCACTGATCAAAAAATTTAAAATACATATAATATATTTAGAGAAAGATAAATTTTATCAAGCAAGTTGATTTTGCTATAGTTGTTATTATCTTGTATGAAATAATAACACGAGTTTCGCACAGGCATATAAAATTCCAGAAATGGCTTAAAAGCAATGGTTAATTTGCAAGTTACTAAAACGTATAAATTTGTTTAAATTACAATAAGTTGCTTTTAATTTATAAGATTTTGTCTATTTATATATTATGCTGAATTAAACTTAAAAATAGAGCGTTTTTTTATTGGTGCGAAACTCGTGAATAATAGAATTTAATTTGTAATTCTATAGATATAAACTGTACTTTAATACAGGGAAGATTTTTAACTAATTGGATATGAAAATGTGTAATAAATAAAAATAACCCTTTCTATGGAAAGGGAGGGTATTCATAATTCTGTGTCAGGGGATTTTATATTTTGATTATACCATCTAGGCGCCCTTTAAAATAGATGGACAATTGACCAATGGTTAACGCCCAGTTACTAATCGGCATAGTCCATTTGTTGGATACCTGATTGATGCCAATATAGAGTAATTTTAATAAGCTGTTTTCATTAGAAAAAGCCCCTTTGGTTTTAGTTAATTTCCTAAACTGCCGATGAACCGCCTCTACTGCATTGGTCGTATAAATGGGTTTTCTAATGGCTTTAGGGTATCGAAAATAAGCACTGAGCAACTCCCATTTACTTCGCCAGGATTCTAGCACTATCGGGTATTTTTCACCCCATTTCGTTTCCAGTTCATCAAGGGCAAGCTCAGCAGCCGCTTTAGTATCTGCACGATAAACCGGCTTAGCCATAAAGGCTTTTTGGTCTTTACTGGCAATATAACGTAAGCTATTGCGAATTTGATGAACTACGCATAGCTGACTGTCTGCGGGAAAATACTGGCTATCGCTTCTGGAAACCCTTTTAATCCGTCAACACAAGCGATTAAAATATCTTGTATACCACGGTTATGTAAGTCAGAACGCTCAGCCAATGATGTGCTCCTTCTGTTTCAGACATATAGAGTCCTAACCATTCCTTATGCCCATCGGTGGTTAGTCCAAGTACTGTGTAGATTGCCTTATTGATATAGTGACCATCATGTTTTATCTTGTAATGAATGGCATCGAGCCAGACAAAAGGATAGAGCGCCTCCAGAGGGCATTATTGCCTGACTTTTAATTCAGGGAGTAATTTGTCAGTAATATGCGTAATAGCTCCATCTGATATTTCCAGTCCATATAATTCTGCAACATGTTTTTGAATATCACGATAACTCATGCCTAATGCAAATAACGATAGGATTTTGTTATCAATATCCTCTGATAATTGTGTCTGATTTTTCTTAATGAGCTGAGGCTCAAAAGCACTTGACCTGTCTCTGGGCGTTTTCAGTTCAAATTGACCTGATGTCGATTTAACCATTTTTCGAGTATACACGAGTTTCGCACCAATAAAAAAACACTCTATTTTTAAGTTTAATTCAGCATAATATATAAATAGACAAAATCTTATAAATTAAAAGCAACTTATTATAATTTAAACAAATTTATACGTTTTAGTAACTTGCAAATTAACCATTGCTTTTAGCCATTTCTGGAATTTTATATGCCTGTGCGAAACTCGTGGTATAGCCATTTTTACGCGTATCGATTGACGTTGTCGATAGGTAGTGTTCTATTTCTGCCTGCAGGGCAGCTTCGGTCAGCTGTTTTATGAGTGGTGTGAGTATTCCATCCGTACCGAGTAATTTTTTACCTGATTGTAATTGCTTCAACGCTTCATCAAAATTAAATGATTGATTTCTCATATTGTCATACCTCTTTTTTTGAGTTTAAGATATGACACAGATTTTTGAACACTACCACAGCATAATATATAAATAGACAAAATCTTATAAATTAAAAGCAACTTATTGTAATTTAAACAAATTTATACTTTTTAGTAACTTGCAAATTAACCATTGCTTTTAAGCCATTTCTGGAATTTTATATGCCTGTGCGAAACTCGTGAATTAAAGCGTCTATCCCACCATCGTTAACAAGTTCCTGGTAGCGATAAAACGTATCTCGGGATACTCCCTAATCTTACAGGCTTTTGAGACGTTATTAAGCTCTTCAGCGAGGTTAAGTAACCCGATTTTATGTTTGATGATAGGATTATTTGTTTGATACATAGAATTACCTTTTATTTAATTATCTAATGATGTTAATTAAAACCGGTAACGCTCTTTTTTAAATCAGAATTGTCAGATTAAGTTAAGACTAATACAAATAATTCTTTACAGTTAGGCTATTTACCCACTGATTGTGGAAGGTGAACATGTCGGAAAATGTAATCAATGATATTAAAATAGTTGCTGAATAGAGAGTTGCATTTTTTGTCACGCTATAGACAATAAAAAGAGGTTTAACTTAGAAAATAACGGTTTGAAATGATCAACAAAGAGCGGTTGTTACGAGATAATCGTTTATGTAAAGCAATCATTGGATTATCAGTCGAAGAATTGAAAAATTTAGCCGCTGAATTTTCAGCTTGTTATTTGATTTATCGGAAAAAGAATCGAAAAGATCACGAGCGGCAGATGGGTGCAGGGCAGAAAGGATTTATCCCAACCCCATTAGATAAACTGCTTTTTATTTTATTGTATTTAAAATGTTATCCGACCTATGATTTGCAAGGACTTCTTTTTGGTTTAGATAGAACACGGGTATGTCGCTGGGTAAAAATATTATTGCCGGTTTTAGAGATGACCTTGGGGCGAGAATGTGTTTTGCCCGCTCGTCAAATTCGCTCTGCTGAGGAATTTTTTCGCGCCTTTCCTGGAGTTAAAGACGTCTTTATTGATGGGACAGAGCGACCTGTCCAAAAGCCTAAGAATCTGCGTCGGCGAAAAAAAATGTATTCGGGAAAGAAAAGACAGACCACTCGAAAAGGGCTTATTATGACTGACGAAACGAGGAAAATTGGATTTATCCCCATGATCAAAAATGGGCGCCGTCACGATAAACGCTTACTCGATAAAGTCGATATAATTCGCCATATTCCCCCTGAGGTAACCATCTGGGCCGATACCGGTTTTCAAGGTATAGATAAACAGCATCCTAATACACAAATCCCAAAAAAAGGAACTCGAAAAAGACCTTTATCGCCTGAACAAAAACAAGAAAATAAAATAATCTCGGGCATCCGTATTACGGTTGAACACGCCATCGCGGGTATCAAGCGCCTCGGTTGTATGACCCAAATTTTACGGAATCGTAGACCCTTTATTGATGATACCTTTTTACTCCTTAGTGCCGGTCTTTGGAATTTCCATCTCAGAACAGCCTAAAATTTACTTCAATCACCGAAATACCCTTATTTCACTATTAAGCAACACGCTTATTGTTAATTGGTTAGAAAGCCAATTACAACGAAATGAAGGCATTAAGATTGATACCATTGCTATAGCTAGGCGACTTAATTTTGATTACAGCATATGTATTAAAAACAGGTCATCGATAGTGCATCCTGTTTCCATCTTTTTACGTTTAGCTTGAGACCATTTATGTTCTATAGGATTTAAATCTGGTGAATACACAGGCAAATATTCTATCTGGTGTCCTGCGTTTATAATTGCCTGTTCAATATTCTTACCTTTGTGAAAGCTAGCGTTGTCCATAAAAATAACAGAATTTTCAGGAAGTTCTGGGAGCAATATTTTTGTGATCCAAACATAAAAAACATCACGGTTAATATTGCAATCAAATAATCCGATAGCAAAAAGGGTTGTTCCCAATAAAGCGCCAATAACATTTGTTCTTCCCTTAGCACCCCAGTTTTTCAGGCCAAAACAACGGTGACCTTTTGGGGAATAGCCGTGAGTTCGTGGAGTGTCATGTGAAAAACCACTTTCATCAATAAAAACAACAGATTTATCTTTTTTTTCATACTGTTGTCTTTTTTGCTGATGTGCCAGCCTGTCGCTTTCGTTGGTTTTTGGATGGAATAGAGTTTTTTTTATAGGTTAATCCCAGCTTTTTAAGGGATTGCCAAATAGTCTTTTTACAAACACCGAATCGCTCTGCCCGTTCCTTTTGGTAAGCATCTGGATACTGTTCCACATCTTTTGCTAAAGCATTTTTATCGAGCTTCCTCTTACGTGGCGTTGAATTTTTTGGCTCTGGTCGTTTAAGCCAACGTACTAAAGACGCTTTTCCAATACGGAATTGTTTCGCAGTTTCTCGAATTGTTAAACCTTCGGCTTTCCTTACAGATATTACTTTACGTCGAAAATCAATTGTATAACTCATAACACACCTTGTAATCAAAATTAAGTCGCCTAGCTATAATAAAAGTGGTTATTCTAAAATGGCATTTACAACGGATCTTTAAACAATTAAAAGGTTGCACTTTAGGTGAATATGTTCGTAAACGTCGATTACTGGAAGCAGCCAGGTTATTACGTGAAGATGAATTTTCTATTTTGGAGATATAGCCCTACAATACGGTTTTAGTTTCCAAACAATTTTTACCCGCATTTTTAAAAAACATTTTAATACTACACCGGCTAAATTTCGCCAAAATGGGCAGTTATCCGACTTTAATCAATTTATGGACCAATCTAGAATTATTAATTTTTAGACTTTAGTTATTATATGCCAGTCTAAATGCTGGCTTTACTGCTGTTTACAATAAAATTATGCTGAATATATCTCTTTCCAGCAATGGATGCTAATAATTAACAACCATTAATTTGATTCATGCTATTTCATTGACTAACCAATTTTCGAATTGTATAAGCTGCTGATGAAAATTTGGATATTGAAACTGGATCTCAGCGACTAATTGCTTAATTGTCGCTGGTTGGTATTTTTTACCAATCAACTTTTGACTAAAAAGCTCTAATGGCGATGGATCTAAACTATCCGTATAAATTTTGCTAATTGAAATGTTTCCTTTATCAATATCAAAATGAAGTTCAACACCACCCCAGGCAAATCGGGTTTCAAGTATATGACTAAAAGCTGGCGCGTGACCAAAATTCCACTCCCAGCTAGATTGTTCAGCATAAATGTCAATAAAACAGGGTAAATCAGGCAAATTAGTTGGTGAAATTATTTCTGCCTTCACAACCTCACCATAATAGTTAAAAAAATTGTTTACTAAAGCGTTACAAATTGCCTGATGACTAATCTGAACATCAATTTCAGCTAAATTCATTACCCTAGAACGTACGGAGGTAATACCTTTACTAATTAATTTCTTCGGATCTGGATTTAAATAACTGGCTAAACGGTTTAAATCTGTATTAATAAGTAAAGTGCCATGATGAAAACCGCGATCGTGTGTTTCAAAATAAGCTGATCCGGAAATTTTACGCTCACCATGGGCGGAATGAACAACTAAATCATTTCGACCTGAAACTTGAGCCTTTATCCCAACCTCAGCTAGTCCTGCAATAATAATTTGTGTTGAAATAGTTTTATCATAGGCTGGTTTACCCGCCATAAAGGTAAAACAGGTGTTTCCCAAATCATGAAAAACCGCACCACCACCACTGCGGCGGCGAGCTAATTTGACTCCATCTTGGGCCATTTTGCGAGTATTACACTCTTTCCATGGATTTTGCGCCCGACCAATAACGACAGTATTATTATTGCGCCAAAGAAACATAACCCGCTGCTTGACTGACATTTGGCGAAAAATAGCCTCTTCAACAGCTAAATTAAACCAGGGATCAAATGATTCAGAAATAAGAAGACGTATTGAAGCCATAAGAATTTTGCCAGCCTATATTCATTTTATTATAGCAAAGACCAAAAAGTTATTATAACTAAAAATGACATTTAAATACGGCGTGCCTGCCAGAAAACCTTGCGCCAGTATATATTGTTTAACGAAGAGCGAATAACACCTTTGCTAGTTGAGGCATGAATAAAAGTATTATCCGTATCATAAATACCAACATGTAGACCATTTTCACCTGAGCCGGTTTTAAAAAAAACCAAATCGCCCGGCATAAGATCCTTAATATTAATACGGGTGCCATAAGTGGTTTGAGCTATTGTCGTGCGCGGTAATTGAATGGCAAAACGATCACTAAAAGTTCGATAAACAAAGCCTGAACAATCAATTCCACTTGATGCTAAACCACCATAACGATATGGTGTACCATACCATTGTAATAGTTGCTCTTTAAGTTGAGCGATGGTCATAATAGGATCAGAAAGTTGGCTTTTTAACGGCGGAGCTGTTCTGTTTACTGAAGAAGAGCAGCTAATTAAAGTAAGGTAAAATAAAAAAAGCAGGTGTTTAATTCTTATTAGCATAAAGCACCTTTATCGCTTAATAGGATAATTAAATAGACTTTAATCATTGTTTTATAAAAAACAAGTTTTCGGTAATCGCTATTTTTAAGCAATACACTGGCTATAAAAATAAATATTCTGCCCAGTTTTTTAGCTTTATATTCTCGTTACTTCAGGCTGAGAAATAATCCAAATACCAAGCAAAATAAATACTACTCCGACAAATTTAATCAATGTCGCCGATTCATTAAACCAAGGCAAAGTAACTGCGAATAAATAAACTAGCACATAGCTTAAACTAATCAGTGGGTAAGCTTTACTTAATGCTAAAAACCTCAATGCAAATAGCCAGCAAACCATCGAAAGCACATAGCCAATTAAACCGATAAAAATCAGCCTAAACGCCAGCAAATTTTCAAATAACCAATTAACATCCATCCACTGATGATTCAATTTAAACTCAGGTAATATAATTACTCCAGCTTTTAAACAAAGCTGAGCTAAAGTGATCAGTATTACACTACCGATACCCCAAAAGTAACCTTTCATATATTTAATAAAACAATACCCAACATGATAATAAATACGCCGATCCAATGTTTGATGCTGATCTTCTCTTGATAAATAAATTGTCCAATCAGTGTAACGATGACAAAGTTAATACTTAACATAGGATAAGCAATACTAAGCGGTAAAATTTGTAGTAATTTAAGCCAAAATAGCATGCCTAACGCGAGCAAAATAATCGCTGTTAGTAGCCATTTAATGGCTAAACTATTTTTTGTCGGCAAACCACTTTGCCAATATATCACCGCTTGCTTTTGGCAAACCTGTCCAATGCAAGTTAACAGGCTAACAATTATCAATAAGAAAAAATATGTCATGGTTGCTGATAATAGGTCATTATTGCCATTCTTGTATTGCGAACTACATGATCAGGCTTAGGAATATCATCAGGCAGCCCTTCATTTCTACGTAATAAAAGAACCACTGAAATTTGTCCTTCTTTCCGTGACAAGCTAAGCCATTTAGCAAAATTTCTTTGTTTGATTAAGCGAAATTGGCTATCGGGATAATTTAAGCCGTATCTTAATTCACCTGATCTTTCATATAAATAAATATCACCTTGATGTAATTCCCATGCCAAAGCTGTGCCTAATCCAACATTATCCGCTAGCACAAACTTACTTTCTTCCAACAAAGATATATTTTGCCGAATTAATTGCTGCGGTAACTTAGAATCAATAGTGTCTTGCGGTAAAGCATAACTTATTGATAAGCTCAATGCTAAAGAACATGCCGCGCCCCACAGCCAATACTTGGCATTGGATATCAGACTAAAATAGCCAATAATCAGCCAAATGCAAAAAACCGTTATACCTAATGCCAGTTTTGGCCACTCCAATGGGGTATATAGAGGATGCTCAACAAATAACCCCATAATAATCAAAGTAATAATTGCCAATATGGCAAAAGCGAGATTGGTAAAACCGTTAAATTTAATGGCCGCCAAATTGCGATTTTTAACACAATCAACCGCATATTTTGCCATCATTAATGCAAGCGGTGCCATCACTGGCAACATATAAGTAAGTAATTTACCCTTAGCGATACTAAAAAATACAAAAGGGACAACAAACCAACAAAGCAGAAAAAACATCTCCGGTTTGATTTTTCGTTCCTGCCAACTTTTTAATAATGTACCAGGTAAAAGCCCTAACCAGGGTATTACACCAAGTAAAATAATTGGAATATAAAACCAAAAAGGCGCTTTATGTTGGGCATCCTCTGATGAGAAGCGCTGAATATGTTCTACCCAGAAAAAGTAATGCCAATAATCCGGTTCATATTTATTGACAGCAAATGCCCAAGGAAGGCTTATTAATGCCGCACTGATTATGGCTATGCCACCAAATTTGAGCATCTCAGTAAAACGTTTTTGATACAGCATAATTGGCAGCATGACGATAACCGGGATAACTAAGGCTAAAAAACCCTTGGTCATAAATGCCATACCACAGGCAAGCCCCATAACTGCCCAGGCAAGTAACTTTGAAGCAACCGTTGATGCTTTTAATAACCAAAAACAACATAGCATACAAGCAATAAGCCACATGGTAAGCATCGAATCGAGTACGCTATAGGTGCCAACCGAAAAAACCAAAAACATCGAAACATACATCAAAGTAGCAACAAACGCGACATTTCGATTACGCCACATTACCATCGCTAACCAGTAAATTAAGCCAGCGCTGATCATAGTTGCAAACACAGCACCAAAACGAACAGCAAAATTGGTATCACCAAATATCATTTGACTGATATTATTTATCCAATATCCGGCCACTGGTTTTTCAAAATAGCGAATATTAAGCAAGTAAGGCACAATCCAATCACCTTTTTGCAACATTTCTCGGCTAATTTCTGCATAACGCGTTTCATCTGGCTGCCACAGCAGTCGGCCATTTAACGGTACTAAATAGGTAAAAATAAAAAAAAGTGCTAATAAAAAAGCACCTGTTTTTTGTAACTGTTTAGTTAACATCAAGCGCTATACCTCGTGTTGACACCCTAGCCAACCCTCACGACCTGGAAAAGATGAACGAATAATTTTTCCGTGTGGTAAAGAATCAATATCATTTGGTATTAATTCACGCAACGGACAAAACACCATTTGTTCTGCAATCATTCTCGCTAGTAAGCTGTCAAATTGCATCGATTTAGACATACCTTCTACTTCAGTATGAATAGTATAAACAGGCGTTCCTGCATCTTCCTGCATCGCGTTAATAATAAAATCATTAAAGTTTTCATCTTTAACCAAAGTGCCAACAACTTCATCATAAGTCGGTAGTGTTACTGGAATTTGTACAGTACCAATCGAACCATCCGCTAAAATAGGACGAAAAGGATGGGTACCACGGCAATCACTATTATAGTCAAATTTAAAATTTTCTTTCGCCGTTAATACGCGTTCATCGGCCCGCCAACCAGCCACAGCTGAACATTTCACGGTAGCGCCCGTTGCGGCTTCAAGCACATCCACGCCTAATTTAATTTGTTCGACTAATTTGGTTCTTGGCCATTTACCTACATTAGCTTGCCAGCCTTGATGATCCCATGCATGTAGCCCAACTTCATGACCTGCATCCAATGTTTGTTTCATTAAGTAACCTAGATCATTGGCTATTTTTTTACCTGACCAGGCTGTACCGGCTAATAAAATATCCCAACCATAGAGTGATGTCGCATTCGATCTTAATATTTTCCATAAAAATTTAGGTCGAAACAGGCGCCATAAATGACGCCCCATGTTATCTGGACCGACACTGAAAAAAAAACTGGCTCGAATTTGATATTTAGCGAGCACTTTAAGTAACTGTGGCACACCTTCCTTGGTACCTTGATAGGTATCCACATCAATTCTTAAGCCAATTTTCTTCATTATTTTTTACCTAATTCTTCCGTCGCAGATTGCAAAAAGAAATCTAAAGTTTCATCAATAGTCTGTTTCATATCAACAGTTGGCTCCCAATCGAGCAAGCGCCGCGCATTTTCAATACTCGGTCTACGGTGCTCAACATCTTGATATCCTTTACCATAATAACTACTACTTTCAATCTTTTTAAGACCAGCAAATGGAGGAAAGTGTTTACGTAACGGATGTTTTTCAAAACTGTCAAGTAGCATATCAGCTAATTGAGCAATGCTTGCTTCATTGGTTGGATTACCAATATTAATAATTTGACCATCGCATTTTTCATCTTTATTTTCAATAATACGAAATAATGCTTCAATACCATCTTTAATATCGGTGAAACAACGCTTTTGAGCGCCGCCATCCACTAATTTTATCGGTGAACCTTCTACCAAATTTAAAATTAGTTGGGTAATCGCTCGCGAGCTACCAATACGGGCAGAATGTAAACTATCGAGACGTGGGCCCATCCAATTAAACGGTCTAAATAGAGTGAATTTCAACCCTTCTTTAACACCATATGCCCAAATAACGCGATCTAATAGCTGTTTAGAAACAGAATAAATCCAACGCTGTTTGTTAATTGGCCCGACAATTAAACGAGAAGTATCTTCATCAAATTCTTTATCATCACACATCCCGTAAACTTCAGAAGTTGATGGGAAAATAATACGTTTATTATATTTTACACAATAACGCACTATCTTTAAGTTTTCTTCAAAATCTAACTCAAAAACTTTTAATGGATTGCGGGTATATTCAATCGGTGTTGCAATAGCAACCAGTGGTAAAATGATGTCACATTTTTTAATATGATATTCAATCCACTCAGTATGAATACTGATATCGCCTTCAACAAAATGAAAACGCTGATCATTAATAAAACGTGCAACAGCAGAAGAACTAATATCCAAGCCATAGATATCATAGTGACCATCTGCTAATAAACGTTCGGTTAAGTGATTACCAATAAAACCATTTACACCCAAGATCAAAACACGCTTACGCCGTTTTACCTGGGTCGTCGGTTTAGCACCAACACGCACGTCATTCACAATTCCCATTTCAGCCGCTAAACGCGATCCTTCAACGTATAATCCAGCTCCACTCTGCCCGGTCAGAATTTCAAGCACACCTTGACCACAAGCTATTTGCAATGGTTCAGTAGAAATGATTGTACCCGGTAATTTATCGTGTGATTTTTCTAGCACACGGGCACGCCAGACAATCATTTTACTTTCAGCTAAATAAGTAAATGCACCTGGATATGGCTCGGTTACCGCTCGTACTAAGTTATTCACTTCGTTAGCAGATTTAGACCAATCAATTAAACCATCTTCAGCGCTACGACGGCCAAAATAGGTTGCCTTACTTTCATCTTGTGGCGTTGCTGAATAATCACCCATTTTAATTAAGGGTAATGTATCAGCCAAAAGCTGTTCAGCCGCCTGACGAATTTTCTTATGTAACACTAATGCGGTATCTGTTGCATCAATGGAGATTTTTTTCTGTGCAACAATATCACCCGCATCCGCCTTGGCTATCATCTTATGTAATGTGACACCCGTTTCTGTTTCACCATGCAAAATAGCCCAATTAATCGGCACACGACCACGATATTTAGGCAATAAAGAACCATGCAAGTTAAAAGCACCTTTAGGGGCTAACGCCAATAACTCTTGACTAAGCATGTGGCGATAGTAAAAAGAGAAAATAACATCCGGTTGCATTTTCTCAATACGCTCAATCCAAAGTGAATGATTGACATTTTCTGGCGCAAATACAGATAAGCCCATCTCAACCCCCAAACGCGCAGCTGAGGAAAAGAAATGATTCTCTTTAGGATCATCTGTATGTGTAAAAACAGCCTGAATTTCAAAGCCCGCCTTCTGTAGCGCCTTTAATCCCACACAACCAATATCATGGTAAGCAAAAACAATAGCTTTCATTATTTTTTTTCCTGATTTTCGTCAGTATCTAGATGAACACCAACTATCTTTTGAATAAAGTAACGGGGTCGGGCACGAACATCATTGTACATTCTGCCAATATATTCACCGAGTAGTCCCATGGCAATAAATTGCGCGCCAATAAATATGAATAGAATAGCAAACAGCGTAAAAACACCCTCTGCAGCCCACATTGCACCAAAAATAAGGCGCAAAATAATTAACAGAACCGCCAATAAAAATCCACTTGCCGCAATAAAACTACCAACAACACTCAACAAACGTAACGGGGTAGTAGTTAAACAAGTGAGTAAATCAAACATTAAATTGACTAACTTCATCAAGCTATATTTTGAATCACCAAACTCACGTTCTGCATGGGCAACATCAATTTCGATCGTTCTTTTAGCAAACGTATTTGCTAAAATGGGAATAAATGTACTGCGTTCATGACACTGTAGCATCGCATTAATAATATTACGCCGATAAGCACGCAACATGCAGCCATAATCGCCCATGGTGCGCCCAGTTGCTTTGGTGATCATGGCATTAATGATTTTTGACGCTGTTTTACGAAACCAAGAATCTTGCCGATTCATCCGTCTGGTACCGACTACGTCATAGCCTTCTTCCGCTACCTGTACCAGATGTGGAATTTCTTCAGGCGGGTTTTGTAAATCAGCATCTAAGGTTATCACAAGATCACCGGTTGCCTGTTTAAAACCAGCCATAATGGCAGAATGTTGACCATAGTTACGATTTAAAATCACTGCGATAACGTGATTTGCCAGATTTTCAGCAGCATCCATCAGCAATCTAGCTGAATTATCAGCACTACCATCATCAACTAAAATTAATTCATATGGCTGTTTCAATCTCTGACAAGCAGCCAATGTTCTTTCCAATAACTGGGGTAAGCTTTGCTCTTCGTTATAAATAGGGATAACGATAGAAACTTTTTTTATTTCTTCAAAATCATTTTGAAAAGACACTATCTCGGCTCCGAAAAAATTTCATTAATAGCAGCAACAACGCGATCAACATCTTGAGCATGCATGTCAGGGAATAGTGGCAATGAACATAAGGTCTTCGAGTTCCATTCAGAATTAGGTAGAGAAAGCGATGGATAATGTTCTCTATAATATTTTTGCGTATGAGCCGCTCGGAAATGTAGACCAGTACCAATATTCTTCTCTTTTAAGCGCTCCATAAAACTATCACGGTCAATGCCACAGACAGCTTTATCGACTCGAACCATAAACAGATGATTGGCATGTAAATGGGGATAATCGGGTACATCCAACATTTTTAACGGCAGATTGGCAAGCGCCTGTCGATAATAAGCAACAAGCTCTGCACGACGTTTATTTATCTGTGTTAACTTTGTCAATTGAACAACAGCAATTGCCGCATGAATATCAGAAAGATTATATTTAAACCCAGGTTCAACAACCTCTGCCTGTGGTTTACGACCCTGTATTTGTCGATCGAAGGCATCCACACAAAAACCATGAAATTTTAAACATCGCAGACGTGTGGCCAAGGCATCATCATCGGTAGCGACTAAGCCACCCTCGGCGCAAGTGATATTTTTAATAGCATGAAATGAAAAAATGGCGGTGCCCTGTTGACCAATCCATTCACTTTGATACTGAGTACCTACGGCATGAGCCGCATCCTCGATCAATGCGATATTGTTTCTTTGTGCTATCTCACGTAACGCATTAAGATCGCATGGCGCCCCGGCGTAATGTGCCGGAATAATCGCTTTTGTCTTAAGGGTAATCGCCTTCTCAACGACATCAGGCTGAACCATTAAAGTGTCACGATCTACATCAATCATGACTGGATGTGCCCCTAACAAGGTGATCATATTAATGGTTGAAACCCATGTTAATGAGGGGGTAATAACTTCATCTCTAGGACCAATTCCTAAGGCCATAAGCGTTATATGCATACCCGCTGTTGCCGAACAAAAAGCAATTGCATGCCGACAACCAAATTTATGGCGAAAGTCTTCTTCGAGTTGATGATTTTGCGGCCCTGTGGTGATCCAACCAGAACGTAATACATTTTCTACCGCCCTGATCTCTTCGTCACCTATTGCTGGGCGAGAAAAAGGAAGAAAATCATTCATGAGATTAACCTACTAACAATTCATCTGATATTTTTTTAGAGTCAGTTGTCTATAATATCATAAAATAGCTTAACTACACATCAACATGACAATAACTTTCCAATCGAACTAATCAGAACGGATTAATTTGTTAAATATACTTGGCTAAAGAGAATTTCATATTAGTTAAGTAAATTAAAAAACAAAATAAAACCCCTAATAATCTCTTACCAATAAGAAAGTGAGTAAATAAGAATAACCTGAGTTCGGGATAAGCATTATCAATTATGCTTGAAGATATGTTCCTGCCACCGGTATCTTTGGTTTAGATGGAATTAAACAATATGCAACCAGCCCTGCTAATAAATTCACTACAAAGTTAGCAGGAGAGCGGTGCCGCGTATGCGCTATCTGACAAAGATTTTTTAACTCATCAAATACCGTTTCAATGACAGAACGATGACGCAAGATGACTTTGTCGAAACAAGTCTGTTCAACAGGCTTCATTTTCTTCTTGACACGAGTTTCGCACCAATAAAAAAACGCTCTATTTTTAAGTTTAATTCAGCATAATATATAAATAGAAAAAATCTTATAAATTAAAAGCAACTTATTGTAATTTAAACAAATTTATACGTTTTAGTAACTTGCAAATTAACCATTGCTTTTAAGCCATTTCTGGAATTTTATATGCCTGTGCGAAACTCGTGCTTGATATTCGTTATAAGGTTAATTCCCATTGTTTTCGGTTGCTGTTTCAGTGAAGCCGATAAATACCCTTTAATCCGCATACAAACAACCAGAAAGATCTTTTATCAGCTCAGGTAATGGTTTCCGATCATCTGTGTTTCCTGGTGTAAGTCGAAAACTGAGTATTTCCCCCAAATGATTGATAATTACATGAAGTTTGAAACCAAAGAACCAACCTGTTGAGGTTTTTCCTCGTTCAGCTATCCCATCGAAGACTTTATGACGGCGGATCCGTAAGTTATCACACACAGCTATCGGAGTAGAATCGGCAACCGACAGAACCGTGCACTTTCCCTTAATTGACTCAAACAGTGCCGTTAAAGCTAAGGCACTGCGCGGAAGTAACTCTACGCAGCGTGAACATGATGGCAAGTTAGGAAATTCCTTCCTGAGATATAAACGAACATAATAGAGATAAAATACCTTGAATTGTCTGAATCGGAGTTGATGAAACAAAACAACCAGTGTCATCATTTCAGCCAATGAAAGCTGAGTCGTCTAGGTAGTGTTCAAAAATCTGTGTCATATCTTAAACTCAAAAAAAAAGAGGTATGACATATGAGAAATCAATCATTTAATTTTGATGAAGCGTTGAAGCAATTACAATCAGGTAAAAATTTACTCGGTACGGATGGAATACTCACACCACTCATAAAACAGCTGACCGAAGCTGCCCTGCAGGCAGAAATAGAACACTACCTATCGACAACATCAATCGATACGCGTAAAAATGGCTATACTCGAAAAACGGTTAAATCGACATCAGGTCAATTTGAACTGAAAACGCCCAGAGACAGGTCAGGTGCTTTTGAGCCTCAGCTCATTAAGAAAAATCAGACAAAATTATCAGAGGATATTGATAACAAAATCCTATCATTATTTGCATTAGGCATGAGTTATCGTGATATTCAAAAACATGTTGCAGAATTATATGGACTGGAAATATCAGATGGAGCTATTACGCATATTACTGACAAATTACTCCCTGAATTAAAAGCCTGGCAACAACGCCCTCTGGAGGCGCTCTATCCTTTTGTCTGGCTCGATGCCATTCATTACAAGATAAAACATGATGGTCACTATATCAATAAGGCAATCTACACAGTACTTGGACTAACCACCGACGGGCATAAGGAATGGTTAGGACTCTATATGTCTGAAACAGAAGGAGCACATCATTGGCTGAGCGTTCTGACTTACATAACCGTGGTATACAAGATATTTTAATCGCTTGTGTTGACGGATTAAAAGGGTTTCCAGAAGCGATAGCCAGTATTTTCCCGCAGACAGTCAGCTATGCGTAGTTCATCAAATTCGCAATAGCTTACGTTATATTGCCAGTAAAGACCAAAAAGCCTTTATGGCTAAGCCGGTTTATCGTGCAGATACTAAAGCGGCTGCTGAGCTTGCCCTTGATGAACTGGAAACGAAATGGGGTGAAAAATACCCGATAGTGCTAGAATCCTGGCGAAGTAAATGGGAGTTGCTCAGTGCTTATTTTCGATACCCTAAAGCCATTAGAAAACCCATTTATACGACCAATGCAGTAGAGGCGGTTCATCGGCAGTTTAGGAAATTAACTAAAACCAAAGGGGCTTTTCCTAATGAAAACAGCTTATTAAAATTACTCTATATTGGCATCAATCAGGTATCCAACAAATGGACTATGCCGATTAGTAACTGGGCGTTAACCATTGCTCAATTGTCCATCTATTTTAAAGGGCGCCTAGATGGTATAATCAAAATATAAAATCCCCTGACACAGAATTATGAACACCCTCACCGTCCACGACGCTTACTACCGTTATTCAGCAAAATTTCATGCATTTTTGGCTCGAAGTCTTTACAAAAATCATCCATCAGGCAATAAAGTTCAGTAAGATTTTCCATAATTGTTTAACAATGCTCTACTCTTTAACCAGATTGTTAGAGTATTTTAACGAAATATGCGCATTCAACTATTTGAATAGCAAGACTTTCACTTTATTTCTTATCCCGAACTCAGGTTATTTTATCTCTATTATGTCCGTTTATATCTCAGGAAGGAATTTCCTAACTTGCCATCATATTCACGCTGCGTAGAGTCACTTCCGCGCAGTGCCTTAGCTTTAACGGCACTGTTTGAGTCAATTAAGGGAAAGTGCACGGGTCTGTCGGTTGCCGATTCTACTCCGATAGCTGTGTGTGATAACTTACGGATCCGCCGGCATAAAGTCTTCGATGGGATAGCTGAACGAGGAAAAACCTCAACAGGTTGGTTCTTTGGTTTCAAACTTCATGTAATTATCAATCATTTGGGGGAAATACTCAGTTTTCGACTTACACCAGGAAACACAGATGATCGGAAACCATTACCTGAGCTGATAAAAGATCTTTCTGGTTGTTTGTATGCGGATAAAGGGTATTTATCGGCTTCACTGAAACAGCAACTGAAAACAATGGGAATTAACCTTATAACGAATATCAAGCACGAGTTTCGCACCAATAAAAAAACGCTCTATTTTTAAGTTTAATTCAGCATAATATATAAATAGAAAAAATCTTATAAATTAAAAGCAACTTATTGTAATTTAAACAAATTTATACGTTTTAGTAACTTGCAAATTAACCATTGCTTTTAGCCATTTCTGGAATTTTATATGCCTGTGCGAAACTCGTGTCAAGAAGAAAATGAAGCCTGTTAACAGACTTGTTTCGACAAAGTCATCTTGCGTCATCGTTCTGTCATTGAAACGGTATTTAATGAGTTAAAAATCTTTGTCAGATAGAGCATACGCGGCACCGCTCTCCTGCTAACTTTGTAGTGAATCTATTAGCCGGGCTGGTTGCATATTGTTTAATTCCATCTAAACCAAAGATACCGGTTGCAGGAACATATCTTCAAGCATAATTGATAATGCTTATCCCGAACTCAGGTTAAAAATAGAGCGTTTTTTTATTGGTGCGAAACTCGTGTAATAAAAAAGCCGCTTTAGCGGCTTTTTAGAATAATAATTCATTATTTATGAGGCTTTATCTTTTCAACCCGGCCTTTCAACTTTTGCCCTGGTCGAAAAGTCACCACTCGACGAGCAGTGATGGGAATATCTTCTCCAGTCTTTGGATTTCGACCTGGTCGTTGACTTTTATCACGCAGATCAAAATTACCAAACCCTGACAGTTTCACCTGCTCCCCATTTTCTAATGAACGACGAACTTCTTCAAAGAAAAGTTCAACCAGGTCTTTCGCATCACGTTTGCTTATACCCAGTTTTTCAAACAGACTTTCTGACATTTCAGCTTTTGTAAGCGCCATAGGTTTAGTCCCTCAAGGATGCTTGGAATCGCCGTTTTAACGCAGCAACACATTTATCAACAGTTGCGGCAATCTCTTCTTCTTCCAGAGTACGATTTGTATCCTGCAAGATTAAGCTAATAGCAAGGCTCTTATAACCTTCCGCTACACCTTTACCACAGTACACGTCAAACAAGTTTATGCCAACTATATGATTTATGCCAATTTTCTTGCATTCAGCTAATACGTCCGCTGTTGCTACCTCTTCTGGTACTACAACAGCAATATCCCGTCGGTTGGCAGGGAAACGTGAAATCATATTTGCTTTAGGAATAACACGCTCTGCAACAGTATCCCACAGCAATTCAAAAACAAATGTCCGACCATTCAAATCTAGCTTATTTTCCAGTTCAGGGTGAATAACGCCTATATATCCAATATAAACATTATTCAGATAAATCCCAGCGCTTTGTCCGGGATGAAGTGCAGGATCAGAATGGGCCTTATAAATAATATTGTCTAATTTTCCGGTTAATGCCAGTATTGCTTCGATGTCACCTTTGATATCAAAAAAATCAACAGCGCGTTTTTCTTGTGACCAGTGCTCTTCATAGCGATTGCCAGTAATCACACCCGCTAACATCAATTCTTGCCGAATACCATGCTCTGCTGTTAAATCCGGCACAAATCGTAATCCAGTTTCAAACAGTCGAATGCGATTTTGTTGACGATTTTGATTGTAAATTACTGTCGTTAGTAAGCCGGGCAATAAAGAAAGCCGCATTACCGACATATCTGCTGAAATAGGATCCGGTAAAATCATTGCATCAGAATCTGGATGCAGCAGTTGCTGAATTTTAGGATCAACAAAACTGTAGGTAATCGCTTCATTGTAATCACGATCAATTAATAACGTTTTCACTCGTTTTAATGGCAGCACTGACTCACAACGGGGGGTCATAACTAAATCTGCATGTAACGGTACATCAGGTATATTATTATAACCATAAACACGGGCTACTTCTTCAATCAGATCTTCTTCAATTTGCATATCAAAACGCCAAGAAGGAGCAACCACCTGCCAATTATCTTGCTCACCATTCACTTGACATCCTAAACGCTGAAGGATCTGGGTAACGTTAATATCTGGAATACAATGACCAATCAAGCGATCCAGTTTTTGCCGAGTCAGGGTTATTGTTGCCACTTTCGGTAAGTTTGTTTGATGGCTAACATCAATAATATTTCCAACCTCGCCACCACAAATTTCAACGATTAATCTAGTCGCACGTTCCATAGCTTTATATTGCAGCTGTGGATCAACGCCCCGCTCAAAACGGTGTGAAGCCTCAGTATGAAGACCATAATTACGTGCCCGGCCAGCAATCGCCAGTGGATCGAAAAAAGCACTCTCTAACAGGATATTAGTGGTTTTTTCATTAACGCTAGAGTGCTTACCACCAAAAATACCGGCAATCCCTAAGGCATTCTTCTCATCGGCAATGACTAAAGTATCTGGCTTCAAAGTTACCTTGCTGTCATCGAGCAAAACTAATGTTTCATCCTGTTTTGCCATCCGAACAATGATCGCGCCATTTAAGCGATCAAGATCATAAGCATGCAAGGGTTGACCTAATTCTAATAACACAAAATTAGTAATATCAACCACCGGATCAATACTGCGGATCCCCCCTAGACGTAATTTTTCTCTCATCCAGCTAGGGGTTTGCGCTGTAACATCGATGCCTTTTATTACTCGTCCTAAAAGGCGTGGACATGCCATAGGTGCTTCCACCTGAATAGGAAAAACACTAGCATCAGTGGCTTTAACTGGTTCAATTTCTATCGTATTTAACTCTAGGTTATTGATAGCTGCAATATCGCGAGCGATACCTAAAATACTTAAACAATCAGCACGATTCGGTGTCAAACTTACATCAAAAATATGGTCATCTAGTTGCAAGTAGTTACGAATATCGGTACCAATAGGTGCGTCCTGTGGTAGCTCAATAATGCCAGTATGGTCATCCGAAATGCCAAGTTCAGAATAAGAACAAAGCATACATTCAGAAAGCTCACCGCGGAGTTTTGTTGCTTTTATTTTAAAATTATCGGGTAAAACCGCGCCAATTGTTGCCACAGCGACTTTTAACCCTTGACGACAATTTGGTGCTCCACAGACAATATTGAGTAACTGTTCAGTGCCAATATTGACCTTTGTTAACCGTAACTTATCTGCATTAGGATGTTGAACACATTCAACAACCTCACCGACTACCACACCCTGAAATTGACCGGCGACAGGTTTAACATCACCAATCTCCAAACCCGCCATGGTCATCTGCTCTGATAAGGCTTCACTGCTTATTGCTGGATTTATCCATTCACGTAACCAAAATTCACTCAATTTCATGTGATAATCCTGCCTTATCTAAATTGTTTAAGAAAACGAAGATCATTTTCAAAAAAAGCACGTAAATCCGTCACACCATAGCGTAACATCGTTAAACGCTCCATTCCCATTCCAAAGGCAAAACCAGAATGTAAGTCAGGATTAATGCCAACATTGCGTAATACATTGGGATGTACCATGCCACAACCTAACACTTCTAACCATTTACCATTTTTATCCATCACATCAACTTCAGCTGAAGGCTCAGTGAATGGAAAATATGATGGCCGAAAACGGACGCAGGTTTTTTCTTCAAAAAAATGATTTAAAAAGTCATGCAATGTACCTTTTAAATTGGTAAAACTAATATTTTTATCAACAATCAAGCCTTCTGTCTGATGGAACATTGGCGTATGGGTTTGATCATAATCATTTCGGTACACTCGACCAGGGGCAATAATACGAATTGGGGGTTGTTTACCCTTCATGGTACGAATTTGCACACCAGAAGTTTGTGTGCGTAATAGACGCGTAGTATCAAACCAAAAAGTATCATGTGAAGCACGAGCCGGATGATGAGCAGGAATATTTAAAGCATCAAAATTGTGATAGTCATCCTCTATTTCAGGGCCGGAAACAACAGAAAAACCAAGTTCAGCAAAAAATTCTTCAATACGATCAATAGTACGGGTTACTGGATGAAGGCTACCATGTTCGGTCTGGCGACCTGGCAATGAAATATCTATTTTTTCTGCCACTAATCGAGCATTCAATATCGTATTTTCTAACTGCCCTTTGCGCATATTCAATGAATTCTGAACTTGTTGTTTCGCCTGATTAATAACTGCTCCTGCTGCAGGGCGCTCTTCTGCAGGTAGATCACGCAACGTTGACATCTGTAGTGTTAAATGGCCTTTTTTACCTAAAAACTCAACACGCACTGAATCCAACGCAGCAACATCCTGAGCTTTTTCTATGGCTGCTTTTGCCTGCGCAACCAACTCGACGAGATGTAGCATTGTTCCCTCTTCTTACGACCCTTTGGCCTAATCATTGTTGAAAATAAAATTTTTTAGCAATTACTAACAAAAAAGCCTCCATTTGGAGGCTTATCGCGGTTTTTCGTTTCTTTTCTTAAATGCGCGAAAGCCCCAAATTTTAGGTGCTGAAATAAAAAAAGAAACGAAAAAAAAACAATTTTCATCTTTAAGCGGCTATTTATAAAATAACTCTTACTTATAATACAACGGGTCATCGATAATAAAAAAGAGGGAGCTAAGTCCCCCTTAATTTAACTGATTTAAGCTAACGCACTTTTTGCCCTCTCGACTAATGCTGTAAATGCAACTTTATCAAAAACAGCAATATCAGACAAGATTTTACGGTCAATTTCAATTGAAGCTTTCTTCAAACCATTAATAAAACGACTATAAGACAAACCATTCTGGCGAGCAGCTGCATTAATACGTACGATCCACAATTGGCGGAACTGACGCTTACGCTGACGACGGTCACGATAAGCATACTGACCGGCTTTAATTACCGCCTGGAAAGCAACACGATAAACACGCGAACGAGCACCATAGTAACCTTTCGCTTGCTTTAATATTTTTTTGTGACGTGCGCGGGCTATTACACCACGTTTTACGCGAGCCATATATACCTCCTATCACTTCGAATTAAATTCGATAATCTTAAACTAAAAAATTCAAACTTATGCGTATGGCAAACAAGCCACTACCAAACCCAGGTCACCTTTAGAAACCATGGTTTTTGGTCGTAAATGACGCTTACGCTTAGTTGACTTTTTAGTCAGAATATGACGAAGGTTAGCGTGCTTACGTTTAAAACCGCCACTGGCAGTTTTTTTAAAACGCTTTGACGCACCACGTACTGTTTTAATCTTTGGCATTTTAAATATCCACTTCGCATTGTTAATTATAACTAGCCAGGCGAATAGTTTTCCATCTAGATAGAGCGCTATTACTTGGCTGCCTAACTATTTCTTTTTCGGTGCAAGCACCATGATCATCTGACGGCCTTCGATCTTGCTTGGAAAAGATTCGACGACTGACATATCATCCAAATCGTTTTTGATACGATTAAGCATATCAATACCGATTTGTTGGTGCGCCATTTCACGACCACGAAACCGTAACGTGATTTTGGCTTTATCACCATCATCCAGAAAGCGAATCAGGTTGCGTAGTTTGACCTGATAATCACCTTCATCTGTACCAGGTCGGAATTTAATTTCCTTTACCTGAATAACTCTTTGTTTCTTTTTTTGCTCTTTGAGCGATTTACTCTTCTCATAGAGGAACTTGCCATAATCCATCATACGGCAAACCGGCGGCTCGGCATTTGGACTGATTTCGACTAAATCAACACCAGCTTCCTCGGCTTTTTTAAGAGCTTCTTTTAGACTGATAATACCAATTTGCTCGCCATCTAAACCAGTTAAACGAACTTCAGAAGCACGAATCTCCGTATTAATACGATTCGGACGCGCTGTTTGAATTCTTTTTCCGCCTTTAATACCTTATTCCTCCAGTTGATAAATACGACGAGTGCGAATTTCATCAAGCACTCTTTCTGCAAATTCTGTGACGTCAAATGTTCCTAAATCTTTACCATTACGGGTTCGAACAGAGACCTGATCCGATTCAACTTCTTTATCACCAAAAACTAACATATAAGGAACACGACGCAAAGTATGCTCACGGATTTTAAAGCCTATTTTCTCGTTTCTCAAGTCCGCTTTTGCACGAATACCAAAATTACTCAATTTTTCTACTATTTTTTGTACAAAATCAGCCTGTGCATCCGTGATATTTATTATAACAATTTGTAATGGCGCTAACCAGGTTGGGAAGAAACCGGCATAATGCTCAGTTAAAATCCCAATAAAACGTTCAAGTGATCCTAAAACAGCACGATGGATCATTACTGGTACCTGACGTTCATTATTTTCATCCACATAGGAAGCACCTAAACGACCCGGTAATGAGAAATCGAGCTGTACAGTACCACATTGCCAAGCCCGATCCAAACAATCATACAGGGTAAATTCAATTTTAGGCCCATAAAATGCACCTTCACCGGGTTGATAATCAAATACGATATCCCCTAGTGCTTTGGCAAGATCGGCTTCTGCGCAATCCCATTGAGCGTCAGTGCCTATTCGTTTTTCTGGCCGGCTTGACAATTTAACGGCAATTTTTTCAAAGCCAAAGGTTGCATACACATCATAAATCATTTTAATGCAACTTTTCACTTCAGTTAAAATCTGATCTTCAGTACAAAAAATATGCGCATCATCTTGAGTAAAACCACGCACACGCATCAAACCATGTAAAGCGCCAGATGGCTCATTACGGTGACAGCTACCAAACTCTGCCATACGTAATGGTAAATCACGATAAGATTTCAAGCCTTGATTAAATATTTGTACATGTCCTGGGCAATTCATCGGTTTTATACAATATTCTCGGTTTTCCGATGATGTGGTAAACATGTTTTCTTTATAGTTTTCCCAGTGACCTGTTTTTTCCCAAAGAATGCGATCCATCATTAATGGACCTTTTACTTCTTGGTATTGATATTCAGTCAATTTAGTACGGATAAAAGTTTCCAATTCACGAAATATTACCCAACCATCATTATGCCAAAATGCCATACCTGGTGCTTCTTCCTGCATATGATAAAGATCAAGTTGTCTACCTATCTTACGATGATCTCGCTTAGCCGCTTCTTCTAAACGTAATAAATAAGCAGCTAATTGTTTTTTATCAGCCCATGCTGTTCCATAGATCCTTTGTAGCATTTTATTATCGCTATTACCGCGCCAATATGCGCCAGCCACTTTTTGTAATTTGAAGTAATGACAAAAACGCATATTAGGGACATGCGGCCCACGACACATATCAATATATTCTTCATGATAATAAAGTCCAAGATGATCATTTTTATTAATATTTTCATCCAAAATTTTAACTTTATAATCCTCACCTCGAGCAACAAACGTATCCCTAGCTTCCTGCCAACTAACCCGCTTTTTGATAACATCATAGTTCGTTTCAGCGAGTTCGTGCATGCGCTGCTCAAGTTTTTCTAAATCTTCCTGGGTTAAAGCGTGTTCCAGATCAACATCATAATAAAAACCATTTTCAATGATAGGACCAATTGCCATTTTAGTCGTTGGCCATAATTGTTTAATTGCATGGCCAAGTAAATGTGTGCATGAGTGACGAATAATCCCTAAACCATCGAGATCTTTACTAGTAATAATGGCTAATTGAGCATCATTATTAATTATATCACTCGCATCAACAAGTTCACCATTAACACGACCGGCTATACAGGTTTTTGCAAGACCTGAGCCAATATCCTTTGCAATATCCATTACTGAAACAGCATGCTCATATTGACGTTGACTTCCGTCAGGAAGAGTAATAACTGGCATTTAAAATCCTTAATTTACAGCGGTGACCCATACGCAAGATCACATGTATAGAAATATATTTTTATTAAAAGTGAGTTAAAGCAATTTCTTACTTCACCTTGTAAATGATGTACGTGATGAAATACCTAAAATAGAGCAAAAGGAATACCTTAGCGACGCATATTACCATCATGCAGGTCTAATTAATAGATTAAATCTGGGATAAGTTAAGAATAAAACGCTGAAAAACTAGTGACAAAATAATTGTCAGCTCTAGTTAAATTTTGATTAATTAACTTAATTTAAATTCATTTTTTATTATACAATGAAATAGCAATAAAAAACTAGTTTAGTTTATCGCTAAAATTTTATTCAGTTTGGGTCGCTATGATTTTTAGTAAAAAATATATCACAATAAAAATCATTATCAATTTTCTTATTATAAATCAATAACTAATCTATCATAGCTATTGAGTTGTAAGCGTTTTTAATTTTCCAAAGATAGCGTGGTGCCTGCGCATTGGGGTGTTTTGTTTGAATATGTTGATAAAACTCTTCTGCTGTTAGTTTATTAATTTTATCGATTGCAACGTGACGATTTTTATCAAAAATTCGTAATAATGCCCCTGCACCATTAACATAAGCAACCACAGTTGCATAATAAAGTACTTTTGGATCACGAATACCAACTAAATAATTTTCTTGAATAAAACGAATATAGGCGGTTCCCACATCAATATTGATCGCCGGATCTTTAAGTTGACTCGTGGTAGGTTGCCCCGCTTTGCCTTGTAACCGATACGCATCACGACCAGCAGTAGAAGCCTTAACTTGCATTAGACCTATTGAATTGGATTTACTCACAGCATTAACCCGAAAATTAGATTCCACTTTAATAATTGCTCTAATTAAATTTTCATCAATCGCATAGCGTTGCGCCGCTTGTCTAATTACCCCATCGTAAGGGGTTTTTGACCGTACACTTTCGCTTTGCTCTTCCATGAAATAGCGTAGATAATCGTTCTGATAGACTGTTTTGGGGTTATTAGATTGTTTGCTTGAACAGCCGATTAATAAAATAATGAAGACGACTCCACAACTTTTAAATTTCACCTTACACCAATCCTCTAGCGGTATGATCTATTTAGCATAGCCTAATAAAATAAAAATAAAAAATTACCCTCTTTAGCGTTAAGTTGTGAAGAGGTTCTCATATCTGCTACTTACATTACAATTACAATAATTGATCGTATTGACATCTTTCATATATAGTTGATAATCATTCTCATTAAAGTGCAATTTACTACTTTTTTTACTGGGAAACCACTTATGTATAAAAGATCCAACCTTTCATCTAAGCACACTTTTACTGGTTTAATAATAATCGCCGTTGTTCTTCTTTTTAATCCAATCGCTTACGCAAAAAAATTTACCGTTGTAACAACTTTTACTATTATTCAGGATATTGCGCAAAATGTGGCAGGTAATGCAGCCAATGTCCAATCAATTACCAAACCGGGGGCTGAAATCCATGAATATCAACCAACTCCCAAAGACATATTAAAAGCGTATAATGCTGATTTAATTTTATGGAATGGATTAGGACTTGAAACCTGGTTTAATCGTTTTTTTGAAAACTTCAAACATATTCCTGCCGTTACGGTTACTAAAGGAATAAAACCGATGCCTATTCGAGAAGGTGAATATCAAGGCAATCCTAATCCTCATGCCTGGATGTCTGCCCAAAATGCATTGATCTATATTGAAAATATTCGGGCAGCACTAGTAAAATATGACCCTAAAAATGCAGATATTTATAACCAAAATGCGAAAATATATGCTAGCAAAATTAGCAAAATTGATGCACCACTACGAAAAAGACTGGCACAAATCCCGCAGCAAAAACGTTGGCTAGTAACCAGTGAAGGTGCTTTTAGTTATCTGGCTAGCGATTATGGTTTTAAAGAAGCTTATTTGTGGCCAATTAATGCAGAAGAACAAGGTTCACCGCAACAAGTTCGTAAAGTTATTGATACTGTGAAAAAACATAATATTCCAGTTGTGTTTAGCGAAAGTACCGTTTCTGATAAACCAGCGAAACAAGTCAGCCGAGAAACCGGGGCTCAATATGGTGGTGTACTCTATGTTGACTCTCTGTCTACCCCCGATGGCCCAGTTCCAACATATATCGAATTATTAAAAACTACCGTTAATACTATTGCAAAAGGTTTTGGTCAATAATAATGAGTAACAATATTTTTTACGAAAAACCAAACTTAATTGTTGATAATGCTACTGTTACATACAATAACGGGCATACTGCTATTTACGATGCCAGTTTTAATATTACTGGTGGTTCAATTTGTGCGCTAGTAGGCGTTAATGGTAGTGGCAAATCGACGCTGTTTAAGACAATAATGGGTTTAGTAACACCAACAAAAGGACGTGTAACATTAAACAATGCTGCTATCAAAACAGCGCTTAAACAAAATATTATTGCTTACGTACCACAAACAGAAGAAGTTGACTGGAACTTTCCGGTTCTAGTTTCCGATGTAGTTATGATGGGCCGCTACGGTAAAATGGGTATTTTACGTATTCCAAGCCAGCAAGATAAACAAATTGTTGCTGAAGCATTAGCGCGGGTTGATCTTACGGGTTTAGAACAACGACAAATAGGTGAGCTTTCTGGCGGCCAAAAGAAAAGAGTTTTTCTTGCACGAGCACTTGCGCAAGAAGGAAAAGTATTACTGCTCGATGAACCTTTTACCGGTGTCGATGTAAAAACAGAAAATGCGATTATTGAGCTTTTACGCTCTTTACGTAGCAATGGCTATTTAATTTTGGTTTCTACACATAACTTGGGAAGCGTGCCTGAATTTTGCGATCAAGTTATTTTAGTAAACCGAACTATATTGGCTAGTGGGCCGATCGAAACAACCTTTACAAAAAAAAATCTTCAACTCGCCTTCGGCGGTGTACTACGCCATATTAATCTCTCTGGTGCAGAACTTCACGATGATGATGATCCTCGTTCATTAACTGTTATTACTGATGATGAAAGAGCAGTTGTTTTTTATGGCAACCATGAACAAGCATCTGTCATTAAAAAGCAACCAGAGGAATAAATCATGTTGGATCTATTACTTCAACCCTTTGAATATAACTACATGGTTAAAGCAATCTGGGTTAGTGCTATCGTTGGAGCAGTCTGCGCTTTTCTCTCAGCTTATCTAATGTTAAAGGGGTGGTCGTTAATGGGCGATGCACTTTCCCATTCAGTTGTTCCCGGTGTCGCAGGTGCCTATGCACTTGGCCTTCCCTATTCTATAGGGGCTTTTTTTACCGGTATTCTTGCAGCACTTTCCATGACATTGGTGCGCCATATTTCAAAACTAAAAGTAGATGCAGTAATCGG
This sequence comes from Candidatus Arsenophonus triatominarum, assembly GCF_001640365.1. Lineage (GTDB taxonomy): Bacteria > Pseudomonadota > Gammaproteobacteria > Enterobacterales > Enterobacteriaceae > Arsenophonus > Arsenophonus triatominarum. The sequence goes on along the minus strand of NZ_LWMI01000014.1, from coordinate 95,248 downwards.
TTTTATTTTCTCCACCTTCTTTGCCATAGGATTGCTAATTCTTTCATTAAATCCCACTTCCGTTAATGTACAAACCATTATCTTTGGCAATATTTTAGGTATTGCAGATGAAGATGTACTGCAAGTTGAAATTATTATTACCATTTCTTTTATTATACTTATGTTTATCTGGAAAGATTTACTTGCCGTATTCTTTGATGAAAATCATGCCCGTTCTATTGGACTAAATCCACTAAAATTAAAAATCATTTTTTTTACCCTATTAAGCGCATGTACGGTTGCTGCCTTACAAACTGTGGGAGCCATACTTGTTATAGCAATGGTTATTACACCAGGCGCTACAGCTTATTTACTCACGGATCAATTCAAACGGTTACTTATTATTGCCATACTAATCGGATTTACTTCCAGTGCTTTTGGCGCTTATATCAGTTATTTTATTAATGGAGCGACAGGCGGAATTATCGTTACTTTGCAAACACTGATTTTTCTTTATGCCTTCTTTTTTGCCCCTAAATATGGTTTATTTACTTCCCGCCGCAAAGCACGACAAGAAATTGTACACCTCAAACAGTTAAAACAAGAGGTAAGCAACAATGAATGATTTGATGGAATTATTAATAACACCTTTTACTTTTCCTTTTATGCAAAAAGCTATCATTACCGCCCTTGTAACCGGAACAGTGTGCGCTATTCTTTCCTGCTTTTTTATACTTAAAGGTTGGTCTTTAATGGGTGATGCTATTTCTCATGCTGTATTACCCGGCATCGTTATCGCCTTTGTTATTGGTATTCCTTTATCAATCGGTGCTTTTATATCAGGAATTTTTTGTGCATTCGCGACCGGTTATCTAAAAGAAAATAGCCGCATAAAAGAAGATACTGTCATGGGTATTATTTTTTCCGGTATGTTTGCCTTTGGATTAGTACTATTTGCCCGTATCGATACAGATCAACATCTTACCCATATTCTTTTTGGTAATATCCTTGGCATTACTAAAGCCGAATTTAAACAAACGTTTTGGATCTCAGCTTTTACTATCGCGATTATCCTGTTAAAGCGCAAAGATTTTATGCTTTATTGTTTTGATCCTAATCAGGCAAAGGTTATTGGTTTACCCGTTAAATTTTTACATTATGGATTACTCTCTTTATTAGTACTTACCATTGTGGCATCTTTACAAGCGGTAGGAATAATTCTGGTCATTGCTATGCTTATTTCCCCTGGAATTATAGCTTTTACACTCTGTCAAAATTTCAATCGAATGTTAATTATTGCGGTTATCGCCTCAACCACATCCTCTTTAATAGGCACTACTTTAAGTTTTCATATTGATGCAGCAACGGGGCCTTGTATTGTAATAACTCAAGCAATTTATTTTATTGCTGCATTATTCTACAGATATATTATTAGTAAAATAAAAAAACGCTCTTCTTTCGATAAAATTTCAATTCGTCCTTGAGCTAAGAAATATATTAAAAATAACCAGAAAAAATTTAGGATTATCTTATTTATTACAGATGATAATCCATATTTTCTCATACAAATTCTATTTATTAACTATAAATTGTCATAATATGAGCTCAAGAATTGAAATGAATAATGAAATGACTTAGAATGCAAATAGGTAATAATTCATTTCATTATTCAAATTAACATTTTGCTATCATAAAAATCTTTACTAAAGCTAAATTAAAAAGCAATATATTCAACAATCTTAGCAAACTAAATATTGCAATTAATTGATTTTAAAATAATTAAACGGAATTTGGTCAAAGCTGGCTCGTGAAGAAGTTGACTTTTCCTTGCCAGCTTTGATAAACGTTAATTGATATATCAAGGATATTATTGTTAAATTGCTATAATAACATTCAAAACAATAGTTTTATTGCTAGATAAGTTATTACTGATGATCTTCATTCAATTATTCAATAAAATTATTTTTCAATTGATTATAATATAAGAAAACTACCAGCCTAAAATATTCATTATGAAGTAAAGTATTCCTCCTAATATAATCGGTAATATATACAGAATAAAAAACTGCTGGAAAATAGTATGACGAGGAATGGTAATTTTGGCTTCTATCTCTTCTTTTGATACTTCAGCACCTTTTGCTCTTTCAAAAATAAGATGATCTTCAATTGCTAATGAACTTCCCTACACTCTAGGATTACGTATCGATCAAGTGGTACAACTGTGGTATTTAGCTGCACCCTGGCAAGGAACCTCATTAGAAGAGGTGGCACATATTAGAAAAAGTACTCACTATGTTTATATTCGCGATTACTTTTCAGCCGTAGTATCAGCAATACCATTACCCTATAGTAAACCCCATCCAGAAGTTTATTTACAAGCAGCGAAACTGCTAGATATAGAACCAACACATTGTGGGGCTTTTGAAGACTCTTTTCATGGTATGGTTGCGGTTAAAGCTGCACGTATGCGTAATATCGTTGTCCCACCAAAAGATCATTTCACTGATCCACGTTGGACATTAGCAGACGTCAAACTCAATACGCTGGCTGAATTAACAACTAAGCATATCATTTAAATTTGATCAATTGGCAGTAATTTGATGCATCTGTATACTGCCAAACTAATGCAATATCACTTCTCTTACAAAAAATTGCTCTTATTATTTAATAAATAAGATATTTTTTCTATTACACTACTCAAACCAAGCCAAAACTATTATACTTTGTAAACTGTATAAATAAACAGTTGGATATTATATGCTATGACTGCCACTGGGCATCTGTTTTTTTCAGTATCATCATTAATACTTGTGCATAAACTTGCAATTACACCTGAGTTTGCACATGGTGATTGGCTTCATTTATTAGCCGGTGCGCTACTTGGCGCACTGCTACCCGCTATAGATCATCCATCATCTCTCGGACGTTTATTTCGTTTCATTTCTGTGCCAATTTGTCGTTTATGTGGTCACCGTGGTTTTACCCACAGTTTACTCGCATGGTTGCTCATTATGTTATTATCAACTCAATTGCCCAATAGTTACTGGCTTTCTGATGCCCTGGTTCAAGCATTCTTATTAGGTTATTTTAGTCATTTAGTCGGGGATATGTTAACCGCAAAAAGGATCCCTTTTTTATGGCCAGAAAAAATTTCTTTCTGTTTTCCTATCTTAGGTAATAATTCTAATCAAAGAGCAGAACATTCTATCGCCATATTATTAGCTATTTGTGCGATATTAATTCCATCGAACTATCAATTACCACTACGACCTCTATTACAAGAAACAAAAAAAATGTTATTACATATGTAGTTAATGAACTAAACGATTTAATTTTATTCCATTCACGATGAAACATTATGAATATAAAATTGCATTTAGTTATAAGAAAATTATTTTTATTGCTGATAATATATAAGGGAAAAGGAGTTTCATTGGAAGTTTTTCATCATCTTACTTCACCAATGACAAAGAATCTTATACCTAGAACAATAAACCGAGCTGGAGAGTGGGTATGAATTTCCCTGTAATTCTGAATGTACTTATCTTTATCCTATTATTGCTGTTATTGGCAAAAATAAGTGCAAATGATGGATGGAGTCTATCAAAAAAAGTTTTTGTGGGTCTTCTTAATTGGTACTGTTTTTGGTGTTGTTTTACATTTAGTATATGGTACTAATAATCAAATAGTGCATGATTCATTATCTTGGTTCAATATTGTAGGCAATGGGTATGTGAAATTACTTCAAATGATTATTATGCCTTTGGTATTTGCTTCCATACTAAATGCGGTAGCACGTTTGCATCAAACCTCTTCATTAGGAAAAATCAGTTTTTTCACCATTGTGATCCTTCTTTTTACAACAGCAATTGCTGCTCTCATCGGGATTATTATTACATACTGGTTTGGCTTAACTGCAGAAGGTCTGGTACAAACTAGTAATGAAACTATTCAACTTCGGATAATAGAAAATAACTATATCCACAAGGTTTCTGATTTAACAATACCTCAATTAATATTATCATTTATTCCTAAAAACCCATTTGCCGATCTGGCAGGAGCTAATCCAACATCTATTATTAGCGTTGTTATTTTTTCTACCTTTTTAAGCATAGCGGCTCCCCAATTAGCTAAAACTAATCCTGAAAAAGGTGAAAAAAAATATTATCTGCTATTGATATTTTTCAATCCTGGATCATGAAGCTGGTTCTGGTTCGTCTAGTTATATAGCTAGGCGACTTAATTTTGATTACAAGGTGTGTTATGAGTTATACAATTGATTTTCGACGTAAAGTAATATCTGTAAGGAAAGCCGAAGGTTTAACAATTCGAGAAACTGCGAAACAATTCCGTATTGGAAAAGCGTCTTTAGTACGTTGGCTTAAACGACCAGAGCCAAAAAATTCAACGCCACGTAAGAGGAAGCTCGATAAAAATGCTTTAGCAAAAGATGTGGAACAGTATCCAGATGCTTACCAAAAGGAACGGGCAGAGCGATTCGGTGTTTGTAAAAAGACTATTTGGCAATCCCTTAAAAAGCTGGGATTAACCTATAAAAAAAACTCTATTCCATCCAAAAACCAACGAAAGCGACAGGCTGGCACATCAGCAAAAAAGACAACAGTATGAAAAAAAAGATAAATCTGTTGTTTTTGTTGATGAAAGTGGTTTTTCACATGACACTCCACGAACTCACGGCTATTCCCCAAAAGGTCACCGTTGTTTTGGCCTGAAAAACTGGGGTGCTAAGGGAAGAACAAATGTTATTGGCGCTTTATTGGGAACAACCCTTTTTGCTATCGGATTATTTGATTGCAATATTAATCGTGATGTTTTTTATGTTTGGATCACAAAAATATTGCTCCCAGAACTTCCTGAAAATTCTGTTATTTTTATGGACAACGCTAGCTTTCACAAAGGTAAGAATATTGAACAGGCAATTATAAACGCAGGACACCAGATAGAATATTTGCCTGTGTATTCACCAGATTTAAATCCTATAGAACATAAATGGTCTCAAGCTAAACGTAAAAAGATGGAAACAGGATGCACTATCGATGACCTGTTTTTAATACATATGCTGTAATCAAAATTAAGTCGCCTAGCTATACGGCTTACACCATATGGAGTAATGGCTTTAATGATTAAAGTTGTTGCTAATTCAAACCTACAAGATATTATTAAACTTGACAGTTTTGTTATTGCTTCTTATTTAGCATTATCCTTAATGTTTATTGTCCATGGTATACTTCTTTCTTTCTCTGGCATTAATCCGATAAAATTTTTTAAAAAAGTCATTCCTGTCACGAGCTTCGCACAGGCATATAAAATCCCAGAAATGGCTTAAAAGCAATGGTTAATTTGCAAGTTACTAAAACGTATAAATTTGTTTAAATTACAATAAGTTGCTTTTAATTTATAAGATTTTGTCTATTTATATATTATGCTGAATTAAACTTAAAAATAGAGCGTTTTTTTATTGGTGCGAAACTCGTGCCTGTATTAATTTTTGCATTTACTAGTCGTTCTAGTACTGGCAGTATTGCATTAAACGTTGAAACACAAACTCAGCAATTAGTCATTCCTGAATCAATTGCTAATTTTTCAGCATCCTTCGGCACAACAATTGGCCAAAATGGATGCGCAGGTATTTACCCCGCAATGGTTGCCCCAACGGTTGAAATCAATCCGCTGGATCCTATATGGATCGCTACATTTGTTGGTATTGTCACCATAAGTTCTGCCGGGATGGCCGGCGTAGGTGGGGGAGCAACTTTTGCTGCATTAATGGTTTACCCGCGATGGGATTACCAATTACTTTAGTAGCGTTACTTATTTCGATTGAACCATTGATCGATATGGGAAGAACTGCATTAAATGTTAATGACTCAATGGTTGCAGGAACAATTACTAGCCAATTGATGCATCAAGCGGACAAAAGTATTTTCGATAAATAATATTTCAAACTTATAATCTCTATCCAAAAGTCCTATTAGAAATCTCTTTAGGACTTTAAAGCAACTAATCAATTTTATGGAATAGATTATTTTTATTATTAAATACTATTAACAATAACGATTATTTTAAAACTTAAATAATTATTATGTCTATTCATAATTTTCATTTTTAAATCCACTAGATAACCAATAAATTCATACTATCAAATAAATATCCTGTTTCTCACAATTATAGAATTGTTAACAGTTTTTTTACTAGATGAAAAATTACCACCAGGTATAAAAATGGTGAACAGGCCCAATTCCTTCTCCAACACTTAATCTATTGGCATGCTTCAAGGTATTTTGCACATAATTTTTAGCTGCAATAATTGTATCGTGCCAGTTGTCAAAGTAAGGACGCTGAGCAGCCAACGCTGCAGATAATGTACAACCAGTACCATGAGTATTTTGTGTTCTTACTTTAGGTAATGAATATCGCCATTCACCACTATGTGTAATAAGCCAATCGGGGCTTTCTTTATTATTAAGATGTCCACCCTTCATAAGTACAGCCGGGCAGCCAAATGATAATAGTTTTCTTCCTTGAGATACCATCTCCTGTTCACTTCTAGCCACATTGCAATTAAGAAGTACTGCTGCCTCAGGCAAATTGGGCGCAATAAGAGACACTTTAGGTAACAAAATATGAATAAGACTATCGATTGCATCAGCATCCAATAATGGTACCCCACTTTTCGCAAGCATAACGGTATCTAGTACCGTAAAAGATAATGAATATTTTTCTAGTGCCGCTGCTACTATGTATATATTTGTAGCATTTGATAACATACCAATTTTCACACTATCAATTCGAACATCAGTTAATACTGATTCAAGTTGTGAAGCGACAATTTCGCCAGGAAGATCATAAATTGACTGTACTGCGCAAGTATTTTGCGCAACTAATGCGGTTATCACAGCTGCACCATAATTTCCTAATGCTGAAAATACTTTCAAATCAGCATGTATACCTGCACCACCCGTTGGATCAGTTCCAGCAATTGATAAGGAATTATAAATCATAAATGTTCCTAATATTAAAATATTAATCAGAATAATTTATGCTACCTTACTTGACTTATTAGATTAAACCAATAGTTATCTTATATCACAACAAATAAATATATTACCTTTACTACCCTATTTCACTATTTTTTGTTTAGCATTAAGATATAATAAAAATCATTCTCATTATATATCTTTTATCAATTTTGTATTTTTAATGAAATAATCCAAATACAACTAATTTTGTAGCACTTAAGCATAATATTCTTCTTATCAAGAATGGCTTTAAAACTAAAAATTTTTATCGTATTTTATAAAATGAAATAATAAATAATTTATCTATCACTAGCGCTCATTTACAATAAATAAAGCCAATGGATATAACAGATTAGTCCCTTGCTTTAGCATAAAATAGTATTCAATATTGACAAGTTTATTGATAGGAACCAGTTTTATCAATAATAAAATTGAAATCAATTTTTTTCAAAACAAAAAAATAACACTATCATTGGATTATATTATCTTTCAATAGTGAAATATAATGAATCTTACAAGACTATCTGTTTTTATTAATTTAAATAAAAATTTTATATAGATAATAGTACATTAAAAATTGGATACCTAATACTGATTAACAAATACCATTTATAACTAATAAAACGATTTAACTGCATAAAAATTAATGTAGCGCATAAAATGCGCATTTATTATATAGTTTATTAAATGAAAATTGAACAATAAAGCATAAGAAACAAAAAAAATGCGACGATAATCTTATTATTAACCTGAGTTCGGGATAAGCATTATCAATTATGCTTGAAGATATGTTCCTGCCACCGGTATCTTTGGTTTAGATGGAATTAAACAATATGCAAGCCCTGCTAATAAATTCACTACAAAGTTAGCAGGAGAGCGGTGCCGCGTATGCGCTATCTGACAAAGATTTTTTAACTCATCAAATACCGTTTCAATAAGCGTGTTGCTTAATAGTGAAATAAGGGTATTTCGGTGATTGAAGTAAATTTTAGGCTGTTCTGAGATGGAAATTCCAAAGACCGGCACTAAGGAGTAAAAAGGTATCATCAATAAAGGGTCTACGATTCCGTAAAATTTGGGTCATACAACCGAGGCGCTTGATACCCGCGATGGCGTGTTCAACCGTAATACGGATGCCCGAGATTATTTTATTTTCTTGTTTTTGTTCAGGCGATAAAGGTCTTTTTCGAGTTCCTTTTTTTGGGATTTGTGTATTAGGATGCTGTTTATCTATACCTTAAAACCGGTATCGGCCCAGATGGTTACCCCAGGGGGAATATGGCGAATTATATCGACTTTATCGAGTAAGCGTTTATCGTGACGGCGCCCATTTTTGATCATGGGGATAAATCCAATTTTCCTCGTTTCGTCAGTCATAATAAGCCCTTTTCGAGTGGTCTGTCTTTTCTTTCCCGAATACATTTTTTTTCGCCGACGCAGATTCTTAGGCTTTTGGACAGGTCGCTCTGTCCCATCAATAAAGACGTCTTTAACTCCAGGAAAGGCGCGAAAAAATTCCTCAGCAGAGCGAATTTGACGAGCGGGCAAAACACATTCTCGCCCCAAGGTCATCTCTAAAACCGGCAATAATATTTTTACCCAGCGACATACCCGTGTTCTATCTAAACCAAAAAGAAGTCCTTGCAAATCATAGGTCGGATAACATTTTAAATACAATAAAATAAAAAGCAGTTTATCTAATGGGGTTGGGATAAATCCTTTCTGCCCTGCACCCATCTGCCGCTCGTGATCTTTTCGATTCTTTTTCCGATAAATCAAATAACAAGCTGAAAATTCAGCGGCTAAATTTTTCAATTCTTCGACTGATAATCCAATGATTGCTTTACATAAACGATTATCTCGTAACAACCGCTCTTTGTTGATCATTTCAAACCGTTATTTTCTAAGTTAAACCTCTTTTTATTGTCTATATAGCTAGGCGACTTAATTTTGATTACAGCATATGTATTAAAAACAGGTCATCGATAGTGCATCCTGTTTCCATCTTTTTACGTTTAGCTTGAGACCATTTATGTTCTATAGGATTTAAATCTGGTGAATACACAGGCAAATATTCTATCTGGTGTCCTGCGTTTATAATTGCCTGTTCAATATTCTTACCTTTGTGAAAGCTAGCGTTGTCCATAAAAATAACAGAATTTTCAGGAAGTTCTGGGAGCAATATTTTTGTGATCCAAACATAAAAAACATCACGATTAATATTGCAATCAAATAATCCGATAGCAAAAAGGGTTGTTCCCAATAAAGCGCCAATAACATTTGTTCTTCCCTTAGCACCCCAGTTTTTCAGGCCAAAACAACGGTGACCTTTTGGGGAATAGCCGTGAGTTCGTGGAGTGTCATGTGAAAAACCACTTTCATCAATAAAAACAACAGATTTATCTTTTTTTTCATACTGTTGTCTTTTTTGCTGATGTGCCAGCCTGTCGCTTTCGTTGGTTTTTGGATGGAATAGAGTTTTTTTTATAGGTTAATCCCAGCTTTTTAAGGGATTGCCAAATAGTCTTTTTACAAACACCGAATCGCTCTGCCCGTTCCTTTTGGTAAGCATCTGGATACTGTTCCACATCTTTTGCTAAAGCATTTTTATCGAGCTTCCTCTTACGTGGCGTTGAATTTTTTGGCTCTGGTCGTTTAAGCCAACGTACTAAAGACGCTTTTCCAATACGGAATTGTTTCGCAGTTTCTCGAATTGTTAAACCTTCGGCTTTCCTTACAGATATTACTTTACGTCGAAAATCAATTGTATAACTCATAACACACCTTGTAATCAAAATTAAGTCGCCTAGCTATAGCGTGACAAAAAATGCAAGTCTCTATTCAGCAACTATTTTAATGGTTTCCGATCATCTGTGTTTCCTGGTGTAAGTCGAAAACTGAGTATTTCCCCCAAATGATTGATAATTACATGAAGTTTGAAACCAAAGAACCAACCTGTTGAGGTTTTTCCTCGTTCAGCTATCCCATCGAAGACTTTATTGCCGGCGGATCCGTAAGTTATCACACACAGCTATCGGAGTAGAATCGGCAACCGACAGACCCGTGCACTTTTCCTTAAATTGACTCAAACAGTGCCGTTAAAGCTAAGGCACTGCGCGGAAGTAACTCTACGCAGCGTGAATATGATGGCAAGTTAGGAAATTCCTTCCTGAGATATAAACGGACATGAAGAGATAAAATACCTTGAATTGGCTGAATCGGAGTTGATGAAACAAAACAACCAGTGTCATCATTTCAGCCAATGAAAGCTGCGAGGGTGTTCATAATTCTGTGTCAGGGGATTTTATATTTTGATTATACCATCTAGGCGCCCTTTAAAATAGATGGACAATTGAGCAATGGTTAACGCCCAGTTACTAATCGGCATAGTCCATTTGTTGGATACCTGATTGATGCCAATATAGAGTAATTTTAATAAGCTGTTTTCATTAGGAAAAGCCCCTTTGGTTTTAGTTAATATCCTAAACTGCCGATGAACCGCCTCTATTGCATTGGTCGTATAAATGGGTTTTCTAATGGCTTTAGGGTATCGAAAATAAGCACTGAGCAACTTCCATTTACTTCGCCAGGATTCTAGCACTATCGGGTATTTTTCACCCCATTTCGATTCCAGTTCATCAAGGGCAAGCTCAGCAGCCGCTTTAGTATCTGCACGATAAACTGGCTTTAAATCAGCCATAAAGGCTATAACGTAAGCTATTGCGAATTTGATGAACTACGCATAGCTGAACTTCTGTCTGCGGGAAAATACTGGCTATCGCTTCTGGAAACCCTTTTAATCCGTCAATACAAGCGATTAAAATATCTTGTATACCACGGTTATGTAAGTCAGTCAGAACGCTCAGCCAATGATGTGCTCCTTCTGTTTCAGACATATAGAGTCCTAACAATTCCTTATGCCCATCGGTGGTTAGTCCAAGTACTGTGTAGATTGCCTTATTGATATAGTGACCATCTGTTTTATCTTGTAATGAATGGCATCGAGCCAGACAAAAGGATAGAGCGCCTCCAGAGGGCGTTGTTGCCAGGCTTTTAATTCAGGGAGTAATTTGTCAGTAATATGCGTAATAGCTCCATCTGATATTTCCAGTCCATATAATTCTGCAACATGTTTTTGAATATCACGATAACTCATGCCTATAGCTAGGCGACTTAATTTTGATTACAAGGTGTGTTATGAGTTATACAATTGATTTTCGACGTAAAGTAATATCTGTAAGGAAAGCCGAAGGTTTAACAATTCGAGAAACTGCGAAACAATTCCGTATTGGAAAAGCCTCTTTAGTACGTTGGCTTAAACGACCAGAGCCAAAAAATTCAACGCCACGTAAGAGGAAGCTCGATAAAAATGCTTTAGCAAAAGATGTGGAACAGTATCCAGATGCTTACCAAAAGGAACGGGCAGAGCGATTCGGTGTTTGTAAAAAGACTATTTGGCAATCCCTTAAAAAGCTGGGATTAACCTATAAAAAAAACTCTATTCCATCCAAAAACCAACGAAAGCGACAGGCTGGCACATCAGCAAAAAAGACAACAGTATGAAAAAAAAGATAAATCTGTTGTTTTTATTGATGAAAGTGGTTTTTCACATGACACTCCACGAACTCACGGCTATTCCCCAAAAGGTCACCGTTGTTTTGGCCTGAAAAACTGGGGTGCTAAGGGAAGAACAAATGTTATTGGCGCTTTATTGGGAACAACCCTTTTTGCTATCGGATTATTTGATTGCAATATTAATCGTGATGTTTTTTATGTTTGGATCACAAAAATATTGCTCCCAGAACTTCCTGAAAATTCTGTTATTTTTATGGACAACGCTAGCTTTCACAAAGGTAAGAATATTGAACAGGCAATTATAAACGCAGGACACCAGATAGAATATTTGCCTGTGTATTCACCAGATTTAAATCCTATAGAACATAAATGGTCTCAAGCTAAACGTAAAAAGATGGAAACAGGATGCACTATCGATGACCTGTTTTTAATACATATGCTGTAATCAAAATTAAGTCGCCTAGCTATATACGACTTCATAGCTTCCTCCTCCTGATAAAATATAAATAAACTAATATAGTTATACTTATATCAATTAAGATATTAAATAAAAAAAATAAAACTTAAATATCAATCAGTTAAAAATATAGCTCATTTAATATACGCATTTACAGGCGAAAACAAGCGATTTGACTCACTATAAATCAATTAGTTACAGTTTATAGTGAGTTACAATTTTAGCTGAAATCTCAGTTTTAACTCACGCTTTTTTAAGTCAAAATAACCTTAACCATTCGTTTAATTACGGAGAAATAGTTATGTCTAAATTAGTCACAATTCAAAATAGTCAATTACCTGTTTGGTCTGACTTTCACAAAACCACTTACACGCAACTAACAACTAATAGTTAACAACTTTCTCCAACGCTGCTAATATGATGCCATTAAGTGGGACTGAGTATCCCAATGATGAAATGGTCCACGGTTTATTTGAAGTTGACACGAGTTTCGCACAGGCATATAAAATTTCAGAAATGACTTGGAAGCAATGGTTAATTTGCAAGTTACTAAAACGTATAAATTTGTTTAAATTACAATAAGTTGTTTTTAATTTATAAGATTTTGTCTATTTATATATTATGCTGAATTAAACTTAAAAATAGAGCGTTTTTTTATTGGTGCGAAACCCGTGGTTGAGAAAAAAGCCAAAGAGACGGGCGCAGTGCTCGAAGAACGGAAGAAATACCGATTTATAGTCCGAGTCATTGAAAAATACCCCTGAGCAAGTAGGGCATGTTTTTAACTAAAGCTGGATTATGTGATGAATATACAGCGTATTTAATATAGCCTGTTTGTTTGTCATAATTCAACCTGACGCTAGCAAACATTGAAAATATCAGATGACTAAAAATTTACTCCAACGCCCCATGATGCTGTATTTCGGAATTTTTTAAGTGAAAAAGAAACCGCGCAAGATTTTTTCGATATCTGGTTGCCAGATGAGATTAAATCAATTTTTGATGTAATAGCTCAGACTTGATCTGACAGATACCGGTTATTTATACAGCACATGTTAGATCAAGTCTGAGCTACTACACACTAAGCCGGTCTTATTTAGACTAACAGAAATCATTATTGAAATACCTATCAACCAAATAAGTTGATTTGAAAAACCACTCAATGCATCATTAATGGCTTCCGTCGAATTATTAGGATTAGTTGCTCCCGTAATAGCAATTAAAGCAATTGCGATAATGGAAATTGCACCTATTGGTAAGGCTTTACCATAGCTATTATAGTCCCAATAAAAAGCGCAAATAATTGCCAAGCATTTACCTCAACACCATCAGGAGCAGAAATAATAAACCAGATGATGAGAGTGATTGTAATAGCAATTATGGTTGGTAAAGGTTTAAATGGGGTCAATTTATCCATATTGTATTATCCAATTAGTGAAATATATCTACACAAAAAATAATTAACAACTTATAAATGAAAAAATCACGTTAACAAATCATACAACTACTTATTATATAAATTTGTAGATTAGTAACTATATTTATTTTTATCAAGCTTAATAATAAATATTAATTTATAAGTTTATTAAATTATCCAATTTATTCTTTTAATTTTTATCTCTTTATTGTAAAAATAAGTTATTTTCATATGTTAAAACTGTGATATGTATTACAAAAATCACAATAAATTTTATTTATTAATTCACAGAAATAAACTTTTTCTTTTAGTGATTTTCATAATATAGCAAATTAATCATAATTATTTATGGTTAATTTTATCAAATAACAAATAAGTTCATTTATTTTATAAAAAAACAATAAATTTATTTAAAAATCAGAATTACTTTATAAAAAATAATATATTTTATATTACAATATAATGTGCAAATCTATTTATTTTTGAATAGATATAAAATTAAAGTCAAAAAAAGCAGCAAATCAATATGCCCATTTGTGCTAACCCAAAGCCAATAAAGACCATCCAATATGATTTTATATCAGTTTAGCTAGACTTATTTCTCTAACCATTCAGTATGAAAGATACCCTCTTTATCAATCCGTTTATAAGTATGAGCGTCAAAATAATCACGTTGTGCCTGAATTAAATTTGCCGGTAAAAAAGCAGAGCGATAACTATCATAATAAGAAATTGCTGCCGTAAGCGTAGGTAATGGAATACCATTTTGTATACCAAAACAGACAATATCCCGTAATGATTGCTGGTATTCATCAATAATGTTCTTAAAATAAGGCGCTAACATTAAGTTTACTAGAGATGGGTTTTGGCTATAGGCATCGGTAATTTTTTGCAAAAATTGCGCCCTAATAATACAACCGGCTCGGAAAATCCTGGCAATTTCGCCATAATTTAGCTGCCATTGATATTCATCCGATGCTGCTCTTAATTGCTGAAAACCCTGTGCATAGGAAACAATTTTACCTAAATAAAGTGCCCGACGAACTTTTTCAATAAATTCCTGCTTATCACCGTTAAATGAATTAACAGCCAGCCCACTCAGGATGTTTGCTGCTGCCACCCGCACCCGCTGCTCTTTTAAAGAAGAGAGATAACGCGCAAATACCGATTCAGTAATAAGCGTAACAGGTACTCCCAAGTCTAAAGCACTTTGACTGGTCCATTTTCCTGTTCCTTTATTAGCGGCTTCATCCAATATGACATCAATCAAATAATTACCGGTCTGGTCTTCTTTTTTACGAAAAATATCGGCCGTAATTTCGATTAGATAACTACTTAATTCCCCTCTATTCCATTCAGTAAAAATATCGGCTAATTCTTCATTATTTAATTTTAATGCGTTTTTAAGTATTGAATATACTTCAGCAATAAGCTGCATATCACCATACTCGATGCCATTATGCACCATTTTTACATAATGACCTGCACCATCGGGACCAATATAACTGACACAGGGCTCACCATCGACCTTAGCTGCAATTTGTTGCAAAATAGGTGCCTACTAAACCATAAGCCTGTTCTGTCCACCAGGGATGATAGAAGGCCCTTTTAATGCACCTTCTTCACCACCAGAAACGCCAGTTCCAATAAAGTTAAACCCTTGTGCTGAAAGTTCTTGATTACGTCGAATAGTATCCTGAAAATAAGTATTACCACCATCGATTAGGATATCACCTTTATCCAGATAAGGTGTTAAGGAAGCTATGGTTTTATCTGTCGCCGCACCCGCTTTTACCATTAATAAAATACGACGTGGTTTTTCTAATGAATCAACAAATTCTTCAATTGTATGACAGGGGATTAATTTTCTACCTGGATTTTCTGCGATCACTTCATCGGTTTTTTCTTTAGAACGATTAAAAACCGAAACAGAGTAACCTCGGCTTTCAATATTGAGCGCTAAATTACGTCCCATAACAGCCATACCAACTACACCAATTTGTTGTTTTGACATGAAAAACTCCTGTCTGACAATTCATTACCCACAATTAACGAGCAAATATATTTTTACGTATTGATATATTAACTTACTCTATAGTTTGGGTGATAGTGATTTCATGCCTTCAAGGACACTATAATTTCGGCTAAAAACGATTAAAAAAACGTTATTATATTGAAATTTTTGTTCAAAGTGTCCATTATTCTAAAAGTCGGCATAAGCCGTCATATTAGAAGGTAAAATAAATTTTATGGAATGGATCGCTGATCCTACAATGTGGGCGGGACTTCTTACTCTTATCGTACTCGAAATCGTGCTTGGCATTGATAATTTAGTCTTTATCGCTATCTTAGCTGATAAATTACCGGCTAAATTACGTAACAAAGCAAGAATAACTGGTTTAATCTGCGCACTATTTATGCGCATCATCTTATTGTTTAGTCTCACTTTACTCGTTTCACTAACCAATCCTATCATTAATATTTGGGGTCACCCATTTAGTGCGCGGGATATTCTGATGCTTGGTGGTGGGCTTTTTCTGCTTTTTAAAGCCACTATGGAGCTTAATGAACGGTTAGAAGGTAAAGATGAACAATCTGGCAAACAACGCAAAACGGCTAAATTTTGGGCTGTTGTAGCACAAATTATTGTATTAGATGCTATTTTTTCACTTGATTCGGTAATCACTGCCGTAGGTATGGTTGAACATATTGGCATTATGATTGCTGCAGTCACTATTGCTATAATCTTAATGATTATCGCTAGTAGACCATTAACCCTGTTTGTTAATACTCATCCAACTATTGTTATTCTCTGTCTCAGTTTCTTACTTATGATCGGTTTTAGCTTAGTTGCTGAAGGATTTGGTTATTTGATACCGAAAGGCTATTTATACGCTGCTATTGGTTTCTCTATTATGATCGAATCACTTAATCAATTTGCATTATTTAATCGACGCCGTTTTTTAAAAGGCACCAAATCACTGCGGGAAAGAACCGCTGAAGCAGTATTGCGAGTTTTAGATGGTCAACATGAACGCGCTGAATTAGATCATCGCACCTCTGATTTAATCGCTGATAATAATGGTATTTTTGATCCACAAGAACGACAAATGATTGTTCGTTTATTAGGATTCGCTCAACGTAATGTTAGTAGTATTATGACTTCGCGCCATGACGTTGAATATATTGATATCAACAAGCCTGCGGATAAGCTACTTTCATTGCTAGAAAAAACACCACATACCCGTCTTGTTGTTACGGATGAATCGATAAGCGATGAACCGGTCGGGGTTATACACGTTATCGACATATTAAATCAACAATTAAAAAAGCAAAAACTTAACTTACATGCCTTAATTACTCAGCCACTAATTTTCCCTGAAGGCTTATCACTACTTCAGGCATTAGAGCAGTTTCGTAAAGCTCATACCCATTTTGCCTTTATTGTTGATGAATTTGGCTCTGTCGAGGGAATTGTTACGCTGACGGATATTATAGAAACTATTGCCGGTAATATGCCAATCAGCGAAGCAGAGGTGGATTCTCGTCATGATATTCAACAATTAGAGGATAACCGTTGGGTTGCTAATGGCTTTATGCCTTTAGAGGATCTGATCCTGTATGTGCCAATCACGCTTGATGAAAAACGTGAATATGAGACAATTGCCGGATTATTAATGGAGCATCTACAACGAATGCCTGTGGTAGGTGAACGTATCAAAATTGAAAATTGGATTTTTGAACCATTGGAAGTCACCAGCCACCGCCTTAAAAAAGTGTTGATTACCCCCCCTGCAACTGGCTAAAAATGATGTTAAACAAAATATTACCTTAATATAACCTGAGTTCGGGAGTGAAAGTCTTACTATTCAAATAGTTGAATGCGCATATTTCGTTAAAATACTCTAACAATCTAGCTAAAAAGTAGAGCATTGTTAAACAATTATGGAAAATTTTACTGAACTTTATTGCCTGATGGATGATTTTTGTAAAGACTTCGAGCCAAAAATGTATGAAATTTTGCTGAATAACGGTAGTAAGCGTCGTAGACGGTCTACTCAGCTTTCATTGGCTGAAATGATGACACTGGTTGTTTTGTTTCATCAACTCCGATTCAGCCAATTCAAGGTATTTTATCTCTATTATGTCCGTTTATATCTCAGGAAGGAATTTCTTAACTTGCCATCATATTCACGCTGCGTAGAGTTACTTCCGCGCAGTACCTTAGCTTTAACGGCACTGTTTGAGTCAATTAAGGGAAAGTTCACGGGTCTGTCGGTTGCCGATTCTACTCCGATAGCTGTGTGTGATAACTTACGAATTCGCCAGCATAAAGTCTTCGATGGGATAGCTGAACGAGGAAAAACCTCAACAGGTTGGTTCTTTGGTTTCAAACTTCATGTAATTATCAATCATTTGAGGGAAATACTCAGTTTTCGACTTACACCAGGAAACACAGAAGATCGGAAACCATTACCTGAGCTGATAAAAGATCTTTCTGGTTGTTTGCATGCGGATAAAGGGTATTTATCGGCTTCACTGAAACAGCAACTGAAAACAATGGGAATTAACCTTATAACGAATATCAAGAAGAAAATAAAGCCCTGTTGAACAGACTTGTTTCGACAAAGTCATCTTGCGTCATCGTTCTGTCATTGAAACGGTATTTGATGAGTTAAAAATCTTTGTCAGATAGCGCATACGCGGCACCGCTCTCCTGCTGACTTTGTAGTGAATTTATTAGCCGGGCGGGTTGCATATTGTTTAATTCCATCTAAACCAAAGATACCTGTGGCAGGAACATATCTTCAAGCATAATTGATAATGCTTATCCCGAACTCAGGTTAATATAAAACATAACGCGCTAATCATGGCGCGTTACATTTGTTATGGATATTAAGCTAATAACTAATTTTGCGATTTAACTTCTTTTTCTAACCAACTATCCAGTGCTTTTTTAGCTTGTGATTGAAACTCATCACGCAGCAATTTTTCAATATTCAATTGATATTGTAAATTTTTCCACTTACCATAAATACGCAGAGGAATGGCCAATTGATTAATTTTATTAATAAAATTATCATTTCCATGCCAGCCTTTATTGATATTAACCAGCAATTTCACGTCTGCTGATTTCCCCGCTAAATTTAGCCAACCGTTACCATCGATACTCATAGCGTCTGAAGAAGCAACCAGATTTGAGAACGATAGCATGCCTTTATTAAGTTTTGTATCAACGGTTAAATTTTCAATTTGAGTATTATCGTCAAGATTTTGCGGAGTATCAATTTTATCAGTAAGGCGTGAAAAGGCGTGTTGGATCAGTGAAGCTATATTTAATCCTGTTAACTGTGCCTTGAATAACATCACATTAGCGTTACCGGACCAAAAATTTAGCAGCGCAAATTTATCATATCCAGGCCCTGATAAATTTGCTGCTAACATCAATGAACCATCTAGTTTGGTCGGCATGTCAAAGAATTGCAGCAAAGGAGCTAACTTAACATGATTAAATTTGGGTTTAGCCGTGACAATAACCGGACTATTTTGATAATTTAAACTTATAGGTAATTCAAAATTTCCACCTAATAATCCACCTTCTAATTGACTAACATTTAATAACGCTTTTTTATTGGTTATCTTAGACTTAAAGCTATCAACAACTAAACCTCGATATATAAGTTTATCGGCAGAGATTGTTGCTTGAAATGGAAATTGCTTTAAATAACTTAAATCATAACTATCGGTTTCAACCGTCGCAATAACAGGCTTAGTACTTACTTGAGGCGTTATCTTTGTCTCTGTTAAAGGTTGTAATAAAGATTGCCAACCTAAAATCTTATCTAGATCCAGTTTTGTGGAAGTAATATTTAATTGATAATCTGGTGATTTACCTAAATAAGCAACTAAATTTCCAGTTAAATTACTATCATTAACGTCAATAGCTAAATTAGACAGGGTTAATATTGGTTGTTGATCATGCAAATAATCAAACAATAAAGTTGCATTGCCGTTAATGCCATCTGTTGGTAAATTAATACCACTAATTTTATATTCTAATTGATTAATTTCTCCTGCAATCTGATGCGGATAATCTGCAATATTTAACTTACTTTTTAAAGAAAAAATGAGATCTTGCTGATCCTTACTTACATTGCTACTAAAATTAACGCTAATAAAATGATCATCTTCCCTTCTGAGCGACAACATAATATTACGCATATTTAGCTGGGTATCATTATCCAACTGCCAAATTAACAAACTATCAGTTAGTTTTATTTTATTAATCTCAAATAACCATTTGCTATCATTATTATTTTTCCTACTAATACGGTTAAGGCCTTCTGGAGCAATTGGGGCATCAGGATTTGATTTTGCTTCACTATCTGGAGTAGCGCGCAAAACTGCATTACTGATTACTATCTGTTCAACAGAAAGTTGGTGGGAAATTAACGGCCACAAGGAAACATCAAGCCGCATGTTATCTGCACTAATGGCCGGCTTAGTCGCGCCCTGCGCGGTGAGTGAAATCGGCCCAGTAATAATACTTAGGCTGGGCCATACATGCCAACGCATTTCGCCTTGAAAAACTAAATGATAGCCGCTTTTTTGTTCAACTTTATCAATTAAATAGTGACGAAAATCATTGGGATTAACTAGCAACACTAGCGCCGTTAAGCCTGCTAAAATAACCACCATCAGAATAACTAATGTGGTCAAAAATCGTTTCATCACTGTCTCCATCAATGGTATTCAAACAAACAATTAATGACTTCATCTTTAGATAGCTTATTTTCCGTAACCTGAAAAAATAAAATTATTTTGGTTATAGCATGATTTCAGCGAAACACCGAATTAATTAACTTAAAATCTCACAATTTATGATTACTTTTATCATCTTCACTAATTCTACTCCCTACTGCACCTTGTTGATTTTTATATTTTGCATCCTGACGGCGATTATAGGGGCGCTCAGCTGAACCAGATAAAACTTCAAAACTTAATGCGCCAATAACCATACCCGGCCGTAGTGCCAATGGCAGTTTACCTGAATTATAAAACTCTAGCACAATCTGACCGCACCAACCGGGATCAATACGGTGAGCAGTAACATGCACCATCAATCCCAAGCGAGCAATAGAAGAACGGCCATCAAGCCAACCAACAGCATTATCAGGCAAAGTGACTGATTCTAAAGTGACCGCCAATGCTAATTCACCCTGATGCAAAAAAAACGCATCATTATGGCTTAAGGTAATTTCATCACTCATCACCCGATCTAATGCAGCATTAACTTCATTTTTGGGCCCACTAAGATCGATATAAGGTGCAGTATAGCCCTGAAATATTCGAAATTTATTGCCTAAACAAACATCAACGGTTACCCCATTGATCCGTTCGATTGATGGGCGTGGTTCAATAACCAATTTCTTTTCATCAAGCCATTTAACTATATCACGGTCACAAAGTCGCATTTTTCCATCTCCTTGCGAGAATGCCTAATCTATTTATAGATAATTATTGGCAGAACTCCTCTATTTTTGCTTTTAGAATATCAATCGCCACTCGATTTTTTCCGCCACGAGGAACAATAATATCTGCATATTGTTTCGATGGCTCAATAAATTGAAGAAACATTGGACGAACAGTTTTAGTATATTGTTCAATAACAGAATCTAATGTTCTTCCTCGTTCATTGACATCCCGTTTAATTCTTCTTACTAAGCAAATATCCAGTGGCGTATCAACATAAATGGAAAAATCCATATTATTACGTAAGCACTTATCGGTTAATAATAAAATACCTTCAATAATAATCACTTTTTTAGGCTGAAAAAAAATGGTCTCTCGCTTACGCGTATGCTGAGTATAATCATATTGTGGCAGATCAATGCCTTTTCCTGCCTTCAACAATTGAAGATGATGAAAAAGCAAATCATGATCCATTGAGTTGGGATGGTCGTAATTTACTTTCACTCGTTCTTCCATCGGAATGTCATGTTGATCTCGATAGTAACAATCCTCAGTAATCACACCAATATTGTGGTCACCCACTTGAGTACGTAATTCATGATAAAGCGTTTTCGCAATAAGACTTTTACCCGATGCTGAAGCACCAGATATACCTACAATAGCACCCTTATGTGCTGGATCAGCCATTTTAAATAACCTGAGTTTGAATAAAAGAAATTAATATAATTAAATATTATGAGCGCCGGAATTATAAGGGGTTATTGTAATATCTTCCAGCATTTAAAATTAGGTCTGGCTAATTTTCATAACAAGACCTAATAATAATTATCACTTCATATTTATTTTCAATCAATAAGCTATGGAATTAATCAGTTTAAATAGCTCGGAAAGCAATTTCAGTGGGAATTTTTTCTCCTGCCCAATACATCTGAGCAGAAATCGTCGATGCTATTTCCCGATAAATATCAGCGAACTCACCATTAGGATCGCGCATTACTGTCGGTTGACCTTGATCTAAATCCTCACGCAAAGAAATATGTAATGGGATCTTACCTAACAGCTTGCATTGGTATTTTTCAACCAATATTTCTGCTCCACCTGAACCAAAAATAGGCTCTACGTGGCCACAATTACTACAAATATGTAGACTCATATTTTCAACAATACCCAATACCTGCACTTTCACTTTGTCGAACATCGCGATGCCTTTCATCGCATCAAGCAAAGCAATATCTTGTGGTGTGGTAACAACAATCGCCGCGGTAACGGGTATATTCTGTGCTAAGGTTAATTGAATATCACCAGTTCCAGGTGGCATATCAATCACTAAATAATCTAAATCTGGCCATTCGGTATCCTGTAACATTTGCATCAAAGCCTTGCTAGCCATTGGACCACGCCATATCATCGCATTATCATCATTAATCAAATAACCAATTGAATTAGTCGCTAGCCCATAATAAGCTTTTATAGGTACCATATGATGCCCATCAGGTGATGTGGGCCGCTGATTTTTAGTTGCCAACATAGTCGGAATAGAGGGGCCATAAATATCAGCATCCAGAATACCTACCTTCGCTCCTTCTTGCGCTAATGCCAACGCCAAATTCACTGTTGTGGTTGATTTGCCAACCCCTCCTTTACATGAACTGACAGCAATAATATTACGCACTCCATTAATGCTAGGCAAATTATTCGCTCTACGTAATGTATTGATATTATGACGTAATTTCCACTCTACTGTTTGAGCGCCAGTTATTTTTCGTAATTGCGGTGTCAGCTGCTCAATTAATAACTTAAACGGCGTTTTCCAGGCAAAGGGCATGACTAATTCAATATGTAAAACATCATCGAGTAATACACAATGACATAATGCCTTTAATGTACTCAGATTACTTTGCAGTGTTGGATGAGAAAATGTGTCTAAAATCTCAGCGACTTGCTGAGTTAACTTTTCTGCTTTTGTTTGTTTCAAGGATCCTGAATTCATCGCAGCTCCTTTTATATTAGTATTAAATTATCAACAATTAATCACTACAACATACCAGAGAACAATTTAATTAAGATAACATAGATAATAAAAACGACGCTTATCAAGCAAAATTACGATAAAATAATGATTGATTAGTCATGTTCAGGCCTAGCCGGAAAAAACGCAATCAGTTAACATCAAATTATTGTTCAATTTTTATGGAAATTAGATCCTTACTATGCCTCAAGTCGCGAAAAAACTTTTGGTAACCTGTGCGTTACCTTATGCTAACGGTTCAATACACCTTGGCCATATGTTAGAGCATATTCAGGCCGATATTTGGGTTCGTTATCAACGAATGCGCGGCAAACAGGTTTACTTTATTTGTGCCGATGATGCCCATGGCACTCCAATTATGCTAAAAGCTCAGCAATTAGGTATAACGCCTGAGGAGATGATTAGTAAAGTAAATCAGGAACATCAACACGATCTTGCTGACTTTGCCATTAGTTATGATAATTACCATTCAACTCATAGTGTAGAAAATAAAACATTATCTGAACAAATTTATTTAACACTAAAAAAGAGTGGCTATATCAAAAACAAAACTATCTCGCAACTTTATGATCCTAAGCAAGGTATGTTTCTACCCGATCGCTTTGTTAAAGGGGGTTGCCCAAAATGCCAAGCCGCTGATCAATACGGTGATAATTGTGAGGTCTGTGGCGCAACTTATAACCCAACAGAACTTATCAATCCCCACTCGGTGATTTCTGGAGCAACGCCTGAAATGCGTGAAACAGAGCATTTTTTCTTTGATTTACCCGCATTTAGTCATATGCTGCAAACTTGGACACGCTCAGGGGCTTTGCAACCACAAGTGGCAAATAAAATGCAAGAGTGGTTCGAGGCGGGTTTACAGCAATGGGATATTACTCGTGATGCCCCTTACTTCGGTTTTGAAATTCCTAATGAACAAGGCAAATATTTTTACGTCTGGTTAGACGCTCCTATTGGTTATATGGGGACATTTAAAAATCTATGTGACAAACAACCCAATATTGATTTCGATAGTTATTGGTACAAAGATTCTACTGCCGATCTTTACCACTTTATGGGTAAAGACATTGTCTACTTCCATAGCCTATTTTGGCCAGCAATATTAGAAGGTAGTGGTTATCGTAAGCCTACCAATATCTTTGTTCACGGTTATATCACTGTAAATAGCGCAAAAATGTCTAAATCACGGGGTACTTTTATTACCGCGCGCGCCTATTTAGATCAGCTGGATGCTGATTGTTTACGTTACTATTATGCCGCTAAGCTTTCTTCCCGCATTGATGATATTGACCTTAACTTAGAAGACTTTGTCCAACGGGTAAATAGCGACATCGTGAATAAAGTCGTCAACCTCGCGGCTCGCAATGTTGGATTCATCAATAAACGCTTTCATGATAAGTTATCATCGCAACTTGCGGCTCCTGAGCTTTACCAGCAATTTATTGCCGCAGCAGACAAAATTGGTCAACAATTTTGTCATCGTGAATACAATAAGGCGATTCGTGAAATTATGTTACTTGCCGATCTAGCCAATCGTTATATCAATGAGCAAGCACCCTGGGTAGTTGCTAAGCAGGAAGGTTGCGAACAAGATTTACATGATATCTGTTCGATGGGTATCAATTTATTTCGCGTACTAATGACTTATTTAAAACCTATATTACCGGGACTCACGAACAGGGTAGAAACTTTTTTAAATATTTCACTCAACTGGGATGATATTAGCGACCCTTTGCTAAATCATGAAATTATGCCATTTAAAACCTTATTCCAGCGAATTGAAACGAACAATGTAACCGCTATGTTAGCGGCATCTAGCGAAAATATAACGGCGCAAACAATGACTAATCAACAAGATTCCGAAAATTCTTTCCAAGATGTCATAAATTTTGATGACTTCAACAAAGTCGACTTACGAGTTGCTTTAATTAAGCAAGCTAATTTAGTCGAAGGCTCCGATAAGCTGCTAAGACTACAATTAGATTTAGGTGATAGCAGCCGACAAGTTTTTTCTGGTATTCGCGCGGCTTATCCTGATCCGAAAATACTTGAAGGGCGCTTAACGATCATGGTCGCTAATTTAGCACCACGAAAAATGCGTTTTGGCGTTTCAGAAGGGATGGTATTAGCCGCCGGTCCTGGTAACAAAGATATCTTTCTATTAAGTCCAGATGCTGGCGCCAAGCCCGGTATGCAAGTAAAATAGATAACATAGAAAACATTAAATTAAAATGGCGACAATAGCATTTTCGCCATTTTTAATCCCAGTGACTACTCCAGCCTGGCACATTAAGTGGGCTAATTGTATTATCAGTATGTTTTGTTATAGGACTTGTATTATGTTGTTTTGCAAAAATATCCTTTATATTAGTTGGCAATATTTACGCGCTTTTTTACTCATTTATCTCTGCCTAATAATAGGAAACCTAATATCAAATTTACTGCCTTTTTCTATGCCAGGTAGTATAATTGGCATGCTGGTGTTGTTTAGCTTATTAACTGTCCAAATCATACCTGTCCACTGGATACAACCGGGTTGTCACTTGCTACTCAAAAATATGACATTGCTATTTATTCCAATTGGGGTAGGCATAATGAATTATTATGATAT
This sequence comes from Candidatus Arsenophonus triatominarum, assembly GCF_001640365.1. Taxonomy (GTDB): domain Bacteria; phylum Pseudomonadota; class Gammaproteobacteria; order Enterobacterales; family Enterobacteriaceae; genus Arsenophonus; species Arsenophonus triatominarum. The sequence continues at coordinate 69,664 of NZ_LWMI01000014.1, read as the reverse complement.
GCTTAGCCAACAAATTATCCCTATATTACTCTCCTGCGTTATTAGTACCTTAATTATTATGATTATTGTTGCTTATAGCTCACACTATATTCATCGTGAACCTAATTTAAATACCTCGGATGGTGGTAAGCAGCAGAAAAAAAGCCAAATTAAGCCAAAAAATAAGCCAAATAACGAGTAACAACAATGTTAAATCATATCTGGTGGTCACTACCTTTTACCATTATCGTTTTCTTATTAGCGAGAAAATTATCCCAAAAATATCGATTAACTATTTTAAATCCCCTGTTAATTTCAATCAGTATCATTATTGCTACTTTACTAATAACACATACTTCATACAGCCATTATTTCTCTGGTAGCCGTATTCTCAATGATTTGTTACAGCCGGCAGTTATCACCTTGGCTTTACCATTATACGAGCAATTACATCAAATTCGTGCCCAATGGAAATCCATTATTAGTGTTTGTTTTATAGCGAGTCTTATTGCTATGGTAACAGGAACCGCTATTGCGTTATGGACAGGCGCGAGCGTCGAAATGGCTGCTTCAATATTACCAAAATCTGTTACAACACCCATTGCGATGGCTGTTTCACAAGCGATTGGCGGCATACCAGCCATCAGTGCAGCTTGTGTGATTTTAGTTGGCATTTTTGGTGCTATGTTTGGACAATTACTGTTTAATTTTTTGCGTATAAAAAACCCTATTGCTCGAGGATTAGCGATGGGAGCAGCCTCACATGCAGTAGGTACTGCGCGTAGTGCCGAGATAAACTACATTGAAGGTGCCTATAGTTCTCTCGCATTAATGACGTGTGGCATAATCACCTCATTAATTGCCCCTTTCATTTTTCCTTTAATAATCGATTTATTACATTAAATGATTAGCTATAAAAAATGAATCAACAACATAGTAATCACTTTCTCTATATTTTATGTAGAAAAGTTAATCTCACTGGCGGGCGATAACTTTAATTTTTTAGACTATTTTAGTGAATAAATTTAAATCAAATCTAGCCAGTTGCCACAGTAGTCTTTAACAATGTGTTATAGCTAGGCGACTTAATTTTGATTACAGCATATGTATTAAAAACAGGTCATCGATAGTGCATCCTGTTTCCATCTTTTTACGTTTAGCTTGAGACCATTTATGTTCTATAGGATTTAAATCTGGTGAGAATACACAGGCAAATATTCTATCTGGTGTCCTGCGTTTATAATTGCCTGTTCAATATTCTTACCTTTGTGAAAGCTAGCGTTGTCCATAAAAATAACAGAATTTTCAGGAAGTTCTGGGAGCAATATTTTTGTGATCCAAACATAAAAAACATCACGATTAATATTGCAATCAAATAATCCGATAGCAAAAAGGGTTGTTCCCAATAAAGCGCCAATAACATTTGTTCTTCCCTTAGCACCCCAGTTTTTCAGGCCAAAACAACGGTGACCTTTTGGGGAATAGCCGTGAGTTCGTGGAGTGTCATGTGAAAAACCACTTTCATCAATAAAAACAACAGATTTATCTTTTTTTTCATACTGTTGTCTTTTTTGCTGATGTGCCAGCCTGTCGCTTTCGTTGGTTTTTGGATGGAATAGAGTTTTTTTTATAGGTTAATCCCAGCTTTTTAAGGGATTGCCAAATAGTCTTTTTACAAACACCGAATCGCTCTGCCCGTTCCTTTTGGTAAGCATCTGGATACTGTTCCACATCTTTTGCTAAAGCATTTTTATCGAGCTTCCTCTTACGTGGCGTTGAATTTTTTGGCTCTGGTCGTTTAAGCCAACGTACTAAAGACGCTTTTCCAATACGGAATTGTTTCGCAGTTTCTCGAATTGTTAAACCTTCGGCTTTCCTTACAGATATTACTTTACGTCGAAAATCAATTGTATAACTCATAACACACCTTGTAATCAAAATTAAGTCGCCTAGCTATAAAGTAACTAATTGGAGGTAATTCCAGCTAGTCTGAATATCGTATTTACAAATTTGCTGCCTTCTGACTATTATAAGTCTTATCTAGCAATAAGCTGTTGAATTAATCAGGGGCCGCGCATGATAATAAGTAAAATAGCCCTTATTAAGCTGACTTTCTCTATCCTGTAATCTATAGGCATAAATGATGAGGAAATTCCTTATTTATAGCTTACTTACCATTATAGTAACAGCAATCGTTGCTACTCTGGCATTCGATCGTTGGATTAGTTGGAAAACTGCTGACTATATCTATGATGATGTAAAAAAATTACCACCTCGCAGCGTTGGTATGATTTTAGGTACATCAAAATATTATTCTGCCGGTTTACCTAATGAGTACTATAAATATCGAATTCAGGGCGCTATTAACGCTTATAATAGCGGTAAAATAAAATACTTGCTCGTTAGCGGTGATAATGCCCATTACAATTATAATGAACCTATCACCATGCGTAGAGATCTAATCTCAGCTGGTATCCCAGCCGCAAAAATTGTGTTAGATTTTGCAGGCTTCAGAACATTGGATTCTGTTGTCCGAACCCACCAAGTGTTTGCCACTAACAACTTTACTATTATTACCCAACGTTTCCATTGTGAAAGAGCATTATTTATCGCTATGAAAAAAGGGATAGATGCACAGTGCTATGCAGTTTCCTCGCCAAAAAAAATCATTAAAGTTCGTTTACGCGAGGTTTTTGCCCGTATTTATGCCCTAATTGATCTCTATATATTAAAAAGTGAACCCCGTTTTTTGGGACAACAGGAATCTATTCCCGCACCGATAAAAATGCCTGATGGCATCAAAGGATATCCTGCCGTTTTACCTAAAGAGCTGAAATAATTTCAGCTAGCAAGTAGCGAATTTTTGAAATAACAAGTTAGATAAAGTATATATTATTAATCATCAAGTTATTTAATTTCATGATGTTTTAATTTATTTTTATATACACAGTTATGTACAAATTATTTTTTCACCCCCGTGTGCTATCTTTGGCAAAATACCAAGAACAAAACTACAATCTCACACAAAGCCACTTACACCCAACCAACAACTAATAGTTAACAGCTTCCTACAACGCTGCTAATATGATTCCCCTTGGATGGGGCTGTTTGTTTAAAGGGTTAAGATGAATAATGGTTAAAGAAAATCAAAGCTACCAAAAAAGGATAGTGAAGTCTGGATGGCAAGACTGGAAAATGGCACGGGCGACGCTTGGCGATTTCGAGACGGTGAAATAGTCCACGGATTTTTTGAAGCTGAGAAAAAAGCTAAAGAGATGGGCGCAGTGCTCGAAGAACGGAAAAAATACCGATTTAGTCTGGGTCATTAATCATGTTTTTGTATAAAAAACGCACCATAATGATTTATGGTGCATTAAGAAAATGGCAATTCTATTAAAAAAATGGAAGAAGAGATTTTTTCTAAGAGTCCATAATATAATTTATGGGGTTATGATGACTTATTAAATACCTCATTTTTAGGTAAATTTTTAATGACTAAAAGATTCACCTCTGTAGTGGTCAACTAAAATTGGCCACCCTACCTGACTGTTCACGGAACAGTCGCTCTGATTCGTTTGGCGTTAATCCACCGTTATACCAGTGAGGTCTTATATCGCTATAGTAGTGGGTTATGTAGCGAATAATGGCTGACTGAGCAGTACTAAAGCTTTGGTAGCCAGTCGTTGGCACCCATTCGGTCTTCAGACTACGGAAGAATCGTTCCATCGGACTATTATCCCAACAATTCCCTCTGCGACTGATACTTTGGGTCATCTGATAACGCCACAATGCCTGCCTATACTGACGACTGGTATAATGACTTCCCTGATCACTATGGAACATCACCTGTTTGGGATGCCCACGTAGTTCCCAAGCCATTTGTAGTGCTTTGGCGGTTAATTCTGAGTCTGGTGCAAATGACATTGCCCAGCCCACCGGTTTTCGGGCAAACAAATCCAATACCACAGCCAGATAGGCCCATCGTGAGCCTGTCCAAATGTAGGTTACATCGCCGCACCAAACCTGGTCAGGCTTTGTAACAGCGAACTGCCTATTGAGCAGATTTGGAATATCAATACGTTCATTTCCACCGCGGTTGTATTTATGTTTTCGCTCTTGGCAACTGACGATGATTAATTCTTTCATCAACTTACCCGCTAACCACCGCCCAAGTTTCACGTTGTGTGTATTGGTAACCATCGTGGCGATAGTCCTTGCGCCAGCAGAGCCGCCACTAACGTTCCACGCTTCGCTGACTAGGCTACGTTTATCGTCCGCTCAATATCTGGCTCCTTAGGCCGACACCAATAGCGATAACTGCTTCGGTGAACATTAAAAATACGACACAAAGTTTTCACCGGATAAAGCACTCTTAGCTTTTCAACTACCGAAAATTTTTCAGTGAGTCGGACATTAAGGAGCGCAGTAGCCTTTTTTAAGATGTCATTCTCCATTTCCAGCCGGTGGATTTTTTTCTTCATTTCTCTGAACTCAATTTGTTCAGGTGTTAATGGCAGATCAGGCGATGTTTTCCCTTGACGTTCTAAACGAAGGGCTCTTACCCACCGGCTAATCGCTGAAAGACTGACGTTCATGCCTTTCGCGGCTTCCTGGTAGGTGTAATTTTGGTCAAGGACTAATTTGGCGGTTTCACATTTAAATTCAGCAGTAATTATTTTACTCATTTCGGCACCTATAAAAATTATGAGGTAAGCATATCACCTCAACTTAGGTGGCCAAATTTAGTATGCCACTACAAGCTGAGGCTCAAAAGCACCTGACCTGTCTCTGGGCGTTTTCAGTTCAAATTGACCTGATGTCGATTTAACCGTTTTTCGAGTATAGCCATTTTTACGCGTATCGATTGACGTTGTCCATAGGTAGTGTTCTATTTCTGCCTGCAGGGCAGCTTCGGTCAGCTGTTTTATGAGTGGTGTGAGTATTCCATCTGTACCGAGTAAATTTTTACCTGATTGTAATTGCTTCAACGCTTCATCAAAATTAAATGATTGATTTCTCATATGTCATACCTCTTTTTTTGAGTTTAAGATATGACACAGATTTTTGAACACTACTCAATAAGTTGCTTTTAATTTATAAGATTTTGTCTATTTATATATTATGCTGAATTAAACTTAAAAATAGAGCGTTTTTTTATTGGTGCGAAACTCGTGATATTGTCCAGTAAAAAATAATTAATCAAAATAACTGATTAATCTGGTATGCTAAAAAATCTTTGTAAATAATGGTCCATTGAAATTAAATAGAAAGGAAATAATATGAGTAATTCATTTGAATCTGTTATTAAACCTACTTTTAATCTTATACCCTTGAAGAATCAATCACCTGCATGGAAACTTGTAGCACTCATCTTTGGGAACCTCTTTTTAACATTATCATCGTATATTGAGGTACCAATGATTCCAGTGCCAATGACGATGCAGACATTCGCTGTTACGCTGCTAGGTGCACTTTATGGCTGGCGTCTCGGTGGCATGACGATCATAGCATGGTTGATTGAAGGTGTTTTGGGCCTGCCTGTGTTAGCTGGAGGTGCTAGCGGCCTTCATTACTTTGTTGGTCCGACCGCAGGATATCTATTTGCCTTCCCCATTGCTGGGATTCTAATGGGATGGTTATCAGAACGAGGCTGGAATGGTAGCCGAGTACTTCTTGCCTTTAACGGTATGCTCATATGTAATGCTTTTTGTCTCTTATTCGGAGCAGTATGGCTTACCAGCATCATTGGATATAAGCAGGCCGTGGTTCTAGGCGTGATACCTTTCTTAGTGGGTGGAATTGTCAAATCTGCTCTAGGAGCCATAACACTAAAGCTTCTAACAAGAACTGAGAAAAAATGACCATCAAGATACGTCCTCATCATCTGCTCTGCCTGTTAACCTATGCTGGAGAAGGCTATAACGATGCATTTATTGATAACTTTAACAAGATTGTCCACCGTCTGAAGCTAGGTGAAGATGTTCTTACTTGTTTCTGGGCCAGACGACATATGTGCACCGCTTCTTGAACTTGATGAAGTAAGAGAACCACATTGTCTTCGCAAAAGTGTCAGTGAACGAGATCACCTCGCCGTAAATGATATTGGCAGATTTCTAGGTTACCGGATTGCAGAAGGTGAGAAGATTATTCTCGATTTTGAATTTTTACACCGAATGCGCCAAGTGTTCGCAAGCGGCCAAACTCGCCAAGCTTGTATTGGTTGTGAATGGAGTGAGTTTTGCAGTTTAATCGCGTGAAATGACTATGCTAAATCATCAATTCAAACATAAGAACAATTGTTTTTAAGTTTCAATACAGTTGCCGCTGTTGAAAGTTTCATCTTCAGTGGCACTACAGCTTGATACTATCACCATAATAAAGAATGTTTGTGTAATTCTATTTGACTAACTGCGATAAAGTCAATCGCTCACACGAGTTTCGCACAGGCATATAAAATTCCAGAAATGGCTAAAAGCAATGGTTAATTTGCAAGTTACTAAAACGTATAAATTTGTTTAAATTACAATAAGTTGCTTTTAATTCATAATATTTTGTCTATTTATATATTATGCTGAATCAAACTTAAAAATAGAGCGTTTTTTATTGGTGCGAAACTCGTGGAATAGCAACACTGAGTTTACCCATTGCAGAAGCTTCACGAGTGCGACTGATTTGTGATTTTGTCCTAATTGCTTCATCACGTTCATCTGAAATAACCAGCTTTTCTTTTTCTGACTCAACTAGAGTTTCCAATGCTTGAATATAATTTCCAGGTAATGCTTTTGGAGATTGAGCTGAACGGAAATAGGCGTTTTCCATTTTTTCAAAGAAAGAGCATGCTTCATCAGTATCAACAACTTTTGACATACGAGCTGCGCCTTTCTCTGTCCATAATGTCAATGATGTTGTATGTTTATTAACCGAGTGACCATTAATAACTTGGTTACGAAATGTTCTAAGATCATTATTTTTGATAGTAAATACATGAATACCTTCTATGAATCTATCTTTATTGCGTGACAGATTTTTTCTAATATTTGCTTCAGTTGTTCCGTATCCTTTAGCAAGTGTTTCAGTAGTCACAACACGAGCATTTTGCCACTCGATGATGGGTAATGGATTAGAATCGATAGTAATTAATTCATATTTCATCGTAATTATCCTTTAGTAAATTGGATATAATGTGGGTTGAGCTATAAAGGAATTAAAACTTTCAATAAAGTACTGTTTGGCTATATCATGGGAAAGGTGGTACTCATTTGCTGGACTCCCAACATTTTTTCTATTTGCTCGGTATAACTAATCAGCATTTTTTGTAATTGTGCTGGATTATCTAACCAGTCTGTTGTTGAGATGACAGGAGCTAATCTTCCTGTTTTGTAATCAAGGAAGGTTTGGTAACCATCAATCTGAACTTTGGCGCAATCCATCCTGCATACTCAATGGCTAAAGGCTCATGAGCAAACGTGCCTGGTGATGAGCCACCATTAACAACATTGAGTACTTTATGAGCAGGCTGCATATTTGCAGTCTAGTTATTTTTCAATAAGTTAGCCTCTAATTCTAAGATGAGTTCTTTTGCCTGTTTAGTTCGTAGCCATTGGTTAGGTGCTTTATGTTCACCTTCACCACTGGCTTTATGTAACGCATTAAGGTTGAAACGACCTTCTGAGTCTGTCGTGATTTCTACACCCGCAATAATGGGATAATTTTCATTTGTTAGATTTTGCATATAGTGATTCCTCAAAGTTAATTGATGAATGTGTATTGATGTTGATTAAGTAGGGTAAATACAGGTAGGGTAATTACTTTTTAACGCAAATGGCTTTGGCATCTATATCTTTGAAAGTTTCAAATTCCCGCTCAAACTGTTTAGCGGCGAATTGATACATGTTCTCAGTGTTAAACTCCTGTGTATTAACGCTTGCAAAGTTACTTGATGCGTAAGGGCTGGCCGTACATGGCTAAAATTAAAATCCACATGGTGGTTTCTCCTGCGTTTAAAAGGGGATGTCTTGGTCTTCAAAATCAGCTTGATGAATAGCGTTACTGTTTGGCTGGCTTGTCGTTGGTATATTCAGTTTACCTTGGCTTTCCTGCGGTTTTTTCTGTTTTCTATTTCCCAATATTTCAATGTCATTGACCAGAAATTCAGGTGATATCCTTTGCTGACCGGATTTGTCTGTCCATTTATTTTCCTGATAAGTTGCCGTAATACGAACAAAAGTGCCTTTTTGTGCATAATTATTGATATATTCGGCTATTTGCTTAAATGCCTTGCAATTTATCCATGTGGTTTCGTCAATCCATTGACCGCTATTATCTTTCCTTGCTTTACTGATAGCGATTAATAATACGGTGATGGGAATTTTATCCTGGGTATAGCGAATTTTTAATTTACCGATGCGTCCGGTAAAGTTACATTGGTTTTGGTTTGCCATAAGATTCCTCCAATTCTGATTTACGCATGTCATAAACTTCTTTGGCTTTAGCCTGCTCAATTGTTCCGTCTAATGTTTTCCATGCCGTGCTAAAGTATTTTTTAGTTCAATAACTGTTTTTGATGAAGTCGCTTTCCCTGTAAACTCAGTGAGGATATCCGCTGAGGTTTCCTGTTTGTAAACAACATCATGAGTCTCAGCGTCAGGGGCAATAGCTGTTTCTTCTGTTGGGATACAAAACGCTTGAAACGCCGCATATTTGTAAGCAATGGACATGGCTTTGTTGGTCGCTTTGTCTCCAGCATCCATCGCCTCACCAAATGTGGTTACGGTATGTTTGCTACCATCTTCAGTGGCAATAAAATTAACGGTGACATAAAATAAGCTTCCGCCATTTCTTGTTTGTCTCTCTGTCACATTGCGTTCAATAATGCGAGGTAAAATAAGCAATCCGTGCTTAACAAGAGCCGGAGAGAGGGCGTTATAAACTGCATCAATACTTCTGAATTTAAAATTCTGTGTTGTATTTTCTCCTGTCTTTTTTATCCCTATTTCAGATAAATGTTTAGCGACCTCACTAATGGCTTTATAAACCTGACTCATTGTTAATCCCCCATGTATCTACTTGACCATATCCCCGCTCGTCTGCTTCTGAGAATGGTGTTTTAGATTGCCAATTAATCGGTGATTCAATGATTGAATCATTCAGTTTTTTCAATCGCTCATAATGCGATTCCATAGCAAGTTTCTTTTCTTTGGTGGAGGGTGAAAGTGGTGTTTTTCCTTGCTTTATTACCTCAATCTGTTCCATTGCATAAGCGATCGCCTCATCACTTGATTTGTTTCGTTTGTTGTCCGTTAACCTTGGCTTGTTCATGTAAAATCTCCTCGAAAATCCTGCCAACTGATAGGGACGTTTTTTTGTCCTAACACTTCACGTTGATGTTCATACTTTGTTATGCTCGTTATGCTCGTTATGCTCGTTAAGCTCATTGCTTTTTTTTCGCTCCTTGAGCAACTGGGTCAATTCAAACAAGGTCATGAGTTATTCCTATCTTGCTAAGAGTAAAACGAGGCTTGCTAACGCGATGATTAGCAAGGTGGGGATAATTTTTATGGTGTCTTTTTTAAGCTATTTAAGACGTAGCGAAGCTCCTGCTGTTTAAACTGGTTCATATTGTTAACTCTTAATTGATATTCAGATGGGATTGATTGGTAGAATACGGTTTTTATGCGTCCGTTTTCTTTGATTGATACTTGAGTAGCGCCTGTGTTGCTCTGCGGTGTCGACGGTGGGCGTTATAGAGTTCACGCTTTTTCTTCATTAACGCTATATAGTGGGGGATTGTATGCTTGATGACCCCTTCGTATTCCGGTTTTTCTGGGCTAAGTGAACCACAATGTGCTCTGGGGTCACCATGCTTAATCAAATATTGGCGTATGGCCGAATGATAAATATCTTTCAGCGTCACGATGGTTTTTTCGCAAGCAAAAATATCTTTGGATGCTGCAATGATGCGAGCAATAATAACGTCCTGATTCATCGTCATCTTATGCCACCTGACTATATTTGTCGTGGGTGAATTCACCGTTCCAGTCTTTCTTCATCGGTAGCTTACCTTTAAGGTATTGGTTATATTGTAGTGGTCAACTAAAATTGGCCACCCTACCTGACTGTTCACGGAACAGTCGCTCTGATTCGTTTGGCGTTAATCCACCGTTATACCAGTGAGGTCTTATATCGCTATAGTAGTGGGTTATGTAGCGAATAATGGCTGACTGAGCAGTACTAAAGCTTTGGTAGCCAGTCGTTGGCACCCATTCGGTCTTCAGACTACGGAAGAATCGTTCCATCGGACTATTATCCCAACAATTCCCTCTGCGACTGATACTTTGGGTCATCTGATAACGCCACAATGCCTGCCTATACTGACGACTGGTATAATGACTTCCCTGATCACTATGGAACATCACCTGTTTGGGATGCCCACGTAGTTCCCAAGCCATTTGTAGTGCTTTGGCGGTTAATTCTGAGTCTGGTGCAAATGACATTGCCCAGCCCACCGGTTTTCGGGCAAACAAATCCAATACCACAGCCAGATAGGCCCATCGTGAGCCTGTACAAATATAGGTTACATCGCCGCACCAAACCTGGTCAGGCTTTGTAACAGCGAACTGCCTATTGAGCAGATTTGGAATATCAATACGTTCATTTCCACCGCGGTTGTATTTATGTTTTCGCTCTTGGCAACTGACGATGATTAATTCTTTCATCAACTTACCCGCTAACCACCGCCCAAGTTTCACGTTGTGTGTATTGGTAACCATCGTGGCGATAGTCCTTGCGCCAGCAGAGCCGCCACTAACGTTCCACGCTTCGCTGACTAGGCTACGTTTTATCGTCCGCTCAATATCTGGCTCCTTAGGCCGACACCAATAGCGATAACTGCTTCGGTGAACATTAAAAATACGACACAAAGTTTTCACCGGATAAAGCACTCTTAGCTTTTCAACTACCGAAAATTTTTCAGTGAGTCGGACATTAAGAGCGCAGTAGCCTTTTTTAAGATGTCATTCTCCATTTCCAGCCGGTGGATTTTTTTCTTCATTTCTCTGAACTCAATTTGTTCAGGTGTTAATGGCAGACCAGGCGATGTTTTCCCTTGACGTTCTAAACGAAGGGCTCTTACCCACCGGCTAATCGCTGAAAGACTGACGTTCATGCCTTTCGCGGCTTCCTGGTAGGTGTAATTTTGGTCAAGGACTAATTTGGCGGTTTCACATTTAAATTCAGCAGTAATTATTTTACTCATTTCGGCACCTATAAAAATTATGAGGTAAGCATATCACCTCAACTTAGGTGGCCAAATTTAGTATGCCACTACAAGGGATAAAGGCATGGTTACAAGAAAAACTGTTCCTTTCTTGTCTGTTAGAGCATCTGCTGACAATCAGCAGACGTTTTTCCCCTCAAAAACTCCGATAAAAAACTTAATGATTCAGCTAGCAGATGGCAATCTATATCACTGATATTTAACCTGTTAATTCACGTTCTTTATCCCGCAGTATCACTCTTTGAATGTATATCAAAGTGGGACAAAACACAGTGAGAGCTTAAAGGCTCTCGAAGTCGAAAGCGACAATATCAGACTTCATCATTGTCTCAATTTAAATTTGGTTAGCGCTTATGGGTACACGCCCCTGCCGGCATATGAATTTAAATCAAGTGGCAGCGCCTGGGTTAGCTGGCGTTAACTTTAACTACAAATTCTAATTTTTTCTTAAAAATACAAAAGGATAGCAATAGCTATCCTTGCTAAAATCGATTAGTAAGAAATATTTAGTAATGATAATATTAAATCCAAATATCACCACTGATGCCACCATTCACTAATTAAATAATTTATCGTAAATGATAATTAGCAAACAATTATATTATTAATTGATTTTTTAATTTATAAAGATTTAAGTTAATGTGACCATAAAAATCAATAAATTATCTCACCGTTATTTTTTTACTCATGAACATTTAAATTAAAATGTACCAGTCTATTACTAATCAATAGAATCCAAATCTTCTTCAATCACAGCGGCATTAGGATTAATAGTCGGCTTCAACACATCTCCCTGCGCCTTAAAATCTTTATTCTGAAAATATGCCTCTCTTACCATTAAATATGGATCAGAAGAGTTTTGTAGTATTCCATCAGAGTCTAAAAAAAGTGCCCGTTTTTCGATTCCCTCTAATACCCATTTTCCGGCTGACATCCAAAAAGTAAGGTAACTTAACATCGGGTAAGCCTTGTCAGCCCAGTCACCTCCATCTTCTCGTAGGGTAAAACTACCATAACCTGGCAATACCACATATGGACCGTAGCCAACCTGATAATATCCCAAAGTACTACCAAAACGATTAGATTCTTGTTTAGCAAGTTTAGGATTAGCCATTGAAGCGATATCGATCAATCCCGCCATACCAAAAACACTATTTAGGAAAAAACGATTGAAATGTTTCATTCCTTGATAAATATCACCGCGTAGAAAATTATTCACCATACTCGCAGGCTCTTCTAGGTTAGCCAAAAAATTGACTAAACCATTACGTACAGGCATAGGAACATAATCACGCCAAGCGACCGCAACTGGACGCCCCACATAACGATCCAGAACATGATAATTAAAATCAAACATCGTTCGATTAAAATGCTCTAGCGGATCAGAGCGCTGTTGATTATCGGTCGGTGTACTCGAACAGCTCGTAATCAATCCTACTGCAAAAAATACGCCGCATAATCGATATGTTTTAAATCTTGTTTTTCTATTCAACAAAACACCCTCACATAGATTGTCCATTCATAATTATATATCCTCATTAATTTAATCTTACTTACTTTTTGATTTAATAATAAGAATTTAATCACTATTTATCTAAGCATATAATGTGCAAGCAATTATTTTAAATAGGGGATAAGTTAAAAAAACAAATAAATAACACTAAGTTATAGCCCCAAAATATAAAAAAACAAACAATAATAATTATTCTTAAAATGATAAACACATGATAATGTAAAATAGATAAACAAATTTAATAACAATAATTATTAAATAATTCACTAAATGATAATTTATAAAATAATAATTTAACGATTTCCTCTAATATAACGCAACAGAGAATCAAACCTATTTAAACACAAATCCAGCCATCAGCAATAAAATTAAACCAATTATATTCAACAAGTTGATTTTTATAGGGATTTAATAGTAAAATAAATAGTATATTAAAGCAATTTAGACTGAAACAATTCTATGTCCTCTTAGTTAAATGGATATAACAAGCCCCTCCTAAGGGCTAATTGTAGGTTCGATTCCTACAGGGGACGCCATTAAACAGTTTGTGACTGTTCACTTTAGTTCGCAAAATCCAGTAAAAACTTCCATTGATGCGTATTTATAGTTCTTAATAGTTCACTGAAGTTCGTTGACAACCACTATCTTTTTTGGGTAAATTCGGGGTAAATTATATATCTAATAACCGAAAATTTACCCAATGCTTGCAGTTAAACAAGTAGAATCCGCTAAAACAAAAGATAAGCCTTACCGTTTGTCAGATGGTAATGGTTTGTATCTATATGTACCGATTTCAGGTATTAAAGTATGGCAAATGCGTTACCATTTTTTGGGTAAAGAAAAGATTTACACATTAGGTAAAGTGTCAAATATAACCCTACAGAACGCAAGAGAGAAAGCATTTGAATTAAAGAAAGAACTCCTTAATGGAGTTGATATTTCAAAAAGTAAACTAATAATAAAATCAGAAAATAAAAATACATTTTTTGAAATATTTAAGGAGTGGTATGCATTCAAGCACGAAGTATGGTCAGAAAGATATAGAAAAGAAATAAAAAATATGTTTGAAAGTGATATTTTACCGCTTATCGGTAACAGAGTCATTTCAGAAATAAAGCCTATGGAGTTAGTGAATATAATAAGGCTATTTGAAAATCGTGGTGCTATGGAAAGAGCAAGCAAAGCTAGAAGAAGGTGTGGTGAAGTATTTCGCTATGCAATTGTAACTGGTAGAGCAAAATACAATCCAGCACCAGATCTTGTTGACGCTGAAAGGGGTTATATAAAAAAACATTATCCTTTTCTAACTGAATCACAGATACCCGAGTTTAATAGAGCGTTATTATCATTTTCAGGAAGCATAATAAGTAGAATAGCAACACAAGTACTTCAGTACACCGCTTTAAGAACAAAAGATCTAAGATCAATAACTTGGGAAAACGTTAATTTTAATAAAAGAATTATAACTATTGCTCATGCAGTAATGAAGAATAGAAAAGATCATATCGTGCCGATGTCTGATCAAGTTTATAACTTATTGAAACATCTAGAGCCAATCACTAAAAGTATATCTCACTTCGTTTCCGCCGGAAGAAATAGCAAACATAAGCCAATCAGTGAAAATACTGTTTTAGGTGTCATTCGTTACATTGGTTTTGATGGTATAGCTAGCGGTCATGGATTCAGACATCAATTTAGTACAATTTTAAATGAGCATGGGTTCAATAAAGACTTAATTGAAAGACAGTTAGCTCACGTGGATAGAAATAACATACGAGGAATATATAATCACGCTCAATATCTAGAAAAACGTAAAGAAATGATGCAATGGTTTGCAGAGTATATTGATCAAATAACAACAAAAAATGATTTAACTGATTAACGTTACTTTCTCAGCTTAAATTACCTTTTTTAATTCCAAAACCACTAACACGCAACCAACAACTAATTCTTAACAACTTCCTTCAACGCTGCTAATATGGTGCCATTAAGTGGGACTGAGTATCCCAACGATGAAATGGTCCACGGTTTATTTGAAGTTGACACGAGTTTCGCACCAATAAAAAAACGCTCTATTTTTAAGTTTAATTCAACATAATATATAAATAGACAAAATCTTATAAATTAAAAGCAACTTACTGTAATTTAAACAAATTTATACGTTTTAGTAACTTGCAAATTAACCTTTGCTTTTAAGCCATTTCTGGAATTTTATATGCCTGTTCGAAACTCGTGGTTGAGAAAAAAGCCAAAGAGACGGGCGCAGTGCTCGAAGAACGGAAGAAATACCGATTTAGTCCGAGTCATTAAGAGTAAACGCCCCTGACCAAGTAGGGGCTTCCTTGCTAAAGCTGAATTGTGATGAAAGTAAGTAGCGTACTTAATGTACCTTATTTGTTTTCAATAATGCAACTGGATGTTAACAACCGTGAAAGATGTCGGATGAGTAAAAAATTCACCCCAACGCCCCATATGATGCTGTCTTTCGCCAGTTTCTGAGTGAAAAAGAGACGGCTAAAGACTTCTTTGAGATTTGGCTACCGTATGAGATTTGTAGTGGCATACTAAATTTGGCCACCTAAGTTGAGGTGATATGCTTACCTCATAATTTTTATAGGTGCCGAAATGAGTAAAATAATTACTGCTGAATTTAAATGTGAAACCGCCAAATTAGTCCTTGACCAAAATTACACCTACCAGGAAGCCGCGAAAGGCATGAACGTCAGTCTTTCAGCGATTAGCCGGTGGGTAAACGTTAAGGGAAAACATCGCCTGGTCTGCCATTAACACCTGAACAAATTGAGTTCAGAGAAATGAAGAAAAAAATCCACCGGCTGGAAATGGAGAATGACATCTTAAAAAAGGCTACTGCGCTCTTAATGTCCGACTCACTGAAAAATTTTCGGTAGTTGAAAAGCTAAGAGTGCTTTATCCGGTGAAAACTTTGTGTCGTATTTTTAATGTTCACCGAAGCAGTTATCGCTATTGGTGTCGGCCTAAGGAGCCAGATATTGAGCAGACGATAAAACGTAGCCTAGTCAGCGAAGCGTGGAACGTTAGTGGCGGCTCTGCTGGCGCAAGGACTATCGCCACGATGGTTACCAATACACACAACGTGAAACTTGGGCGGTGGTTAGCGGGTAAGTTGATGAAAGAATTAATCATCGTCAGTTGCCAAGAGCGAAAACATAAATACAACCGCGGTGGAAATGAACGTATTGATATTCCAAATCTGCTCAATAGGCAGTTCGCTGTTACAAAGCCTGACCAGGTTTGGTGCGGCGATGTAACCTACATTTAGACAGGCTCACGATGGGCCTATCTGGCTGTGGTATTGGATTTGTTTGCCCGAAAACCGGTGGGCTGGGCAATGTCATTTGCACCAGACTCAGAATTAACCGCCAAAGCACTACAAATGGCTTGGGAACTACGTGGGCATCCCAAACAGGTGATGTTCCATAGTGATCAGGGAAGTCATTATATAGCTAGGCGACTTAATTTTGATTACAGCATATGTATTAAAAACAGGTCATCGATAGTGCATCCTGTTTCCATCTTTTTACGTTTAGCTTGAGACCATTTATGTTCTATAGGATTTAAATCTGGTGAATACACAGGCAAATATTCTATCTGGTGTCCTGCGTTTATAATTGCCTGTTCAATATTCTTACCTTTGTGAAAGCTAGCGTTGTCCATAAAAATAACAGAATTTTCAGGAAGTTCTGGGAGCAATATTTTTGTGATCCAAACATAAAAAACATCACGATTAATATTGCAATCAAATAATCCGATAGCAAAAAGGGTTGTTCCCAATAAAGCGCCAATAACATTTGTTCTTCCCTTAGCACCCCAGTTTTTCAGGCCAAAACAACGGTGACCTTTTGGGGAATAGCCGTGAGTTCGTGGAGTGTCATGTGAAAAACCACTTTCATCAATAAAAACAACAGATTTATCTTTTTTTTCATACTGTTGTCTTTTTTGCTGATGTGCCAGCCTGTCGCTTTCGTTGGTTTTTGGATGGAATAGAGTTTTTTTTATAGGTTAATCCCAGCTTTTTAAGGGATTGCCAAATAGTCTTTTTACAAACACCGAATCGCTCTGCCCGTTCCTTTTGGTAAGCATCTGGATACTGTTCCACATCTTTTGCTAAAGCATTTTTATCGAGCTTCCTCTTACGTGGCGTTGAATTTTTTGGCTCTGGTCGTTTAAGCCAACGTACTAAAGACGCTTTTCCAATACGGAATTGTTTCGCAGTTTCTCGAATTGTTAAACCTTCGGCTTTCCTTACAGATATTACTTTACGTCGAAAATCAATTGTATAACTCATAACACACCTTGTAATCAAAATTAAGTCGCCTAGCTATACCAGTCGTCAGTATAGGCAGGCATTGTGGCGTTATCAGATGACCCAAAGTATCAGTCGCAGAGGGAATTGTTGGGATAATAGTCCGATGGAACGATTCTTCCGTAGTCTGAAGACCGAATGGGTGCCAACGACTGGCTACCAAAGCTTTAGTACTGCTCAGTCAGCCATTATTCGCTACATAACCCACTACTATAGCGATATAAGACCTCACTGGTATAACGGTGGATTAACGCCAAACGAATCAGAGCGACTGTTCCGTGAACAGTCAGGTAGGGTGGCCAATTTTAGTTGACCACTACACTTAGCGCCAAGTGTTGGACTGAAATCATTTAAACTTACGTTAAGTAAAGTAGCAAATGCGGCAGCATTTGTAATATTTAAAGGGTTTATTCCATTTAGAATCTGAGCAACAGCACTCTGACCCATTCCTAGTTCATGAGCTACCCTCTCTTGGGAAAGATTTAATTCTTTCTTTTTTTCCTCAAAAATGGATTTAAGTCTAATCGCATCTCTGAGTTGCTCTTCATTTAACGGCTTTTTTTTCATGTAAAAAATTCTATTACCTATTGGAATACTTATCAATAACATGCGGCATTTACATTAAAATTACTTTAAGTAATAATTTAACGTGTAAAAAGGGGATATTTTAATGAAACGACTAACACTACCTCAATATGTTGATATGCATGGACAAGAGAAAGTCGCTCAAGTTTTGGGTCTATATCAAGGAGCAATTAGTAAAGCTCTTAGCGCCAGAAGAAATATTACTATTCTTGTTCATGAAGATGGAAAAATTGAAGCTGAAGAATTAAAGCCTTTTCCATCAAAACGTTATCAACGATAAAGTTAATTAACACCACCGCTCTTTAACATCTTGGGCTCCCTGAAATTGGGAGATTTTTAAATTCCCAGCCCATCGGGAGAGAAAACTATTATTTGAAACTTATGAACTAAGTATAGGACATCCTAAAGATATTTAAAATTATGAAGTAAGAATAGCACACCAAACTTAGTGACCAAATTTAGTGTGCCATTACAATCTCTTGTGAATAAACCATTTAAATTTCTATTTTTCAATAAGCTACATAATATTTTTCATTGGTAATAATCATTTTTAAATGAATTCATCTTTTTCTTTATCAATATCCTTGAAAATTGTATTCAATTAAACATGAACTAACAGAATTGAAATAAAGATTATCAAATTTATAAACTGAAAATGGTAAATTATATTCAAGTTCTAGAACTGAGAAGGGGTATCTCAGTACTTCATTTTAGTTTCGAAAATACTTACGTGTGGCTGCAAAGGATCATCCTGTAAACGGAGATACGGATTTTCATCTAGGTCAAGCTCATCATCTATAAAACCGTTAATATTTTGTCCAGTCCATATATCACCATCATCAGCCCTTTTTTTACTCTCATCGTGGTTGACTAAAGTATCAAATCTTGGCTTCAGGTTTTCTTTATATGTTTTTATAAAATCGCTGGCGCTTAATTGCTTTTTACTCTCATCTTGTGATGAGTGTTTTAAAACTTCTTTTGCGTATTGCTGGTTTGAAGGAACGATGTTTGACAAAATTGTATTTTGTGGATTTAAGCTAATGGAGCTTATGAACGGATAATCTTTTTTGACACGTTTTTGTACTGCTACGTTAACAGAGGGCGCTTCCAACGAAGATGTTGGGGAAGGTTTTTCAGCCAACTTATACATAGATTTTTTTATTTCTTGATGAGAATCGATAAAGTCATATATCCATGTGTTATCAGGATTACCTTTATTACAGAAATTTCCTAATCTTTCATTAAAATGAGTTTTGTAATTTTTTTCCCCAAAAAAATCACGATTATCTTTAACGTTAATATCACCGTAAGAAAAGGCTCTTTCTTCCATCGCCCCTTTTATAGAAAATTTAAATGTATAATCACTACTAGCTTCATTTTTTATAATAGATGCCTGAAATTTATCTTGATGTTTTGCGGGACTCATTTCCTTCAATTTATAGAAAGCTTCTGCTTTTTGTAGAGAGGATTCAATATCAGACTGATTGTCTGGGGTATGAGTTAAGTCATAAAGCAACCCCAAAACTTCATCTGTCTTCGTTCCACAAAACCAGTCTTTTATTTTAGTAAATATATCCAGATGTGTAGCATCTTCTTTTGAAGAACTATTCACTGCTTGTTGAATATATTTATCGCCAATTTCTCTAGTAAATAAAGAATAAGGATTTAGATTGGATTGAACTGATATTGACATAATATTTCCCTATATAAATATATTTTTTAAAATTAAATAATTGATCTGAAGTTAATATAAAAGTTTTCGATTTATTTTTTTACTATTCGTATGACCAGTTCAAATTAACTAAAAATACTTACTAAGTCACCTTAACCTTAAGTCTAGTTTTGCACTATTCATTTAGTTAGCTCTTACCATGAACTTACGTTAGGATTGTTGCAAAGTGTAGTGGCCAATTTTAGTTGACCACTACAATATGTAGTGGCATACTAAATTTGGCCACCTAAGTTGAGGTGATATGCTTACCTCATAATTTTTATAGGTGCCGAAATGAGTAAAATAATTACTGCTGAATTTAAATGTGAAACCGCCAAATTAGTCCTTGACCAAAATTACACCTACCAGGAAGCCGCGAAAGGCATGAACGTCAGTCTTTTAGCGATTAGCCGGTGGGTAAACGTCAAGGGAAAACATCGCCTGGTCTGCCATTAACACCTGAACAAATTGAGTTCAGAGAAATGAAGAAAAAAATCCACCGGCTGGAAATGGAGAATGACATCTTAAAAAAGGCTACTGCGCTCTTAATGTCCGACTCACTGAAAAATTTTCGGTAGTTGAAAAGCTAAGAGTGCTTTATCCGGTGAAAACTTTGTGTCGTATTTTTAATGTTCACCGAAGCAGTTATCGCTATTGGTGTCGGCCTAAGGAGCCAGATATTGAGCGGACGATAAAACGTAGCCTAGTCAGCGAAGCGTGGAACGTTAGTGGCGGCTCTGCTGGCGCAAGGACTATCGCCACGATGGTTACCAATACACACAACGTGAAACTTGGGCGGTGGTTAGCGGGTAAGTTGATGAAAGAATTAATCATCGTCAGTTGCCAAGAGCGAAAACATAAATACAACCGCGGTGGAAATGAACGTATTGATATTCCAAATCTGCTCAATAGGCAGTTCGCTGTTACAAAGCCTGACCAGGTTTAGTGCGGCGATGTAACCTATATTTGGACAGGCTCACGATGGGCCTATCTGGCTGTGGTATTGGATTTGTTTGCCCGAAAACCGGTGGGCTGGGCAATGTCATTTGCACCAGACTCAGAATTAACCGCCAAAGCACTACAAATGGCTTGGGAACTACGTGGGCATCCCAAACAGGTGATGTTCCATAGTGATCAGGGAAGTCATTATACCAGTCGTCAGTATATAGCTAGGCGACTTAATTTTGATTACAGCATATGTATTAAAAACAGGTCATCGATAGTGCATCCTGTTTCCATCTTTTTACGTTTAGCTTGAGACCATTTATGTTCTATAGGATTTAAATCTGGTGAATACACAGGCAAATATTCTATCTGGTGTCCTGCGTTTATAATTGCCTGTTCAATATTCTTACCTTTGTGAAAGCTAGCGTTGTCCATAAAAATAACAGAATTTTCAGGAAGTTCTGGGAGCAATATTTTTGTGATCCAAACATAAAAAACATCACGATTAATATTGCAATCAAATAATCCGATAGCAAAAAGGGTTGTTCCCAATAAAGCGCCAATAACATTTGTTCTTCCCTTAGCACCCCAGTTTTTCAGGCCAAAACAACGGTGACCTTTTGGGGAATAGCCGTGAGTTCGTGGAGTGTCATGTGAAAAACCACTTTCATCAATAAAAACAACAGATTTATCTTTTTTTTCATACTGTTGTCTTTTTTGCTGATGTGCCAGCCTGTCGCTTTCGTTGGTTTTTGGATGGAATAGAGTTTTTTTTATAGGTTAATCCCAGCTTTTTAAGGGATTGCCAAATAGTCTTTTTACAAACACCGAATCGCTCTGCCCGTTCCTTTTGGTAAGCATCTGGATACTGTTCCACATCTTTTGCTAAAGCATTTTTATCGAGCTTCCTCTTACGTGGCGTTGAATTTTTTGGCTCTGGTCGTTTAAGCCAACGTACTAAAGACGCTTTTCCAATACGGAATTGTTTCGCAGTTTCTCGAATTGTTAAACCTTCGGCTTTCCTTACAGATATTACTTTACGTCGAAAATCAATTGTATAACTCATAACACACCTTGTAATCAAAATTAAGTCGCCTAGCTATAGCCGTACAAGGTGTGAATGGCAGGGCTTGTACTCTGGAGTATATCTCGGCATCGAAACGGCGCAACACGCTATCTTCATTAAACCGCGTGAGCAAATCACCGCGAATGGTGTCTATCAGTTGTGACAGTGTCGGGCGCGAAAAACCGCTAGTTTGCATGGATTACTCTCCACAGGTTGTTGAGGGTCATCGTTTTTATGTTATGATCAGGTAATAAGGTCAGGGTGACAATTGCCGTTAATCTATCGATGCCTGAGCGATATATTCCTTCGCTTTTTACGCCGTCTGATGAGTTAATGTTGTGCGTTTCAGCAGATGCAATCGAGAGCCAATCCGGTCGTTTTTTATGGTCGGCCAGGTATCGCCCCACCATCCAAATGGCGTATCGGTGTCATCATCCGGTTCAGCCCGTCGCCAAGTGAACAGCGGGATAATCACGGCACGGCTTAATCGGTCGTCATGTTGAATAGGGATCCCTGTCATATTATTTCATACCTTGAGTGGGTGTAGTAGCTCAGACTTAATCTGACAGTTACCGGTTATTTATACAGTACCTGTCAGGTTAAATTTGATTTAAATCTTTCTCTCTCCAAAGTTGTTTTCCATCGTGTAAAGTTGCCATAGGAGTTCGACCGCAACACATTTTTCCTTGATGAGTGCGTTGGTTATTATATTCCGCTAACCATTTATCTAAATCAGCTTGTAATTCATTTAAAGCCCTATAGATTTTCTTACGAAAAGCCACCTGATAGAACTCTTGTAATACAGTTTTATGAAAGCGTTCACAAATCCCATTAGTTTGAGGTGAACGAGCTTTAGTTTTTGTATGATCAATATCATTGATAGCGAGATAAAGTTGATAATCGTGATGTTCAACTTTACCACAATACTCACTGCCTCTGTCCGTCAGTATACGTAACACCGGTAACCCATGCTGGGAATAAAAAGGGAGAACCTTGTCATTTAATAAATCTGCCGCCGTTATCGCGCTTTTTGTTGTGTAAAGCTTACAATGAACGACTTTACTGTAAGTATCAATGTAAGTTTGTTGATAAACACGACCAACGCCTTTTAAATGACCGACATAAAAAGTATCTTGTGAACCCAGATAACCTGGATGCGCTGTTTCAATCTCACCACAGGCTTCATCATCTTGCGCTTTCTTTTCTAGAGCACTGATTTGTGATTCTGACAGGATAATTCCTTCTGTTGCGATTTTATCTTCAAGCGCTTTTAGGCGTTTTGTAAAATTTTCGAGATTATGGCGCAGCCAAATAGAGCGAACGCCACTCCCCGAAACAAAAATGCCTTTTTTTCTTAGTTCATTACTACTGCGGTGTTGACCGTGTGCAGGGTATTCAATCGCATACTCGACTACAGCGCTTTCAATCTGTTCATCTACTCTATTTTTTACGTTAGGCACCCGTCGATTTTGATTAATTAAAGCGTCTATCCCACCATCGTTAACAAGTTCCTGGTAGCGATAAAACGTATCTCGGGATACCCCCATAATCTTACAGGCTTTTGAGACGTTATTAAGCTCTTCAGCGAGGTTAAGTAACCCGACTTTATGTTTGATGATAGGATTATTTGTTTGATACATAGAATTACCTTTTATTTAATTATCTAATGATGTTAATTAAAACCGGTAACGCTCTTTTTTAAATCAGAATTGTCGGATTAAGTTAAGACTAATACAGATTAAGTATTTTTATCTTTTTTGAGGCGTGAACGTCTGTATTGTTGTTTTTCCTATATGCAATCCAGAAACTCCAGATATTGTCACATTTGTTGCTCCACCTTTTTTTTCAATTTTAATACCTTTTTCTTTTTTTGCCGCTTCTTCAAAACTTGAATACATCCTACTCTTTTCTTTGCTAGCAGATGGTCTACTACTAAATGAAGAAGCGGATGGATGAAATGATTGTTTAAAATCTTTTTTTAGTGTTGAAGAACCAATAGTTATATTACTACTTTCTTTAAATGTTGAATATGAACCTTTGCTTTCTATTGCGAATCCTCCCTGTATCTTTTTAATTCCTGATAACAATGTTCTATCAATTTTTACATTACTATTTCCTTCTAGATTTTTATATATTTTATACTTTTCTCTACTGCTAGATGGTCCACTAAATGAAGATACTGATGGTTTTGTTGTTGATGAGGTAGATGATTGTTGACTTGGTGTATTTTTCGTACCTGAAAAAAAAACAGAAAATTTTGAAAAAGTGGAATTGGAACTTTTTGTATTTTTTTTATCGCATTGGTTTGTTGTTAAAATATTAGATGTTATTGTTGATGTCGATGTTGTTATTTTGCTCATAAAAACCTCCAGAATAATTATCTTATGGTTATGAAAGTTATGGTTTTCCTGAACCACTTTAATTATAGTAGAAATTTATTGTTATTCGATAATATTTTTTAATGGGCAACAGAAATCTGATTCTGTGTTTATTGATGCAGTTAAAAATAAAATCATACTGAGTTTAGGTTAGAAAGAAAAATTTTCACTAATCCTCTTCTGCGTCCAGTGGTTTCAATTCCTCAATCGGTGGAACATAGGCGGCTTCTGGCGCTACTCGTAACTCACATAATGTCCCACTCTCATCTTGCCTATAAACAACTTCACTAATAACTAGCTCCCGATTGTTAAAGCCGAGCACCGGATCAAACACAATCACTCGCTGGTTAGGTTTCTTCCATACACGAGTTTCGCACAGGCATATAAAATTCCAGAAATGGCTTAAAAGCAATGGTTAATTTGCAAGTTACTAAAACGTATAAATTTGTTTAAATTACAATAAGTTGCTTTTAATTTATAAGATTTTGTCTATTTGTATATTATGCTGAATTAAACTTAAAAATAGAGCGTTTTTGTATTGGTGCGAAACTCGTGCCATAGACTGCCATCACCTTGCCGCCAACCTTGTACCGTATAAGTGGTTTCGTCAGTTCTGGCTGCCCGTTGCTTGGCTCCAAATTCGCTACGCGCGCGACAACTGGCCCAGTTACATTACCCGATTGCTGGATATGCTGAGGGCGATAGCGTGTTATCTGGCTATCTTTGACTTTGGCACGAATAGCGGTTAATGTCGCTTCCCCAAAATCGTCATCATCACCCGATAGTTGACCCGCCACCTGATATTCAGAAAAGCGTTCACGGATACTCTGTTCTGTATCACAGGTGAGAATATTTTCTCCCCAGACAAGCGCAGTTGTTGCACAATCATTGCCGACCGTGCCAATCAATAGATTGCCGTCTTCATCATCCCAGGCGAGCGCCTGTTGGCTTCCTAGCGCTTTGTTTAGCACCCATGGACCCCGCGGGGGTTTCCCATAGTCAGCCTGAAAAGCCTGTAGCGGCGTTTTGGGGGCCTTTTGGCTAATGACACCTTAATGCCAAACGGCTCTGCTAGCGCTGAGGCTATTTGATAAAGCGTTTTCCTCGTAAATAACGTGGAGTTGGCGGCGCAATCAAATCTGCTGTCTTACTCCGGCCACTGATGCCAACTTGTAGCGTCATAGCGTATCGGAGTCGCTTCAATCCAACCGGTTAAGACTTTATCCTGACCCATCATAACTTCGACACGTTCACCTTTTTTAATTCTCGGCTGTAGCGGTACGCTTCCCGATTCACCAGGCCACTGGCAGGTAATTTCTACATTGAAATCGCGGGATAGTCGTTCTATCCCTGCTGAAATCTGAACACACGTCCAGCCGCCCCATTCGCGCCCGTTGACGCGCAATATCACGGAGTCACTCATCTTGCGGGTACTCTCAAGGGTTTAACCGGCATAAAGCTGGGATGATTAACCGCATTTCGACTGGTAATATCGGCTTCGCGTGCGGCGTTGTCATACCAGTTAGCCGCCAGAACTAACGCCGGTAGCACCGTCTCTGGCGTGCGGGTAACCGTTTTTTCAACTTGTGCCAGTAGTGTGGCAATATCCCTGTTGGCATCGGTTTTCACTTGTTGCAAGGTAAAGAACAGTGCATCGTCAAGCGTTAACGCCTGTTCGTGCTCGATAGCCTGATTCAGCGTTTCTCGCACCGTGACCAACGCATCCCACGTTACCGCCGCGAGTCCTTCAATGTGACTGCTTGCCGAAGGTGGGGATCATATCAAACTAATAGTATGTTTAGTTCATCATCGGTTAGGCCGGTCGATATTTTGATAATTAGCCGATCAACACCATTAGCAAATAGTTGCTTTGCCAGTTGGCGAGTAGCTTATTGACGGCCTTTTTCTAGACCTTGCTGCAATCCCTCGTTAACCCCATCCTGTCGGCCTAGCTGGTAGCCTTTGCTCGCCTAGCTGGATCCCCTCTTTACGGCCTTTAGCCTCAAGTTGTTCCGCGATAGTCATAAAATCCTCCCGGTAAGTCGGTGCCTTCTCTGCAAGGGTACGTATGAATCCCTCGCCGTCAATCGTATTTCCTGCTTGCGCTATATAATATAATAAACTCTTGCATTTTTCTTTAGAATATGCCATTTTTCTATTACACGAGTCGCGCACAGGAATATAAAATTCTAAAAATAGCTTGAAATGATGATTAATCAGCAAGTTACCAAAAATAATTTATTTAAATAACAATAATTTACAGTTTATAAGATTTTCCTAATTATATATTATGCTGAATTAAACTTAAAAATAACTCGTTTTTGATTGATGCGAAACTCGTGCATATGTTGAAATGACTATAGTGATCTGAGCCGATGATCACCTAAAATTTCGATTTATTCAACAAAGCTGCGTATGTGATGAATATCGATCTCCACTATTTGCCGCCTTACAGCCCGAATCTAAATCCGATAAAAAGGCTGTGGAAAGTGATAAATTAACAAGCGAGAAACATTCCACGGTATATTACCGAGACTGGCAGGGGCCTTTACACATAGAATTAATGACCACTTCCAGACGCTGAAAAATGCAACTTTAAGTTAATTGAGTATATACCGTAATTATTACAGCTAGATCAGGGATGATACATTATCTAATAAATAGCCATATAACTCAGCTCGGCCTCTTTGGTTAAACAACATTTGTTCAATATTATTTAGTTCTAAAAATGATTTTACAAATTTAGTCAGAGATCCATAAGGTGTTTTGTTTAAGTTATTTGCTATGGACTTCATTGCGTTAGACACAAACAAACCACATGCGTTAGGTGCATTTTCTTGGAGTGATTCTTTCACTACTGAAACTTCATTTGTGCCAAGAGAGCCGGCAAGTGTTTTTATGAAATTCATTTCTTTGTTATTTAGATAATTTGTACTATCAAACAATATTGCTGATTTATCTCCCGACTCAGTCGTAGACAACCCAAACAAAACCCAATGACCTCTAAACAATAGGGGAATAAAATCTCCTAGTGAAGGTATTTGTTTTCCTTTATTGTCAATGTTTAGTAATGTAGACAATAATTTTTGTGGTATATGTTCATTATCTGTATTAGTCTTAACTTAATCCGACAATTCTGATTTAAAAAAGAGCGTTACCGGTTTTAATTAACATCATTAGATAATTAAATAAAAGGTAATTCTATGTATCAAACAAATAATCCTATCATCAAACATAAAGTCGGGTTACTTAACCTCGCTGAAGAGCTTAATAACGTCTCAAAAGCCTGTAAGATTATGGGGGTATCCCGAGATACGTTTTATCGCTACCAGGAACTTGTTAACGATGGTGGGATAGACGCTTTAATTAATCAAAATCGACGGGTGCCTAACGTAAAAAATAGAGTAGATGAACAGATTGAAAGCGCTGTAGTCGAGTATGCGATTGAATACCCTGCACACGGTCAACACCGCAGTAGTAATGAACTAAGAAAAAAAGGCATTTTTGTTTCGGGGAGTGGCGTTCGCTCTATTTGGCTGCGCCATAATCTCGAAAATTTTACAAAACGCCTAAAAGCGCTTGAAGATAAAATCGCAACAGAAGGAATTATCCTGTCAGAATCACAAATCAGTGCTCTAGAAAAGAAAGCGCAAGATGATGAAGCCTGTGGTGAGATTGAAACAGCGCATCCAGGTTATCTGGGTTCACAAGATACTTTTTATGTCGGTCATTTAAAAGGCGTTGGTCGTGTTTATCAACAAACTTACATTGATACTTACAGTAAAGTCGTTCATTGTAAGCTTTACACAACAAAAAGCGCGATAACGGCGGCAGATTTATTAAATGACAAGGTTCTCCCTTTTTATTCCCAGCATGGGTTACCGGTGTTACGTATACTGACGGACAGAGGCAGTGAGTATTGTGGTAAAGTTGAACATCACGATTATCAACTTTATCTCGCTATCAATGATATTGATCATACAAAAACTAAAGCTCGTTCACCTCAAACTAATGGGATTTGTGAACGCTTTCATAGAACTGTATTACAAGAGTTCTATCAGGTGGCTTTTCGTAAGAAAATCTATAGGGCTTTAAATGAATTACAAGCTGATTTAGATAAATGGTTAGCGGAATATAATAACCAACGCACTCATCAAGGAAAAATGTGTTGCGGTCGAACTCCTATGGCAACTTTACACGATGGAAAACAACTTTGGAGAGAGAAAGATTTAAATCAAATTTAACCTGACAGGTACTGTATAAATAACCGGCAACTGTCAGATTAAGTCTGAGCTACTACACATTATCAATAGCAGTAGCGGCTATTTCTACCGCATCATGGAATTTAAAACCACCTTCTTTACTATTCAGTGATTTAGAAATGGAGTCTAACTCCGCTGATGTGATTAATCGGTTTGTGTGGAAAAATGATGAGCTGACGGGTTCTCCATCATCAACACAGACACAAAAGTTTACATTTTTATTTATTTCTTCTAAAATTTCTTCTCTCTGTTGTGATCTTTCTTGTGTTTCAAAACCCGCCATGATTAAGATTTTATCAGGTATAGACCATGCCTCTTCTGGTATTGTATTTTTATTTTTTCCTTGCACAATCTCCCATAACTTTAAACTATCTTTTCCTAACTGTTCCTTTATATAGGGATGCCCCTCTTCCTTTCCTGTATACAAATCGAAAAGAAAAGATTCAGCCTCTAATCCAGCAGGACTATTCTCACATGCTAGTGTAAACAAACAATCAATACTAAAATCATCGTTATTTCGAGCGGCGCTTTTTAAAGCTTCAAGTGAAGGAAAGTTATATGCATATTCTATTTTGTTATTCTCTTTTGCATGAACAGAATATGTACTTAATGATAGTGGGTAAGAAACAGAAAGTGCAGTCATTTGCAGTCCTTATTATTTTAATAAAAATAAAGTCAGTTCTTCAGATTGTTTAACTCCGCATCGTTTAGCCCTGTGGAAAGCTTAATGACTTCTCTATCAACACCATTAGCAAGAAGCTGGCGGGCGATCTGAATTCGGGTTTCCTGTCGGCCTTTCAGCTTCAGCTGCTCTGCAATAGTCATAAAATCCTCCCGGTAAGTCGGTGTCTTTTCCGCTAGGGTTCGTATGAATCCCTCGCCATCAATTGTATTCCCTGCTTTAGCTATATAATATAATAAACTCTTGCATTGTTCTTTGGAATACTGCCATTTTTCTATTAGAGTAGCTAACTCTACGGCAAGTTCCAACATATCTCGCGTTCGGATGTGCTTTTGTACGAGTTGCAGAAGTGCTACTCGGCGGTGCGTTAAGATCTCTTCATCCGGTATCGTGGTAATATCAACTAGCGGAAAGGCTCGCTGATACACCATAGCAGCCAGTTCTGGCTCACAGAGACAGTCTAACCATTTAGTGCTGTACGGATAGGGCGACGTGATGCCATGGTAGAACAGTAGCGGGATCACTACCGGCAAAGTGTCGTTGCCTTGCTCAATATGGCGCTGCATGGCTGCCACACTGTACCTTAAGAAGCCTAAATGCCATTAGCTTTTCAGGGGCGGCTCTGGTGCTCAATCAAACAAAGAATATACCCATCTTGCCCGCTCGAAGTCTTCATCGAATACAGCATATCTGAACAGTGGGGGCGCAGGTCGTCTTCGATAAAGCTGCCTGACTCCATCGCAAGAGTGCTAAAATCGCAATAAGCATGTTGCTCAATAGTGAAATAAAGTTGCTTAAAATAAAAACAAGTTAGATACATCTAAAAAATACAAAAATAGTTTATTTTTTAATCTTACATAGGTTATTTTTAATGCAAAAATTGATTATTTTATCATCAGCGGCTGGTTTTTTTGTAAGTCATAATTAATTTTGCTATTGAGCAACAGGCTTAATGTTATCGCAGATGAGGCGGCAAATGTATTTGCAAGAAATTTCTTGCTACAGCGATATCGCCAAGGAACTTTTTAAACAACGAATCATGTTGGGATAGTGAAGATTTTTTCATCAAAATAGTTGCTGAATAGAGAGTTGCATTTTTTGTCACGCTATAGACAATAAAAAGAGGTTTAACTTAGAAAATAACGGTTTGAAATGATCAACAAAGAGCGGTTGTTACGAGATAATCGTTTATGTAAAGCAATCATTGGATTATCAGTCGAAGAATTGAAAAATTTAGCCGCTGAATTTTCAGCTTGTTATTTGATTTATCGGAAAAAGAATCGAAAAGATCACGAGCGGCAGATGGGTGCAGGGCAGAAAGGATTTATCCCAACCCCATTAGATAAACTGCTTTTTATTTTATTGTATTTAAAATGTTATCCGACCTATGATTTGCAAGGACTTCTTTTTGGTTTAGATAGAACACGGGTATGTCGCTGGGTAAAAATATTATTGCCGGTTTTAGAGATGACCTTGGGGCGAGAATGTGTTTTGCCCGCTCGTCAAATTCGCTCTGCTGAGGAATTTTTTCGCGCCTTTCCTGGAGTTAAAGACGTCTTTATTGATGGGACAGAGCGACCTGTCCAAAAGCCTAAGAATCTGCGTCGGCGAAAAAAAATGTATTCGGGAAAGAAAAGACAGACCACTCGAAAAGGGCTTATTATGACTGACGAAACGAGGAAAATTGGATTTATCCCCATGATCAAAAATGGGCGCCGTCACGATAAACGCTTACTCGATAAAGTCGATATAATTCGCCATATTCCCCCTGAGGTAACCATCTGGGCCGATACCGGTTTTCAAGGTATAGATAAACAGCATCCTAATACACAAATCCCAAAAAAAGGAACTCGAAAAAGACCTTTATCGCCTGAACAAAAACAAGAAAATAAAATAATCTCGGGCATCCGTATTACGGTTGAACACGCCATCGCGGGTATCAAGCGCCTCGGTTGTATGACCCAAATTTTACGGAATCGTAGACCCTTTATTGATGATACCTTTTTACTCCTTAGTGCCGGTCTTTGGAATTTCTAAAATTTACTTCAATCACCGAAATACCCTTATTTAACTATTAAGCAACACGCTTATCGTCAAAGTATACCTTGGGAATATTGCGATATTCTATCAAAATCTCAGCTTCTTCAACGAGCTAGACGGCTATCAATGCCTCTGCACGAACTTGGCATTATACTTATGCGAAAGAGTCAGCGTATCGGCAGGCATTATGGCGTTACTCTGGCTGGCTTCAGTGAGCACGCTATCGATTTCTCACTCATCACGCTATCCACTTTCCCACGCTTGCACGCAAGCTGACGGATGGTTTGCTTCTCGGCCTCGGTTATAATACACGAGTTTCGCACAGGCATATAAAATTCTAGAAATGGCTTAAAAGCAATGGTTAATTTGCAAGTTACTAAAACGTATAAATTTGTTTAAATTACAATAAGTTGCTTTTAATTCATAAGATTTTGTCTATTTATATATTATGCTGAATTAAACTTAAAAATAGAGCGTTTTTTATTGGTGCGAAACTCGTGTAGTAGATCGCAGAGGCGAGTGTGTAGATTTAACAACAGGGGTTTAACTGGGGAAAAAGTGTGTGTCAATTTTGTGACAGTGCTTTAGCACATCTACGAATACATAAGGATAAAATTTTATAACTTATAGGATAAGAAAACAAATAAGTAATTGATATAAAAATAAAAAGTAGATGTGCTACGCTGCATGGCATGCAAGAGGTCAGCGGTTCGATCCCGCTTAGCCCCACCAAATTTAAATTCCAGCCAATTTAGATTTAATCAATATTAAACCCCATTACTTACTATAGCTAGGCGACTTAATTTTGATTACAGCATATGTATTAAAAACAGGTCATCGATAGTGCATCCTGTTTCCATCTTTTTACGTTTAGCTTGAGACCATTTATGTTCTATAGGATTTAAATCTGGTGAATACACAGGCAAATATTCTATCTGGTGTCCTGCGTTTATAATTGCCTGTTCAATATTCTTACCTTTGTGAAAGCTAGCGTTGTCCATAAAAATAACAGAATTTTCAGGAAGTTCTGGGAGCAATATTTTTGTGATCCAAACATAAAAAACATCACGATTAATATTGCAATCAAATAATCCGATAGCAAAAAGGGTTGTTCCCAATAAAGCGCCAATAACATTTGTTCTTCCCTTAGCACCCCAGTTTTTCAGGCCAAAACAACGGTGACCTTTTGGGGAATAGCCGTGAGTTCGTGGAGTGTCATGTGAAAAACCACTTTCATCAATAAAAACAACAGATTTATCTTTTTTTTCATACTGTTGTCTTTTTTGCTGATGTGCCAGCCTGTCGCTTTCGTTGGTTTTTGGATGGAATAGAGTTTTTTTTATAGGTTAATCCCAGCTTTTTAAGGGATTGCCAAATAGTCTTTTTACAAACACCGAATCGCTCTGCCCGTTCCTTTTGGTAAGCATCTGGATACTGTTCCACATCTTTTGCTAAAGCATTTTTATCGAGCTTCCTCTTACGTGGCGTTGAATTTTTTGGCTCTGGTCGTTTAAGCCAACGTACTAAAGACGCTTTTCCAATACGGAATTGTTTCGCAGTTTCTCGAATTGTTAAACCTTCGGCTTTCCTTACAGATATTACTTTACGTCGAAAATCAATTGTATAACTCATAACACACCTTGTAATCAAAATTAAGTCGCCTAGCTATAACGTCATTTCCATTAAATAACCTAAAGTGTGTTGCTTAATAGTGAAATAAGGGTATTTCGGTGATTGAAGTAAATTTTAGGCTGTTCTGAGATGGAAATTCCAAAGACCGGCACTAAGGAGTAAAAAGGTATCATCAATAAAGGGTCTACGATTCCGTAAAATTTGGGTCATACAACCGAGGCGCTTGATACCCGCGATGGCGTGTTCAACCGTAATACGGATGCCCGAGATTATTTTATTTTCTTGTTTTTGTTCAGGCGATAAAGGTCTTTTTCGAGTTCCTTTTTTTGGGATTTGTGTATTAGGATGCTGTTTATCTATACCTTGAAAACCGGTATCGGCCCAGATGGTTACCTCAGGGGGAATATGGCGAATTATATCGACTTTATCGAGTAAGCGTTTATCGTGACGGCGCCCATTTTTGATCATGGGGATAAATCCAATTTTCCTCGTTTCGTCAGTCATAATAAGCCCTTTTCGAGTGGTCTGTCTTTTCTTTCCCGAATACATTTTTTTTCGCCGACGCAGATTCTTAGGCTTTTGGACAGGTCGCTCTGTCCCATCAATAAAGACGTCTTTAACTCCAGGAAAGGCGCGAAAAAATTCCTCAGCAGAGCGAATTTGACGAGCGGGCAAAACACATTCTCGCCCCAAGGTCATCTCTAAAACCGGCAATAATATTTTTACCCAGCGACATACCCGTGTTCTATCTAAACCAAAAAGAAGTCCTTGCAAATCATAGGTCGGATAACATTTTAAATACAATAAAATAAAAAGCAGTTTATCTAATGGGGTTGGGATAAATCCTTTCTGCCCTGCACCCATCTGCCGCTCGTGATCTTTTCGATTCTTTTTCCGATAAATCAAATAACAAGCTGAAAATTCAGCGGCTAAATTTTTCAATTCTTCGACTGATAATCCAATGATTGCTTTACATAAACGATTATCTCGTAACAACCGCTCTTTGTTGATCATTTCAAACCGTTATTTTCTAAGTTAAACCTCTTTTTATTGTCTATAGCGTGACAAAAAATGCAAGTCTCTATTCAGCAACTATTTTCTAGTCTTCCTTGAGGAAATTCACCTTTACGTGCAAACCAAAGTAAATATTCTTCGGATAAATCAATCAAAACCCGTGCTTTGTATTTACCGAATGGCATAACGGTATTAGCAATATCGATCAGATCCTGTTTCTGCATGCAGAATTCCACTATATTATTGGTTAATAGAACCAAACACGGCATTCGTTAATCAAGAATGCCGCTTTGCAATCATACTGTTAAATTATCACAGAACCAATCCCGTTATCGCTGCCGATAAGAAACTGACTAGCGTGGAACCATATAATAATTTTAAGCCAAAACTAGAAACAACATTTCCCTGTTTTTCATTGAGCCCTTTTATTGCTCCTGCAACAATGCCTATTGATGAAAAGTTAGCAAAAGAAACTAAAAAGACCGACAAAACACCTACTGAACGAGGGGATAATTCAGCGGCAACTTGTTTCAAATATCCCATAGCGACAAATTCATTAGACACTAATTTAGTGGCCATAATACTACCTACTTTAAGTGCATCTTCAGCAGGTATACCCAAGATCCATGCTAATGGATAAAACACATAGCCTAAACAATCCTGAAAGCTTATTCCTATCACTGCGCTGAAAATGGCGTTAATTCCGGCAATAATCGCAATAAATCCTATCAACATTGCCGCTACAATCAAAGCAACTTTAAAACCAGCCAGAATATATTCGCCTAACATTTCAAAAAAACTTTGTCCATCATGAAGATGACTGACTTGAATATCTTCTTCTTCGTCAACCGAATAGGGATTAATTAATGATAGAATAATGAATGTACTAAACATATTCAGGATCAGCGCTGCAACGACATACTTAGGATCAAGCATTCCCATATAGGCGCCTACAATCGCCATAGAAACCGTCGACATGGCTGTTGCTGCCATCGTATACATACGACATGGTGACATTCGACTCAATATATCTTTATATGCAATAAAGTTTTCTGACTGACCAAGGATTAATGAACTGACCGCATTAAAAGATTCCAGTTTTCCCATGCCATTAACTTTAGCCAGTAATGTTCCTATTATTTTAATAATAAAAGGTAGCACTTTGATATGTTGCAGAATGCCAATTAATGCTGAAACAAAAATAATTGGACATAATACCCGCAAAAAGAAGGTAGCAAGATTTGCATCCATCATGCCACCAAATACAAAATCAGTTCCTGCTGCGGCATAAACCAACAAATAGTCAAAAAATTTAGCAAATCCAGCCACAAATCCCTGACCAATATCTGAATTGAGGAAGAACCAGGCTAATATTAACTCAATAACTAATAGTTGAAAAACATAGCGAATGCGAATACTAGCACGATCGCTACTGGTTAAAATCGATAACCCACCAATAAGAATAATGGATAAAAGAAAGTGAAAAACGGCAGACATAAATATTTCCAAGTAGTTTTTTAATTTAACAAATACACGAATTTCGCACCAATAAAAAAACGCTCTATTTTTAAGTTTAATTCAGCATAATATATAAATAGAAAAAACCTTATAAATTAAAAGCAACTTATTGTAATTTAAACAAATTTATACATTTTAGTAACTTGCAAATTAACCATTGCTTTTAAGCCATTTCTGGAATTTTATATGCCTGTGCGAAGCTCGTGAAATAGTTATATTATTTTATGTAATAGAAAATAATCGGGCGTGATTTTAATCACTAAAAACCGTATTAAGTGGGTGATTTAACTTGCTGATAGCTACTTAATGATGAATAAAACGATTACGAAATCAAAGCAGTCAACAACCTGCGAATTACTACGCGAAAAGCCATAAAAGATTAATGTTCTTGTAGTAACTCCATTAATTCATTCTCATTAATAATTTTTATTCCTAACTCATTTGCTTTTGCCAATTTAGAACCAGCGGCTTCACCTGCGATCACCAGATCGGTTTTTTTAGAAACACTGGCAGTGACCTTTGCGCCAAGTAATATTAATTTGTCTTTAAGATCATCACGCGTTAAACGATTTAATGTACCGGTTAAAACTAGTGTTTTACCGGTAAATGGACTATTGGTTTTCTTAACTGGTATAGCTGGCCAGCTAATACCAATTTCGTTCACTAATTCATTAACAACATCGCGATTATGTTGTTCGTGAAAAAAATTAATAATGTGCTTTGCTACTATCTCGCCAACATCGGGTACCGTTTTTAGGGACTCTATATCTGCTGACATGAGTGAAGTTAACGTCGCATAATGTGTCGCCAAATTGCCCGCCGTTGCTTCGCCAACTTCCCGAATACCCAACGCATAAATAAAGCGGGCTAATGTGGTTTGTTTGGATTTATCAAGCGCATTAATTAGATTTTGTGCAGATTTTGGCCCCATATGCTCCAATCTGGCTAAAATATCAAGATTTAAACGGTAAAGATCGGCCGCTGTCGTTACATACTCTTTATCAACCAATTGATCAATAATCTTATCACCCATGCCTTCAATATCCATTGCTCGGCACGAAACAAAATGCTTCAAGGCACCCTTACGTTGTGCGACACAAATTAAACCACCAGTACAACGGATCACAGCCTCACCTTCAATACGTTCAATGGCTGTACCACAAACAGGGCAGTGAATAGGAAACCGAATTTCTCGGCTATCAGTAGAACGTTTTTCAGTGAGCACATTAACAATCTGCGGGATCACATCACCCGCTCTACGAATAACAACTGTATCCCCTATACGTATACCTAAACGTTCTATCTCATCAGCATTGTGCAATGTTGCATTGCTTACCGTGACCCCTGCAACCTGAACAGACTCTAATCGGGCAACCGGTGTAATAGCACCGGTACGTCCTACTTGAAATTCAACATCATGCAATAAAGTTATCTGTTCTTGAGCGGGAAATTTAAATGCCGTAGCCCAACGAGGAGCTCGAGCAACAAAACCAAGCTCTTCTTGCAGCGACAACGGATCCACTTTAACAACGACACCATCGATATCAAAACCTAAACCTAAACGCTCTTGCTCAATTTGATGGTAATAGGCTAAAACTTGTTGGCTATTTTGGCAAAGCGCTACCTTATCACTAACGGGTAAGCCCCATTTTTTAAACTGCATTAGACATTGATATTGGCTAGCAGGCAATTGTCCGCCCGCTAGCAAGCCGAAACCATAACAAAAAAAGGTTAATGGCCTTTTGGCAGTAATACGAGGATCAAGCTGACGTAATGACCCTGCTGCGGCATTGCGTGGATTGGCAAAAATTTTACCACCATTACGCCGAGCTTCTTCATTCAGCTTTTCAAAACCCCGATGAGTCATAAAAACTTCACCACGAATTTCAATACGCGCAGGAATATTATCGCCGGTCAAACGGAGTGGAATTACTCGAATGGTACGAATATTGGCCGTAATATTTTCGCCTGTTGTACCATCACCACGGGTCGCAGCCTGCACCAATTCGCCTTGTTCATATAACAAGCTAACCGCCAAACCATCTAATTTAAGTTCACAACAAAATGTCAACTGGCTATTATTTTTTAAACGATCATGTATTCGTTTATCAAAGGCTAAATAACTCTCTTCATCAAAAACGTTATCTAATGACAGCATCGGTATTTCATGGCGTACCTGCTCAAAAGCCGTTAATGGCGCAGCACCAACCCGTTGTGTTGGCGAATCAGCAGTGATCCATTCTGGATGCTCAGCCTCCAATTTTTTCAATTCCTGCATCATCCGATCATATTCTGCATCAGGTATTTCAGGCGTATCTAATACATGATAAAGATATTCATGATGCCGTAATTGCTGTTTAAGCCAAGCAAGATAATTTTGTTGTTCTTTCATTATTCACCATACAACTAAAGACAAAACCCCCCGCTATCACGGGGTCGATTACTAATCATCTAATATTTAAGTTAATGCTTTTCTAATTCGGCTATGATATTCCTCTATCATTTGGGGTGTCAGCATTTTGCGATCCTCATCAAGCACAACACCACCAACATCAGCCGCAATACGTTGTGCTGCTTGCAACATCAATTTGAAGTTTTGTGCTGAATCACCATATGAAGGTACCATCATAAATATAGATACACCCGGAGTGGTGAAATCAGACATGGCCTCTGGCTCAAAAGAACCGGGTTTCACCATATTGGCTAAGCTAAATAAAATCTGCCCAGAACCAGAAGGATCAATATGACGATGAAAGATCTGCCTTTCACCAAACTGAAAACCCGATTGAAAAATACTTTGTAACAACAGATCACCGCCTAAAACTTGACCTTGCAATGCCGCAACATGTAAAACAACAACAATATCCTTTTTATTAGCTTCGTCAGCTAAGTTACTTTGTTGTTCACCATCAGGATGTTCAACTCCACCAACAGCCTGTTGGCTGCTTTCTGCTGTGTTTGCTACGAAAGCGCCTTCCCTTTCTTCACTATTAATTGAATTTAGCGCAGGCTCAGAAATCTCAAGTTCAAGCTGTTTAGTCTGAACGCTCTTTTCTTGCTTAGCACGAAATCCAATTTCTACTTCAGTATCAGCTATGTGTGAATCATCGTTAGGTGTTTTCACTACCTTAGATGATTCAGATTTTCGGGAAGCAAATTGTTCATTTGCCTTCTGACTAGTCAATTCAGATGCTGATTGTTGTGCCTCCATCATTTTATCGCCAAGGGATGGATCGCCTGCACTCTCAAGGGTATCCTGATTAGGTTGTTTACGGCGCTTCATAGGGCGATCTTTAAATAGCTTCGAACGCTCTTTACGACTTGTCCAAAAGCCATGTAACAGTAAAGCTATTATAGCTATCGCACCAACGACCACTAATATTAGACGCAAATCCTGCATCGCTCTATCTCTGTTGTTTGAAAAAATAATCGCCACCATGGCGGTATCACTATATTAAGAGTATTTGCCAATAACGTTAAGTGCAACCCTCTACATAATTTTCTTACAAAAAGTTAGATATTTATTCTTTTTTCGCTGTTTTTTTAGCCAACAAAAGACTAGCCAGCTAAAAATCCTATCTATCACGAGTTTCGCACAAAACTAATTTGGGTACGCTAATAAAACACGGATGTGCTCAGTAATAGCATTTTTGATTACGTCCCAATTTTGTTGATAAAGGGTTATTTTTTCAGATATACGACGTTTATGTTGTTCAAACCACGCAGAAATAGCGAGAAAAATATGATTTCTTTGCGCTCGGCTAGTGCGAGCCTGACAGCGTTCAATACCACAATTTTGTTTAACTTCTCGATGATAAACTTCAACAGACCAACGGGCATCCATGATAGATTTGACGTATTGACGGGTGGGATTGTCTTTGTTTTTTACTAAGTAATCAATACGGCCGTTTTTGGCTATAAATTTGAAAACAGTCACCCAACCGTAGCCTCGTAAGTGTATTGGAGTTCCTTCTTCTGAGATGTCTAACTTGTTCAATTGTTTGTTATGGTTAACAATCCTGTTTTTCCTCCGCGTGGTTACCCAGACCCAACCATGAGAGCAAATTGATTTCAGATTATCCAGGCTAGAATACCAGGCATCCATCACTACCGCTTCTGGTATGATCCCTCTTTTTTTAGCAAGAGCGAGCATTTCGGAAAAGTGCGTGTTTTTTGTTTTTCCATCAGAATCTTTATCATAAATACGATAATCAATAGGAATTAATTCAACAGTTGTTAGATTATGCCAAAGTAAATTAACTAAACCTATGCCAGCAATAGCATCATGTTCATTACCTGAATATTGATAATGGACCATCTCTATTTTTTTACTACGTGTTTTGGCAATTAGTGTATCGTCAGCTATTAGTACAAAAGGGCTTTTTTTGTATAGATGTTTCAACTAATCTCCACAGGTCTTTAGGTCGAAAACACCTGCTTTTTAGCCATCGACTAATAGTGTCATGAGATAAAGGCGATGGGCTTACTTCTGATAACGCCAAACCAGAGTATCTTACACTGCTTACTTGTAAGAATGTTTTATAGATATTTTTAATGCATGGATAACCGGACAAAATATAAATACCCTAATTTTTTCTTGTTTTGAACTTTATACTTCTTTTTATGGAGATTGCGAAACTCGTGTCTATATGATACAAGATCAAACCTAAAGGAGATAATATGAAGTATGATTAATTCAATAAAATCACTAAAAACTGCGAATGGTTTCTATTATTTTGCTCAGGGATGGCAGCTAGTTACTCGTCCAGGTATAAGACGTTTTGTTATCTCACCCTTATTAGCAAATATTATTTTACTCGGTAGTGCCTTTTGGTGGCTTTACAGCAAATTAGGCGATTGGATCCAAACATTACTTTCTTATGTTCCCAGTTGGATGCAGTGGTTAAGTTATCTAATATGGCCTATTGCGGTGATCTCTATTTTACTTATATTTGGCTACTTCTTTAGTACTATCGCCAATTTTATTGCTTCTCCTTTTAATGGCTGGTTAGCTGAAAAATTGGAAGCCGAATTAACAGGAACACCCGCGCCCAATACCAGTTTTACGGTACTTATTGCCGACATACCGCGGATCTTAGCGCGGGAAGTAACAAAATTATGTTACTACCTTATTCGTGTTATTCCGTTGCTGATCCTGTTTTTCATTCCCGGTATTGCTCAGACAATCGCACCGATTTTATGGTTTTTATTTGGTGCCTGGATGATGGCAATTCAATATTGTGATTATCCTTTTGATAACCATAAAGTAAAATTTGATCAAATGAAGTTGGTGCTTGCCAATAATCGAACAACCAGTATCCAGTTTGGTGCATTAGTCAATCTGCTGACGATGATCCCTATTATCAATCTGGTTATCATGCCCGTCGCAATCTGTGGTGCAACAGCAATGTGGGTTGATCTCTACCGTCTGAAACATAACAGTCATTAACTCAAACACTGAAGTTAGCTAAAATTCCTTACCCTAACTTCAGCTATTCTCAGATAGTAATAATAATCAAAATAAATGATTGTGGCATATTTGATGTTAGTATCCACAGTCAACATAAAAATTAAGCTTAATTTACTAAAAATAGTTATTAGTTACCACCAAATATCCCGTTATATCAGTTAGTAAAAATTAATCAAAGCGACGATAAACACCTGTGCGATATAACATAGGATAAAATTTTTATTTCCAAAATAATTCGCTTAGCGTATGGTGCTTAGTACTATATTTGAACATGTTTATAGCTTCTGAAAAATAGTAAGGACGATTGATGAGCAACATCTTTGAAGATAACTCGCTAACTATTGGTCATACTCCATTAGTTCGTTTGAAACACTTTGGTAACGGAAATTTGTTAGCAAAAATCGAATCACGTAACCCAAGTTTTAGCGTAAAATGCCGCATTGGTGCGAATATGATTTGGGACGCAGAAAAAAAAGGTCTGTTAACCCCTAAACTAGACAAATTGACAACCAATAAAACTTTAATCGAGCCGACCAGTGGCAATACCGGAATTGCCCTAGCTTACGTTGCCGCTGCACGCGGATATAAGCTTACCTTGACCATGCCTGAAACAATGAGCCTAGAGCGGCGTAAATTATTAAAAGCGCTTGGCGCTAATTTAGTCTTAACTGAAGGTGCTAAGGGCATGAAGGGCGCCATTGAAAAAGCCATCGAAATTGTTGCCACTGCTCCCGATCGTTATCTTCTTTTGCAACAGTTTAATAATCCAGCCAATCCTGGTATTCACCAAAAAACGACTGGACCTGAAATTTGGCAAGATACTGATGGTGAGATAGCCGCTGTCGTGGCTGGAGTTGGTACCGGTGGTACAATTACTGGCATCGGCCGTTATCTAAAAAAGAGAGCAGGCGGTGAAGCCATTAAAATGATTGCTGTCGAGCCAGCCGCATCGCCAGTAATAAGCCAGACATTAGCTGGCCTAGAAATAAAACCTGGTCCACATAAAATCCAAGGCATAGGTGCTGGTTTTATCCCTGATAACCTGGATCTTGCTCTTATTGATGATGTGTTTGCTATTAGCGATGATGAATCGATACAAACCGCTCGTCTAATTATGCAGAAAGAAGGTATTTTAGCCGGTATATCATCAGGCACTGCGGTTGCCGCAGCGGTAAAATTAGCGGCAAAACCAGCGTTTCAAAATAAGAATATTGTGGTTATTTTACCTTCTTCCGGTGAACGTTATTTGAGTACAGATTTATTTTCTGCTACCAAAGCAAGCTAATGACTATTTTTGCGCACAATTAGCTAAAAAAGCACTTTAAAAGTGCTTTTTTGTGTCGTAGATCAAAGTTTAGTGTGTATTAAGATGATTTCTTGAAACGAGTTTAGTATTTAAATCATTAATTATTTCGACAATCGAAATTAATCAAAAAATAAGCAGTGAAAATTTACAAATAGGGCATAAACTAGGCAAATTAGCATGTCTGGCTCTATAATGTCGATATACATAAAATTTATGATTGATAATGGAAAAAAAACGTTTTTCTTTTATTATCACTGAAAAGTAATACGCAAATCCAGATTATTTCAGCTAAAATATTTTGGATTTACTAATAAAAAATATTAAGTTTGTTGAGGGAAAAAATATGTTCCAACAAGAAGTCACCATCACAGCACCTAATGGTCTTCACACTCGCCCGGCGGCTCAGTTTGTCAAAAAGGCAAAAAGTTTTTCTTCTGAAATTACACTTTCCTATAACGGCAAATCTGCGAGCGCTAAAAGTTTATTTAAACTACAAACACTCGGCCTGACTCAAGGAACTATTGTCACTATTTCTGCTGAAGGTGAAGATGAGCAGAAAGCAGTAGAACATCTAGTTAAACTAATGGCCGAATTGGAGTAATGACATACGGGCAATATAACATTTATCTTCTATTTTTTATCCCTGGATACCTTTATCTGGGGATATCTATTTAACCATAAGTATCAAAGCCAGTCCTATGAGCTAGCTATTTTTCGCCCATTGGTAGTAAGGTAACATTTATGATTTCAGGAATTTCAGTATCACCAGGTATCGCCTTCGGCAAGGCGTTAACTCTTAAAGAAGCGCCAATTGTTGTCAATCAAAAGAAAATTTCTGACGACCAAATTGACAGTGAAATTAACCGCTTTATTGCTGGACGCGAAAAAGCAATAGCACAATTAAAAACGATAAAAAAAACCGCAGAAAAAAATCTTGGTGAAGAAAAAGCGGAAATATTTGAAGGTCATATAATGCTGCTTGAAGATGAAGAACTTGAGCAGGAAATTTTTTCTTTCATCAAAAAAGAGCACAAAACTGCGGATGCTGCAGCCCAAAAAGTGATTGAAGAACAAGCCACAGCATTAGAAGAATTAAATGACGAATACCTCAAGGAACGTGCCGCTGACGTCAGAGATATTGGTAAACGCCTACTAAAAAATATTTTAGGATTGCCTATTGTTGATCTTGGTTCAATTACAGAAGAAGTCATTTTGGTTGCGGCAGATCTTACCCCCTCTGAAACCGCACAATTAAACTTGAAGAAAGTCCTTGGCTTTATTACCGATATAGGTGGACGCACTTCTCATACTTCAATTATGGCCAGATCGCTGGAAATTCCGGCTATTGTTGGCACAAGCAATGCAACGAAGAACATCCAACCAAACGATTATCTTGTTTTAGATGCTCTCAATAACCATATTTATCAAAATCCATC
This sequence comes from Candidatus Arsenophonus triatominarum, assembly GCF_001640365.1. Classification (GTDB taxonomy): domain Bacteria; phylum Pseudomonadota; class Gammaproteobacteria; order Enterobacterales; family Enterobacteriaceae; genus Arsenophonus; species Arsenophonus triatominarum. The sequence goes on along the minus strand of NZ_LWMI01000014.1, from coordinate 26,507 downwards.
TGATAGTGAGATTGACAAGCTTAAACAAATTAAAGATGAGTATTTACGTGAAAAAAGTGAGCTCGCAAAATTGAAAGATTTGTCCGCAATAACTTTAGATGGTCATCAAGTTGAAGTTTGCGCAAATATTGGTACTGTACGTGATGTAGAAGGTGCTGAGCGTAATGGTGCTGAAGGTGTGGGTCTGTACCGTACTGAATTTCTGTTTATGGATCGCAATAATTTACCTAGCGAAGAAGAACAATTTCAAGCTTATAAAGCGGTTGCGGAAGCTATGGGGCCACAGGCTATTATTATTCGTACCATGGATATTGGTGGGGATAAAGACCTTCCCTATATGAACCTACCGAAAGAAAAAAATCCTTTTCTTGGTTGGCGAGCAATTCGCATTTTCCTTGATCGCAAAGAAATCCTGCATGCTCAATTACGTGCTATCTTAAGAGCCTCTGTCTTCGGCCATCTACGTATTATGTTTCCCATGATCATTTCTGTGGAAGAAATTCGCACCTTGAAAGAAGAGCTAGCAATACTTAAACAGCAATTAATCGAGGAAAAGCACGCTTTCGATCAGTCGATTGAAGTTGGGATTATGATTGAAACACCAGCAGCTGCGGTTATTGCTCATCATTTAGCAAAAGAAGTCGATTTTTTTAGTATCGGAACCAATGATCTAACACAGTATACCTTAGCGGTTGATCGCGGAAATGATCTGATTTCTCACCTTTATAATCCAATGTCTCCTTCAGTGTTAAAACTTATTAAACAAGTTATTGATGCTTCTCATTCAGAAGGGAAATGGACAGGTATGTGTGGTGAGCTTGCTGGTGATGAACGTGCTACACTATTATTACTTGGTATGGGATTGGATGAATTTAGTATGAGTGCAATCTCAATCCCAACTATTAAAAAAATTATCCGAAATGCAAATTTCAAAGATGCAAAAACATTAGCAAAACAAGCTCTTAATCAACCGACAGCGAAGGAATTGATGGAGTTGGTTGAAACATTTATTAAAGAAAAAACACTTTGCTAAAATCATCAACCAACTCTTGACCCCATAAGAAAACAATTAATTAGGAGAAGATCCATGGGTCTGTTTGACAAACTCAAATCACTGGTTTCAGATGATAAAAATAGCACTGGTAATATTGATATTATTGCGCCAATTTCAGGTGAAGTTGTTAATATAGAAGATGTTCCAGATGTTGTTTTTGCCGAGAAAATTGTTGGCGATGGCATTGCTATCAAGCCTACTGGAAACAAAATTGTTGCTCCAGTTGATGGAACTATTGGTAAAATATTTAAAACGAACCATGCATTTTCTATCGAATCAGATAATGGTATTGAGTTATTTGTCCATTGCGGTATTGATACAGTTGAATTAAAGGGTAAAGGATTCACCCGCATAGCAGAGGAAGGACAAAAAATACAAAAAGGAGATTTAGTGCTTGAACTTGATCTTCCTCTATTAGAAGAAAAAGCAAAATCGACATTAACACCTGTGGTCATTTCTAATATGGATGAAATAAAAGAGCTAACTAAACTTAGTGGTTCTGTTATTGTAGGTGAAACCGTTATTATGCAGATCAAAAAATAAACTACTATTCTTCCCTTCATTAATTATTTATGAAGGGAACTTCTTCGCTATTTAATAACAAGAATTGTTTCCTATAAGCAACTATTCATCTTTGATATTATTTAATTCATTAAATAATCCGGTGGAAAGATAGCGATCCCCTTGTCACAAATAATAGTCACAATAACTACCCCAGGGTTCTGTTTAGCAACGCGTAATGCCCCTGCCACAGCGCCTCCTGAACTAACGCCACAAAGATACCTTCTCTATTGCTAGGTTCTTCATAATTTGTTTCGCTTCTATCTGAGTGATATCCAATATTCTATCAACTTGTGCATATCTGAATATACTTGGAATATAGTCTTGAGACCAGCGCCGAACTCCTAGTATACAGCTATTTTCTGCTGGTTGCAAACCGATAATTTCTATTTTATTAGATTTAGATTTTAAATATTGGCTGACACCGGTAATTGTCCCAGTTCTACCCATACTTGAGACAAAATGCGTGATCCGCCCCGCTGTCTGACGCCAAATTTCAGGGCCTGTCGTCATAAAATGGGCTAACGGATTATCAAAATTATTAAATTGATCAAGCACTTCACCTTCATTTAGAGATTGCATCTCTAATGCACGATCACGTTCCCCTTCCATCCCTTCCGTTTCACTAACCAAAACTATTTCAGCACCATAAGCTCGCATCACTGACTGACGTTCAACACTCATATTTTCCGGCATTAATAATTTTAGTTTATATCCCTTTACGGTGGCTATCATTGCCAATGCGATCCCTGTATTACCATAGTTGCTTCAATTATTAAGGTATCACCAGGTGTAATTTGACCTCGTTTTTCTGCTTGCTGGATCATAAAAAGGGCTGCTCTACCTTTGACTGAACCGGCAGGATTATTACTCTCTAGTTTTACCCAAATTTCAGCATCCCTATTTTTAGTCAATCTTTTTAGTTTAACTAGTGACGTATACCAATAAATTTTTCCAAATAATCCACATTATTTACCTAATTATTTTTATTATAAAGAATAAAACAACGCTAATAGCAATATAAACAACTGATAATCCTTGCTAAAGTTATAATATGCAACTTTGATTAAAGGATTTAACAATTCAATTTTTATGTCATGTCTTGATATAATTTATTACTAAATTAAATCATTATTGTGCAGACCAAATAATACCACTTACTTTCCAATTAGCTAAAACATCATTTGATGGCACTAGATTTTTGGGGCCACTCCATTTGCCAGTAAAACGATAAGTAACATGGCTAGATTGAGGAGAAACACAATTGATAGTTAACATATTAGTTTGCTTTGAATCAGGGTAACAACTACCTTGCACTGCGTTTTGATAGATTTGAGAGAATAGTGTTCCTATTTGTGTATCCCATACTGTTTTAATATTTTCATCCATGATTTCGATTCGCTTAACTTCCCCATTCTTAACACCATAAATGACTATCTTTTCTTGAAAATTATTTATACCTTGGAAAAGAGACATTAATTGCCCCTGCTCAATTTGCATTCCAGAACGAAAATGGTATCGGTTATTTAACGCTGCTGCAATAATCTGTTCTTCCATCGGGGTCATTTTATTAATCTGACCTACTCCGGTAGCGGAAATTTTAACTGAACTAGCAAACCAATTCATTGGATATAAACTTGACCATGAAATACTGCTACATCCGGTTAGTGATAATAGACTCGCTACAAATGACACTTTTAACCAAAGTAATCGGCTGTTGCCAAAAAGTTGTGGCATAAAAACACCCCTTAAAATCAATTTACAATATAATAAAAAAGTAAAAATATTAATAATTTTATTTAAAATTTGTTTATAATGTGTGAAATTAGCAGCATGATAGAATACAAGTTAATAATCTACAAAAAAGTAAGTAAAACAAGTTTTTTCCAAATAAAGATGAAATTAACTTTTACTAATCTGACAGTTTTAAAATAACCACTAATACCGATAAAAAACTTTTACAAAAAATAAATTAATAAAATTTTATATCAAAAAAGATAAATATTGGTATCATCAAATTAATTGCATTAATCACTCAAACGCTTGATCATCAATTAATCGTTTAGTATATAAAATATTTTCCTGTTGTAACTCTTCGTAAGCCATTTTCTCACACATACAGATGGTAGCATCATTCTCTTCAGGTACTAAAAACATAATTTGTGGGCAACCTTTAGCAATTAATTTTTTTTCTAAACGACTAATTAATGCATTGGCAATTCCTCTACCACGGTATTCAGGGTGCACCGCTAAATAATAAGCAGATCCTTGATAACCATCGTATCCTCCCATGATGGTACCAACAACTTCACCTGCCATTTCAGCAACTAAAAAAAGATCTGCCCCCGATAACATTTTACGCTCGATATCCGCTTCAGGATCTCTATCTGTTTGAATTAGCTGACAAAGTCCCCATAATGTGATAATTTCTTCGAAATCATATTGTTGAAAGGTTCTTATTTCCATATTTTTTTACCTACTTAGTGAAGAATAAACATTGGTATTCTTATTATCTAAACAAGAATGATGGTAGCAAAATAAAATGAATAAGATAGCGCCGAAAATGTTGATTTTATACTCCATGAATCATTATTTCACTTTTAAATAATTTAATTTATTTACAATAAAATCATATGGTTATTACGTAAACCTATTATTCTGTTTATTTAACACCGCTCTACTTGGCTTTTCAATAGCAAGTAATTAAAATTTACTAAAATAATAATACCAACACATAAATAATGTCAGAATTTTATTGGCTAAAATTAATTTTATATTAAATCCATTCCCTTCTGACAATAAGAGAATAGATAAATACTTCTGCTTTTTAGCTGAAATTGAGTTGTGATTAACTTTACTAACCGATAATTATAGTATTAACCATAGACTTAAACTGCCAACAACGACAGTTTTTAAATAGACTATAATTAGCTTACTTGACTTACGGATACATGCATAACTCTACTATTAATATTTATAGGCAATCATGCTTAATATTTTGCTATCGTTATTGCAATACTGTCAACGATCACCGAAAACTGATCCACTTTTTAACTAAATACGATCAATCAAAATTGATCCACTGTTTTACTCGGTTATAGCTAGGCGACTTAATTTTGATTACAGCATATGTATTAAAAACAGGTCATCGATAGTGCATCCTGTTTCCATCTTTTTACGTTTAGCTTGAGACCATTTATGTTCTATAGGATTTAAATCTGGTGAATACACAGGCAAATATTCTATCTGGTGTCCTGCGTTTATAATTGCCTGTTCAATATTCTTACCTTTGTGAAAGCTAGCGTTGTCCATAAAAATAACAGAATTTTCAGGAAGTTCTGGGAGCAATATTTTTGTGATCCAAACATAAAAAACATCACGATTAATATTGCAATCAAATAATCCGATAGCAAAAAGGGTTGTTCCCAATAAAGCGCCAATAACATTTGTTCTTCCCTTAGCACCCCAGTTTTTCAGGCCAAAACAACGGTGACCTTTTGGGGAATAGCCGTGAGTTCGTGGAGTGTCATGTGAAAAACCACTTTCATCAATAAAAACAACAGATTTATCTTTTTTTTCATACTGTTGTCTTTTTTGCTGATGTGCCAGCCTGTCGCTTTCGTTGGTTTTTGGATGGAATAGAGTTTTTTTTTATAGGTTAATCCCAGCTTTTTAAGGGATTGCCAAATAGTCTTTTTACAAACACCGAATCGCTCTGCCCGTTCCTTTTGGTAAGCATCTGGATACTGTTCCACATCTTTTGCTAAAGCATTTTTATCGAGCTTCCTCTTACGTGGCGTTGAATTTTTTGGCTCTGGTCGTTTAAGCCAACGTACTAAAGACGCTTTTCCAATACGGAATTGTTTCGCAGTTTCTCGAATTGTTAAACCTTCGGCTTTCCTTACAGATATTACTTTACGTCGAAAATCAATTGTATAACTCATAACACACCTTGTGATCAAAATTAAGTCGCCTAGCTATATTTGCCTGTGTATTCACCAGATTTAAATCCTATAGCTAGGCGACTTAATTTTGATTACAGCATATGTATTAAAAACAGGTCATCGATAGTGCATCCTGTTTCCATCTTTTTACGTTTAGCTTGAGACCATTTATGTTCTATAGGATTTAAATCTGGTGAATACACAGGCAAATATTCTATCTGGTGTCCTGCGTTTATAATTGCCTGTTCAATATTCTTACCTTTGTGAAAGCTAGCGTTGTCCATAAAAATAACAGAATTTTCAGGAAGTTCTGGGAGCAATATTTTTGTGATCCAAACATAAAAAACATCACGATTAATATTGCAATCAAATAATCCGATAGCAAAAAGGGTTGTTCCCAATAAAGCGCCAATAACATTTGTTCTTCCCTTAGCACCCCAGTTTTTCAGGCCAAAACAACGGTGACCTTTTGGGGAATAGCCGTGAGTTCGTGGAGTGTCATGTGAAAAACCACTTTCATCAATAAAAACAACAGATTTATCTTTTTTTTCATACTGTTGTCTTTTTTGCTGATGTGCCAGCCTGTCGCTTTCGTTGGTTTTTGGATGGAATAGAGTTTTTTTTATAGGTTAATCCCAGCTTTTTAAGGGATTGCCAAATAGTCTTTTTACAAACACCGAATCGCTCTGCCCGTTCCTTTTGGTAAGCATCTGGATACTGTTCCACATCTTTTGCTAAAGCATTTTTATCGAGCTTCCTCTTACGTGGCGTTGAATTTTTTGGCTCTGGTCGTTTAAGCCAACGTACTAAAGACGCTTTTCCAATACGGAATTGTTTCGCAGTTTCTCGAATTGTTAAACCTTCGGCTTTCCTTACAGATATTACTTTACGTCGAAAATCAATTGTATAACTCATAACACACCTTGTAATCAAAATTAAGTCGCCTAGCTATAGCGTAACGTGATGTTATCTTCGCCGGAATAATGTTTTAAGCGACTGAGCGAGACAGGGGGGTTTCTTTAGATAAAATCCGAGATAAAGGGTGACATGGGTAATATTGGAAAGAATATCAGAAAGATTAATATTCCACCCGCGCTTGTAGTGAGTGTTAAATAATTGATTCCATGATGCTTTACTTCTTCCTTCAGCTTTAAGCGCATCGGGAATGGTGAGCGTGTAATAATGTTTTCTCAATAATGCCGTTATCGCCACATTGTCATAATGTTTTCGCGATAAAAGCTGATATCCCGCCAGGTATTCTTTTTAGTCACCCCGCCGGCTGTGGTTGAAAAATGAATATGCGGATGCCATTTTTGGTCTCGTCCCCAGGTATGGATGGCAGTGAAAAAGCCCGGGGTGATATTGAGGTCACGGCAAATGGTTAATATCACATCAGCGGCTAATCGATTCATTTCACCGAGAAGCCAACGGTTGGCGCGAATAATGGGCCAATATTCACAAGGCATGGTAAAAGAGATATGCTGCCGGAACTTCGGGTAACCAAGCTAGCGTATTGTTAATCCATTGTAGGCAAGCTTTGACGCCACAATGTGGGCAGCTTCGACTTTTGCAGGTAAATTTAACCCGTTTCTCAGAATTACATTGAGGGTCAGGACAGCGCCAAATTGACCACCCCATAAGCGAAGTGCCGCTTTACCATAGTTTCCATCACAACAGTGCGGACACTATCAGGGGGTTGGCGATTAAGCCAATTGAGCCAGCGTTGACCAAATTGAAAAACATGACTAAAACGCGGTGACATAAAAGGGACCAAAAGATTGAGACAATAGGTATCGGGTTATACCAGTACTAACAAGCAATGACAAGTCGTCGCCATAGGCGACCATCTTGATATTCGTTATAAGGTTAACCTGAGTTCGGGATAAGGATCCTAATTTTTTATCACATATTCAAATAGTTAACTTAAAATAATTACATAAAACAGTATTAATTTTGGTTTTTTTCATGATTTTAGTAGAGAAAAATAGCTTCTTTTTTAACCTGCTATCACTAAGAATTTTCCTGCTTTTTTATCTTATTGATTTTAAAATATTTTTTGATAAATCGGCTATTTTTATTTTCTCGCAACTATCGCTTACCCCGAACTCAGGTTAAGGTTAATTCCCATTGTTTTCAGTTGCTGTTTCAGTGAAGCCGATAAATACCCTTTATCCGCATACAAACAACCAGAAAGATCTTTTTATCAGCTCAGGTAATGGTTTCCGATCATCTGTGTTTCCTGGTGTAAGTCGAAAACTGAGTATTTCCTCCAAATGATTGATAATTACATGAAGTTTGAAACCAAAGAACCAACCTGTTGAGGTTTTTCCTCGTTCAGCTATCCCATCGAAGACTTTATGCCGGCGGATCCGTAAGTTATCACACACAGCTATCGGAGTAGAATCGGCAACCGACAGTGCCGTTAAAGCTAAGGCACTGCGCGATTGCATTTTGTTACGTCTCTATGACAAATTTTAGTGCTCTGCTCTCTAGAGCCATTTCCCAAGACCGAGTATTGGAATTAGCTAGGTCTCTTTTTTAATGCTGATGTGACTAAACTATTCTCATAACCCAATGATGCTTTTTTTTATCATAGTACTGGCGATAGAGAAGAACAGGTTTATTATCTAGTGTGGCCGGAATGCTTGTATTTTCATCCCAGCCATCAAGTTGCATACAAAATTCAGTATCTGATTCACAAGGAATACTGATAGTGTTTTCAGCTGCGTCAGCCAAGAGTGCATCATCAATAACGTAGGTGGAAATTTTTAGTCTTGCTCTCTTCATCTGTGATCCCCACTAATTATTTAAAATGTTAACAAATCGCTATAGATACTTTAAGTTTTTAGAATATTATAAATGGAACGCTTTTCCAAAATTATTGGGATGGTGGTAAACTGGTGGCTTTTTTACTATTATTCATTGAAAATTAACAGTTTTAAATAACTTTTATCTTAATGAAAAATGTACTTTAGACGAAATTATAAGCTACTAAATTACAAATAAATTGCGATGAATCAATATTGCTAATTTAAATAGAAATAGGGCGTAGGTTAATAGAATAAAAAGATAGCCGAAAATGATTATCGCCGGTTTTTTTGTTATATGTTATTACTGAAAATGCTTATAATTTTTTTATTGAAACTTTTTTCATATTTAATAATTAGCTAAAATTTGAATTAATTTTCATTTATTGTGTGATTTGACCGGCCAGTTAAATTACAATAAGTTAAAAAATATAACGATTAATATAGCGAATTGTTAACCTAGAGAGATAAAAAATCGCCATATTGGTGATTTATCTCTCAGATGAGTATATGAAGAATTTGACAAACGGAATGTTATGGAAAAAAAGTCTTTTATCATGATCTTTTATGTGATTTAACTAGCTTAATTGCAGGTGAATATGATTTTATTGCCACGCTTGCAAATACGAGTGCACTACTGTTTGAAAAATTAGATAATATTAATTGGCTAGAGTTTTATCTGAAAAGTCATGATACGCTTGTGCTTGGCCCTTTTCAGGGCAAGGTCGCATGTGTACGTATTGCGTAAGGAAAAGGTGTTTGTGGGACTGCTTTTATGGAAAATAGAGTACAGCGTATAGCTAATGTCCATTCTTTTGCTGGGCATATTGCTTGCGATAGTCTCAGTCGTTCAGAGATAGTTTTGCCGCTAGCAGTCAATGGACAGTTAATTGGCGTATTAGATATTGATAGTCCTATTTTTGATCGTTTTGATGAAGAGAATGAAAATGGTCTGAAAGTCTTAGTTGTAATACTTTGTAACCACTTGAAAGCGTGTGTTATACCAAAATATCCACAAATTAATGTAATTTAACAGTTGGTTTGCGTGGCAATTGTCTGCAACGCTATTATAATATCGCCTGTTCATGCCTGCGTTGGTTGGCAAAACCGTTGTAATCAGGAAATTTCATGGAAAATCAACCTAAGTTGAATAGTAGTAAAGAAATAATTGCTTTTTTGGCTAAGCGTTTTCCTCAATGCTTTATTGCTGAAGGTAAGGCTCGTCCACTGAAGATTGGAATCTTTCAGGATATTGTGGCAAGGCTGACTGAAGAGGATGGTATCAGTAAAACCCAATTGCGATCTGCTTTGCGAATGTATACTTCTAGTTGGCGTTATCTGTATGGTGTCAAAGAAGGTGCTAAACGTGTTGATTTGGATGGCAATGATTGTGGTGATCTGAAATCAGAACATGTGGAATATGCGCGTCAACAGCTAATGGATGCAAAGGCTCGTATTCAGGCTCAACGAACAGAGCAAAAAGTAAGAAAACGGGAATTTCAACAGAAAGTCCAGAAGGTAGACAACGAAAAAATCTTATCGGCAACTTCTAGTAAGAAAAGTGTGTCTTCTCGCTCAACGACTAAGATTAAGGAAATAAATAAAAGACATAAACATCATTCTTGCTCTAAAAATCAAGCTAAAAAAACTCATAATAGTAAAATGGCCAATCTAGCCAAATTACAGTCTGTAACGGATATTTCTACATTAAAAGTTGGTCAAGTATTAAAGGTTATGGTTGGCCAAAGTATCGTAGATGCGTCAGTGCTTGAGATAGCTAAGGATGGTGTTCGGGTGCAATTGCCGACAGGATTGGCAATGATTGTACGCGCTGAGCATTTAAAGTTCTGATACGGAGGCCAATCACGGCATGAATAATTATATTAAACTGGCTTTTGTGTTTGGTATAACTGCAATGGCTACTTCATTCGCAGATACTGTAGCACCTCCAACACTAATAACAACTCAGAAGCTTCCTCAGCTTCAACAGGAACGCCAGCATGCCATTATTAGCGAAAGAGTTGTTTCACGTTTTACCCGTTCTCACTATCGCCAATTTAATTTGGATGAAAACTTTTCTAGTAAAATTTTTGCTCGTTATTTAAATCTGTTGGATTATAGCCATAATGTTTTTTTACAATCGGATATTGATAAATTTGCTAGTGAGAAAAGCAAAGTAGGGCAGCAGCTTGAAACCGGTCATCTAAATGAGCTTTATGCAATATTTAATTTAGCTCAACAGCGGCGCTATGAACGTTTTCAATATGCTTTATCGCGGCTTAATATGCCGCTAGATTTTGCTAATAACGATGTCATTGAAGTTGATAGAAGTAAAGCGCCTTGGCCTAAAACCATTGAGGAGCTAAATAGGCTGTGGGATGCAAAAGTTAAGTTTGATTGGTTGAATCTGAAGTTGTCAGGTAAAAATGACAGCGAAATTAAGCCAATATTAACAAAACGCTATAATTTTGCATTAAAACGTCTTGCGCAAACGCAAAGTGAAGATGTTTTTCAGTTGATTATGAATGCTTTTGCAAGAGAAATAGATCCGCATACTAACTATCTCTCTCCTCGTAATACCGAACAGTTTAACTCAGAAATGAGTTTGTCATTGGAGGGTATAGGCGCAGTACTTCGGCAAGATGAAGATTATATTATTATCAACTCAATGGTGGCGGGTGGCCCGGCAGCAAAAAATAAATTATTAAAGGTCGGCGATAAGATTATTGGTGTAGGCCAAACGAGTAAGTCGATGACAGATGTTGTTGGCTGGCGACTAGATGATGTTGTTGCCCTTATCAAAGGACCTAAAGGCAGTAAGGTACGTCTTGAAGTTATTTCAGATTCGAAACGCGCCAAGCCCCATAGCGTGACATTAATTCGTGAGCATATTCGACTGGAATATATGGCGGTGAAACTCACGATCAAAAATGTTGGCAAGAAAAAAGTTGGCGTACTTGATATTCCCAGTTTTTACGTTGGATTAACCAATGACGTTAAAACACAGTTACAAAAAATGGCCAAAAGTCATGTCACGGCACTTGTCATTGATTTACGTGGCGATGGCGGTGGTGCTTTAACCGAAGCAGTATCATTATCCGGTTTATTTATTCCAGGTGGTCCAATTGTTCAGGTGCGTGATAACAACGGTAAAATTCGTCAGGATGTGGATGATGATGATGTCGTTTATTATAAAGGCCCACTTACGGTATTAATTGATCGCTTTAGTGCATCAGCGTCAGAAATTTTTGCTGCTGCAATGCAGGATTATGGTCGTGCGTTAATTGTTGGAGAATCATCTTTTGGTAAGGGTACCGTTCAGCAATACCATCCTTTAAGTCATGTCTATGATCATATGTTACGCCCAGATTGGCCGGCTTTAGGCTCTGTCAAATATACTATTCAGAAGTTTTATCGCATCAATGGTGGTAGTACCCAGTGCAAAGGAGTTACACCGGATGTCGTTATGCCAACGGGTATCGATACCGCTGAAACGGGTGAGAATTTTGAAGATAATGTCTTACCTTGGGATAGCATTATGCCTGCTAGCTATAGTGTTGTCGGTAATATTAGCCAATATGTTGCTAATTTAATTGCTAATTATAAGGAACGCATAGCAAAAAATCCTGAGTTTAAATATATTGAGGAAGATATTGCCCGCTATCGCGCTATGAAGGCGAGTAAAAATATTATTTCGCTTAATTATGTTAAGCGTGAAAAGGAAAATCGAGAAGCGGACGCAATTAAATTAGGTCGTATTAATGAACGCTTTGCTCGACAAGGGAAAGCACCATTAAAAACGATAGATGATTTACCTAAAAATTATGAATTACCAGATCCCTATCTTGATGAAACGGTGAAAATTGCAGTTGATCTTGCAGATTTGCAAGCGTCGCATCAGACTAAAAAATAATTAAAATTCATTTTTATACTAAAAAACCAGCTATGCTGGGTTTTTAGTGTTTTTAAAACAATGAGTTATATTTAATTCATTCACGAGTTTCGCACCAATAAAAAAACGCTCTATTTTTAAGTTTAATTCAGCATAATATATAAATGGAGAAAAGCTTATAAATTAAAAGCAACTTATTGTAATTTAAACAAATTTATACGTTTTAGTAACTTGCAAATTAACTATTGCTTTTAAGCCATTTCTGGAATTTTATATTCCTATGCGAAACTCGTGTCATTGTTTTTATTGACCTATAAGTTATGTAGTAGCTCAGACTTGATCTGACAATTGCCGGTTATTTATACAGTACCTGTCAGGTTAAATTTGATTTAAATCTTTCTCTCTCCAAAGTTGTTTTCCATCGTGTGAAGTTGCCATAGGAGTTCGACCGCAACACATTTTTCCTTGATGAGTGCGTTGGTTATTATATTTCGCTAACCATTTATCTAAATCAGCTTGTAATTCATCTAAAGCCCTATAGATTTTCTTACAGAAAAGCCACCTGATAGAACTCTTGTAATACAGTTTTATGAAAGCGTTCACAAATCCCATTAGTTTGAGGTGAACGAGCTTTAGTTTTTGTATGATCAATATCATTGATAGCGAGATAAAGTTGATAATCGTGATGTTCAACTTTACCACAATACTCACTGCCTCTGTCCGTCAGTATACGTAACACCGGTAACCCATGCTGGGAATAAAAAGGGAGAACCTTGTCATTTAATAAATCTGCCGCCGTTATCGCGCTTTTTGTTGTGTAAAGCTTTACAATGAACGACTTTACTGTAAGTATTAATGTAAGTTTGTTGATAAACACGACCAACGCCTTTTAAATGACCGACATAAAAAGTATCTTGTGAACCCAGATAACCTGGATGCGCTGTTTCAATCTCACCACAGGCTTCATCATCTTGCGCTTTCTTTTCTAGAGCACTGATTTGTGATTTTGACAGGATAATTCCTTCTGTTGCGATTTTATCTTCAAGCGCTTTTAGGCGTTTTGTAAAATTATCGAGATTATGGCGCAGCCAAATAGAGCGAACGCCACTCCCCGAAACAAAAATGCCTTTTTTTCTTAGTTCATTACTACTGCGGTGTTGACCGTGTGCAGGGTATTCAATGGCATACTCAATTACAGCGCTTTCAATCTGTTCATCTACTCTATTTTTTACGTTAGGCATCCGTCGATTTTAATTAATTAAAGCGTCTATCCCACCATCGTCCTGGTAGCGATAAAACGTATCTCGGGATACCCCCATAATCTTGCAGGCTTTTGAGACGTTATCACGAGTTTCGCACCAATAAAAAAACGCTCTATTTTTAAGTTTAATTCAGCATAATATATAAATAGACAAAATCTTATAAATTAAAAGCAACTTATTGTAATTTAAACAAATTTATACGTTTCAGTAACTTGCAAATTAACCATTGCTTTTAAGCCATTTCTGGAATTTTATATGCCTGTGCGAAACTAGTGGTTATAGCTAGGCGACTTAATTTTGATTACAGCATATGTATTAAAAACAGGTCATCGATAGTGCATCCTGTTTCCATCTTTTTACGTTTAGCTTGAGACCATTTATGTTCTATAGGATTTAAATCTGGTGAATACACAGGCAAATATTCTATCTGGTGTCCTGCGTTTATAATTGCCTGTTCAATATTCTTACCTTTGTGAAAGCTAGCGTTGTCCATAAAAATAACAGAATTTTCAGGAAGTTCTGGGAGCAATATTTTTGTGATCCAAACATAAAAAACATCACGGTTAATATTGCAATCAAATAATCCGATAGCAAAAAGGGTTGTTCCCAATAAAGCGCCAATAACATTTGTTCTTCCCTTAGCACCCCAGTTTTTCAGGCCAAAACAACGGTGACCTTTTGGGGAATAGCCGTGAGTTCGTGGAGTGTCATGTGAAAAACCACTTTCATCAATAAAAACAACAGATTTATCTTTTTTTTTCATACTGTTGTCTTTTTTGCTGATGTGCCAGCCTGTCGCTTTCGTTGGTTTTTGGATGGAATAGAGTTTTTTTTTATAGGTTAATCCCAGCTTTTTAAGGGATTGCCAAATAGTCTTTTTACAAACACCGAATCGCTCTGCCCGTTCCTTTTGGTAAGCATCTGGATACTGTTCCACATCTTTTGCTAAAGCATTTTTATCGAGCTTCCTCTTACGTGGCGTTGAATTTTTTGGCTCTGGTCGTTTAAGCCAACGTACTAAAGACGCTTTTCCAATACGGAATTGTTTCGCAGTTTCTCGAATTGTTAAACCTTCGGCTTTCCTTACAGATATTACTTTACGTCGAAAATCAATTGTATAACTCATAACACACCTTGTAATCAAAATTAAGTCGCCTAGCTATATTAAGCTCTTCAGCGAGGTTAAGTAACCCGACTTTATGTTTGATGATAGGATTATTGGTTTGATACATAGAATTACCTTTTATTTAATTATCTAATGATGTTAATTAAAACCGGTAACGCTCTTTTTTAAATCAGAATTGTCAGATTAAGTTAAGACTAATATAATTTATTCCAGCCGTCATCGATGGTGAAAAGCAGTTTAGCAGGACGTGGGATATACATCTGAGTAAATTACCCTATGGGTATCTTTTCGCAGAATATAAAACAGTACTCAGCTCATTAACATCCCCGAAGCAGCGTAGCTGCGCCGCTCACGCGGAGCGTGCTACGTTTTAATTTTGATGATTAATTGTTATCTCACCACCAGTACAGAGGTTTTTGCATAACGTACAACACCCGCTGCTGTCGAACCTAACAGATGAGTTGTTATATTGGGACTTCTTGAACCAAGAATGATGATATCAGCGTTAATTTCTTCCGCTCGACTGACAATTTCATCACGCGGAGAACCAAAAGCAATAGTATAGCCTAGGCGATCAGCGGGTAAATCGATCGGTTCAAGTAGGTTTTGCATATCATCTTCTGCTTTTAGGGTGGCACAATCTTTTATTTCCATATATCCTAATGCATAAGCATTTATGATTGCCGATGAAATAGGCAATACATGGATAAAATTTAGTTTAGCTCCTGAAACTTTAGCAAACTGTACAGCCTGTCGTATAGCTTTACTCGTTAGTTCTTCTTGAGCAATATCAACAGCAACTAAAATAACTTTATACATACACACCTCCATCTAAAAATTTTTATTCTAACTTTTAAAGTATAAGATAAAAGTGATAAAATAATTGTGAATATCTTTACATGGATAAATTAAATATTTTTACCTAAATGGCAATAATCGCTGCACCTACCAGCAACCCTGTTTTCGATTACCATT
This sequence comes from Candidatus Arsenophonus triatominarum, assembly GCF_001640365.1. Lineage (GTDB taxonomy): Bacteria > Pseudomonadota > Gammaproteobacteria > Enterobacterales > Enterobacteriaceae > Arsenophonus > Arsenophonus triatominarum. The sequence continues at coordinate 10,886 of NZ_LWMI01000014.1, read as the reverse complement.
CTTCGCTATTTAAAGGTCCGACACAATTGCAATAACAAGATATTATAGAAACTAAAATCAAATAGTTAATATATAGCTAGGCGACTTAATTTTGATTACAGCATATGTATTAAAAACAGGTCATCGATAGTGCATCCTGTTTCCATCTTTTTACGTTTAGCTTGAGACCATTTATGTTCTATAGGATTTAAATCTAGTGAATACACAGGCAAATATTCTATCTGGTGTCCTGCGTTTATAATTGCCTGTTCAATATTCTTACCTTTGTGAAAGCTAGCGTTGTCCATAAAAATAACAGAATTTTCAGGAAGTTCTGGGAGCAATATTTTTGTGATCCAAACATAAAAAACATCACGATTAATATTGCAATCAAATAATCCGATAGCAAAAAGGGTTGTTCCCAATAAAGCGCCAATAACATTTGTTCTTCCCTTAGCACCCCAGTTTTTCAGGCCAAAACAACGGTGACCTTTTGGGGAATAGCCGTGAGTTCGTGGAGTGTCATGTGAAAAACCACTTTCATCAATAAAAACAACAGATTTATCTTTTTTTTCATACTGTTGTCTTTTTTGCTGATGTGCCAGCCTGTCGCTTTCGTTGGTTTTTGGATGGAATAGAGTTTTTTTTATAGGTTAATCCCAGCTTTTTAAGGGATTGCCAAATAGTCTTTTTACAAACACCGAATCGCTCTGCCCGTTCCTTTTGGTAAGCATCTGGATACTGTTCCACATCTTTTGCTATAGCTAGGCGACTTAATTTTGATTACAGCATATGTATTAAAAACAGGTCATCGATAGTGCATCCTGTTTCCATCTTTTTACGTTTAGCTTGAGACCATTTATGTTCTATAGGATTTAAATCTGGTGAATACACAGGCAAATATTCTATCTGGTGTCCTGCGTTTATAATTGCCTGTTCAATATTCTTACCTTTGTGAAAGCTAGCGTTGTCCATAAAAATAACAGAATTTTCAGGAAGTTCTGGGAGCAATATTTTTGTGATCCAAACATAAAAAACATCACGATTAATATTGCAATCAAATAATCCGATAGCAAAAAGGGTTGTTCCCAATAAAGCGCCAATAACATTTGTTCTTCCCTTAGCACCCCAGTTTTTCAGGCCAAAACAACGGTGACCTTTTGGGGAATAGCCGTGAGTTCGTGGAGTGTCATGTGAAAAACCACTTTCATCAATAAAAACAACAGATTTATCTTTTTTTTCATACTGTTGTCTTTTTTGCTGATGTGCCAGCCTGTCGCTTTCGTTGGTTTTTGGATGGAATAGAGTTTTTTTTATAGGTTAATCCCAGCTTTTTAAGGGATTGCCAAATAGTCTTTTTACAAACACCGAATCGCTCTGCCCGTTCCTTTTGGTAAGCATCTGGATACTGTTCCACATCTTTTGCTAAAGCATTTTTATCGAGCTTCCTCTTACGTGGCGTTGAATTTTTTGGCTCTGGTCGTTTAAGCCAACGTACTAAAGACGCTTTTCCAATACGGAATTGTTTCGCAGTTTCTCGAATTGTTAAACCTTCGGCTTTCCTTACAGATATTACTTTACGTCGAAAATCAATTGTATAACTCATAACACACCTTGTAATCAAAATTAAGTCGCCTAGCTATAAAGCATTTTTATCGAGCTTCCTCTTACGTGGCGTTGAATTTTTTGGCTCTGGTCGTTTAAGCCAACGTACTAAAGACGCTTTTCCAATACGGAATTGTTTCGCAGTTTCTCGAATTGTTAAACCTTCGGCTTTCCTTACAGATATTACTTTACGTCGAAAATCAATTGTATAACTCATAACACACCTTGTAATCAAAATTAAGTCGCCTAGCTATAATATTAAATACATTTTTTAAATTAAAAAAGTTGTATAAAGACGTATATAAAATTCAACAACTGTGTAAAATACGCCAAAGTAATTATTGCTTTATTTTTTAACTCATTGAGGCAAAAAAATGACAAATGATTGTTCGAGTAGACCTGATACGGAAACCATTGCTACTGAAATTAGTTGCTTGAAAACTTTTATAACCTATATATTAAAAGCGTTAAATCAAGCCGATGCGGGAAGAGCTATACTCAATATGGAAAAAGAAATTCTTGCTATGCAAGATCCTAAACAAGCAGAAGTTTTTCAACGAATAATCGAACAAATCAAAACAGCCTATCGCAGTTAATAAAAAATCCCGCCTCATCAGGTGGGATTGGTTATTGTTTTACCGATTAAGATAAGTGCCCATACGTAAAGCTTCAATGCGCTTATCAAGAGGAGGATGGGATAAAAACAACTCACTAAAAGATTTAGAACGTCCGTTGATGCAAAAAGCCATCATACTGCCAGCTTCCTGGGGTTCATAACTTGTTTTCAAACGCTGTAATGCAGCAATCATTTTTTCTCTACCCACTAAATGCGCCGAACCTGCATCTGCACGGAATTCACGATAACGCGAGAACCACATAGTAATAATACTGGCCAAAATACCAAATACAATTTCTAACACCACTGATACCGCAAAGTAAATCATTGGATTACCCTGGCTACTTTCATTGTCATTATTACTATTTGATGAAAATCCAGACGCCAGCTGAGCAATGATACGTGAAATAAAAATGACAAAAGTATTTACTACTCCTTGTAATAAAGTCATTGTTACCATATCACCATTTGCTATATGGCTGATCTCATGGGCGATAACCGCTTCGGCTTCATCACATCCCATACTTTCTAGCAAACCTGTACTAACAGCAACCAATGACGCATCACGACGAGCCCCGGTGGCAAAAGCGTTAATATCGGGTGCATGATAAATAGCAACTTCTGGCATTTTTATGCCAGCTTGATCAGCCTGACGCTTGACGGTATTTAACAACCAATATTCCGTTTCTGTTGTCGGATTTTCAATCACCTGTCCACCAACAGAACGTAATGCCATCCATTTTGACATCAATAATGAGATAAATGAGCCACCAAAACCAAAAAGACCAGCCATAATCATTAGCCCTGGAACGCTTTGTCCCTGGATACCGGTCAAACTCAAAATAATTCCGAATACAAACATTACTGCCAAGTTTGTAAGTAAAAACAAGGCTATTCGCATCATAAAAATTGCTTTCCTTTATTAATTAACAATGATTAACATTAAATATAGTAATATAAATAATGTTTTTTAACTACTTTTCAAGCCCTTTGTTGTGCAGATATGAAAAAACACTCAACTTTATATTTTTACAAAAAACTAGCACAAACTGGCATTTTTATTATCTTAAAGCAACAATTTTTTTATATAATTTATTGTTTTCTATAAACCACTATAGTTAAAAACTATACAAAATAACTGTAAGCGGGTCAATTATGGCTTCTTTTTTTATTCAATGAATTAAAAATATTGTTAACTAAGCAAAAACTACTTAACTAGTCAGCAAAAAAAAATAATATTCATATTTTATTAATTGATTATTAAATTAATAACAAATCATTAATAACATGCTGAAAAATATTAAATGTTATTATATAAATAAACCCAATTATATACTTTAATATTTTAACTAAAGATTTAGCCATAAGTAATCAAATTAATTAAAATATAAAAAAACTTCTACTATTACGAAACAAATTAATTATATAAAACTTAGTATTTTTGTGAAATTGAGAAGCGATTAACTTACATAATCAATAATTTATAAAATAAAAAATTAAAGTAAATTTTTGTTAAGAAAACTATAATGAAAAAATTAATCTATGTAATAACTTTACTATTTATCTTAATTAATTATGCCACAGCGATACCAAATGATAATGTTATAAAAACCTTTAATGGCGCAGAATTCCATTTAACTGGTGATTACTATCATCCAAATATAACAGATGTTAATCAAAAAATGACACCGGTTATACCATTTGAAGGATTATCTACCCATGGCGGACAACAAATTGTTGACGGCTATAAGCAAGCATTTAAACGTGATGTAATGGGAGATTTTATAAATTTGCAGCTTAGTTTAGTAAAAAAACAAATATCACCCAATGACCAACATACGATTATTCAAAATCTGGCTATTATAAGAAAACAATTTCCTGAGTTAATTAATTTTTGGCAAGGACTCGCTGCCGCAACACACCATAATTGGATGAAATTTATTTAACCTGAGTTGGGGATAAGCATTATCAATTATGCTTGAAGAGATGTTCCTGACACAGGTATCTTTGGTTTAGATGGAATTAAACAATATGCAACCAGCCCGGCTAATAAATTCACTACAAAGTTAGCAGGAGAGCGGTGCCGCGTATGCGCTATCTGACAAAGATTTTTTAACTCATCAAATACCGATTCAATGACAGAACGATGACGCAAGATGACTTTGCCGAAACAAGTCTGTTCAACAGGCTTCATTTTCTTCTTGACACGAGTTTCGCACCGATAAAAAACGCTCTATTTTTAAGTTTAATTCAGCATAATATATAAATAGAAAAAACCTTATAAATTAAAAGCAACTTATTGTAACTTAAACAAATTTATACGTTTTAGTAACTTGCAAATTAACCATTGCTTTTAAGCCATTTCTGGAATTTTATATGCCGGTGCGAAACTCGTGACGTTATGAAGCTCTTCAGCAAGGTTAAGTAACCCGACTTTATGTTTGATGATAGGATTATTGGTTTGATACATAGAATTACCTTTTATTTTATTATCTACACGAGTTTCGCACAGGCATATAAAATTCCAGAAATGGCTTAAAAGCAATGGTTAATTTGCAAGTTACTAAAACGTATAAATTTGTTTAAGTTACAATAAGTTGCTTTTAATTTATAAGGTTTTTTCTATTTATATATTATGCTGAATTAAACTTAAAAATAGAGCGTTTTTTATCGGTGCGAAACTCGTGGAACTAAGAAAAAAAGGCATTTTTGTTTCGGGAAGTGGTGTTCATGTATAAGAAATTAATACCCGAAATGGTTACTCATTAACCTGCGCCATGATGAAATCCTTTTTATTTTCTTCTAAATTTTGCCAAAATTATGTTGAAGGTTGAGATAAGGAACGGAATAGATGGTTAAAAAGCGATTAATTATTAATCAATTTTGAACAAAAGGATAGATCTACCCTGTCGTGAGTTTTTATCGCCACCGCAAACAAGCCAGATCATGGTGACGTGCCATAAGTTCTTTACGATTCAATCCAAAATTCATTCCTGCGAAAAGTAATTTTTTCCCACATAAGAGACAAGCAAGTGGATCGACTTTAAAGACGTGTTGATACATGTTTCGCCAGGTGACTTTTTTAGCGGGTTTTTTATCTTGTTGGGCTAAAGGATAAACAACCTCCGTTAACATTTTTCGCATCCGTGCTGATGGACTTAAAAAGCCGTAATAGCGGATCATGTGAAACCATTTTTCTGGCACATGAGACGCAAACCGGGTAATAAATACATCGGATGTCATGACCAAGTCTTCCTGTTTTTTCGTGCGGTGGCTCTTATAGCGTAACGTGATGTTATCTTCGCCGGAATAATGTTTTAAGCGACTGAGCGAGACAGGGGGTTGTAGTGGTCAACTAAAATTGGCCACCCTACCTGACTGTTCACGGAACAGTCGCTCTGATTCGTTTGGCGTTAATCCACCGTTATACCAGTGAGGTCTTATATCGCTATAGTAGTGGGTTATGTAGCGAATAATGGCTGACTGAGCAGTACTAAAGCTTTGGTAGCCAGTCGTTGGCACCCATTCGGTCTTCAGACTACGGAAGAATCGTTCCATCGGACTATTATCCCAACAATTCCCTCTGCGACTGATACTTTGGGTCATCTGATAACGCCACAATGCCTGCCTATACTGACGACTGGTATAATGACTTCCCTGATCACTATGGAACATCACCTATTTGGGATGCCCACGTAGTTCCCAAGCCATTTGTAGTGCTTTGGCGGTTAATTCTGAGTCTGGTGCAAATGCATTGCCCAGCCCACCGGTTTTCGGGCAAACAAATCCAATACCACAGCCAGATAGGCCCATCGTGAGCCTGTCCAAATATAGGTTACATCGCCGCACCAAACCTGGTCAGGCTTTGTATGTAGTGGCATACTAAATTTGGCCACCTAAGTTGAGGTGATATGCTTACCTCATAATTTTTATAGGTGCCGAAATGAGTAAAATAATTACTGCTGAATTTAAATGTGAAACCGCCAAATTAGTCCTTGACCAAAATTACCTACCAGGAAGCCGCGAAAGGCATGAACGTCAGTCTTTCAGCGATTAGCCGGTGGGTAAGAGCCCTTCGTTTAGAACGTCAAGGGAAAACATCGCCTGGTCTGCCATTAACACCTGAACAAATTGAGTTCAGAGAAATGAAGAAAAAAATCCACCGGCTGGAAATGGAGAATGACATCTTAAAAAAGGCTACTGCGCTCTTAATGTCCGACTCACTGAAAAATTTTCGGTAGTTGAAAAGCTAAGAGTGCTTTATCCGGTGAAAACTTTGTGTCGTATTTTTAATGTTCACCGAAGCAGTTATCGCTATTGGTGTCGGCCTAAGGAGCCAGATATTGAGCGGACGATAAAACGTAGCCTAGTCAGCGAAGCGTGGAACGTTAGTGGCGGCTCTGCTGGCGCAAGGACTATCGCCACGATGGTTACCAATACACACAACGTGAAACTTGGGCGGTGGTTAGCGGGTAAGTTGATGAAAGAATTAATCATCGTCAGTTGCCAAGAGCGAAAACATAAATACAACCGCGGTGGAAATGAACGTATTGATATTCCAAATCTGCTCAATAGGCAGTTCGCTGTTACAAAGCCTGACCAGGTTTGGTGCGGCGATGTAACCTATATTTGGACAGGCTCACGATGGGCCTATCTGGCTGTGGTATTGGATTTGTTTGCCCGAAAACCGGTGGGCTGGGCAATGTCATTTGCACCAGACTCAGAATTAACCGCCAAAGCACTACAAATGGCTTGGGAACTACGTGGGCATCCCAAACAGGTGATGTTCCATAGTGATCAGGGAAGTCATTATACCAGTCGTCAGTATAGGCAGGCATTGTGGCGTTATCAGATGACCCAAAGTATCAGTCGCAGAGGGAATTGTTGGGATAATAGTCCGATGGAACGATTCTTCCGTAAAAATAGTTGCTGAATAGAGAGTTGCATTTTTTGTCACGCTATAGACAATAAAAAGAGGTTTAACTTAGAAAATAACGGTTTGAAATGATCAACAAAGAGCGGTTGTTACGAGATAATCGTTTATGTAAAGCAATCATTGGATTATCAGTCGAAGAATTGAAAAATTTAGCCGCTGAATTTTCAGCTTGTTATTTGATTTATCGGAAAAAGAATCGAAAAGATCACGAGCGGCAGATGGGTGCAGGGCAGAAAGGATTTATCCCAACCCCATTAGATAAACTGCTTTTTATTTTATTGTATTTAAAATGTTATCCGACCTATGATTTGCAAGGACTTCTTTTTGGTTTAGATAGAACACGGGTATGTCGCTGGGTAAAAATATTATTGCCGGTTTTAGAGATGACCTTGGGGCGAGAATGTGTTTTGCCCGCTCGTCAAATTCGCTCTGCTGAGGAATTTTTTCGCGCCTTTCCTGGAGTTAAAGACGTCTTTATTGATGGGACAGAGCGACCTGTCCAAAAGCCTAAGAATCTGCGTCGGCGAAAAAAAATGTATTCGGGAAAGAAAAGACAGACCACTCGAAAAGGGCTTATTATGACTGACGAAACGAGGAAAATTGGATTTATCCCCATGATCAAAAATGGGCGCCGTCACGATAAACGCTTACTCGATAAAGTCGATATAATTCGCCATATTCCCCCTGAGGTAACCATCTGGGCCGATACCGGTTTTCAAGGTATAGATAAACAGCATCCTAATACACAAATCCCAAAAAAAGGAACTCGAAAAAGACCTTTATCGCCTGAACAAAAACAAGAAAATAAAATAATCTCGGGCATCCGTATTACGGTTGAACACGCCATCGCGGGTATCAAGCGCCTCGGTTGTATGACCCAAATTTTACGGAATCGTAGACCCTTTATTGATGATACCTTTTTACTCCTTAGTGCCGGTCTTTGGAATTTCCATCTCAGAACAGCCTAAAATTTACTTCAATCACCGAAATACCCTTATTTCACTATTAAGCAACACGCTTATTGAAATTAAATTCTGTTCCGACTCATTGGTCATCACTTGCCGAACAGTGCATCGCCCAAGACAAAAGCTACGGAGAGTTTTTACTGTCTTTCACGAGTTTCGCACCAATAAAAAAACGCTCTATTTTTAAGTTTAATTCAGCATAATATATAAATAGACAAAATCTTATAAATTAAGAGCAACTTATTGTAATTTAAATAAATTTATACGTTTTAGTAACTTGCAAATTAACCATTGCTTTTAAGCCATTTCTGGAATTTTATATGCCTGTGCGAAACTCGTGTCTTTATTAAAAGGTGAACAACAACAACGAGATGAACGAACTCGCAATCTCTTTAGTTGGATGGCGGGATTCCCAACGCACAAAGAACTTAGTACGTTCGATTTTAAGTTTGTAACGGGCGTTCCTAAGCAATAAATACAGGAATTAAGCATTAACGTTTATTGAGCGTAATGAAAATGTAGTGTTGCTTGGCCCAAGCGGTGTAGGCAAAACGCATTTAGCTATTGAATTAGGATTAAAAGCAGTACAGGCCAAGAGGAAAACCCGCTTTACGACAGCGGCTGAACTGATGTTGCAACTCTCAACGGCTAAACGACAAAATAAGCTCAAACAATATCTATCACGTTCGGTGATGGCACCGAAGTTGTTGATCATAGATAAGATTGGATACTTACCGTTTGGGCTAGAGGAAGCAAACCTATTTTTCAATAAGCGTGTTGCTTAATAGTGAAATAAGGGTATTTCGGTGATTGAAGTAAATTTTAGGCTGTTCTGAGATGGAAATTCCAAAGACCGGCACTAAGGAGTAAAAAGGTATCATCAATAAAGGGTCTACGATTCCGTAAAATTTGGGTCATACAACCGAGGCGCTTGATACCCGCGATGGCGTGTTCAACCGTAATACGGATGCCCGAGATTATTTTATTTTCTTGTTTTTGTTCAGGCGATAAAGGTCTTTTTCGAGTTCCTTTTTTTGGGATTTGTGTATTAGGATGCTGTTTATCTATACCTTGAAAACCGGTATCGGCCCAGATGGTTACCTCAGGGGGAATATGGCGAATTATATCGACTTTATCGAGTAAGCGTTTATCGTGACGGCGCCCATTTTTGATCATGGGGATAAATCCAATTTTCCTCGTTTCGTCAGTCATAATAAGCCCTTTTCGAGTGGTCTGTCTTTTCTTTCCCGAATACATTTTTTTTCGCCGACGCAGATTCTTAGGCTTTTGGACAGGTCGCTCTGTCCCATCAATAAAGACGTCTTTAACTCCAGGAAAGGCGCGAAAAAATTCCTCAGCAGAGCGAATTTGACGAGCGGGCAAAACACATTCTCGCCCCAAGGTCATCTCTAAAACCGGCAATAATATTTTTACCCAGCGACATACCCGTGTTCTATCTAAACCAAAAAGAAGTCCTTGCAAATCATAGTCGGATAACATTTTAAATACAATAAAATAAAAAGCAGTTTATCTAATGGGGTTGGGATAAATCCTTTCTGCCCTGCACCCATCTGCCGCTCGTGATCTTTTCGATTCTTTTTCCGATAAATCAAATAACAAGCTGAAAATTCAGCGGCTAAATTTTTCAATTCTTCGACTGATAATCCAATGATTGCTTTACATAAACGATTATCTCGTAACAACCGCTCTTTGTTGATCATTTCAAACCGTTATTTTCTAAGTTAAACCTCTTTTATTGTCTATAGCGTGACAAAAAATGCAAGTCTCTATTCAGCAACTATTTTAATGTGATTGCCAAGCGTTATGAGCATGGCAGTGTTATATTGACGAGTAACTTATCATTTGGGCAATGGCCCAGTGCCTTTGCTGATGACGTAACATTAACCGCCACTATGCTGATCGTTTACTTCATCATTCGCATGTACTGCAATTGAGCGCGAAAGCTATCGATTGAAAGATAAGCGGGCGCTCAGGAGCAATAACCGAGTAAAGCAGTGGATCAATTTTGATTGATCGTATTTAGCTAAAAAGTGGATCAGTTTTCGGTGATCGTTGACACCCTTGCACACTTATGGCAGACAGCTCAATCAACATCCGCATATCCATGTCTCCGTCACCCGGGGTGGTTTGGATAGTAAACATGGTGTATGGCGTGAGCTGTTCTTCAAAAAAAGAGTAGTCGAAGAAATTTGGCGAGGCGCTGTCATCAGGCTGCTGCGTCACAGTTATGACCTGATAAATCCTAGCAGGCTTCCCTGTCTTGGGCATATCCGTGACCGGAAGGTGGTGGCGTTACTTAAAGGCGCAGTACGGACGTTACTGGAAAGTGCACTTTGCCTAGAAAACGAAAGGGGAGTGGCATAGCGTAAAATAACCTAGGTCGTTACCTTAAACGCCCACCGATATCTGCGTCAAAACTGCGGCATTACCGAGGAGGAGCGGTTGTCCATCATTACTATGACTACAGGACTGGGCAGCACCGGCAGCATACCCTACCTCAGGAAGAGATGATTAGGCGTTATATTAGCCATATTCCGGCGAGGCATTTTAAGATAGTGCGTTACTACGGTTTTTTGTCGAATCGCAAAAGACGCGTGTTATTGTCGAAGGTGTATAAGGCGTTGGAGATGACGGCGCGTAAAAAACCGGAGAAACCTGGTTTTGCAGTGCTGATGAAAGGGTTTCTGCGCACCGATCCGTACAAATGTATTCTGTGTGGTGACAGGCTATTTTTTACCAGCGCCCAGGCTGGCAAACAGGCAAT
>NZ_LWMI01000013.1 GCF_001640365.1 Candidatus Arsenophonus triatominarum | reverse complement strand
GTCAGCGTTTATTCACGGTAGCAGGCTTTTTTGCTACCGAAGGTGAAGCCGATAATAGCGAATTATTGGTTAATCAACAGGACGCGGCACGATTAATGCGTTATCCGATCGGTAATATTACGGGTTGGCGTCTTTATCTTAACGCACCTTTAACCGTTGATAACTTGAGTCAACAGACGTTACCAGCAGGTATGGTATGGCAGGATTGGCGCGAACGAAAGGGTGAGTTTTTTCAGGCAGTGAGAATGGAAAAAATATGATGGGATTATTATTGAGTCTCATTATTGCCGTGGCAGCTTTTAATATTGTTACTTCACTTTCATTATTGGTTATGGAAAAACAGTCTGAAGTGGCTATTTTGCAAACATTAGGTTTAAAGCGAGGCCAGATTATGGCTATTTTTATGTTACAGGGAGCAGGGGCAGGCATCATTGGTACCATCATTGGATCATTATTAGGTCTATTTATCGCAAGCCAGCTTAATATAATAATGCCTATGTTAGGTTTGTTGGCTAAAGGAATCGAATTACCGATATCTATTGATCCTGCTCGTATTATATTAATCGCTTTATCTTCAATCGCTATCTCATTATTGGCCACCCTTTATCCATCTTGGCGTGCAGCCACCGTTCAACCTGCAGAGGCTTTACGTTATGAATAATTCTCCGCTATTAGTTTGCCAGGACCTCTGTAAATGTTATCAAGATGGCAAAATTTCGACTAATGTACTTAAAAATATCTCCTTCTCAATCAATAAAAGTGAAATGATGGCAATTCTGGGTAGTTCAGGCTCTGGCAAGAGTACGCTACTGCATTTATTGGGTGGATTAGATACGCCAACTAGCGGTGATGTCATTTTTGATGGTAAAAAAATTATCTCACTTTCTACCAATGGGAGAGCTGAACTACGCAATCAGAAGTTGGGGTTTATTTATCAATTTCATCACCTATTACCGGATTTTACTGCGTTGGAAAATGCAATGATGCCATTATTAATTGGCGGAATGACTTGCGTGAAGCGCAGCAAAAAGCGAGTGAGATGTTAGCAGCAGTAGGTTTATCGCATCGAGTTAATCATCGCTCCGCTGAATTATCTGGCGGTGAGCGGCAGCGAGTTGCAATTGCTCGGGCAATTGTTAATGAACCTGCTTTAGTACTGGCGGATGAACCGACCGGTAATTTGGACTTACACAATGCAGATGTCATTTTTGATTTATTAATGGATCTTAATCGACAAAAAGGGACGGCATTTTTAGTTGTGACTCATGATTTGCGACTTGCCGGTCGTTTAACTCGTCAGCTGGAAATGCGGGATGGTTATTTACAGGATGATCAGAGCTTAATGGGAGTGCAATGATCATGGCGGAATTACCCCGTGCGTTAAAAATTGCACTTCGTTTTAGTCAAGGCAAGAAAAGAGCTGGCTTGGTTTCATTGATCTCGATTATTTCTACACTAGGTATTGTGCTTGGCGTTGCAGTGTTGATTATTGGCTTAAGTGCAATGAATGGTTTTGAACGTGAATTAAAAAATCGCATACTTTCAGTTATCCCTCATGGACAAATTGCGGCAGTCAATCAGCCTTATTTAAATTGGCAAGCTGATTTAGATAAGGTTCGACAAACACCAGGGGTTGTTGGAGTATCACCCTATATTAATTTTACTGGGTTGCTCGAAAAGGGGAGCGCATTGAAAGCGATCCAGGTAGCCGGTGTTGATTTATCGTCAGAGCGATCAGTTAGTTCGTTACCTAATTTTATCTTGAATGATGCCTGGCAAAAATTAAAACCCGGCAATAACGAAATTATTTTAGGTCAAGGTGTGGCAGAAACATTAAAAGTTTCGCCTGGAGATCATATTACCATCATGATCCCTAATCATGATGATAAATTACGTATTCAGCAACCGAATCTAATTAGTGTCACGGTTATTGGCGTATTCAAATTAGATGGTATGTTAGATCATCAGCTGGCAATTGTACCATTGCAAGATGCGCAGCAATATTTAGCCTATGGTGATGGTGTTACTGGTTTTCAGATCAGTGTGAATGATGTTTTTGCTGCCAATAAAGTGGTTTATGATGCCGGTATAAATACTGGCCATTATGTCACTATTAAAAGTTGGATAGCGGATTATGGTTACATGTATAACGATATTCAAATGGTGCGTGGCATAATGTATCTGGCCATGATTTTGGTAATTGGTGTCGCCTGTTTTAATATTGTCTCTACGCTGGTAATGGCAGTGAAAGATAAAAGCACTGATATTGCGGTGTTGAGAACACTCGGTGCTAAAGATAGTTTTATTCGTGCTATTTTTTTATGGTATGGATTAATAACGGGAATGGTTGGTTGTTTTATTGGTATGTTAGTCGGGATTTTTATATCACTAAATTTAACGACTATTATTAAATGTATAGAAAATATTGTTGGTCATCCTATTTTGTCAGGTGATGTTTATTTTATTGATTTTTTACCCTCTGAGCTCCATATTACCGATGTATTTTATGTCATGTTAACAACATTAATTTTAAGTTTACTCGCAAGTTGGTATCCAGCTAAACGGGCAACAAAAATAGATCCGGCGCGAATTTTAAGTGGGCAATAACAGTTGTTATTTTTGCTGTCATTATCTAAAAAAGGCGATGGTTTGATTGAAAGTAATGGGTCGTTTAGCATGAAAAAGGATACTGTCCAATGATGCGGTTTTATTGTCGACTTAGAAAGTTACGTAAAAAGAAAAAATTACATCGACAAAGATTTCGTTGTTGCCTTTTTTACCGAGACAAACAGTTGATTGATAAGATGAAAACAAAAAAAGTTGTCGTGTTAACCGGCGCAGGGATTTCAGCTGAGTCTGGAATTCGCACTTTTCGCGCAACGGATGGTTTATGGGAAGAACATCGGGTTGAAGATGTTGCAACACCTGAAGGTTTTGTTAGAGATCCAGAGTTAGTACAACGTTTTTACAATCAGCGTCGTTATCAATTACAGCAAGCGGATATAAAACCCAACGCAGCCCATTATGCGTTAGCAAAATTAGAACATTTCCTGGGTGATAATTTTTTATTAGTTACACAAAATATCGATAACTTACATGAAAAAGCGGGTAATAGACGCATTGTTCATATGCATGGTGAATTATTAAAAGCTCGCTGCTGTCAATCAGGTCAGGTTATTGAATGGAAAGGAGATCTAACAACCGAAGACCGTTGTCACTGTTGCCAATTTCCTCAACCTTTGCGTCCCCATATTGTTTGGTTTGGTGAAATGCCACTAGGCATGGAGGTGATTTATCAAGCTTTATCATCAGCGGATATTTTTGTCACAATTGGTACATCGGGATATGTTTATCCTGCCGCTGGGTTTGTACATGAAGCTAAACTTGCTGGTGCACATACCGTTGAATTGAATCTTGAACCCAGCCAGGTTGAAAGCCAGTTTGATGAAAAACATTATGGTGCTGCCACAAAAATTGTTGAAAAATATATTAGCGGGCTACTTGCAGAGATCAAAGTATGATTAAGTAATAATGCATTTTATTAATATATCTGCTAAAACTGATTTGACGCAATAATTGTCATTAATCCCTTTCGCATAAGCATAATGCGGTATTAGCTCATTGGGGGAAGAGAAATGGACACGAGTTTCGCACAGGCATATAAAATTCCAGAAATGGCTTAAAAGCAATGGTTAATTTGCAAGTTACTAAAACGTATAAATTTGTTTAAATTACAATAAGTTGCTTTTAATTTATAAGATTTTGTCTATTTATATATTATGCTGAATTAAACTTAAAAATAGAGCGTTTTTTATTGGTGCGAAACTCGTGATATTGACGAGTAACTTATCATTTGGGCAATGGCACAATGCCTTTGCTGATGACGTAACATTAACCGCCGCAATGCTTGATCGTTTACTTCATCATTCGCATGTACTGCAATTGAGCGGTGAAAGCTATCGATTGAAAGAAGATTAAGCGGCGCTCAGGAGCAATAACCGAGTAAAACAGTGGATCAATTTCGATTGATCGTATTTAGCTAAAAAGTGGATCAGTTTTGCATGATCGCTGACAGGTGGCCTTAATATTTTAAGCTTAGCGGTTCCCTACTCTCACATGGGGAGACCCCACACTACCATCGGCGCTACGGCATTTCACTTCTGAGTTCGACATGGGGTCAGGTGGGACCACCGCGCTATTGCCGCCAGACAAATTCTTTTTTATTTATCCCGTCTCATTTCGCTGCCTTTCAGCCTGCTCACCTACCTCAGTACGCGACCAAGTCTCTGCCATCAGCAAAATTCGACCAGATTCAATCTCTGAACAAGCTAAAATTCTCTCTCTCAAAAACACCTTCGGTGTTGTTAGGTTAAGCCTCTCGGGTCATTAGTACTGGTTAGCTCAACGTATCGCTACGCTTACACACCCAGCCTATCTACGTCCTCGTCTCGAACACCCCTTATAGGACATTACTGTCAGGGAAGACTCATCTTGAGGCAAGTTTCCCGCTTAGATGCTTTCAGCGGTTATCTCTTCCACACTTAGCTACCAGGCGATGCCATTGGCATGACAACCTGTACACCAGTGGTGCGTCCACTCCGGTCCTCTCGTACTAGGAGCAGCCCCCCTCAATCTTCCTTCGCCCACGACAGATAGGGACCGAACTGTCTCACGACGTTCTAAACCCAGCTCGCGTACCACTTTAAATGGCGAACAGCCATACCCTTGGGACCTACTTCAGCCCCAGGATGTGATGAGCCGACATCGAGGTGCCAAACACCGCCGTCGATATGAACTCTTGGGCGGTATCAGCCTGTTATCCCCGGAGTACCTTTTATCCGTTGAGCGATGGCCCTTCCATTCAGAACCACCGGATCACTAAGACCTACTTTCGTACCTGCTCGCGCTGTCACGCTCGCAGTCAAGCTGGCTTATGCCTTTGCACTAACCTCACGATGTCCGACCGTGATTAGCCAACCTTCGTGCTCCTCCGTTACGCTTTGGGAGGAGACCGCCCCAGTCAAACTACCCACCAGACACTGTCCTCAGCCCGGGTTACGGGCCTAAGTTAGAACATCAAACATTAAAGGGTGGTATTTCAACGTCGGCTCCATGCAGACTGGCGTCCACACTTCAAAGCCTCCCACCTATCCTACACATCAAGGCTCAATGTTCAGTGTCAAGCTATAGTAAAGGTTCACGGGGTCTTTCCGTCTTGCCGCGGGTACACTGCATCTTCACAGCGAGTTCAATTTCACTGAGTCTCGGGTGGAGACAGCCTGGCCATCATTACGCCATTCGTGCAGGTCGGAACTTACCCGACAAGGAATTTCGCTACCTTAGGACCGTTATAGTTACGGCCGCCGTTTACTGGGGCTTCGATCAAGAGCTTCGCCTTACGGCTTACCCCATCAATTAACCTTCCAGCACCGGGCAGGCGTCACACCGTATACGTCCACTTTCGTGTTTGCACAGTGCTGTGTTTTTAATAAACAGTTGCAGCCAGCTGGTATCTTCGACTGGCTTCCGCTCCGGATGCAAGACCCTTCACCTAATGCCAGCGTGCCTTCTCCCGAAGTTACGGCACCATTTTGCCTAGTTCCTTCACCCGAGTTCTCTCAAGCGCCTGAGTATTCTCTACCTAACCACCTGTGTCGGTTTGGGGTACGATTAATGATTACCTATCGCTTAGAGGCTTTTCCTGGAAGCTGGGCATCAACTACTTCACCACCTTAGTGGCTCGTCATCACGTCTCAGTGTTGTAGCAGTGCGGATTTGCCTGCACTACCCACCTACTCGCTTAAACCGGGACAACCGTCGCCCGGATAGCCTAGCCTTCTCCGTCCCCCCTTCGCAGTAACCCTTAGTACGGGAATATTAACCCGTTTCCCATCGACTACGCTTTTCAGCCTCGCCTTAGGGGTCGACTTACCCTGCCCCGATTAACGTTGGACAGGAACCCTTGGTCTTTCGGCGAGCGGGTTTTTCACCCGCTTTATCGTTACTTATGTCAGCATTCGCACTTCTGATACCTCCAGCAGACCTCTCAGTCCACCTTCTACAGCTTACAGAACGCTCCCCTACCCAACAACACCTAAGTGTCGCTGCCGCAGCTTCGGTGCATGGTTTAGCCCGTTACATCTTCCGCGCAGCCGACTCGACCAGTGAGCTATTACGCTTTCTTTAAATGATGGCTGCTTCTAAGCCAACATCCTGGCTGTCTAAGCCTTCCCACTTCGTTTCCCACTTAACCATGACTTTGGGACCTTAGCTGGCGGTCTGGGTTGTTTCCCTCTTCACGACGGACGTTAGCACCCGCCGTGTGTCTCCCGTGATAACATTCTTCGGTATTCGTAGTTTGCATCGGGTTGGTAAGTCGGGATGACCCCCTAGCCGAAACAGTGCTCTACCCCCGAAGATGAATTCACGAGGCGCTACCTAAATAGCTTTCGGGGGGAGAACCAGCTATCTCCCGGTTTGATTGGCCTTTCACCCCCAGCCACAAGTCATCCGCTAATTTTTCAACATTAGTCGGTTCGGTCCTCCAGTTAGTGTTACCCAACCTTCAACCTGCCCATGGCTAGATCACCGGGTTTCGGGTCTATACCCTGCAACTTAACGCCCAGTTAAGACTCGGTTTCCCTACGGCTCCCCTATGCGGTTAACCTTGCTACAGAATATAAGTCGCTGACCCATTATACAAAAGGTACGCAGTCACACCCTTTCGGATGCTCCTACTGCTTGTACGTACACGGTTTCAGGTTCTATTTCACTCCCCTCACCGGGGTTCTTTTCGCCTTTCCCTCACGGTACTGGTTCACTATCGGTCAGTCAGGAGTATTTAGCCTTGGAGGATGGTCCCCCCATATTCAGACAGGATAACACGTGTCCCGCCCTACTCTTCGAGCTCACAACACTTACCGCTTCAGATACGGGGCTATCACCCTTTATTGCGGGCCTTTCCAGACCCTTCTCCTGCGGTAAATTTTGATGTTGACTCTGGGCTGCTCCCCGTTCGCTCGCCGCTACTGGGGGAATCTCGGTTGATTTCTTTTCCTCGGGGTACTGAGATGTTTCAGTTCCCCCGGTTCGCCTCATTTGACTATGATTCATCAAACGATAGTGCATCAATGCACTGGGTTTCCCCATTCGGACATCGCCGGCTAGTACGCTTCATATCAGCTTACCGACGCTTTTCGCAGATTAGCACGTCCTTCATCGCCTCTGACTGCCTAGGCATCCACCGTGTACGCTTAATTCGCTTAACCTCACAACCCGAAGGTGTCTTACGCTGCCTTTTTGCTAGGTTATGGGCACCTCTCCACCCATTCTTTATTGGGCAGTGCTCGCTGTGCGCTGGCCGTCTCGAATGGCTGACTGCTCGCTCATAACGCTTTCATCATGACAACAAAAACCCAACTGATTGGAGTTTTGAGAGTTCTCCACACTATTTTTCAATAATGTGTGTTTCAATTTTCAGCTTGTTCCAGATTGTTAAAGAGCATTATTATTCGCAGCATACTGTTGCCAGCCTGCTCTGAATAACTTTTTATCTATATTTTATCTTGCAATATGGTGGAGCTAAGCGGGATCGAACCGCTGACTCCTGCGTGCAAAGCAGGCGCTCTCCCAGCTGAGCTATAGCCCCATTAAGATTGTCGTATCATTACACCTTCCTGCTAACCTTACCTTTCAGCCACATCCATCAGCAATGTTGGTAGGCCTGAGGGACTTGAACCACCGACCCTTATCAGGGGTGCGCTCTAACCACCTGAGCTACAAGCCTAATGATACCTTCTGCTCAATCTTCATCAGACAATCTGTGTGAACACTCACATTCCATCTATCTAGGTAAGGAGGTGATCCAACCGCAGGTTCCCCTACGGTTACCTTGTTACGACTTCACCCCAGTCATGAATCACAAAGTGGTAAGCGCCATCCAAAAGGTTAAGCTACCTACTTCTTTTGCAACCCACTCCCATGGTGTGACGGGCGGTGTGTACAAGGCCCGGGAACGGATTCACCGCGACATGCTGATCCGCGATTACTAGCGATTCCGACTTCATGGAGTCGAGTTGCAGACTCCAATCCGGACTTTGACGTACTTTCTGAGTTCCGCTTCCCCTCGCAGGCTCGCCTCTCTCTGTATACGCCATTGTAGCACGTGTGTAGCCCTACTCGTAAGGGCCATGATGACTTGACGTCATCCCCACCTTCCTCCGGTTTATCACCGGCAGTCTCCTTTGAGTTCCCGACCGAATCGCTGGCAACAAAGGATAAGGGTTGCGCTCGTTGCGGGACTTAACCAACATTTCACAACACGAGCTGACGACAGCCATGCAGCACCTGTCTCAGCGCTCCCGAAGGCACACCTCTATCTCTAAAGGCTTCGCTGGATGTCAAGAGTAGGTAAGGTTCTTCGCGTTGCATCGAATTAAACCACATGCTCCACCGCTTGTGCGGGCCCCCCCGTCAATTCATTTGAGTTTTAACCTTGCGGCCGTACTCCCCAGGCGGTCGATTTAACGCGTTAGCTCCGGAGGCCACAGTTCTAGACCACAACCTCCAAATCGACATCGTTTACAGCGTGGACTACCAGGGTATCTAATCCTGTTTGCTCCCCACGCTTTCGCACATGAGCGTCAGTCTTTGTCCAGGGAGCCGCCTTCGCCACCGGTATTCCTCCACATCTCTACGCATTTCACCGCTACACATGGAATTCTACCCCCTCTACAAGACTCTAGCTAACCAGTCTTGAATGCCATTCCCAGGTTAAGCCCGGGGATTTCACATCCAACTTAATTAACCGCCTGCGTGCCCTTTACGCCCAGTAATTTCGATTAACGCTCGCACCCTCCGTATTACCGCGGCTGCTGGCACGGAGTTAGCCGGTGCTTCTTCTGTCGCTAACGTCAATTGCTAAGGCTATTAAC
>NZ_LWMI01000012.1 GCF_001640365.1 Candidatus Arsenophonus triatominarum | reverse complement strand
GCTCTATTTTTAAGTTTAATTCAGCATAATATATAAATAGACAAAATCTTATAATTAAAAGCAACTTATTGTAATTTAAACAAATTTATACGTTTTAGTAACTTGCAAATTAACCATTGCTTTTAAGCCATTTCTGGAATTTTATATGCCTGTGCGAAACTCGTGTCCATTTCTCTTCCCCCAATGAGCTAATACCGCATTAATGCTTATGCGAAAGGGATTAATGACAATTATTGCGTCCAAAATCAGTGTTTAGCAGATATATTAATAAACATGCATTATTACTTAATCATACTTTTGATCTCTGCAAGTAGCCCGCTAATATAATTTTTCAACCAATTTTTGTGGCAGCACCATTAATGTTTTTCATCAAACTGGCTTTCAACCTGGCTGGGTTCAAGATTCAATTCAACGGTATGTGCACCAGCAAGTTTAGCTTCATGTACAAACCCAGCGGCAGGATAAACATATCCCGATGTACCAATTGTGACAAAAATATCCGCTGATGATAAAGCTTGATAAATCACCTCCATGCCTAGTGGCATTTCACCAAACCAAACAATATGGGGACGCAAAGGTTGAGGAAATTGGCAACAGTGACAACGGTCTTCGGTTGTTAGATCTCCTTTCCATTCAATAACCTGACCTGATTGACAGCAGCGAGCTTTTAATAATTCACCATGCATATGAACAATGCGTCTATTACCCGCTTTTTCATGTAAGTTATCGATATTTTGTGTAACTAATAAAAAATTATCACCCAGGAAATGTTCTAATTTTGCTAACGCATAATGGGCTGCGTTGGGTTTTATATCCGCTTGCTGTAATTGATAACGACGCTGATTGTAAAAACGTTGTACTAACTCTGGATCTCTAACAAAACCTTCAGGTGTTGCAACATCTTCAACCCGATGTTCTTCCCATAAACCATCCGTTGCGCGAAAAGTGCGAATTCCAGACTCAGCTGAAATCCCTGCGCCGGTTAACACGACAACTTTTTTTGTTTTCATCTTATCAATCAACTGTTTGTCTCGGTAAAAAAGGCAACAACGAAATCTTTGTCGATGTAATTTTTTCTTTTACGTAACTTTCTAAGTCGACAATAAAACCGCATCATTGGACAGTATCCTTTTTCATGCTAAACGACCCATTACTTTCAATCAAACCATCGCCTTTTTTAGATAATGACAGCAAAAATAACAACTGTTATTGCCCACTTAAAATTCGCGCCGGATCTATTTTTGTTGCCCGTTTAGCTGGATACCAACTTGCGAGTAAACTTAAAATTAATGTTGTTAACATGACATAAAATACATCGGTAATATGGAGCTCAGAGGGTAAAAAATCAATAAAATAAACATCACCTGACAAAATAGGATGACCAACAATATTTTCTATACATTTAATAATAGTCGTTAAATTTAGTGATATAAAAATCCCGACTAACATACCAATAAAACAACCAACCATTCCCGTTATTAATCCATACCATAAAAAAATAGCACGAATAAAACTATCTTTAGCACCGAGTGTTCTCAACACCGCAATATCAGTGCTTTTATCTTTCACTGCCATTACCAGCGTAGAGACAATATTAAAACAGGCGACACCAATTACCAAAATCATGGCCAGATACATTATGCCACGCACCATTTGAATATCGTTATACATGTAACCATAATCCGCTATCCAACTTTTAATAGTGACATAATGGCCAGTATTTATACCGGCATCATAAACCACTTTATTGGCAGCAAAAACATCATTCACACTGATCTGAAAACCAGTAACACCATCACCATAGGCTAAATATTGCTGCGCATCTTGCAATGGTACAATTGCCAGCTGATGATCTAACATACCATCTAATTTGAATACGCCAATAACCGTGACACTAATTAGATTCGGTTGCTGAATACGTAATTTATCATCATGATTAGGGATCATGATGGTAATATGATCTCCAGGCGAAACTTTTAATGTTTCTGCCACACCTTGACCTAAAATAATTTCGTTATTGCCGGGTTTTAATTTTTGCCAGGCATCATTCAAGATAAAATTAGGTAACGAACTAACTGATCGCTCTGACGATAAATCAACACCGGCTACCTGGATCGCTTTCAATGCGCTCCCCTTTTCGAGCAACCCAGTAAAATTAATATAGGGTGATACTCCAACAACCCCTGGTGTTTGTCGAACCTTATCTAAATCAGCTTGCCAATTTAAATAAGGCTGATTGACTGCCGCAATTTGTCCATGAGGGATAACTGAAAGTATGCGATTTTTTAATTCACGTTCAAAACCATTCATTGCACTTAAGCCAATAATCAACACTGCAACGCCAAGCACAATACCTAGTGTAGAAATAATCGAGATCAATGAAACCAAGCCAGCTCTTTTCTTGCCTTGACTAAAACGAAGTGCAATTTTTAACGCACGGGGTAATTCCGCCATGATCATTGCACTCCCATTAAGCTCTGATCATCCTGTAAATAACCATCCCGCATTTCCAGCTGACGAGTTAAACGACCGGCAAGTCGCAAATCATGAGTCACAACTAAAAATGCCGTCCCTTTTTGTCGATTAAGATCCATTAATAAATCAAAAATGACATCTGCATTGTGTAAGTCCAAATTACCGGTCGGTTCATCCGCCAGTACTAAAGCAGGTTCATTAACAATTGCCCGAGCAATTGCAACTCGCTGCCGCTCACCGCCAGATAATTCAGCGGAGCGATGATTAACTCGATGCGATAAACCTACTGCTGCTAACATCTCACTCGCTTTTTGCTGCGCTTTCACGCAAGTCATTCCGCCAATTAATAATGGCATCATTGCATTTTCCAACGCAGTAAAATCCGGTAATAGGTGATGAAATTGATAAATAAACCCCAACTTCTGATTGCGTAGTTCAGCTCTCCCATTGGTAGAAAGTGAGATAATTTTTTTACCATCAAAAATGACATCACCGCTAGTTGGCGTATCTAATCCACCCAATAAATGCAGTAGCGTACTCTTGCCAGAGCCTGAACTACCCAGAATTGCCATCATTTCACTTTTATTGATTGAGAAGGAGATATTTTTAAGTACATTAGTCGAAATTTTGCCATCTTGATAACATTTACAGAGGTCCTGGCAAACTAATAGCGGAGAATTATTCATAACGTAAAGCCTCTGCAGGTTGAACGGTGGCTGCACGCCAAGATGGATAAAGGGTGGCCAATAATGAGATAGCGATTGAAGATAAAGCGATTAATATAATACGAGCAGGATCAATAGATATCGGTAATTCGATTCCTTTAGCCAACAAACCTAACATAGGCATTATTATATTAAGCTGGCTTGCGATAAATAGACCTAATAATGATCCAATGATGGTACCAATGATGCCTGCCCCTGCTCCCTGTAACATAAAAATAGCCATAATCTGGCCTCGCTTTAAACCTAATGTTTGCAAAATAGCCACTTCAGACTGTTTTTCCATAACCAATAATGAAAGTGAAGTAACAATATTAAAAGCTGCCACGGCAATAATGAGACTCAATAATAATCCCATCATATTTTTTTCCATTCTCACTGCCTGAAAAAACTCACCCTTTCGTTCGCGCCAATCCTGCCATACCATACCTGCTGGTAACGTCTGTTGACTCAAGTTATCAACGGTTAAAGGTGCGTTAAGATAAAGACGCCAACCCGTAATATTACCGATCGGATAACGCATTAATCGTGCCGCGTCCTGTTGATTAACCAATAATTCGCTATTATCGGCTTCACCTTCGGTAGCAAAAAAGCCTGCTACCGTGAATAAACGCTGACTGGGTATTCTGCCCATTGGCGTAAGTTGACTAACACCTGGGACAATTAATCTCAATTGATCCCCCCTCTTTAGCTCTAGTTGCTCAGCCAATTTTACGCCTAAAATAACGTGGTAACTACCGGCAGTTAATACTGAAGGATCAACATCTTGCAGATGATTTAACAAAGGCTCGGTTGACTCTTCATCAATGCCAATCATGACCGCAACCCCCACATTTTGGCTGCTTTGCAATACAACATCATTTTCTACAATTGGGGCAATGCTCTCGATTCCTTCTAGATAGGTTGCATTTTTTGCTGGATATTGATTGGGATTGAGATTACCTTTAGGTGTCGTTAAAATAGCCTGTGGCATATATGCTAAAATACTCTGCTGCAATGAACGTTCAAAACCATTCATAACAGCAGTGACGGTAATTAATGCCATAACGCCTAATGCAATGCCAATTGTAGATAAACTCGATACGAACCGACCAAATCGGTCGCCTGTTCGTCCACGCATGTAACGTAGACCAATATAAAAGATAACAGACTGAGACATGAAATCCGATATACCTCTGTTGCCAAAGCAAAGTGTTTGGCGATAATAAAGGGTAGCGTCACTGAATGGAACCACCCTAAGCCAAAGTTTTACGATTTTTTATATCTAACTTATACAGATTAGACTATTTTTCGTTTGTTTTAGTGTCAACAAAACAAGTATTACAATTTCTATCAATGAGAATTAATTAATCCTTATGCCGGCAAAATATTGTTACCAACTACCCAAAAAGCAAGGTGATACTCGCCATTTGGGGTGTCTAATTGGCGCGGCAGCCGCTGTTGAGTGTGCTGATATTGTCGAACGCCATCAAGGTCTTGTCGTTTTAATCACTCAAGATACGCATAATGCCTTAAAATTATGTGATGAAATACAACAATTTTCGCAAAATTCAGTGACAATGCTTTCGGATTGGGAAACACTACCTTATGATAGTTTTTCACCACATCAAGAAATTATTTCTGCGCGCTTAGTCAATCTTTATCGACTACCCTTAACAAAAGGTTTGTTAATTGTTCCGGTTAATACATTAATGCAAAAAGTTTGCCCTGCTGATTTCCTAATCAGCAATGCACTGGTAATGCATAAAGGCGACAAGCTCTCACGTGAAAATTTGCGTAACAATCTTGATAAAGTCGGTTACCGACATGTTGAACAAGTACTCGAACATGGAGAATATGCTACTCGTGGAGCGTTACTTGATCTCTTTCCAATGGGCAGCGATAATCCATATCGGATTGACTTTTTTGATGATGAAATTGATAGCTTAAGAACTTTTGATGTTGATAGTCAACTGACTATCAGCGAAGTTGAGCAAATAAATCTACTGCCCGCTCACGAATTCCCAACAGATGATAAAGCTATTGAGTTATTCCGTAGCCAATGGCGTGAACATTTCGACGTACGGCGTGATCCTGAGCATATCTATCAACAAATTAGTAAAAAAATAATGCCAGCGGGAATTGAATATTGGCAGCCTCTTTTTTTCAATCAACCACTATCTTCTTTATTTGACTACTTCCCTGCTAATACTTTATTGATCACGCAAGATTTAGCAGCGGCGGCTAGTAGATTTTGGGCTGACACTTGTCAGCGCTATGAGAGCCGAAATGTTGATCCCATGCGTCCGCTACTACCGCCTGTTACACTTTGGCTAAATAGCGAACAACTCAATCACGCCCTTAAAACTTGGCCACGTATCAAAATTTCAGTTGAGCAGGTCGGTCAAAAAGCAGGCAACACTAACCTGCCCTACTTAGCTTTACCTGATTTAAGTATCAGCCAGCAAAATAAAGCCCCACTTGATAAACTGGAGCAGTTCAGCAAAAATTTTGCTGGCCGAATTATTTTTTCCGCAGAAAGTGCCGGACGGCTTGAAACAGTACAAGAGCTATTAGCACGGATAAAAATCAACCCTATTAAGATTAAAATGCTGTGTGAAGCCAATAAGCCAGGCTTTTATATCACCATGGGTGCAGCTGAACAGGGTTTTACTAATCAGGATCAACAAATAGCTCTTATTTGTGAAAGCGATATTTTAGGTAAACGGGTTACTCAACGTCATACTGAACAACGTAAATCGATTAATACCGATTTTTTGATCCGTAATCTGGCAGAGTTACGCCCCGGACAACCGGTTGTTCACCTTGAACATGGTGTTGGACGTTATCAAGGTTTAACCACTTTAGCCGCAGGCGGTATTCAAGCTGAGTACTTGATGCTGACTTATGCAGGCAATGATAAACTTTATGTTCCGGTTTCATCGCTAAATTTAATTAGCCGTTATAGTGGCGGCGGTGATGAAAGTGCACCACTACATAAATTAGGTGCTGATGTTTGGACTAAAGCGAAACAAAAAGCAGCTGAAAAAATTCGTGATGTGGCGGCAGAACTGTTAGATTTTCATGCTCAGCGTAGCATAAAGCCAGGTTTTGCTTTCAAGCACGATAAAATGCAATATCAGCTTTTTTGCCAAGGTTTTCCCTTCGAAACAACCGTTGATCAAGAACAGGCAATTAATGCCGTTTTAAGCGATATGTGTCAACCCATTGCCATGGATCGCTTAGTTTGTGGTGATGTCGGCTTTGGTAAAACCGAAGTAGCGATGCGAGCAGCATTCCTGGCAATAACCAATAATCAACAAGTTGCCGTGTTGGTACCTACAACGCTATTGGCGCAACAACACTTCGATAATTTTCGCGACCGTTTTGCAAACTGGCCAGTACGGATTGAAATGCTGTCACGCTTTCGTAGTAACAAAGAGCAGCAACAGATTATCAACGCAGCGGCTGAAGGAAAAGTGGATATCTTAATTGGTACCCATAAATTACTGCAAAATGATATCCGTTGGAAAACACTTGGGTTATTAATTGTTGATGAAGAGCATCGCTTCGGTGTTCGCCATAAAGAATTAATTAAATCGATGCGAGCTAATGTTGATATTCTAACATTAACGGCAACACCCATTCCTCGAACCCTTAATATGGCAATGAGTGGGATGCGTGATCTGTCGATTATTGCCACTCCGCCTTCTCGTCGATTATCGGTTAAAACCTTTGTTCGTCAATATGATGATTTAATTGTGCGGGAAGCAATTTTGCGTGAAATATTACGGGGTGGACAAGTTTACTATCTGTTTAATGATGTAAAATATATTGAAAAAGCCAAAGAGCGTTTGGCGTCGCTGGTACCTGAAGCGCGTTTTGTAATTGGCCATGGTCAAATGCGCGAAAGAGATCTAGAGCGGGTAATGACCGATTTCCATCGACAACGGTTCAATGTATTAATTTGCACCACCATTATTGAAACCGGAATCGATATTCCTACCGCTAATACTATTATTATTGAACGTGCAGATCATTTTGGTTTAGCGCAATTACATCAATTGCGTGGCAGGGTTGGCCGCTCTTATCATCAAGCTTATGCTTATCTTTTAACACCACACTCGAAAGCTATGACGGGTGACGCGCAAAAACGGCTTGAAGCGATCGCAGCACTAGAAGATCTTGGCGCTGGCTTTGCATTGGCTACCCATGATTTAGAAATTCGTGGTGCTGGCGAGTTACTTGGTGAAGAACAAAGCGGACAGATGACCACCATCGGATTTACACTTTATATGGAACTGCTAGAAAACGCCGTTGAGGCTTTAAAGCAAGGCAAGGAACCTTCTTTAGAAGAACTTACCAGCCAACAGACTGAAATTGAGTTAAGAATGCCGGTACTACTGCCGGATGACTATATTCCCGACGCAAATCTCCGATTATCGTTTTATAAAAGGATTGCCAGCGCCAAAAATGACAATGAGCTGGATGAGTTAAAAATTGAACTTATTGATCGTTTTGGTAGCCTGCCTGATGCAGGCAAGCAGTTACTACAATCTACTGCCATCCGGATGCATGCACAAGCATTAGGCATTAAACGAATAGAAGCTCATGAAAAAGGCGGATTTATTGAATTTAGTGAACAAAATAAAGTAAACGCGGCTTTTCTTATCGCGTTACTGCAAAACTCAGTTGATATTTATCGCCTAGATGGGCCTAATAAATTGAAATTTGTTAAACCACTAATCAATTATGCTGAAAGGCTCACTTTCGTCAGACACTTAATAACTGATTTTCAGTCACATCAAGTATAAATTAACTCATCGCTTCTTATTTTGATTACAGTAAGAAGCGATGGTTAATATCAAATTTGCTATTATTAATGGTGATCGGCATAAATTAATGTAATTTTAATCTAGGTCGAATAATATATATTAGTCTTAACTTAATCTGACAATTCTGATTTAAAAAAGAGCGTTACCGGTTTTAATTAACATCATTAGATAATTAAATAAAAGGTAATTCTATTGTATCAAACAAATAATCCTATCACAAACATAAAGTCGGGTTACTTAACCTCGCTGAAGAGCTTAATAACGTCTGTAGTGGCATACTAAATTTGGCCACCTAAGTTGAGGTGATATGCTTACCTCATAATTTTTATAGGTGCCGAAATGAGTAAAATAATTACTGCTGAATTTAAATGTGAAACCGCCAAATTAGTCCTTGACCAAAATTACACCTACCAGGAAGCCGCGAAAGGCATGAACGTCAGTCTTTCAGCGATTAGCCGGTGGGTAAGAGCCCTTCGTTTAGAACGTCAAGGGAAAACATCGCCTGGTCTGCCATTAACACCTGAACAAATTGAAAGCGCTGTAGAGTTGAGTATAGCTAGGCGACTTAATTTTGATTACAAGGTGTGTTATGAGTTATACAATTGATTTTCGACGTAAAGTAATATCTGTAAGGAAAGCCGAAGGTTTAACAATTCGAGAAACTGCGAAACAATTCCGTATTGGAAAAGCGTCTTTAGTACGTTGGCTTAAACGACCAGAGCCAAAAAATTCAACGCCACGTAAGAGGAAGCTCGATAAAAATGCTTTAGCAAAAGATGTGGAACAGTATCCAGATGCTTACCAAAAGGAACGGGCAGAGCGATTCGGTGTTTGTAAAAAGACTATTTGGCAATCCCTTAAAAAGCTGGGATTAACCTATAAAAAAAACTCTATTCCATCCAAAAACCAACGAAAGCGACAGGCTGGCACATCAGCAAAAAAGACAACAGTATGAAAAAAAAGATAAATCTGTTGTTTTTATTGATGAAAGTGGTTTTTCACATGACACTCCACGAACTCACGGCTATTCCCCAAAAGGTCACCGTTGTTTTGGCCTGAAAAACTGGGGTGCTAAGGGAAGAACAAATGTTATTGGCGCTTTATTGGGAACAACCCTTTTTGCTATCGGATTATTTGATTGCAGTATTAATCGTGATGTTTTTTATGTTTGGATCACAAAAATATTGCTCCCAGAACTTCCTGAAAATTCTGTTATTTTTATGGACAACGCTAGCTTTCACAAAGGTAAGAATATTGAACAGGCAATTATAAACGCAGGACACCAGATATAGCTAGGCGACTTAATTTTGATTACAGCATATGTATTAAAAACAGGTCATCGATAGTGCATCCTGTTTCCATCTTTTTACGTTTAGCTTGAGACCATTTATGTTCTATAGGATTTAAATCTGGTGAATACACAGGCAAATATTCTATCTGGTGTCCTGCGTTTATAATTGCCTGTTCAATATTCTTACCTTTGTGAAAGCTAGCGTTGTCCATAAAAATAACAGAATTTTCAGGAAGTTCTGGGAGCAATATTTTTGTGATCCAAACATAAAAAACATCACGATTAATATTGCAATCAAATAATCCGATAGCAAAAAGGGTTGTTCCCAATAAAGCGCCAATAACATTTGTTCTTCCCTTAGCACCCCAGTTTTTCAGGCCAAAACAACGGTGACCTTTTGGGGAATAGCCGTGAGTTCGTGGAGTGTCATGTGAAAAACCACTTTCATCAATAAAAACAACAGATTTATCTTTTTTTTCATACTGTTGTCTTTTTTGCTGATGTGCCAGCCTGTCGCTTTCGTTGGTTTTTGGATGGAATAGAGTTTTTTTTATAGGTTAATCCCAGCTTTTTAAGGGATTGCCAAATAGTCTTTTTACAAACACCGAATCGCTCTGCCCGTTCCTTTTGGTAAGCATCTGGATACTGTTCCACATCTTTTGCTAAAGCATTTTTATCGAGCTTCCTCTTACGTGGCGTTGAATTTTTTGGCTCTGGTCGTTTAAGCCAACGTACTAAAGACGCTTTTCCAATACGGAATTGTTTCGCAGTTTCTCGAATTGTTAAACCTTCGGCTTTCCTTACAGATATTACTTTACGTCGAAAATCAATTGTATAACTCATAACACACCTTGTGATCAAAATTAAGTCGCCTAGCTATAAAGCTTTGGTAGCCAGTCGTTGGCACCCATTCGGTCTTCAGACTACGGAAGAATCGTTCCATCGGACTATTATCCCAACAATTCCCTCTGCGACTGATACTTTGGGTCATCTGATAACGCCACAATGCCTGCCTATACTGACGACTGGTATAGCTAGGCGACTTAATTTTGATCACAAGGTGTGTTATGAGTTATACAATTGATTTTCGACGTAAAGTAATATCTGTAAGGAAAGCCGAAGGTTTAACAATTCGAGAAACTGCGAAACAATTCCGTATTGGAAAAGCGTCTTTAGTACGTTGGCTTAAACGACCAGAGCCAAAAAATTCAACGCCACGTAAGAGGAAGCTCGATAAAAATGCTTTAGCAAAAGATGTGGAACAGTATCCAGATGCTTACCAAAAGGAACGGGCAGAGCGATTCGGTGTTTGTAAAAAGACTATTTGGCAATCCCTTAAAAAGCTGGGATTAACCTATAAAAAAAACTCTATTCCATCCAAAAACCAACGAAAGCGACAGGCTGGCACATCAGCAAAAAAGACAACAGTATGAAAAAAAAGATAAATCTGTTGTTTTTATTGATGAAAGTGGTTTTTCACATGACACTCCACGAACTCACGGCTATTCCCCAAAAGGTCACCGTTGTTTTGGCCTGAAAAACTGGGGTGCTAAGGGAAGAACAAATGTTATTGGCGCTTTATTGGGAACAACCCTTTTTGCTATCGGATTATTTGATTGCAATATTAATCGTGATGTTTTTTATGTTTGGATCACAAAAATATTGCTCCCAGAACTTCCTGAAAATTCTGTTATTTTTATGGACAACGCTAGCTTTCACAAAGGTAAGAATATTGAACAGGCAATTATAAACGCAGGACACCAGATAGAATATTTGCCTGTGTATTCACCAGATTTAAATCCTATAGAACATAAATGGTCTCAAGCTAAACGTAAAAAGATGGAAACAGGATGCACTATCGATGACCTGTTTTTAATACATATGCCGTAATCAAAATTAAGTCGCCTAGCTATAGAATAAGCGTGTTGCTTAATAGTGAAATAAGGGTATTTCGGTGATTGAAGTAAATTTTAGGCTGTTCTGAGATGGAAATTCCAAAGACCGGCACTAAGGAGTAAAAAGGTATCATCAATAAAGGGTCTACGATTCCGTAAAATTTGGGTCATACAACCGAGGCGCTTGATACCCGCGATGGCGTGTTCAACCGTAATACGGATGCCCGAGATTATTTTATTTTCTTGTTTTTGTTCAGGCGATAAAGGTCTTTTTCGAGTTCCTTTTTTTGGGATTTGTGTATTAGGATGCTGTTTATCTATACCTTGAAAACCGGTATCGGCCCAGATGGTTACCTCAGGGGGAATATGGCGAATTATATCGACTTTATCGAGTAAGCGTTTATCGTGACGGCGCCCATTTTTGATCATGGGGATAAATCCAATTTTCCTCGTTTCGTCAGTCATAATAAGCCCTTTTCGAGTGGTCTGTCTTTTCTTTCCCGAATACATTTTTTTTCGCCGACGCAGATTCTTAGGCTTTTGGACAGGTCGCTCTGTCCCATCAATAAAGACGTCTTTAACTCCAGGAAAGGCGCGAAAAAATTCCTCAGCAGAGCGAATTTGACGAGCGGGCAAAACACATTCTCGCCCCAAGGTCATCTCTAAAACCGGCAATAATATTTTTACCCAGCGACATACCCGTGTTCTATCTAAACCAAAAAGAAGTCCTTGCAAATCATAGGTCGGATAACATTTTAAATACAATAAAATAAAAAGCAGTTTATCTAATGGGGTTGGGATAAATCCTTTCTGCCCTGCACCCATTTGCCGCTCGTGATCTTTTCGATTCTTTTTCCGATAAATCAAATAACAAGCTGAAAATTCAGCGGCTAAATTTTTCAATTCTTCGACTGATAATCCAATGATTGCTTTACATAAACGATTATCTCGTAACAACCGCTCTTTGTTGATCATTTCAAACCGTTATTTTCTAAGTTAAACCTCTTTTTATTGTCTATAGCGTGACAAAAAATGCAACTCTCTATTCAGCAACTATTTTAATATTTGCCTGTGTATTCACCAGATTTAAATCCTATAGAACATAAATGGTCTCAAGCTAAACGTAAAAAGATGGAAACAGGATGCACTATCGATGACCTGTTTTTAATACATATGCTGTAATCAAAATTAAGTCGCCTAGCTATATGCCATTGAATACCCTGCACACGGTCAACACCGCAGTAGTAATGAACTAAGAAAAAAAGGCATTTTTGTTTCGGGGAGTGGCGTTCGCTCTATTTGGCTGCGCCATAATCTCGAAAATTTTACAAAACGCCTAAAAGCGCTTGAAGATAAAATCGCAACAGAAGGAATTATCCTGTCAGAGTCACAAATCAGTGCTCTAGAAAAGAAAGCGCAAGATGATGAAGCCTGTGGTGAGATTGAAACAGCGCATCCAGGTTATCTGGGTTCACAAGATACTTTTTATGTCGGTCATTTAAAAGGCGTTGGTCGTGTTTATCAACAAACTTACATTGATACTTACAGTAAAGTCGTTCATTGTAAGCTTTACACAACAAAAAGCGCGATAATGGCGGCAGATTTATTAAATGACAAGGTTCTCCCTTTTTATTCCCAGCATGGGTTACCGGTGTTACGTATACTGACGGACAGAGGCAGTGAGTATTGTGGTAAAGTTGAACATCACGATTATCTGTAGTAGCTCAGACTTAATCTGACAGTTACCGTTATTTATACAGTACCTGTCAGGACAGTACCTGTCAGGTTAAATTTGATTTAAATCTTTCTCTCTCCAAAGTTGTTTTCCATCGTGTAAAGTTGCCATAGGAGTTCGACCGCAACACATTTTTCCTTGATGAGTGCGTTGGTTATTATATTCCGCTAACCATTTATCTAAATCAGCTTGTAATTCATTTAAAGCCCTATAGATTTTCTTACGAAAAGCCACCTGATAGAACTCTTGTAATACAGTTTTATGAAAGCGTTCACAAATCCCATTAGTTTGAGGTGAACGAGCTTTAGTTTTTGTATGATCAATATCATTGATAGCGAGATAAAGTTGATAATCGTGATGTTCAACTTTACCACAATACTCACTGCCTCTGTCCGTCAGTATACGTAACACCGGTAACCCATGCTGGGAATAAAAAGGGAGAACCTTGTCATTTAATAAATCTGCCGCCATTATCGCGCTTTTTGTTGTGTAAAGCTTACAATGAACGACTTTACTGTAAGTATCAATGTAAGTTTGTTGATAAACACGACCAACGCCTTTTAAATGACCGACATAAAAAGTATCTTGTGAACCCAGATAACCTGGATGCGCTGTTTCAATCTCACCACAGGCTTCATCATCTTGCGCTTTCTTTTCTAGAGCACTGATTTGTGATTCTGACAGGATAATTCCTTCTGTTGCGATTTTATCTTCAAGCGCTTTTAGGCGTTTTGTAAAATTTTCGAGATTATGGCGCAGCCAAATAGAGCGAACGCCACTCCCCGAAACAAAAATGCCTTTTTTTCTTAGTTCATTACTACTGCGGTGTTGACCGTGTGCAGGGTATTCAATCGCATACTCGACTACAGCGCTTTCAATCTGTTCATCTACTCTATTTTTTACGTTAGGCACCCGTCGATTTTGATTAATTAAAGCGTCTATCCCACCATCGTTAACAAGTTCCTGGTAGCGATAAAACGTATCTCGGGATACCCCCATAATCTTACAGGCTTTTGAGACGTTATTAAGCTCTTCAGCGAGGTTAAGTAACCCGACTTTATGTTTGATGATAGGATTATTTGTTTGATACATAGAATTACCTTTTATTTAATTATCTAATGATGTTAATTAAAACCGGTAACGCTCTTTTTTAAATCAGAATTGTCGGATTAAGTTAAGACTAATACAGAAAGATTTAAATCAAATTTAACCTAACAGGTACTGTATAAATAACTGGTAACTGCCAGATCAAGTCTAAGCTACTACAAATAATACTACCCACTAACATCATCAATCCAGTTTTAATATAACCATGAACGCTATTTGATGCATACGATAAAGTGAAACATAAACGATACGAGCAATTTTCCCTTCAACCATCATATCACCGCGCATTAAATTTCCCATTAGGCTGCCAACCGTACTAAAACGAGACAATGAGACTAAAAACCATGATCTTTATAAACATACTCTTGCAACGCTTTATGCTCGAGTAATGCGAGGATATTTTTATAACACAAAGTGGTCATTTGATGTGCAGCTTGGGCGCGAGGAGGCACAAATTCACCCTCTTTTTTAGGGCAAGATGCACAATCACCAATAGTAAAAATAGCATTATCTAGCGTCGTTTGTAGTGTTGTTTTAACGACTAATTGATTAATTTCTAAGCCACCAATTTGGTGCATAAAATCAGGTGCTTTAATACCCGCAGCCCAAACCATAAGATCGGCGTTAATTTTTTCTCCCGATTTAGTGTTAAGGCCATCTCTATCCGCACTAGTTACCATGGTCTGTGTTAAAACACGAACACCCAATTTGGTTAATTCATGATGTGCAGCTGTTGAGATCCGTACAGGTAATGCCGGTAAAATACGTTCTCCCGCCTCAACCAGGGTTACATTAAGCGCTTCCTTATCCAAGCCTGCAAAACCATAACTGGTTAAATTGCTCGATAGCATTATAGAGTTCAGCCGAAAGTTCCACTCCAGTTGCGCCACCACCAACAATGGTGATATTAATCTTATCATCCGGTTTATGTCGCACCGAGTAACTGAGAAATAAATTTAACATTTTGTCATGAAAACCATGTGCTTGCTGTAGGTTATCCAGGAAAATACAATGCTCTTTTACGCCGGCGGTACCAAAATCATTAGACACACTGCCTAACGCCATCACTAAAATATCAAAATCTAATTGCCGCTCAGGAACTAATAATTAGCCTTCCTTTCATGTATGGCTGCAAGCGTAATGGTTTTATTTTCACGATTAATATTTGTTAAACAACCTAATTGAAAATGAAAATAGTGATTACGGGCATGTGCCAAATAACTCAGAGCATTACTCCATCATCTAAAGAGCCGGTCGCAACTTCATGCAGTAGAGGTTTCCATAAATGGCTTTGATTGCGATCAACTAATATAATCTCAGCTTTATTCTTGTGTCCTAATTTATGCCCCAACTTGGTTGCGAGTTCTAATCCTCCTGCCCCATCACCGACAATGATAATCTTGGTTTTTGGCGTCATTATAACTACGCTATCCTAAAATAATTTTTTGTTATTTAAATAAATTTAATAATTAGCTTCAAATGGAATCATTTTTCAAAAAAGTTTATTTTGCCGACAGAATAACATAGTTGATTATTTGCTCATACCTAAATTAATTAAAATCAATTTAGCTGGCTATTTTTATATCATTACTATTAATAAGTAAGTGAAACAAAATACTGCGGCTATTTTACAATAACCAAAACTCACTATCTAATTTCTATTTATCAATAATAGTGTTTATATGGTTGTCGCAACACTAAAATTTGCCTCAACATTAAAGGTAGACACGAGTTTCACACAAAACTAATTTGGGTACGCTAATAAAACACGGATGTGCTCAGCAATAGCATTTTTGATTACATGCCAATTTTGTTGATAAAGAGTTATTTTTTCAGATATACGGCGTTTATGTTGTTCAAACCACGCAGAAATTGCGAGAAAAATATGACACGAGTTTCGCACAGGCATATAAAATTCCAGAAATGGCTTAAAAGCAATGGTTAATTTGCAAGTTACTAAAACGTATAAATTTGTTTAAATTACAATAAGTTGCTTTTAATTTATAAGATTTTGTCTATTTATATATTATGCTGAATTATAGCTAGGCGACTTAATTTTGATTACAGCATATGTATTAAAAACAGGTCATCGATAGTGCATCCTGTTTCCATCTTTTTACGTTTAGCTTGAGACCATTTATGTTCTATAGGATTTAAATCTGGTGAATACACAGGCAAATATTCTATCTGGTGTCCTGCGTTTATAATTGCCTGTTCAATATTCTTACCTTTGTGAAAGCTAGCGTTGTCCATAAAAATAACAGAATTTTCAGGAAGTTCTGGGAGCAATATTTTTGTGATCCAAACATAAAAAACATCACGATTAATATTGCAATCAAATAATCCGATAGCAAAAAGGGTTGTTCCCAATAAAGCGCCAATAACATTTGTTCTTCCCTTAGCACCCCAGTTTTTCAGGCCAAAACAACGGTGACCTTTTGGGGAATAGCCGTGAGTTCGTGGAGTGTCATGTGAAAAACCACTTTCATCAATAAAAACAACAGATTTATCTTTTTTTTCATACTGTTGTCTTTTTTGCTGATGTGCCAGCCTGTCGCTTTCGTTGGTTTTTGGATGGAATAGAGTTTTTTTTATAGGTTAATCCCAGCTTTTTAAGGGATTGCCAAATAGTCTTTTTACAAACACCGAATCGCTCTGCCCGTTCCTTTTGGTAAGCATCTGGATACTGTTCCACATCTTTTGCTAAAGCATTTTTATCGAGCTTCCTCTTACGTGGCGTTGAATTTTTTGGCTCTGGTCGTTTAAGCCAACGTACTAAAGACGCTTTTCCAATACGGAATTGTTTCGCAGTTTCTCGAATTGTTAAACCTTCGGCTTTCCTTACAGATATTACTTTACGTCGAAAATCAATTGTATAACTCATAACACACCTTGTAATCAAAATTAAGTCGCCTAGCTATAAACTTAAAGATAGAGCGTTTTTTTATTGGTGCGAAACTCGTGTATGATTATTTCTTTGCGCCCGACTCGTGCGAGCCTGACAGCGTTCAATACCACAATTTTGTTTAACTTCTCGATGATAAACTTCAACAGACCAACGGGCATCCATGATAGATTTGACGTATTGACGGGTGGGATTGTCTTTGTTTGTTACTATAAGCGTGTTGCTTAATAGTGAAATAAGGGTATTTCGGTGATTGAAGTAAATTTTAGGCTGTTCTGAGATGGAAATTCCAAAGACCGGCACTAAGGAGTAAAAAGGTATCATCAATAAAGGGTCTACGATTCCGTAAAATTTGGGTCATACAACCGAGGCGCTTGATACCCGCGATGGCGTGTTCAACCGTAATACGGATGCCCGAGATTATTTTATTTTCTTGTTTTTGTTCAGGCGATAAAGGTCTTTTTCGAGTTCCTTTTTTTGGGATTTGTGTATTAGGATGCTGTTTATCTATACCTTGAAAACCGGTATCGGCCCAGATGGTTACCTCAGGGGGAATATGGCGAATTATATCGACTTTATCGAGTAAGCGTTTATCGTGACGGCGCCCATTTTTGATCATGGGGATAAATCCAATTTTCCTCGTTTCGTCAGTCATAATAAGCACTTTTCGAGTGGTCTGTTTTTTCTTTCCCGAATACATTTTTTTTCGCCGACGCAGATTCTTAGGCTTTTGGACAGGTCGCTCTGTTCCATCAATAAAGACGTCTTTAACTCCAGGAAAGGCGCGAAAAAATTCCTCAGCAGAGCGAATTTGACGAGCGGGCAAAACACATTCTCGCCCCAAGGTCATCTCTAAAACCGGCAATAATATTTTTACCCAGCGACATACCCGTGTTCTATCTAAACCAAAAAGAAGTCCTTGCAAATCATAGGTCGGATAACATTTTAAATACAATAAAATAAAAAGCAGTTTATCTAATGGGGTTGGGATAAATCCTTTCTGCCCTGCACCCATTTGCCGCTCGTGATCTTTTCGATTCTTTTTCCGATACCGATAAATCAAATAACAAGCTGAAAATTCAGCGGCTAAATTTTTCAATTCTTCGACTGATAATCCAATGATTGCTTTACATAAACGATTATCTCGTAACAACCGCTCTTTGTTGATCATTTCAAACCGTTATTTTCTAAGTTAAACCTCTTTTTATTGTCTATAGCGTGACAAAAAATGCAAGTCTCTATTCAGCAACTATTTTTATGTAATCAATACGGCCGTTTTTGGCTGTAAATTTGAAAACAGTCACCCAACCGTAGCCTCGTAAGTGTATTGGAATTCCTTCTTCTGAGATGTCTAACTTGTTCAGTTGTTTGTTATGGTTAACAATCCTGTTTTTCCTCAGCGTGGTTACCCAGACCCAACCATGAGAGCGAATTGATTTCAGACACGAGTTTCGCACCAATAAAAAAACGTTCTATCTTTAAGTTTAATTCAGCATAATATATAAATAGACAAAATCTTATAAATTAAAAGCAACTTATTGTAATTTAAACAAATTTATACGTTTTAGTAACTTGCAAATTAACCATTGCTTTTAAGCCATTTCTGGAATTTTATATGCCTGTGCGAAATTCGTGTTTATGTGAATCACTATTAACTGCACCATGGCAGGGAAAATGTTTACCTGTTGTTTTCATTCCCGCCGTATGCATGCCTTTAATAAAACGCTCAGCCATAATAACAGCCATATCCAGTTATTGATGAAAAGAGCGATCACCGATAGCTATACAATTATGTCCAATATCAAGCACAGGGCCGAAACTAATATCAATATCCATCGCGATCATTTCTGCCGCCATCAACCAACCAGCTTCTTCCGCTAAATTAGCCGCCGTATACTGATCATTAAGCATTGCAAAAGATTGGGCCGCAGGTAGGTAGCGCAGTAAATCCGTCTCGAAATCGCTGCACACGGCCACCTTCTTGATCCACAGCAATAATTAAACGGTTATCTGTCGCATTGCGAATTTGGCGGACTAGCTCTCTGAGTTACTCAGGATCATGATAATTGCGCGTAAAGAGAATAATACCGCCAACCAGCGGATGCTGTAGAATTTCACGTTCTTCAGCATCTAATTCAAATTCCTGTAGATCTAATATAATTAGCCCCATAAATTATCCTCTTAATACATTTTTTGAATCACTATTTATTATCAGATCAAACCAAACCATATTCTAATAGGCTGAGCCAGCGCTATGTATTGCGGATCTTTTGTCTGCATCCATCGGACTTCATACCACATCATTCTCATATAATTAACCCAAGGCTGCCATAACAGAACTTGCTGGTTTAATTTATAAAAATCATTATAAGCATGCAATTGCTGACAATAGTGTTGCAAAAACTGACTTTGTACATTTCTATCCCAACTATTTGTCGCGAATAACGTTGCCAGCGCAAATGCCAAATCATAATCAGCAGCATACTCCCAATCCAAAAGTCTTAAAGCTCCATTATCAGCTAATAAAACGTTTCCACTATGAATATCAAGATGGGCAAGTACTTTTTTACTGGTTTTAGGTTGGCAGGCATGCTGAAAAAAATGATGTAAATTTAACCAATTAGCTGATAGTCTGCGCCGATCAATTTGATACCAGTAACTGGCTAAATGTTGTTTCAGATGCAGTGAATAACCAGATAATGGAAATGAATGTAATGATGCGAGTATCCGACTTAATGGTTGATATAATTCTAGTAAAGAATAGGCGGTATCAGTAACTACTTTACCTTCCATCCATTCTAATAGTAACCAGTCATTATTAGCTCCCAGTACCTTCGGAGCAGCAACAAATTGAGTAAGCTGGTGTAATATTTTTCGCTCTTTTCGCCGGTTAATACCTAATAAGCGCTGATCTTTTCCGGCAAAACGCGCAATCAATTTAATATTGGCAGTTGCTTCAGCGTAAAAACTTCCACCGCTTGCTCCTGATAACGCCTTAATTCGCCACTTATCACTGGTTATTGCCGGATATTTTTGTAATAACAAGTTAATAAGTGTTTTCTTTTTATTCAATGCGATTTGATCCCGACCAAAGGATCTCACCCGTTTGTACTGCCATTAGCTGCATTCCAATTTCACTTTGCTGTTGATTGCCCGAAATGACAGAATAAAGCACATAGTCAGCTTGCACATAACGCGCTAAGCCGATGGCCTTACTCCGCGTAACTAAACTGTCTTCCTGAGATAAGCCCAGTGCTTTACGTGCATTTGCCACCACATCTTGCGGAACTAATTTGAATACATTTTGGTTATTAACAGCCTCAATAATCGCATCGGTTGCTTGCATTGATTGAATTGACATATTGGTATTATTTTTTATTGAATCAATTAATAACACCTTGCCTGACTCAACCCCTTGAGCTTGTACCAATTGATGGGCTAAAGGAATCACTGCTGTTGACCAATCTACTGTTTTTACCTTTGGTAGCTGCGGTACAGTATCTGAAGACGTTGGTGTTGTTGGTTGTTCGGTAGGCTCAGTAGGTTCGATTGTAATAACAGGTGCTGGTTTTTTACTCGTTATCGATGAACAACCAACTAATATGAATGTCACAACAATAAGTTGAAAAATACGTCTCATTTACTCTTCTCCTGTGTACCTTAAATTGCAAGGTAAACTGAATAACAAAGCCTGCGCCAAAATACCAATTTAAATTGCTTTATAATTAAATATTAACCAAAAAATTACTTTTGTCTTTCTAATAACAAATCAACAAAATAACGATACAAAATTTATTTATCTATCTTTTTTGTTAACAACGGCCCTAAAGGATGACCTCCCACTAAATGCATATGGATATGGAAAACTTCCTGGCCGGAATGTTGGTTACAATTCATAATTAAACGGTAACCATCATCAGCAATGCTTTCCTGCTTAGCAATCTTTGCCGCAACTGTAATCATGTGGCCTAACGTTTGTTCATGCTTAGGTTTCACATCATTGATAGTGGCTATCAAAATATTAGGAATAATTAAAATATGGACCGGTGCCTGTGGTTCTATATCCCTAAACGCCGTCACTAAATCATCTTGATAAACAATATCAGCGGGGATTTCGCGGCGGATAATTTTACTAAAAATCGTTTCTGCTGCCATAATTTCATCCTTTAAATTTTTATGAAGATGCAAGTGTATTAATCACGTTTAATTGTTAAATGAAAAAGATCACAAAAATTTTGTGTAGTAGCTCGCGCAATTTCTTTAATATCTACACCTTTTAATTGGGCTAAAAACTGTGCTACATCTCTTACATAAGCGGGTTGATTTTCTTGGCCACGATGGGGAACAGGCGCCAGGTAAGGAGCATCAGTTTCAATTAAAATACGATCTAAAGGCACCATACGCGCAGCTTGGCGGATCTGTTCTGCATTACGAAATGTCACTATACCGGAAAATGAGATATAAAGCCCTATATCTAATAATGCTTTAGCCATCCGCTCATCCTCCGTGAAACAGTGTAAAACCCCGCCGCAATTACCCACCTGTTCTTCTTTCAATATCGCTAATGTGTCTTGCTGGGCTGCTCGTGTATGGACAATAACAGGTTTGTTTAATTGACAACCTATACGAATATGTTGACGAAAAGATGTTTGTTGCAATTTAGCATTTTCACTTTGGTAGTGATAATCCAAACCGGTTTCACCTAACGCAACAACTTCATCGCCTGACGCTAAACGTGCCAGTTCATCAAAATCATAACCTTGATTAAGATCAAGCGGATGTATGCCACAAGAAAAGGCCACATTATCACGCTGACCAATCTGCTTTTTCATGCTAATAAAGCCTGGCAGGGTTGTTGCAACAGCCAAAATATATTTTACCTCATTAGCCGCTGCTTTTGCGATAACATCATCGATATCTTTATGTTTTCCCTTATAATCTAAACAATCGAGATGACAGTGTGAATCAACTAAAAACATAATAAACCCTTTTAATTATGGTAATGAAGTGCGTTTTGCCAGTTAATTAACTGAGATGTCAATCGTAATTCCTGATTCAATCCCATCACTGACATTAATTGATGGCGACAATTTTGCCATTCAGTAGCGCTCTTTAGTAAGATGTCTACAGAGTTGATGGTAGCCAATTTAGTGATTAATGATGACTGATCTTGATTGACACAATAATTCCCTGCATGCTGTTGATATTTTACTGCATCCAACAATAGGCTTATCAGCCAACTGATCCGACAGGCAGCGTCTGGCTGATCCAATTCAGGTAACCAGTTTAAAAGTGTCTTTGTTGATAAATGTTGCATTAATGATTGGCAAAATTGCTTTCTTTTTAGCCAATTCTCAGGTTGTAACAGTGTTAAAGCGGCAAGAGGCGCACCTGCGTTCAGTTTTATTGCCGTTTCAATATCAACTTGCGCTAACGATATTTTTTGTTTTTGTAACCAAGAAATCGCGGTTTTACACTCAGGTACTGAAAGGTAATAATAAAAACATCGACTACGTAACGTAGCTAGCAATGAAGCTGGATCTCGACACTCTAAAAAAAAATAGGTATTGTCTGTCGGCTCTTCTAAAGTTTTCAATAATGCGTTGCTAGCCGCTTCTGTTAGTGCTTCCACCGCAGGAAACCAAATAACTTTCGCGCCACCTTGCTGTGCATGGCTAACTAAAAACTCAGTTAAACAACGAATACTTTCAATACCTATCGTATTTTTACCTTTGTCAGCGGTAATTTTATGCCAGTCAGGATGTGTCCCTGCTAACATCAGTTGACAGCTATGACAACTACCACAGCTTTTCATGCCCGCTGGTTGTTGGCACATCAGCCAACGGCTAATAGCATAAATGAGTGAATCACTTCCCATTCCAGCATTAGCATGTAATAGCAATGCATGATGTCCTTGCTTCTTCTGATGGAAAGCAATTATCTGTCTATATGCATGATTTAACCATGGATACCAATTCATTCTACTTGTCTTGCGCTGTCAACCAATTCGATAATGCCTGGCGAATGGTTTTTTGCGCCTCTTCTAATGATTTGTTAGCATCAATTGTGATGATTGTGTCATCTTCCGCAGCTAATTCAAGATAGCGCTGACGGGTTCGTTTAAAAAAGTCCAATGACTCTTTTTCTATCCGATCTAGTTCACCACGATCCCGTGC
Source organism: Candidatus Arsenophonus triatominarum (assembly GCF_001640365.1). GTDB lineage: Bacteria > Pseudomonadota > Gammaproteobacteria > Enterobacterales > Enterobacteriaceae > Arsenophonus > Arsenophonus triatominarum. The sequence goes on along the minus strand of NZ_LWMI01000012.1, from coordinate 96,341 downwards.
TCGCTGCAAGCCAAGAGTGGGTTCTATATCAAGATATAGTGTTAGATCAGGTCGAAAATCATCCAATATGGTATTGCGCAATACTTGCATTAATTCGGCAGAAAGCCCACGTCCTCCACCTTGATATGCTTGTGATGAGAGATCATGGCGATCACCAATGACCCACCTTCCCTTTGCAAGAGCAGGCTTGATAACATTTTCAATTAATTGTATACGCGCGGCATAAAGCATTAGTAACTCCGCTTTATCGGTGACTTTTTCCTCGGCAATACCATGCTTAATTAATTGTCGCAATTTTTCTGCTAACGGTGTTCCTCCCGGCTCACGGGTAAAATCAATCTCAGTTATTCCTACCTCAGCGAGTGTTTCTACAACTGTTTTTATCGCGGTAGTTTTTCCTGCACCTTCGAGACCTTCAATAACTATATAACGACTTTTCATTCATTTTTATCTTTTGTCTGACGATAATGTTTAACTGCCTGATTATGATCATTAATATTGGTAGTAAAAGTATGCCCACCATTACCTGTTGCAACAAAATAAAGATAATCGGTTTCATCAGGATGAGCCGCTGCTTTAATTGAAGCTCTACCTGGCATAGCAATTGGCGAAGGAGGCAACCCAACAATCAAATAAGTGTTATAAGGACTCTGCTTATCTAAGTCACTACGATAAAGCACTCCACGGTATTTATCGCCTAAACCATATATAACAGTAGGATCCGTTTGCAACCGCATTTTTTTCTTTAATCGATTAATAAATACCGATGCCACTTTAGTTCTCTCTATATCAATGCCGGTTTCTTTTTCAATAATTGAAGCCATAATTAACATTTCATATGGCGTTTTATACGGCAAATTTGACGCTCGTCCTTGCCATTCATATTCAACAGCCGTTAACATTCTCTGATGCGCACGCTTTAATATGTCAATATCATTCATTTCTGCTGTGTAATAGTAAGTATCTGGATAAAACCATCCCTCTAGTGATTGACCTGGCAGTAACCCTAATTGCTGCGCTAGTTTATCAGCAGACTGATTTTCAATAGTTTGCTTTAAATAAGGCGCTTGGTGTAATACTTTTTTCCAATCTTCAAAACGAGAGCCTTCAATAAACAGCAAGCTAAATTGCGCTTCTTTACCAGCATAAAACATTTCTAACATTGCCCGCAAAGACATGCCAGGATTTAATCGATAGGTTCCCGCTTTAAATTGCGCCAATTGTGGTTCTAATCTTAGTAACCATTGAAAATTATCCGCCGAATTTATTATTTTCTGCTTTGCTAACAATGATTCTAATCCTTCTCGCCCTGTACCTACTGGCAAAGTAAAAATAGTTGTTTCTTGAATATTAATCGCTGTATCAGCGTAATTTTGTATCTGACGGTAAAACGTATAAAGAATACAGCCACTCAATATTAATAAAAAAATAATCAACCACAATATTCTTCTTGCATACTTCATTTAACATTCATTTCCTAATATTACACTATAAAAATTAATCTAATATTAATCACAAAATTAAGTTAACCTCAAACAATATGGCATAAGAAAATTGAATAATTCACGAGAATAATAGTGCCACACGGGTTGTTTAGGCTGCGTTATAATACGTTTAACCGATAATATGGGCATTAAAGCATTAGTAATGATTACCTCATCGCTTTGTGCCAATATATTAGAATAGTCGCTGATATAGAAAAGTTCATAATCAGTATCGGATAAACTCGCAATAACCTGTTTGCGCATTACACCTTCAACACCAGCGTGATTTAAATTTGGCGTATAAATTTGTTTTCCTTTCCGTAAAAAAATATTTGCTGCGCAACATCCAATAAATATGCTATTAGTATCCGTCACAATAGCTTCATCAACATTCAATTTGCTGTTTTATTAATATTTGTTCTAATCGATTTAAATGTTTAATGCCGGCTAAATAACAGTTACTATTTACGGGTATTTTACTCAATGCTAAATTAATACCTGTTTGCTGTTGATTCAAATAAATAACTGGATAATCAGTTAACGAAATAATGACTGTTGCTTTGTTGAGGCCTGCTATGCTATATCCTCGCCCACCTTCACCACGACTAATGATAATTTTAATCACCGCTAAATCCTTTTTATTCAATTGCACTATCTTACTTTATATCAGCAGCCAATTTTTGCCAATCTGGTGTAGGTAAAAGTGGTTGTGTAACCCCTTTAATCGATAAATGTGGTGTGACAATAAGGCTGGTTGATGTCCAACCACGCGAATTGTTGTAAACAGCCATCACCTAAATTGAACAGCTCTATCCATTATCGAAACATTATTTTGCTGTTCACCATTAATCCAACGTATAATTTTGTTAAATTCTTAATAAAACTGAATGCCTGCTATTTATCGCTACAGTTTATTTGAAATCCATCATTTATAATCAATAAAAAAAGCCTCAACTTAGACACGAGTTTCGCAATCTCCAAAAAAGAAGTATAAAGTTCAAAACAAGAAAAAATTAGGGTGTTTATATTTTGTCCGGTTATCCATGCATTAAAAATATCTATAAAACATTCTTACAAGTAAGCAGTGTAAGATACTCTGGTTTGGCGTTATCAGAAGTAAGCCCATCGCCTTTATCTCATGACACTATTAGTCGATGGCTAAAAAGTAGATGTTTTCGACCTAAAGACCTATGGCGATTAGTTCAACCTTCCTATAGACAAAAAAAGCCCTTGCGTACTAATTGCCGATGATACATTGATTGCCAAAACACGTAGTAAAAAAATAGAGATGGTCCATTATCAATATTCAGGTAATGAACATGATGTTATTGCTGGTATAGGTTTAGTTAATTTACGTTGGCATAATCTAACAACTGTTGAATCAATTCCTATTGATTATCGTATTTATGATAAAGATTCTGATGGAAAAACAAAAAACACGCACTTTTCCGAAATGCTCGTTCTTGCTAAAAAAAGAGGGATCATACCAGAAGCGGTAGTGATGGATGCCTGGTATTCTAGCCTGGATAATCTGAAATCAATTCGCTCTCATGGTTGGGTCTGGGTAACCACGCTGAGGAAAAACAGGATTGTTAACCATAACAAACAACTGAACAAGTTAGACATCTCAGAAGAAGGAACTCCAATACACTTACGAGGCTACGGTTGGGTGACTGTTTTCAAATTTACAGCCAAAAACGGCCGTATTGATTACAGAGTAACAAACAAAGACAATCCCACCCGTCAATACGTCAAATCTATCATGGATGCCCGTTGGTCTGTTGAAGTTTATCATCGAGAAGTTAAACAAAATTGTGGTATTGAACGCTGTCAGGCTTGCACTAGCAGAGCGCAAAGAAATCATATTTTTCTCGCTATTTCTGCGTGGTTTGAACAACATAAACGTCGTATATCTGAAAAAATAACCCTTTATCAACAAAATTGGGACGTAATCAAAAATGCTATTACTGAGCACATCCGTGTTTTATTAGCGTACCCAAATTAGTTTTGTGCGAAACTCGTGAAAGAGTGATACTGCGGGATAAAGAACGTGAATTAACAGGTTAAATATTAGTGATATAGATTGCCATCTGCTAGCTGAATCATTAAGTTCTTTATCGGAGTTTTTGAGGGGAAAAACGTCTGCTGATTGCTAGCAGATGCTCTAACAGACAAGAAAGGAACAGTTTTCCTTGTAACCGTGCCTTTATCTCTATAGGACACGAGTTTCGCACCAATAAAAAAACGCTCTATTTTTAAGTTTAATTCAACATAATATATAAATAGACAAAATCTTATAAATTAAAAGCAACTTATTGTAATTTAAAAAATTTATACGTTTTAGTAACTTGCAAATTAACCATTGCTTTTAAGCCATTTCTGGAATTTTATATGCCTGTGCGAAACTCGTGACATTGGTACAAAAATGATTTCCTTGATTCCCCGCTCAATCCCTGCCGCCCGATGCCAGGGTCATTATTGTCACTGATGCTGGATTTCACAGTGCATGGTTTCACCATATTACATCGCTGGGCTGGGATTTTATCGGTCAGATCAGAAATAACGTTCAGTTTTGCCTCGATAAGGCTCCTCAAATATGGTTAAAAGTGTTGGATTGCCAGGAATGTAAAACGCCGGAATATATGGGGGCGGGGACGCTGGTCAAAGAAAAGAAAAAAAGCATCAGCGGTCATTTTTACACCTATAAAAAACCGGCAAAAGGGCGAAAAAAGAAACGTTCGAAAGGCAAGCCCGGGTTAACCAAAACCAACAAAGAACAAAGTAAATTAGCAATAGAGGCCTGGCTGATCTTCAGCAGTACTGTAGTGGTCAACTAAAATTGGCCACCCTACCTGACTGTTCACGGAACAGTCGCTCTGATTCGTTTGGCGTTAATCCACCGTTATACCAGTGAGGTCTTATATCGCTATAGTAGTGGGTTATGTAGCGAATAATGGCTGACTGAGCAGTACTAAAGCTTTGGTAGCCAGTCGTTGGCACCCATTCGGTCTTCAGACTACGGAAGAATCGTTCCATCGGACTATTATCCCAACAATTCCCTCTGCGACTGATACTTTGGGTCATCTGATAACGCCACAATGCCTGCCTATACTGACGACTGGTATAATGACTTCCCTGATCACTATGGAACATCACCTGTTTGGGATGCCCACGTAGTTCCCAAGCCATTTGTAGTGCTTTGGCGGTTAATTCTGAGTCTGGTGCAAATGACATTGCCCAGCCCACCGGTTTTCGGGCAAACAAATCCAATACCACAGCCAGATAGGCCCATCGTGAGCCTGTCCAAATATAGGTAACATCGCCGCACCAAACCTGGTCAGGCTTTGTAACAGCGAACTGCCTATTGAGCAGATTTGGAATATCAATACGTTCATTTCCACCGCGGTTGTATTTATGTTTTCGCTCTTGGCAACTGACGATGATTAATTCTTTCATCAACTTACCCGCTAACCACCGCCCAAGTTTCACGTTGTGTGTATTGGTAACCATCGTGGCGATAGTCCTTGCGCCAGCAGAGCCGCCACTAACGTTCCACGCTTCGCTGACTAGGCTACGTTTTATCGTCCGCTCAATATCTGGCTCCTTAGGCCGACACCAATAGCGATAACTGCTTCGGTGAACATTAAAAATACGACACAAAGTTTTCACCGGATAAAGCACTCTTAGCTTTTCAACTACCGAAAATTTTTCAGTGAGCCGGACATTAAGAGCGCAGTAGCCTTTTTTAAGATGTCATTCTCCATTTCCAGCCGGTGGATTTTTTTCTTCATTTCTCTGAACTCAATTTGTTCAGGTGTTAATGGCAGACCAGGCGATGTTTTCCCTTGACGTTCTAAACGAAGGGCTCTTACCCACCGGCTAATCGCTGAAAGACTGACGTTCATGCCTTTCGCGGCTTCCTTGGTAGGTGTAATTTTGGTCAAGGACTAATTTGGCGGTTTCACATTTAAATTCAGCAGTAATTATTTTACTCATTTCGGCACCTATAAAAATTATGAGGTAAGCATATCACCTCAACTTAGGTGGCCAAATTTAGTATGCCACTACATACAGATGACTTCAGGCCCCGAGAAATTATCAAGTTATACAGCCGTCGGATGCAGATAGAGCAGAACTTCCGCGACGAAAAAAGCGAACGCTTTGGGTTTGGTCTTCGGGCCAGTAAAAGTCGCTCAACAGGAAGAATGTTGGTTCTGAGTCTGCTGGCAACGCTGAGTACAATCGTCATGTGGCTTCTTGGTTATCACGCTGAAAATAAAGGATTACACCTGAGGTACCAGGCCAACAGCATTAAATCACGACGAGTTATCTCTTGTCTGGCGTTAGCGAAGAATATCCTGCGACACACCCCGCTAATTTTAAGGCGAACGGTACTGAGCACCGTTCTTAATCATCTGACTAAAAACTACCGAAATATGGTGTTGGTTTATTAACACTGATTTTCTGGGGATTCCTCAGCACCCAAGGGGCATCATATTAGCAGCGTTGCAGGAAGCTGTTAACTATTTTAGTTGTTGGTTGGGTGTAAGTGGCTTTGTGAGAGATTGCGGTTTTGTTTTTGGTATTTTGCCAAAGATAGCACACGGGGGTGAAAAAATAATTTGTACATAACTGTGTATATAAAAATAAATTAAAACATCATGAAATTAAATAACTTGATGATTAATAATATATACTTTATCTAAATTGTTATTTTGATTATACTGAGAGCGACGTTTTCGACAACAATCAACCGATTTTGGAACTTTGTGAACAAGAGTGGAAATTATTTATTATGATACCGGCGTTTAGCTATTGCGAATAATGCGTTCTTTCTTTTAAAAAAGTGTTTATGGAGGGAAGATGGCAATCAAACTTAATAAAAAACAAAATGAATTGTTAAATGGTATGAGTCATGAAGAGTTATTAAACGTGATACATTACATTATACAGGATAATGAACAGGCCAAAGCTGTACTGGTAAACGAGTATTTATTATCTGATCAGGAAATACTCAAAAGCACCGAAAAAGAGTATAACCGACAAAATAAAAGTAAACGCTTTTATGATTACTACGAAGCGGATGCGCTTTATGATGAGCTAACACGCAGTATTGCACAGCCACTTGAGAAGGTAGCGGACACACTCCCAGAACAGGTAGAAAGCTTGAGTGCAAAAATCATGCTTGAGTTTGATAAATTCAGTGAGAGTACAGACTCATCTAGCGGAAGCTGGATGGAATACTACTCTGTTCTGCTGGATGCGTGGATGAAATCAGTGGTAGCTCAAAAAAATAGTGACCCATTTTTCATTGCCAACAAGGTTTTTAATTTTGTTGCGAATGAACTTTATTTTGGTGTTAAGATTTTTAAAAAATACCGTACTTTATTAAGTACAGATGTTTTACGCACAATTCGGGATATGTATTATCAAAATAAACGCCCATGGGAAGCATTAGACATCAGTATATTAATAAGAGATATCGATTTTCTGACAATAGCCTTTCAAAAAGGTGAATTCTGTCATTCTGAACACTATTTTGATTATGCAAGATTACTGATAGAAGAGATAAGAGCTGATGAAGCCGTTGAATTATTATTAAGCATGGAGAAACAAAGCGATAAACGATACGTAGATAAAACAACATGGAATGAATTATTAATTACTGCACTGATTGAAGATGGCAAAAATGAGGAAGCGAAAGAAAAAGCTATTGATGCCTTTTCTTTACGATGTGAGACCCGTTTCTATCGATTATACACAAAGGCCAGTAGGGAAGAAAACGATAATATTCAGCATTTCCTGAGCATTGCAAAAGAGAAAGGGCTTGAGCGGTATATCGCTTTTGCCTCAGATATAGAGCGATTTGATTTAATCGACGAATGTATTACAGCCATGCCAATAGAGAAACTAGCCAATTCCCTTGTTCACCTCACAAACTCATTCATCCGAACATTATCCAGTACGCTGTATAAACATGGCTATGCCCTTGCTGCTACGCTATTGCGCCGTTTTCTGGTCGAAGACGCTATTAATCAAGCGAAGAGTAAATATTACAGCTATGCCGCTTCAGATATGAAAAAATCTATCGATTACAGCAAAGGTCTGGAAGAAAGTTTGCAGTTCCCGGGAACAGTGACCTACCTTACCACTCTCTACGAAAAACATAAGCGAAAAACAGCCCTCTGGCCGTTGATGGAAAAGAAAATTAAGGGTCTAACGGTGGGGAAAAAAGGGATTTGCTACCAAAGGAACCTGCCATGACTGTAGTGGTCAACTAAAATTGGCCACCCTACCTGACTGTTCACGGAACAGTCGCTCTGATTCGTTTGGCGTTAATCCACCGTTATACCAGTGAGGTCTTATATCGCTATAGTAGTGGGTTATGTAGCGAATAATGGCTGACTGAGCAGTACTAAAGCTTTGGTAGCCAGTCGTTGGCACCCATTCGGTCTTCAGACTACGGAAGAATCGTTCCATCGGACTATTATCCCAACAATTCCCTCTGCGACTGATATTTTGGGTCATCTGATAACACCACAATGCCTGCCTATACTGACGACTGGTATAATGACTTCCCTGATCACTATGGAACATCACCTGTTTGGGATGCCCACGTAGTTCCCAAGCCATTTGTAGTGCTTTGGCGGTTAATTCTGAGTCTGGTGCAAATGACATTGCCCAGCCCACCGGTTTTCGGGCAAACAAATCCAATACCACAGCCAGATAGGCCCATCGTGAGCCTGTCCAAATATAGGTTACATCGCCGCACCAAACCTGGTCAGGCTTTGTAACAGCGAACTGCCTATTGAGCAGATTTGGAATATCAATACGTTCATTTCCACCGCGGTTGTATTTATGTTTTCGCTCTTGGCAACTGACGATGATTAATTCTTTCATCAACTTACCCGCTAACTACCGCCCAAGTTTCACGTTGTGTGTATTGGTAACCATCGTGGCGATAGTCCTTGCGCCAGCAGAGCCGCCACTAACGTTCCACGCTTCGCTGACTAGGCTACGTTTTATCGTCCGCTCAATATCTGGCTCCTTAGGCCGACACCAATAGCGATAACTGCTTCGGTGAACATTAAAAATACGACACAAAGTTTTCACCGGATAAAGCACTCTTAGCTTTTCAACTACCGAAAATTTTTCAGTGAGTCGGACATTAAGAGCGCAGTAGCCTTTTTTAAGATGTCATTCTCCATTTCCAGCCGGTGGATTTTTTTCTTCATTTCTCTGAACTCAATTTGTTCAGGTGTTAATGGCAGACCAGGCGATGTTTTCCCTTGACGTTCTAAACGAAGGGCTCTTACCCACTGGCTAATCGCTGAAAGACTGACGTTCATGCCTTTCGCGGCTTCCTGGTAGGTGTAATTTTGGTCAAGGACTAATTTGGCGGTTTCACATTTAAATTCAGCAGTAATTATTTTACTCATTTCGGCACCTATAAAAATTATGAGGTAAGCATATCACCTTAACTTAGGTGGCCCAAATTTAGTATGCCACTACAAGATTGCCTTATTGATATAGTGACCATCATGTTTTATCTTGAATGAATGGCATCGAGCCAGACAAAAGGATAGAGCGCCTCCAGAGGGCGTTGTTGCCAGGCTTTTAATTCAGGGAGTAATTTATCAGTAATATGCGTAATATCTCCATCTGATATTTCCAGTCCATATAATTCTGCAATATGTTTTTGAATATCACGATAACTCATGCCTAATGCAAATAACGATAGGATTTTGTTATCAATATCCTCTGATAATTTTGTCTGATTTTTCTTAATGAGCTGAGGCTCAAAAGCACCTGACCTGTCTCTGCGCGTTTTCAGTTCAAATTGACCTGATGTCGATTTAACCGTTTTTCGAGTATAGCCATTTTTACGCGTATCGATTGACGTTGTCGATAGGGAGTGTTCTATTTCTGCCTGCAGGGCAGCTTCGGTCAGCTGTTTTATGAGTGGTGTGAGTATTCCATCCGTACCGAGTAAATTTTTACCTGATTGTAATTGCTTCAACGCTTCATCAAAATTAAATGATTGATTTCTCATATGTCATACCTCTTTTTTTGAGTTTAAGATATGACACAGATTTTTGAACACTACCTTTTGGCCTGATAAACCTGCATAGAGATATTTATCATTTTATATCATAAAATGTTACAACCTCTTCATTTGCTGTTAACACTCTGTCATATTCTCGCTCTTTTGTAAGTACATTTTTATCTATTTTATAACCAAGAAGTTCCGATAAAATATATTTATTCATTAAACCACTTAGATATCCGTTTTTATTGCGAAAAGATTCAATGAATTTACAGTCGTTATCTGGATTTGTTGATCGATACATAAAAGGTATAATATACTGCTCTATACCTTTTTCTAAGCCATGACCTACATTTACGATTTCGCCATGATCGGCGGTATAAATCAAATTGTAATCAATTTTTTGTTTATCAATAACATTAAATATATCATTTACGACTCTATCAACATGATGGATAGTTAAATCATATTTTTCTGCATTGGGTAATAAATTTTTGTCTATTTCATCATAATTGTTGTAGGGTAAATGGTTACCATTTAGATGGATAACAATAAATCGTTTTTCTTTACCATCAGACAAGACTTCCGATAATAATGTAGTTAATTTATTGTCATCATAATGAGTTAGTTTTATATAATCGCTTTTTTTGGCAATAAAACCATACTTAGAAGCAAACAATCCTTTAATTTCTTGTGCGCCGATCCAATAAGTTTTATAGCCATTCTCTTTTGCCATTTCGACTATCGATTTATTAATAAACAAATTATCTTCACTTTCTGGCACGTGGAAAGCTAATGTCATTGATACAGAATCCCTCGTTATCGGTGCGCTTGAATGGACATTATTTAATATACAGGCATCTTCTGTAGAGAAGATTTTTGCCATATGTGGTGTTGTATTTAAGTGATAACCATAAACGCTGTAACGTAATGATAACGATGCTTCCCCCATTATTAAGATAATATTTTTATTATTACTATTGATTTTTTTAATGATAGAGTTATTAAGTTTTTCAATCTTGCTTATATTTAAATATTTTTTACTGCCTGACCAATTCGTCATTATAAAAATGATGTCTCCAACCACTAAAGGAACTCTATTCTTTAAAAATATTCCAAGCTCTTTATTATCTTCTTTAATGTTAGGAATTAACCTTGGTTCATTTTTTATATTAATAAAAACAGAAATAAAAGTTAAGCAAATAGAAATCAATGTTACATTTAAAAATAAAGGATTAATATTTAAATTTTTTCTTATTTTACTTACCAAGAAAAATACAGAAATTGTTAAAATTAACGAAGGAAAAGTTAATTTAAAAAATAAACCATTAAACATAAGTGAAACTTCTTTTATGTTGGTTTCGAATATTGATTTTATCGCAGAGACTGTTATGTTTCCGTTAAAACATAATGAGTAAATAATTTTTAAATTTATAAAAAATAGAAAAAATATTCCTATCGCTTTTTTTATGCTTCCATTACTAATTATTAATACAAAAGTTATTAAGAGAATAGTAAAAGTAGAGATGTGTGATATTCCTTTACTTGTTCTAAAAACATAGAGATTGATAATTTGAGAGATTAAAAATATTAATAATAATATGACAATATTTTTTTTTAAAATTTTCGTATAAATCATGTTAATCTTTAAAAAATTCGATAAAATTAATGACTCGGCTAAACTGGTATTTTTTGCATTCTTCAAGCACCATGCCTGTTTCTTTGGCTTTTTTCTCAGCCTCAAAAGAAACCGTGGATGATTTCACCGTCTCGAAATCACCAAGCGTCGCCCGTGCCGTTTGCCAGCCAGACTTCGCTATCCTTTTTGACTGGAATTAACCTCTTTTTGCTAGCTTTAATTTTTATTGATCATTATTCACCGTAAACATAATAGCCCCACCTAATGAGCATCATATTAGCAGCGTTGGAGGAGGTTGTTAAGAATTAGTTGTTGGTTGGGTGTAAGTGGATTTGTGTAAGTCCGGCTAAACGAATAATTGACTATTTTGAATGTGATTAATTTTTCCTTTATTATCAATAAGTTAAGTGATAAAAAGCTAGTCACTTAAGGCCGAATTTTTGTGACTAAAATCACCTTTCACTATATTTTTGATTTGATCATTTCTTTTTTTGACCTCCAACGACAGGAACAATATTAATTTTTCTATCGTATCTTGCAGTTTGAGCGATGTTTTTATGACCAGATATTGTTTGTTTTTCAGATAAAGGAACCATCAAAATCTGAGACACCTTTTGCTTTCCTCCAACTGCTATTTAAACCATCACAAGTATACCCAGATCCACTTTGTTGATGGAGAACATATATACTGCCAATTCCCTTATCTAAAGGTAAAGTATGACTTAACTCTATAGCTGCATGTAAACGATCTGTCCATGCTTTTATTTGTGCAACCCCTGTTTTCCCTTGCTTAATAAATATGCCATCATTAGATAGCTGAGAATAAGTTAAAGATAAAATATCTGCTTGCCTGGCAAGGCAAAGATAGGCAAGCTCCATCGCAATTTTTACTACAATTGGTGATATAGAATAAAGTGTATTAGTCTTAATTTAATCTGACAATTCTGATTTAAAAAAGAGCGTTACCGGTTTTAATTAACATCATTAGATAATTAAATAAAAGGTAATTCTATGTATCAAACAAATAATCCTATCATCAAACATAAAGTCGGGTTACTTAACCTCGCTGGAGAGTGTAGTAGCTCAGACTTGATCTGACAGTTACCGGTTATTTATACAGTACCTGTCAGGTTAAATTTGATTTAAATCTTTCTCTCTCCAAAGTTGTTTTCCATCGTGTAAAGTTGCCATAGGAGTTCGACCTCAACACATTTTTCTTTGATGAGTGCGTTGGTTATTATATTCTGCTAACCATTTATCTAAATCAGCTTGTAATTCATCTAAAGCCCTATAGATTTTCTTACGAAAAGCCACCTGATAGAACTCTTGTAATACAGTTTTATGAAAGCGTTCACAAATCCCATTAGTTTGAGGTGAACGAGTTTTAGTTTTTGTATGATCAATATCATTGATAGCGAGATAAAGTTGATAATCGTGATGTTCAACTTTACCACAATACTCACTGCCTCTGTCCGTCAGTATACGTAACACCGGTAACCCATGCTGGGAATAAAAAGGGAGAACCTTGTCATTTAATAAATCTGCCGCCGTTATCGCGCTTTTTGTTGTGTAAAGCTTACAATGAACGACTTTACTGTAAGTATCAATGTAAGTTTGTTGATAAACACGACCAACGCCTTTTAAATGACCGACATAAAAAGTATCTTGTGAACCCAGAGAACCTGGATGCGCTGTTTCAATCTCACCACAGGCTTCATCATCTTGCACTTTCTTTTCTAGAGCACTGATTTGTGATTCTGACAGGATAATTCCTTCTGTTGCGATTTTATCTTCAAGCGCTTTTAGGCGTTTTGTAAAATTTTCGAGATTATGGCGCAGCCAAATTGTAGTGGCATACTAAATTTGGCCACCTAAGTTGAGGTGATATGTTTACCTCATAATTTTTATAGGTGCCGAAATGGGTAAAATAATTACTGCTGAATTTAAATGTGAAACCGCCAAATTAGTCCTTGACCAAAATTACACCTACCAGGAAGCCGCGAAAGGCATGAACGTCAGTCTTTCAGCGATTAGCCGGTGGGTAAGAGCCCTTCGTTTAGAACGTCAAGGGAAAACATCGCCTGGTCTGCCATTAACACCTGAACAAATTGAGTTCAGAGAAATGAAGAAAAAAATCCACCGGCTGGAAATGGAGAATGACATCTTAAAAAAGGCTACTGCGCTCTTAATGTCCGACTCACTGAAAAATTTTCGGTAGTTGAAAAGCTAAGAGTGCTTTATCCGGTGAAAACTTTGTGTCGTATTTTTAATGTTCACCGAAGCAGTTATCGCTATTGGTGTCGGCCTAAGGAGCCAGATATTGAGCGGACGATAAAACGTAGCCTAGTCAGCGAAGCGTGGAACGTTAGTGGCGGCTCTGCTGGCGCAAGGACTATCGCCACGATGGTTACCAATACACACAACGTGAAACTTGGGCGGTGGTTAGCGGGTAAGTTGATGAAAGAATTAATCATCGTCAGTTGCCAAGAGCGAAAACATAAATACAACCGCGGTGGAAATGAACGTATTGATATTCCAAATCTGCTCAATAGGCAGTTCGCTGTTACAAAGCCTGACCAGGTTTGGTGCGGCGATGTAACTATATTTGGACAGGCTCACGATGGGCCTATCTGGCTGTGGTATTGGATTTGTTTGCCCGAAAACCGGTGGGCTGGGCAATGTCATTTGCACCAGACTCAGAATTAACCGCCAAAGCACTACAAATGGCTTGGGAACTACGTGGGCATCCCAAACAGGTGATGTTCCATAGTGATCAGGGAAGTCATTATACCAGTCGTCAGTATAGGCAGGCATTGTGGCGTTAAGCATGTTGCTCAATAGTGAAATAAAGTTGCTTAAAATAAAAACAAGTTAGATACATCTAAAAAATACAAAAATAGTTTATTTTTTAATCTTGCATGGGTTATTTTTAATGCAAAAATTGATGATTTTATCATCATCGGCTGGTTTTTTTGTAAGTCATAATTAATTTTGCTATTGAGCAACAGGCTTGTTATCAGATGACCCAAAGTATCAGCCGCAGAGGGAATTGTTGGGATAATAGTCCGATGGAACGATTCTTCCGTAGTCTGAAGACCGAATGGGTGCCAACGACTGGCTACCAAAGCTTTAGTACTGCTCAGTCAGCCATTATTCGCTACATAAACCACTACTATAGCGATATAAGACCTCACTGGTATAACGGTGGATTAACGCCAAACGAATCAGAGCGACTGTTCCGTGAACAGTCAGGTAGGGTGGCCAATTTTAGTTGACCACTACATTACTACTGCGGTGTTGACCGTGTGCAGGGTATTCAATCGCATACTCAACTACAGCGCTTTCAATCTGTTCATCTACTCTATTTTTTACGTTAGGCACCCGTCGATTTTGATTAATTAAAGCGTCTATCCCACCATCGTTAACAAGTTCCTGGTAGCGATAAAACGTATCTCGGGATACCCCCATAATCTTACAGGCTTTTGAGATGTTATTAAGCTCTTCAGCGAGGTTAAGTAACCCGACTTTATGTTTGATGATAGGATTATTTGTTTGATACATAGAATTACCTTTTATTTAATTATCTAATGATGTTAATTAAAACCGGTATAGCTAGGCGACTTAATTTTGATTACAAGGTGTGTTATGAGTTATACAATTGATTTTCGACGTAAAGTAATATCTGTAAGGAAAGCCGAAGGTTTAACAATTCGAGAAACTGCGAAACAATTCCGTATTGGAAAAGCGTCTTTAGTACGTTGGCTTAAACGACCAGAGCCAAAAAATTCAACGCCACGTAAGAGGAAGCTCGATAAAAATGCTTTAGCAAAAGATGTGGAACAGTATCCAGATGCTTACCAAAAGGAACGGGCAGAGCGATTCGGTGTTTGTAAAAAGACTATTTGGCAATCCCTTAAAAAGCTGGGATTAACCTATAAAAAAAACTCTATTCCATCCAAAAACCAACGAAAGCGACAGGCTGGCACATCAGCAAAAAAGACAACAGTATGAAAAAAAAGATAAATCTGTTGTTTTTATTGATGAAAGTGGTTTTTCACATGACACTCCACGAACTCACGGCTATTCCCCAAAAGGTCACCGTTGTTTTGGCCTGAAAAACTGGGGTGCTAAGGGAAGAACAAATGTTATTGGCGCTTTATTGGGAACAACCCTTTTTGCTATCGGATTATTTGATTGCAATATTAATCGTGATGTTTTTTATGTTTGGATCACAAAAATATTGCTCCCAGAACTTCCTGAAAATTCTGTTATTTTTATGGACAACGCTAGCTTTCACAAAGGTAAGAATATTGAACAGGCAATTATAAACGCAGGACACCAGATAGAATATTTGCCTGTGTATTCACCAGATTTAAATCCTATAGAACATAAATGGTCTCAAGCTAAACGTAAAAAGATGGAAACAGGATGCACTATCGATGACCTGTTTTTAATACATATGCTGTAATCAAAATTAAGTCGCCTAGCTATAACGCTCTTTTTTAAATCAGAATTATCAGATTAAGTTAAGAGTAATACAAATTAAAGCCTAGTATTGCTACTTATTATCACAAAACAGCTAAACCGAAAAGAATGATTACAAGGGCAGGGGGAAGGTGGCACGAGTTTCGCACCAATAAAAAAACGCTCTATTTTTAAGTTTAATTCAGCATAATAAGCGTGTTGCTTAATAGTGAAATAAGGGTATTTCGGTGATTGAAGTAAATTTTAGGCTGTTCTGAGATGGAAATTCCAAAGACCGGCACTAAGGAGTAAAAAGGTATCATCAATAAAGGGTCTACGATTCCGTAAAATTTGGGTCATACAACCGAGGCGCTTGATACCCGCGATGGCGTGTTCAACCGTAATACGGATGCCCGAGATTATTTTATTTTCTTGTTTTTGTTCAGGCGATAAAGGTCTTTTTCGAGTTCCTTTTTTTGGGATTTGTGTATTAGGATGCTGTTTATCTATACCTTGAAAACCGGTATCGGCCCAGATGGTTGCCTCAGGGGGAATATGGCGAATTATATCGACTTTATCGAGTAAGCGTTTATCGTGACGGCGCCCATTTTTGATCATGGGGATAAATCCAATTTTCCTCGTTTCGTCAGTCATAATAAGCCCTTTTCGAGTGGTCTGTCTTTTCTTTCCCGAATACATTTTTTTTCGCCGACGCAGATTCTTAGGCTTTTGGACAGGTCGCTCTGTCCCATCAATAAAGACGTCTTTAACTCCAGGAAAGGCGCGAAAAAATTCCTCAGCAGAGCGAATTTGACGAGCGGGCAAAACACATTCTCGCCCCAAGGTCATCAACCGGCAATAATATTTTTACCCAGCGACATACCCGTGTTCTATCTAAACCAAAAAGAAGTCCTTGCAAATCATAGGTCGGATAACATTTTAAATACAATAAAATAAAAAGCAGTTTATCTAATGGGGTTGGGATAAATCCTTTCTGCCCTGCACCCATCTGCCGCTCGTGATCTTTTCGATTCTTTTTCCGATAAATCAAATAACAAGCTGAAAATTCAGCGGCTAAATTTTTCAATTCTTCGACTGATAATCCAATGATTGCTTTACATAAACGATTATCTCGTAACAACCGCTCTTTGTTGATCATTTCAAACCGTTATTTTCTAAGTTAAACCTCTTTTTATTGTCTATAGCGTGACAAAAAATGCAACTCTCTATTCAGCAACTATTTTAATATATAAATAGACAAAATCTTATAAATTAAAAGCAACTTATTGTAATTTAAACAAATTTATACGTTTTAGTAACTTGCAAATTAACCATTGCTTTTAAGCCATTTTTGGAATTTTATATGCTTGTTCGAAACTCGTGGGTGGAAAAAACCATCACGCATAACATGTAGAAGAGAAATTTATGATATGTTGAATGCCAGTTTATATCTTGTCTACAAAATGCTGTCAAATGTCATGAAAAACTCAAACTTTTCAGTTAAAGTTAACAAATATGCTTAGTTTTTGTTTGACTTTAATGATCAATAATTTTAACTATCCTGTTGTAGTTATACAAAAAACTCCTAACTTACTAGCCTCGCTTTTTGCAGGGTACAGCTTAACCTCACGCTTTCTTGCTTAACGTACTTTAATTTCCCTTTCGCCAAACATTCCCTTACTGAACGTCGGCGCCAAACGATACTCCGTCAGCTGCATAAAAAATTGAAAGCGGAAATCAGCGAGTAAATTGAAGGAGGTGGATCAGTTTTACTTTAGCAAAGTGGATCAGAATTCAGTTGGCATTGACACTACCATAAATTCACATGATACTGGAGATGTGCAATCAGGATAAAGCCGCGCTGAGGCAGATTGAGGCAATGAGAAAATGATCGGATTTCGTATCAACCGTTCACAATCGAATAATTTGAGTACGTGAATAAAATAGATTTTAAGAATTGCAGCTTAGATAATAAACAAGTTGCATTGTGTAATATCCGTGAAATATTAAATAAAATATTAGGGGCTCAAAATGGCAGTATTAGTTGATTTTGATTTTGATGATAAACACGATCTTAAATATTATGGGATAATTAATCCATCTGAAAGGATGCTTCATCGGTTTACTGGTAATAAATTAATTATTACTTCAAACGGTCCATATAGTTCTGTGTTTGGTGTAAATATCGAAGATGCTTCCACTGAAAAAGAAATAATTGTAACACTAAAGAATGCAAAAGGGCGTGTAAATGTAGGTGGTGTATTTGGCAGTGAGTTTGTGGTTGATAATGAAGAGCCAAAAACTGTAAGTGGAAAAATTACTGTTCTTCATGATGAACAACGCTTCGGAGATATTGGTTTTATTGTTGCTTATCCTGAAGCTGAACACAGACCAGCTTATCTTGAATTTACTGGATATAAGATAGAAATATAATTTACTTACTGATGTTACGCAGTAGCCCGAAATTTCTGAAGTTCAGCATAAGCTAAGCAGAGCGCGATGCATTGATGAGTAGCTTGCGACACAAAGGGATTGAGCTTGTTTTTAATGCGCAAACCTTCAAGCTTAAAGGCTGCGCAGATAGCCATGAATATGTGATTGCTTTGAGTTCGCACTGTTCTGGTGGGGGACTTGGCCAGATTAGCATTCGACTTCAATGATTTATGAAAAACCTCCACTTTCCACCTTTTTTGTAAGTCGTGGTAATGGCGTCATAGTCTGTAGTAGCTCAGCCTTGATCTGACAGTTACCGGTTATTTATACAGTACCTGTCAGGTTAAATTTGATTTAAATCTTTCTCTCTCCAAAGTTGTTTTCCATCGTGTAAAGTTGCCGTAGGAGTTCGACCGCAACACATTTTTCCTTGATGAGTGCGTTGGTTATTATATTCCGCTAACCATTTATCTAAATCAGCTTGTAATTCATCTAAAGCACTATAGCTTTTCTTACGAAAAGCTACCTGATAGAACTCTTGTAATACAGTTTTATGAAAGCGTTCACAAATCTCATTAGTTTGAGGTGAACGAGCTTTAGTTTTTGTATGATCAATATCATTGATAGCGAGATAAAGTTGATAATCGTGATGTTCAACTTTACCACAATACTCACTGCCTCTGTCCGTCAGTATACGTAACACCGGTAACCCATGCTGAGAATTAAAAAGGCAGAACCTTGTCATTTAATAAATCTGCCGCCGTTATCGCGCTTTTTGTTGTGTAAAGCTTACAATGAACGACTTTACTGTAAGTATCAATGTAAGTTTGTTGATAAACACGACCAACGCCTTTTAAATGACCGACATAAAAAGTATCTTGTGAACCCAGAGAACCTGGATGCGCTGTTTCAATCTCACCACAGGCTTCATCATCTTGCGCTTTCTTTTCTAGAGCACTGATTTGTGATTCTGACAGGATAATTCCTTCTGTTGCGATTTTATCTTCAAGCGCTTTTAGGCGTTTTGTAAAATTTTCGAGATTATGGCGCAGCCAAATAGAACGAACGCCACTCCCCGAAACAAAAATGCCTTTTTTTCTTAGCTCATTACTACTGCGGTGTTGACCGTGTGCAGGGTATTCAATCGCATACTCAACTACAGCGCTTTCAATCTGTTCATCTACTCTATTTTTTACGTTAGGCACCCGTCGATTTTGGTTAATTAAAGCGTCTATCCCACCATCGTTAACAAGTTCTTGGTGGCGATAAAACGTATCTCGGGATACCCCCATAATCTTACAGGCTTTTGAGACGTTATTAAGCTCTTCAGCGAGGTTAAGTAACCCGACTTTACGTTTGATGATAGGATTATTTGTTTGATACATAGAATTACCTTTTATTTAATTATCTAATGATGTTAATTAAAACCGGTAACGCTCTTTTTTAAATCAGAATTGTCAGATTAAGTTAAGACTAATGTAAGTAAGCGTCGTAGACGGTCTACTCAGCTTTCATTGGCTGAAATGATGACACTGGTTGTTTTGTTTCATCAACTCCGATTCAGACAATTCAAGGTATTTTATCTCTATCATGTCCGTTTATATCTCAGGAAGGAATTTCCTAACTTGCCATCATATAGCTAGGCGACTTAATTTTGATTACAAGGTGTGTTATGAGTTATACAATTGATTTTCGACGTAAAGTAATATCTGTAAGGAAAGCCGAAGGTTTAACAATTCGAGAAACTGCGAAACAATTCCGTATTGGAAAAGCGTCTTTAGTACGTTGGCTTAAACGACCAGAGCCAAAAAATTCAACGCCACGTAAGAGGAAGCTCGATAAAAATGCTTTAGCAAAAGATGTGGAACAGTATCCAGATGCTTACCAAAAGGAACGGGCAGAGCGATTCGGTGTTTGTAAAAAGACTATTTGGCAATCCCTTAAAAAGCTGGGATTAACCTATAAAAAAAACTCTATTCCATCCAAAAACCAACGAAAGCGACAGGCTGGCACATCAGCAAAAAAGACAACAGTATGAAAAAAAAAATAAATCTGTTGTTTTTATTGATGAAAGTGGTTTTTCACATGACACTCCACGAACTCACGGCTATTCCCCAAAAGGTCACCGTTGTTTTGGCCTGAAAAACTGGGGTGCTAAGGGAAGAACAAATGTTATTGGCGCTTTATTGGGAACAACCCTTTTTGCTATCGGATTATTTGATTGCAATATTAATCGTGATGTTTTTTATGTTTGGATCACAAAAATATTGCTCCCAGAACTTCCTGAAAATTCTGTTATTTTTATGGACAACGCTAGCTTTCACAAAGGTAAGAATATTGAACAGGCAATTATAAACGCAGGACACCAGATAGAATATTTGCCTGTGTATTCACCAGATTTAAATCCTATAGAACATAAATGGTCTCAAGCTAAACGTAAAAAGATGGAAACAGGATGCACTATCGATGACCTGTTTTTAATACATATGCTGTAATCAAAATTAAGTCGCCTAGCTATATTCACGCTGCGTAGAGTTACTTCCGCGCAGTGCCTTAGCTTTAACGGTACTGTTTGAGTCAATTAAGGGAAAGTGCACGGGTCTGTCGGTTGCCGATTCTACTCCGATAGCTGTGTGTGATAACTTACGGATCCGCCGTCATAAAGTCTTCGATGGGATAGCTGAACGAGGAAAAACCTCAACAGGTTGGTTCTTTGGTTTCAAACTTCATGTAATTATCAATCATTTGGGGGAAATACTTAGTTTTCGACTTACACCAGGAAACACAGATGATCGGAAACCATTACCTGAGCTGATAAAAGATCTTTCTGGTTGTTTGTATGCGGATAAAGGGTATTTATCGGCTTCACTGAAACAGCAACTGAAAACAATGGGAATTAACCTTATAACGAATATCAAGAAGAAAATAAAGCCTGTTGAACAGACTTGTTTCGACAAAGCCATCTTGCGTCATCGTTCTGTCATTGAAACGGTATTTGATGAGTTAAAAAATCTTTGTCAGATAGCGCATACGCGGCACCGCTCTCCTGCTAATTTTGTAGTGAATTTATTAGCAGGACTGGTTGCATATTGTTTAATTCCATCTAAACCAAAGATATCGGTGGCAGGAACATATCTTCAAGCATAATTGATAATGCTTATCCCGAACTCAGGTTAACAATAATACGGGAACAGCAAGGACATTACAGAGAGTATGTTTTTACTTATCAAGGGAATAGAATAAAAAACGCAGGTGCTAAAGGATGGCGAAAAGCAGTTTATCGAGCTGGGCTGGGAGATTTTCATTTTCATGACCTGCGTCACACATGGGCAACTCGCCACATAATGGCAGGAACCCCACTATAAGTTTTACAAGAGCTGGGAAGCTGGAGCAAGGCAGACACCGTACGTAAATATGCACACCTTTCAACACAATTTTGCAGCAACACGCTGAACGCATCGTCACTAGTGGCACAGATTTGACACAGAATAAGAATTAAGAGGCCTACTTTTGGCCTCTTATCTTATTAAATAACATTAAAAATTTGGTGGAGCTAAGCGGGATCGAACCGCTGACCTCTTGCATGCCATGCAAGCGCTCTCCCAGCTGAGCTATAGCCCCTACACCAAGTCGGTTGGGCGCATAATATGCAAGCTGAATAAGACTGTCAATCGATTAATAGGAAAATAGTGTTTAACCGTTGAAAAAATGCACATAAAGCCTAGTGTGAAGAAAAAAGGCACAGTGAAATGTGCCTTTATACTAAGCTAATTTTATTTGCTAACCCTATTTTCACGCTCATTAATATAAACCAAAGCGTTATCAATGCGTTTTAATGAACGATTTTGGCCAATAGCATGTACAGTGGCATCAACACTCGGTGATTGGCCTGTTCCTGTCACAGCGACCCGCAGAGGCATACCCACTTTACCCATCCCAATTTCCAGTTCTGTAGCCGTTGCTTCGATTGCATGATGAACATTTTCACATGTCCAGTTGCTAATAGCCGCCAATTTTGCCCGTACGGTTTTTAATGGTAAGCGCGCTATTGGGCGTAAATGTTTTTTAGCGGCGTCTCCGTCGAATGTAGCAAAATCCTGATAGAAATAACGACATGAACCGGCTATTTCTTTTAAGGTCTTACAACGTTCACCGAGAAGCTTAACTAAATCTGCTAAGCTTGGCCCAATTTGGGTATCAATACCTTGCTGTTCAATGTGCCATGCTAAGTGAGTAGCAACATATTCTGCCGGTAATGAATTGATATAATGATGATTAAGCCATAATAATTTGTCAGTATTAAAGGCACTGGCGGATTTATTAATTG
Organism: Candidatus Arsenophonus triatominarum; assembly: GCF_001640365.1. Classification (GTDB taxonomy): domain Bacteria; phylum Pseudomonadota; class Gammaproteobacteria; order Enterobacterales; family Enterobacteriaceae; genus Arsenophonus; species Arsenophonus triatominarum. The sequence goes on along the minus strand of NZ_LWMI01000012.1, from coordinate 73,947 downwards.
CATCTAAGGAAAAATAACTGATCATTTCCTCGCGGTTAAAAATTTCTTGATCACCATGGGACCACCCGAGACGAACCAAATAGTTTAATAAGGCTTCTGGTAGATAACCGTCATCACGGTATTGCATGACACAAACTGCGCCATGACGCTTAGATAATTTTTTACCATCATCACCCAAGATCATTGAAACATGCGCATATACAGGTATTGGCGCACCGAGAGCGGTTAATATGTTAATTTGCCGTGGGGTATTATTAATATGATCTTCACCGCGAATCACATGGGTGATTTTCATATCCCAGTCATCAATAACAACACAGAAATTATAGGTAGGAGAGCCATCGGTGCGGCGTATAATGAGATCATCTAGCTCAAGATTACTAAATTCAATTGGGCCACGGATTTGGTCTTCAAAAATAACAGATCCTTGCTGGGGGTTGCGAAAGCGCACTACGTGAGGTTCATTCGGTGTATGGTTATGAGCATGCGAGCGGCAATAGCCATCGTAACGTGGTTTTTCGCCTCTAACCATCTGTTCTTCACGTAAATTGTCTAACCGTATTTTAGAACAGTAACAGCGATAAGCTGTCCCTGCGCTAAGCATTTGATCGATAACGGCATGATAACGATCGAAGCGTTTAGTTTGATAGTAAGGACCTTCATCCCAATTTAAACTTAACCAGTTCATTCCATCCATTATGGCGTCAATGGCTTCTTGTGTTGAACGCTCAAGATCGGTGTCTTCAATACGTAAGACAAACTTTCCGTTATTATGTCGACTATAAAGCCATGAATAGAGTGCAGTACGAGCGCCGCCGACGTGAAGATAACCTGTTGGACTTGGTGCAAAACGGGTTTTTATTTTATTCATTAGGATTGCCTTAATGATCTTTTTTTATATCGAATCTAGTCTAGTGATAAATTTACAGTTGGTTATTTTATCACTGCAACTTAATTGCTCAATGCTGTTAGCGTGATAATGATACTTTATTTTGCTAATTTAATGGTAAAACTGCTTAACTTATACTGACACGAGTTTTGCACAAAACTAATTTGCGTACGCTAATAAAACACGGATGTGCTCAGTAATAGCATTTTTGATTACGTCCCAATTTTGTTGATAAAGGGTTATTTTTTCAGATATACGACGTTTATGTTGTTCAAACCACGCAGAAATAGCGAGAAAAATATGATTTCTTTGCGCTCGGCTAGTGCGAGCCTGACAGCGTTCAATACCACAATTTTGTTTATAGCTAGGCGACTTAATTTTGATTACAAGGTGTGTTATGAGTTATACAATTGATTTTCGACGTAAAGTAATATCTATAAGGAAAGCCGAAGGTTTAACAATTCGAGAAACTGCGAAACAATTCCGTATTGGAAAAGCGTCTTTAGTACGTTGGCTTAAACGACCAGAGCCAAAAAATTCAACGCCACGTAAGAGGAAGCTCGATAAAAATGCTTTAGCAAAAGATGTGGAACAGTATCCAGATGCTTACCAAAAGGAACGGGCAGAGCGATTCGGTGTTTGTAAAAAGACTATTTGGCAATCCCTTAAAAAGCTGGGATTAACCTATAAAAAAAACTCTATTCCATCCAAAAACCAACGAAAGCGACAGGCTGGCACATCAGCAAAAAAGGCAACAGTATGAAAAAAAAGATAAATCTGTTGTTTTTATTGATGAAAGTGGTTTTTCACATGACACTCCACGAACTCACGGCTATTCCCCAAAAGGTCACCGTTGTTTTGGCCTGAAAAACTGGGGTGCTAAGGGAAGAACAAATGTTATTGGCGCTTTATTGGGAACAACCCTTTTTGCTATCGGATTATTTGATTGCAATATTAATCGTGATGTTTTTTATGTTTGGATCACAAAAATATTGCTCCCAGAACTTCCTGAAAATTCTGTTATTTTTATGGACAACGCTAGCTTTCACAAAGGTAAGAATATTGAACAGGCAATTATAAACGCAGGACACCAGATAGAATATTTGCCTGTGTATTCACCAGATTTAAATCCTATAGAACATAAATGGTCTCAAGCTAAACGTAAAAAGATGGAAACAGGATGCACTATCGATGACCTGTTTTTAATACATATGCTGTAATCAAAATTAAGTCGCCTAGCTATATCATCGGCAATTAGTACGCAAGGGCTTTTTTTGTCTATAGAAGGTTGAACTAATCGCCATAGGTCTTTAGGTCGAAAACATCTACTTTTTAGCCATCGACTAATAGTGTCATGAGATAAATGCGATGGGCTTACTTCTGATAACGCCAAACCAGAAAGCCTGTTGCCAAATAGTGAACTCACGCTGCTTTAAACAAAAACGACTCACATACACCTCAAAAACACGAGAGGGGTTTATTTTTTAATCTAAAATGGATTATTTTCAATTTTAAGTGTGATTATTTTATAGTCAACTTTTAATTTTTTGATAAATTCTAATTAATGCCCTTATTTAGCAACAGGCTTAGAGTATCTTACACTGCTTACTTGTAAGAATGTTTTATAAATATTTTTAATGCATGGATAAACTGACAAAATATGAACACCCTAATTTTTTCTTGTTTTTAAATTTATACTTCTTTTTTGGAGATTGCGAAACTCGTGACTGATAGGAGCTAGACTAAATTAAGTTTAAATAAATATTATTTAGCGTCGATAATATTTGGTGCATCTTGCTTAATTTTGCAACGAACGGATATTTTCCTTAGAAAAACCGTTGACTCATGCAAAACTATCCCTATAATGCACCTCCATCACGACGGGCGATTAGCTCAGTTGGTAGAGCATCTCCCTTACAAGGAGGAGGTCATCAGTTCGAATCTGGTATCGCCCACCAATTGTTGTGATGATTTAGTTATGATTGGGCGATTAGCTCAGATGGTAGAGCATCTCCCTTACAAGGAGGGGGTCATCAGTTCGAATCTGGTATCGCCCACCATTTATCCAAAAAATAAAGCATTATTTGTTTAAATTATTTATGCTGTGTTTTGCTATTAATAGGGTCGTTAGCTCAGTCGGTAGAGCAGTTGACTTTTAATCAATTGGTCACAGGTTCGAATCCTGTACGACCCACCATTAATAGTGTTAGATAAAGTTTTTGTTTATCCTATTTGCTACTAACTAAACATAATCCAGTTTATTCAGATGGGTCGTTAGCTCAGTCGGTAGAGCAGTTGACTTTTAATCAATTGGTCACAGGTTCAAATCCTGTACGACCCACCATCTAAAAATATTTTCTTGCTTTCCAAAGTAACACATTTGTTTCAAACAAATGTTGATATGGCAATACATGATTAACTAAAGCACCAGCATGAAAAATATGGTCAACAGTTTGCGATAAATAATCCCATGTTTTTTCATCAAGCCCTAAGTTTGCCTTACACGAGTTTCGCACCAATAAAAAAACGCTCTATTTTTCAGTTTAATTCAGCATAATATATAAATAGACAAAATCTTATAAATTAAAAGCAAGTTATTGTAATTTAAACAAATTTATACGTTTTAGTAACTTGCAAATTAACCATTGCTTTTAAGCCATTTCTGGAATTTTATATGCCTGTGCGAAACTCGTGGGGTTATTTTTTCAGATATACGACGTTTATGTTGTTCAAACCACGCAGAAATAGCGAGAAAAATATGATTTCTTTGCGCTCGGCTAGTGCGAGCCTGACAGCGTTCAATATAACTAGGCGACTTAATTTTGATTACAAGGTGTGTTATGAGTTATACAATTGATTTTCGACGTAAAGTAATATCTGTAAGGAAAGCCGAAGGTTTAACAATTCGAGAAACTGCGAAACAATTCCGTATTGGAAAAGCGTCTTTAGTACGTTGGCTTAAACGACCAGAGCCAAAAAATTCAACGCCACGTAAGAGGAAGCTCGATAAAAATGCTTTAGCAAAAGATGTGGAACAGTATCCAGATGCTTACCAAAAGGAACGGGCAGAGCGATTCGGTGTTTGTAAAAAGACTATTTGGCAATCCCTTAAAAAGCTGGGATTAACCTATAAAAAAAACTCTATTCCATCCAAAAACCAACGAAAGCGACAGGCTGGCACATCAGCAAAAAAGACAACAGTATGAAAAAAAAGATAAATCTGTTGTTTTTATTGATGAAAGTGGTTTTTCACATGACACTCCACGAACTCACGGCTATTCCCCAAAAGGTCACCGTTGTTTTGGCCTGAAAAACTGGGGTGCTAAGGGAAGAACAAATGTTATTGGCGCTTTATTGGGAACAACCCTGTTTGCTATCGGATTATTTGATTGCAATATTAATCGTGATGTTTTTTATGTTTGGATCACAAAAATATTGCTCCCAGAACTTCCTGAAAATTCTGTTATTTTTATGGACAACGCTAGCTTTCACAAAGGTAAGAATATTGAACAGGCAATTATAAACGCAGGACACCAGATAGAATATTTGCCTGTGTATTCACCAGATTTAAATCCTATAGAACATAAATGGTCTCAAGCTAAACGTAAAAAGATGGAAACAGGATGCACTATCGATGACCTGTTTTTAATACATATGCTGTAATCAAAATTAAGTCGCCTAGCTATACCACAATTTTTTTAACTTCTCGATGATAAACTTCAACGGACCAACGGGCATCCATGATAGATTTGACGTATTGACGGGTGGGATTGTTTTTGTTTGTTACTATGTAATCAATACGGCCGTTTTTGGCTGTAAATTTGAAAACAGTCACCCAACCGTAGCCTCGTAAGTGTATTAAGGTTCCTTCTTCTGAGATGTCTAACTTGTTCAATTGTATATAGCTAGGCGACTTAATTTTGATTACAGCATATGTATTAAAAACAGGTCATCGATAGTGCATCCTGTTTCCATCTTTTTACGTTTAGCTTGAGACCATTTATGTTCATAGGATTTAAATCTGGTGAATACACAGGCAAATATTCTATCTGGTGTCCTGCGTTTATAATTGCCTGTTCAATATTCTTACCTTTGTGAAAGCTAGCGTTGTCCATAAAAATAACAGCATTTTCAGGAAGTTCTGGGAGCAATATTTTTGTGATCCAAACATAAAAAACATCACGATTAATATTGCAATCAAATAATCCGATAGCAAACAGGGTTGTTCCCAATAAAGCGCCAATAACATTTGTTCTTCCCTTAGCACCCCAGTTTTTCAGGCCAAAACAACGGTGACCTTTTGGGGAATAGCCGTGAGTTCGTGGAGTGTCATGTGAAAAACCACTTTCATCAATAAAAACAACAGATTTATCTTTTTTTTCATACTGTTGTCTTTTTTGCTGATGTGCCAGCCTGTCGCTTTCGTTGGTTTTTGGATGGAATAGAGTTTTTTTTATAGGTTAATCCCAGCTTTTTAAGGGATTGCCAATAGTCTTTTTACAAACACCGAATCGCTCTGCCCGTTCCTTTTGGTAAGCATCTGGATACTGTTCCACATCTTTTGCTAAAGCATTTTTATCGAGCTTCCTCTTACGTGGCGTTGAATTTTTTGGCTCTGGTCGTTTAAGCCAACGTACTAAAGACGCTTTTCCAATACGGAATTGTTTCGCAGTTTCTCGAATTGTTAAACCTTCGGCTTTCCTTACAGATATTACTTTACGTCGAAAATCAATTGTATAACTCATAACACACCTTGTAATCAAAATTAAGTCGCCTAGCTATATTACGGTTAACAATCCGATTTTTTCTCAGCGTAGTTACCCAAACCCAACCGTGAGAGCGAATTGATTTCAGATTATCCAGGCTAGAATACCAGGCATCTATCACTACCGCTTCTGGTATGATCCCTCTTTTTTTAGCAAGAGCGAGCATTTCGGAAAAGTGCGTGTTTTTTGTTTTTCCATCAGAATCTTTATCATAAATACGATAATCAGTAGGAATTGATTCAACAGTTGTTAGATTATGCCAAAGTAAATTAACTAAACCTATGCCAGCAATAGCATCATGTTCATTACCTGAATATTGATAATGGACCATCTCTATTTTTTTACTACGTGTTTTGGCAATTAGTGTATCGTCAGCTATTAGTACACAAGGGCTTTTTTTGTATAGATGTTTCAACTAATCTCCACAGGTCTTTAGGTCGAAAACACCTGCTTTTTAGCCATCGACTAATAGTGTCATGAGATAAAGGCGATGGGCTTACTTCTGATAACGCCAAACCAGAGCATCTTACACTGCTTACTTGTAAGAATGTTTTATAGATATTTTTAATGCATGGATAAACTGACAAAATATAAACATCCTAATTTTTACTTGTTTTGAACTTTATACTTCTTTTTTGGAGATTGCGAAACTCGTGAATAGTTTATTTTTAAAGGCAAGATGATCTGAATATAACCAACGAGCTCGACCATGGATTAACTTAGCTTTGGGAAGTAAACCTTCTTTAATTCTATCATAAATAAACGTTTTACCGAACCCTGTGTCCTGCATAATAAATTTAATATCAACCCATGAATCTGGTTGTAATCTATTCCATTTTATCTATCCTCATTCAAAAACTCACACTATTTTCAGGCGCTTCATTGCCCCACAAAAATCAATAGCAAAGCCACGAATGGTTATCTTCGTTCTTTGTTAGGTCAGGGCATATGATTTGCGGGGAAGAGTATTAGGATTTATTTGCTGCACCGTTTGATACTTTGTTTTGGTATTGCCAGGGTGGGTCTGCGAGTATCAGGTCATACTTCACTTCATCTCCTGTTAAATATATAGCGCTACCCATTAACAAATAGTCAAAATTATTTTTAATGGATGGCGCTAATATTAGAAAATGTTATGGGGCAGACCCTTAAGTAAATGTCTATTTGTTAGTGGACACCGCTATACCAACTTTTACATGATGTAACGTTGTTCGGTATTCGTGGATGTTATTCATAGGATTACTCCGATTATTGATTACATGAATGTAAATGTTGATCAAAACATTAATTTTCATAAGGTTATTTATGGTAGTATTGTTAACGTTGTGTGTTTGTTAACAGCAACATTTTACCTGGTGTTGGCCAGTCTTGCGCTGGTCTTTTTTTTTTGCTTGGTATTATTCACTAATAAGAACGGATAATTTTCCAAGTCCTTTTGGCGTAATTCTTACCTGTTCAGTTAACTTTTCCGAACCGTCATTTCTGGCAACGACAGTCGCTTTACGCTCGATTAAATCCTGCTTGATTTTATCCTGATAGCCAACCCAACTTTTTCCACCAACACGCCGATAAATCCAATCATGTCCTTGTAACCATGAAAAAAGTGCTTTGGGTTTCATTTGGAGTGATTTTGCCGCATCAGTAATACAAAGCGAGCCTTCTGAATAGCTGATTCGTTTTAGTCACGAGTTTCGCACAGGCATATAAAATTCCAGAAATGGCTTAAAAGCAATGGTTAATTTGCAAGTTACTAAAACGTATAAATTTGTTTAAATTACAATAAGTTGCTTTTAATTTATAAGATTTTGTCTATTTATATATTATGCTGAATTAAACTTAAAAATAGAGCGTTTTTTTATTGGTGCGAAACTCGTGTTAGTGCTTCGACTTGCGGTTTCATATCATCGACTGTGTGTTTAAGTGCAATAACTTTTTCTGTGTAATTAAGCAACAATCCTCTCATCGCTGATGGGTCATTTAGTATCTCAACCGGACTGACAGCTTCTAATGCTTTTCTTTCACATTCAATAAAATACTGTCTGGCCTGTTTCCCTTTTTCATTGCGCTCAACCATTGATAACTCTTTCGCCATATTGATAGAAATTGCATACTCTTTAAGCACTCGTTGACGAGATTTTAGTATAGCTAGGCGACTTAATTTTGATTACGACATATGTATTAAAAACAGGTCATCGATAGTGCATCCTGTTTCCATCTTTTTACGTTTAGCTTGAGACCATTTATGTTCTATAGGATTTAAATCTGGTGAATACACAGGCAAATATTCTATCTGGTGTCCTGCGTTTATAATTGCCTGTTCAATATTCTTACCTTTGTGAAAGCTAGCGTTGTCCATAAAAATAACAGAATTTTCAGGAAGTTCTGGGAGCAATATTTTTGTGATCCAAACATAAAAAACATCACGATTAATATTGCAATCAAATAATCCGATAGCAAAAAGGGTTGTTCCCAATAAAGCGCCAATAACATTTGTTCTTCCCTTAGCACCCCAGTTTTTCAGGCCAAAACAACGGTGACCTTTTGGGGAATAGCCGTGAGTTCGTGGAGTGTCATGTGAAAAACCACTTTCATCAATAAAAACAACAGATTTATCTTTTTTTTCATACTGTTGTCTTTTTTGCTGATGTGCCAGCCTGTCGCTTTCGTTGGTTTTTGGATGGAATAGAGTTTTTTTTATAGGTTAATCCCAGCTTTTTAAGGGATTGCCAAATAGTCTTTTTACAAACACCGAATCGCTCTGCCCGTTCCTTTTGGTAAGCATCTGGATACTGTTCCACATCTTTTGCTAAAGCATTTTTATCGAGCTTCCTCTTACGTGGCGTTGAATTTTTTGGCTCTGGTCGTTTAAGCCAACGTACTAAAGACGCTTTTCCAATACGGAATTGTTTCGCAGTTTCTCGAATTGTTAAACCTTCGGCTTTCCTTACAGATATTACTTTACGTCGAAAATCAATTGTATAACTCATAACACACCTTGTGATCAAAATTAAGTCGCCTAGCTATAACCGTTTGGATTAATTCGCCATTGATATTTTTTGTTTCGATGTTGATTAAATTTTGCATATAATAATTCCTCAAAGTTAATTGATGAATGAGTATTTATGTTCATTTATATTAGTCTTAACTTAATCTGACAATTCTGATTTAAAAAAGAGCGTTACCGGTTTTAATTAACATCATTAGATAATTAAATAAAAGGTAATTCTATGTATCAAACAAATAATCCTATCACAAACATAAAGTCGGGTTACTTAACTTCGCTGAAGAGCTTAATAACGTCTCAAAAGCCTGTAAGATTATGAGGGTATCCCGAGATACGTTTTATCGCTACCAGGAATTTGTTAACGATGGTGGGATAGACGCTTTAATTAATCAAAATCGACAGGTGCCTAACGTAAAAAATAGAGTAGATGAACAGATTGAAAGCGCTATAGTTGAGTATGCCATTAAGCGTGTTGCTTAATAGTGAAATAAGGGTATTTCGGTGATTGAAGTAAATTTTAGGCTGTTCTGAGATGGAAATTCCAAAGACCGGCACTAAGGAGTAAAAAGGTATCATCAATAAAGGGTCTACGATTCCGTAAAATTTGGGTCATACAACCGAGGCGCTTGATACCCGCGATGGCGTGTTCAACCGTAATACGGATGCCCGAGATTATTTTATTTTCTTGTTTTTGTTCAGGCGATAAAGGTCTTTTTCGAGTTCCTTTTTTTGGGATTTGTGTATTAGGATGCTGTTTATCTATACCTTGAAAACCGGTATCGGCCCAGATGGTTACCTCAGGGGGAATATGGCGAATTATATCGACTTTATCGAGTAAGCGTTTATCGTGACGGCGCCCATTTTTGATCATGGGGATAAATCCAATTTTCCTCGTTTCGTCAGTCATAATAAGCCCTTTTCGAGTGGTCTGTCTTTTCTTTCCCGAATACATTTTTTTTCGCCGACGCAGATTCTTAGGCTTTTGGACAGGTCGCTCTGTCCCATCAATAAAGACGTCTTTAACTCCAGGAAAGGCGCGAAAAAATTCCTCAGCAGAGCGAATTTGACGAGCGGGCAAAACACATTCTCGCCCCAAGGTCATCTCTAAAACCGGCAATAATATTTTTACCCAGCGACATACCCGTGTTCTATCTAAACCAAAAAGAAGTCCTTGCAAATCATAGGTCGGATAACATTTTAAATACAATAAAATAAAAAGCAGTTTATCTAATGGGGTTGGGATAAATTCTTTCTGCCCTGCACCCATTTGCCGCTCGTGATCTTTTCGATTCTTTTTCCGATAAATCAAATAACAAGCTGAAAATTCAGCGGCTAAATTTTTCAATTCTTCGACTGATAATCCAATGATTGCTTTACATAAACGATTATCTCGTAACAACCGCTCTTTGTTGATCATTTCAAACCGTTATTTTCTAAGTTAAACCTCTTTTTATTGTCTATAGCGTGACAAAAAATGCAAGTCTCTATTCAGCAACTATTTTATTGAATACCCTGCACACGGTCAACTAAAATTGGCCACCCTACCTGACTGTTCACGGAACAGTCGCTCTGATTCGTTTGGCGTTAATCCACCGTTATACCAGTGAGGTCTTATATCGCTATAGTAGTGGGTTATGTAGCGAATAATGGCTGACTGAGCAGTACTAAAGCTTTGGTAGCCAGTCGTTGGCACCCATTCGGTCTTCAGACTACGGAAGAATCGTTCCATCGGACTATTATCCCAACAATTCTCTCTGCGACTGATACTTTGGGTCATCTGATAACGCCACAATGCCTGCCTATACTGACGACTGGTATAACCTGTTTGGGATGCCCACGTAGTTCCCAAGCCATTTGTAGTGCTTTGGCGGTTAATTCTGAGTCTGGTGCAAATGACATTGCCCAGCCCACCGGTTTTCGGGCAAACAAATCCAATACCACAGCCAGATAGGCCCATCGTGAGCCTGTCCAAATATAGGTTACATCGCCGCACCAAACCTGGTCAGGCTTTGTAACAGCGAACTGCCTATTGAGCAGATTTGGAATATCAATACGTTCATTTCCACCGCGGTTGTATTTATGTTTTCGCTCTTGGCAACTGACGATGATTAATTCTTTCATCAACTTACCCGCTAACCACCGCCCAAGTTTCACGTTGTGTGTATTGGTAACCATCGTGGCGATAGTCCTTGCGCCAGCAGAGCCGCCACTAACGTTCCACGCTTCGCTGACTAGGCTACGTTTTATCGTCCGCTCAATATTTGGCTCCTTAGGCCGACACCAATAGCGATAACTGCTTCGGTGAACATTAAAAATACGACACAAAGTTTTCACCGGATAAAGCACTCTTAGCTTTTCAACTACCGAAAATTTTTCAGTGAGTCGGACATTAAGAGCGCAGTAGCCTTTTTTAAGATGTCATTCTCCATTTCCAGCCGGTGGATTTTTTTCTTCATTTCTCTGAACTCAATTTGTTCAGGTGTTAATGGCAGACCAGGCGATGTTTTCCCTTGACGTTCTAAACGAAGGGCTCTTACCCACCGGCTAATCGCTGAAAGACTGACGTTCATGCCTTTCGCGGCTTCCTGGTATAGCTAGGCGACTTAATTTTGATTACAAGGTGTGTTATGAGTTATACAATTGATTTTCGACGTAAAGTAATATCTGTAAGGAAAGCCGAAGGTTTAACAATTCGAGAAACTGCGAAACAATTCCGTATTGGAAAAGCGTCTTTAGTACGTTGGCTTAAACGACCAGAGCCAAAAAATTCAACGCCACGTAAGAGGAAGCTCGATAAAAATGCTTTAGCAAAAGATGTGGAACAGTATCCAGATGCTTACCAAAAGGAACGGGCAGAGCGATTCGGTGTTTGTAAAAAGACTATTTGGCAATCCCTTAAAAAGCTGGGATTAACCTATAAAAAAAACTCTATTCCATCCAAAAACCAACGAAAGCGACAGGCTGGCACATCAGCAAAAAAGACAACAGTATGAAAAAAAAGATAAATCTGTTGTTTTTATTGATGAAAGTGGTTTTTCACATGACACTCCACGAACTCACGGCTATTCCCCAAAAGGTCACCGTTGTTTTGGCCTGAAAAACTGGGGTGCTAAGGGAAGAACAAATGTTATAGCTAGGCGACTTAATTTTGATTACAGCATATGTATTAAAAACAGGTCATCGATAGTGCATCCTGTTTCCATCTTTTTACGTTTAGCTTGAGACCATTTATGTTCTATAGGATTTAAATCTGGTGAATACACAGGCAAATATTCTATCTGGTGTCCTGCGTTTATAATTGCCTGTTCAATATTCTTACCTTTGTGAAAGCTAGCGTTGTCCATAAAAATAACAGAATTTTCAGGAAGTTCTGGGAGCAATATTTTTGTGATCCAAACATAAAAAACATCACGGTTAATATTGCAATCAAATAATCCGATAGCAAAAAGGGTTGTTCCCAATAAAGCGCCAATAACATTTGTTCTTCCCTTAGCACCCCAGTTTTTCAGGCCAAAACAACGGTGACCTTTTGGGGAATAGCCGTGAGTTCGTGGAGTGTCATGTGAAAAACCACTTTCATCAATAAAAACAACAGATTTATCTTTTTTTTCATACTGTTGTCTTTTTTGCTGATGTGCCAGCCTGTCGCTTTCGTTGGTTTTTGGATGGAATAGAGTTTTTTTTATAGGTTAATCCCAGCTTTTTAAGGGATTGCCAAATAGTCTTTTTACAAACACCGAATCGCTCTGCCCGTTCCTTTTGGTAAGCATCTGGATACTGTTCCACATCTTTTGCTAAAGCATTTTTATCGAGCTTCCTCTTACGTGGCGTTGAATTTTTTGGCTCTGGTCGTTTAAGCCAACGTACTAAAGACGCTTTTCCAATACGGAATTGTTTCGCAGTTTCTCGAATTGTTAAACCTTCGGCTTTCCTTACAGATATTACTTTACGTCGAAAATCAATTGTATAACTCATAACACACCTTGTAATCAAAATTAAGTCGCCTAGCTATATTGGCGCTTTATTGGGAACAACCCTTTTTGCTATCGGATTATTTGATTGCAATATTAATCGTGATGTTTTTTATGTTTGGATCACAAAAATATTGCTCCCAGAACTTCCTGAAAATTCTGTTATTTTTATGGACAACGCTAGCTTTCACAAAGGTAAGAATATTGAACAGGCAATTATAAACGCAGGACACCAGATAGAATATTTGCCTGTGTATTCACCAGATTTAAATCCTATAGAACATAAATGGTCTCAAGCTAAACGTAAAAAGATGGAAACAGGATGCACTATCGATGACCTGTTTTTAATACATATGCTGTAATCAAAATTAAGTCGCCTAGCTATAGGTGTAATTTTGGTCAAGGACTAATTTGGCGGTTTCACATTTAAATTCAGCAGTAATTATTTTACTCATTTCGGCACCTATAAAAATTATGAGGTAAGCATATCACCTCAACTTAGGTGGCCAAATTTAGTATGCCACTACAATAACGGCGGCAGATTTATTAAATGATAAGGTTCTCCCTTTTTATTCCCAGCACGGGTTACCGGTGTTACGTATACTGACGGACAGAGGCAGTGAGTATTGTGGTAAAGTTGAACATCACGATTATCAACTTTATCTCGCTATCAATGATATTGATCATACAAAAACTAAAGCTCGTTCACCTCAAACTAATGGGATTTGTGAACGCTTTCATAAAACTGTATTACAAGAGTTCTATCAGGTAGCTTTTCGTAAGAAAATCTATAGGGCTTTAGATGAATTACAAGCTGATTTAGATAAATGGTTAGCGGAATATAATAACCAACGCACTCATCAAGGAAAAATGTGTTGCAGTCGAACTCCTATGGCAACTTTACACGATGGAAAACAACTTTGGAGAGAGAAAGATTTAAATCAAATTTAACCTGACAGGTACTGTATAAATAACAGGTAACTGCCAGATCAAGTCTGAGCTACCACATATAATCAATTAGAAAATTTAACCAGCCTAATGCTTGATTATGATGGAAATGGAAAAGCGGACTTTCTAATCGAAATTATCGGCGAAGTCAATCCTATAAAGGATATCGTGACTTAAGGTACAAAAGCGGTTGATACTGTTGCAATCCTATGTAAATGGTAAATTATAAGATATAACAACCAGGGTTGTTTTAAAACTTAATCTAAATTTGTATTTTCATTGATAGTTAATGGTTTATTGATTAATAAGTCGAATAATAAAAACCGCTTTTATTAGTAAAGAATACGGCAGTTAACATACGAGTAAACGTTTGAAAAAACGTCTTTTATTATGAAATTAAATTCTATCATAATAATTATAGCAACTTTAATATCCGCGATATTTGCGGTGGTTTATAACAATTACACTCATCTAAAGTATCAATACAAGACGAGTTTTTCACCAATAAAAAAACGTTCTATTTTTAAGTTTAATTCAGCATAATATATAAATAAACAAAATCTTATAAATTAAAAGCAACTTATTGTAATTTAAACAAATTTATACGTTTTAGTAACTTGCAAATTAACCATTGCTTTTAAGCCATTTCTGGAATTTTATATGCCTGTGCGAAACTCGTGTACAAAAAACTTAAAGATGAATTATAACAACAAATAAAACTTAAAAATAATTATTTATACGAAATAAAGTCGTTACAACAAATTGATGTTGAACGTACTCAGGAACTTAATAATGCGAAAATGGAAATACAATAAGCTTAGTGATGATTTGCGTAATAACCATAAGCGCTTGTTCGTCAAAGCAGTGTGTCCCCCAGATCAAAATGTTGCCACCACCACCGAATTGGCGCCAGACGCTGGACGAAATTATCTTCGTCTCAGACGTCAACTTGAAACATTAGAAGCCCAATTTTTGGGATTGCGGGCAAGAGTGCAGGAAATTTATAAACAGTGATAAATTTGTTATTCATGTTCTCAATGATGATTTCATCGTTTGTGATTGATATTTCTTTGAAATTAATTGTTACATTTTTAATAAGGAGTTGAAAAACCGTTTCATTTATTGTTGAAAATAGTTAAACGAACAGAGGAAGGAAACATGTACTTCATCGATTATAACTCATATCGTTCAGTCAAAAGTTTTAACCGTAGGATTCGTTTTCTTGTTATGCATTATACGGCTTTAAATTTTCAAGCTTCAATTACTGCATTAACGGGTAATAGTGTTAGTGCGCATTATTTAGTACCAGCTCCAACTGATAAAACTTATCAGGCTGCTGGTTTTAATGATGTCAGAATTTTTAATTTGGTGGATGAAAATGAGCGAGCATGGCATGCGGGCGTTAGCTTATGGGCTGGACGATCAAATTTAAATGATACTGCGATAGGGATCGAAATCGTCAATGAAGCGGGTTATGCTAATGGAAAAATGATTTTTCCGCCGTTTAATGATAAACAAATTGATGCAGTAAAAGAATTAGCATTAAATATTGTTCAACGTTATCCAGATATGTCACCAACAAATATTGTTGGGCACTCAGACATTGCCATTGGCCGTAAAAGTGATCCAGGTGCTGCCTTTCCATGGAAAAAACTTTATGACGCCGGAATTGGTGCCTGGTATGAAGAAGAAAAAAAACAGAAGTATATGGAGCAATTCAAAAATAAAATACCGGCAAAGGCGGAGATTGTCAAAAAACTAAAGTCCTATGGCTATGATGTATCTCAGGCAGCTAATAATAATGACTATATAAAATTGATCAGAGCTTTTCAGCTACATTTTCGGCAATCAAATTACGATGGCATAATAGACGTTGAAACCGTGGCCATTCTTTATGCCTTAGTAGAAAAATATTTTCCTTAATCGTTTATTAAGATTTACCTTATAAAAAACTATCATTTAATTCTGATGGTTTTTTACATTTAAACATAACAACCCATTGAAAGTAAGTAAGAAATTTTTATTAAAGCAGATGCTATGTTAATTTTGAGAGTTTGAAAATATGGGTAAACCGATATAGGTCAGTTAAGTTCTGATTGGATATTTAATATAAATATTCTTTTACTATGATAATTATTTTTTTAGAACTAACTATTAATATTTTATCTGTAAAATACCGTTTATTAAACTATATTTTCCGGTAAATTTATTAAACTTTCATTCTATGTACTCAATAAAATGTATGCTAATTAGCCACCGTAATAATATGCTCTTACTATTTTATGATTTAAGTTGTTACTTTATTTTGATAACCAGCCATTGCGGCTGGTTTTTTTGTATTATGATTATACTTTTGGTTACCAAATCTGCTCAATTATTACTTTATATTATGGATAATCTCTATTTAAATAAGTCAGATCTTCATCATTAATTTCTAAGTTGGTATCATTATTGCTATAAACAGGACTGCCTGAATTATACGTTTTTGGGTTAATATGAGTGTTATGTATAGCCGTAGGAACAGTGGGATTAATATTACCCTGGAAAGTTGTTGCGGCATAAATATTCTAAACTTTTTTTGATTGCCATATTTGTTGTTTTGTAAGCCTAGTTGCTGCCATTTTAGCAAGACAATTGCGTCATCGTGGTTTTAGTTAAATATATAAAATGGATTAACAGTAACAATATAAGATAAAATAATTTTTAATATAAATTTAGAAATAGGGTAGTGTTCGAAAATCTGTGTCATATCTTAAACTCAAAAAAAAGAGGTATGACATATGAGAAATCAATCATTTAATTTTGATGAAGCGTTGAAGCAATTACAATCAGGTAAAAATTTACTCGGTACGGATGGAATACTCACACCACTCATAAAACAGCTGACCGAAGCTGCCCTGCAGGCAGAAATAGAACACTACCTATCGACAACGTCAAACGATACGCGTAAAAATGGCTATACTCGAAAAACGGTTAAATTGACATCAGGTCAATTTGAACTGAAAACGCCCAGAGACAGGTCAGGTGCTTTTGAGCCTCAGCTCATTAAGAAAAATCAGACAAAATTATCAGAGGATATTGATAACAAAATCTGTAGTGGTCAACTAAAATTGGCCACTACACTGGAATCGAAATGGGGTGAAAAATACCCGATAGTGCTAGAATCCTGGCGAAGTAAATGGGAGTTGCTCAGTGCTTATTTTCGATACCCTAAAGCCATTAGAAAACCCATTTATATGACCAATGCAGTAGAGGCGGTTCATCGGCAGTTTAGGAAATTAACTAAAACCAAAGGGGCTTTTCCTAATGAAAACAGCTTATTAAAATTACTCTATATTGGCATCAATCAGGTATCCAACAAATGGACTATGCCGATTAGTAACTGGGCGTTAACCATTGCTCAATTGTCCATCTATTTTAAAGGGCGCCTAGATGGTATAATCAAAATATAAAATCCCCTGACACAGAATTATGAACACCCTCGTAAATAGAGATATAATAAGATTTTTAACATAAAAATTTTGATTATTAGCTAATTATGACGGGAATAAATGTAATCCCGCATAGTGAATTATGCGATCAGCACTTGTTAGCTGAACATAGAGAATTAACTCGTATACCAAATTATATTGTTAAAAAAGAAGGCAATGTTACATTGTCTACGCTAACTTCATATACCTTAGGAAAGGGACATGTCATATTTTTTAGGGATAAATTGCTATTTTTGCATTTGCGATATACATCACTACATCAGGAATGTCTTAAGCGAGGATTTTCTGTTATCAATAAATGGCCTGAAGAGGTGAAAAACTATTCTCATTTGTGGAAAAATTATCAAATTACTGAGCCACGAGTTTCGCACCAATAAAAAAACGCTCTATTTTTAAGTTTAATTCAGCATAATATATAAATAGACAAAATCTTATAAATTAAAAGCAACTTATTGTAATTTAAACAAATTTATACGTTTTAGTAACTTGCAAATTAACCATTGCTTTTAAGCCATTTTTGGAATTTTTATATGCCTGTGCGAAACTCGTGGCATAGTGAATTCTCCACTCAGGGGAACGCCTTCAGGGTTCTTTTACCACAGATCCATCTACAGCAATAAGTGGACGATGGCTTATGGATTCAGGAATATCAAAATTCTCTGATGTTTGCTTTACGAGACCTTCTGTCATCCATTGGAACCACGCACCGCATTTATCAATAACCTGAGTTCGGGATAAGAAATAAAGTGAAAGTCTTGCTATTCAAATAGTTGAATGCGCATATTTCGTTAAAATACTCTAACAATCTGGTTAAAGAGTAGAGCATTGTTAAACAATTATGGAAAATCTTACTAAACTTTATTGCCTGATGGATGATTTTTGTAAAGACTTCGAGCCCAAAATGCATGGAATTTTGCTGAATAACGGTAGTAAGCATCGTAGACGGTCTACTCAGCTTTCATTGGCTGAAATGATGACACTGGTTGTTTTGTTTCATCAACTCCGATTCAGCCAATTCAAGGTATTTTATCTCTATCATGTCCGTTTATATCTCAGGAAGGAATTTCCTAACTTGCCATCATATTCACGCTGCGTAGAGTTACTTCCGCGCAGTGCCTTAGCTTTAACGGCACTGTTTGAGTCAATTAAGGGAAAGTGTACGGGTCTGTCGGTTGCCGATTCTACTCCGATAGCTGTGTGTGATAACTTACGGATCCGCCGGCATAAAGCCTTCGATGGAATAGCTGAACGAGGAAAAACCTCAACAGGTTGGTTCTTTGGTTTCAAACTTCATGTAATTGTCAATCATTTGGGGGAAATACTCAGTTTTCGACTTACACCAGGAAACGCAGATGATCGGAAACCATTACCTGAGCTGATAAAAGATCTTTCTGGTTGTTTGTATGCGGATAAAGGGTATTTATCGGCTTCACTGAAACAGCAACTGAAAACAATGGGAATTAACCTTATAACGAATATCAAGAAGAAAATGAAGCCTGTTGAACAGACTTGTTTCGACAAAGCCATCTTGCGTCATCGTTCTGTCATTGAAACGGTATTTGATGAGTTAAAAAATCTTTTTCAGATAGCGCATACGCGGCACCGCTCTCCTGCTAACTTTGTAGTGAATTTATTAGCAGGGCTGGTTGCATATTGTTTAATTCCATCCAAACCAAAGATACCGGTGGCAGGAACATATCTTCAAGCATAATTGATAATGCTTATCCCGAACTCAGGTTATCAATACGTTTTAGAAGCGCAACATCTGAGATATTGACTAACCCTGCAGCGGCTGCTCGAGCGACAGTTTCACGCATTGAGCAATCATTACAAAAATAAATCAGCAACACCCTGAGCAAAAGAGCAGGAGTAGTAAATTGACGTCCAAATTTCAATGCACCGCATTCTCGAGCTTTATCTTGCCAACCATCAGGCAGGAGCATCGTTATTTTTTCCCAGTCGTCAAACGCCAAATTTGTAGTAGATGTCATTTTCATCATCTTTTCTCAATCATGAGAAGCAATTATACATCGTGATGATTTTTTGGTTAGCGCTTATGAGGATAGATGAAAGAATGACATTAAAACCACGATTCACGCCTTATAAAAAGTGATATTATTGAAAAAAAATTAAATTAGATTTGATATTAATTTTTTTCTATAAATATTGAAATAATAGACGTTTGCTTTGAATGAAATTAGATTTTTTGGATTGAGGATTTTATAGAATATTTTAAATTTGATTTTTAGATATAAGATAATGCCCCTTTTTCAGATGATAATCTAATAAAGGGGCGTATTACTCGGTGGATACTCTTCAGTATTCATTTAATCATCCCATTTTGGGCTCATCATTGCGGCGAAAATGCCAGATGCGCAAATCAGACCGAGAATTAGTAAAAACATGATATTCTCCTTATTTTTCGTTAATGCATTTCGATAGAAATACCTCGCTAGGATGAAAGTTAAATGCCATTATTCGGCCGAGTAATTCTAGTCAAATAGTGACAAGATAAAAAGTAGTATTGTACCTAAAACATAAGTTATTTGATTTTGTTGAGGTTTCATTTAATTTTTTTCGTTTTAGCAAAGAATTTGGTGGTACAAACACATTAGAGTCTCACTCTTTATGTGATTAATTAGATGCTTTTAGTGATAAATACTGTTTATTCGTGTTGTCAAAGTAATTTCAGGTTGTAGGAATTTAACTAAATTACGCTAGAAACAATAGTTACAATAAATAAAACTAGTTCATAAAAGATTATGAAAAGGATTGTATTTTTTCCTGATATTCTAGAAAGTTATTACTAATACTAAAATAATATTAAATAAATAATGTATTGATAATATAAATTAAAAACTTATTAATAAAATAATAAATATTTAACGGTTTTTCTATGAAAAAATACATTAATAATTTAATAAAGTTATTATAATAAATTTAAATATATAATTAATGGTTTTATACTGCTAAATATAAAAATACATTTAGAAAATAAAAGTATAAAAATAAACGTGAAGCAGAAGTTGCGAAAAGTGAGATTTAGATTATAGTTAAGTATTATATTTATTTTAGCTAACATATCAAGTTACATTAGTAATTATAATCAATTAGTTGATTATTCTATATAATTTTTCTTTAACTAAAATTTAGGGTAAATGATTTCTACAGTTATAAAGTTAATATTAAATATAACGACTATCATCTATAAAAATATGAAGATAATTTGATTATTAGTGGTTATTATCGTTAAGATTTACTGGATATTGACATAATTGAGCATGTGCATTAAAACTCAGTGAATTAACAAATATCTTTTTATCTCTTTGCTATATTGCAGTTTGTAGCTAAATCATAATCACGAGTTTCGCACCAATAAAAAACGCTCTATTTTTAAGTTTAATTCAGCATAATATATAAATAGACAAAATCTTATAAATTAAAAGCAACTTATTGTAATTTAAACAAATTTATACGTTTTAGTAACTTGCAAATTAACCATTGCTTTTAAGCCATTTCTGGAATTTTATATGCCTGTGCGAAACTCGTGATTCTCACTTTTAAAATAAAAAGGTTACCTAAACAGGATGTTTATGTTACATTTCAAGGAGTTTTACTGCTTAGTAATGTTATTATTTTTTAGTAAAAGAGTGAAATTTATACAAATAAAAGGGTTCACGAGTTTCGCACAGGCATATAAAATTCCAGAAATGGCTTAAAAGCAATGGTTAATTTGCAAGTTACTAAAACGTATAAATTTGTTTAAATTACAATAAGTTGCTTTTAATTTATAAGATTTTGTCTATTTATATATTATGCTGAATTAAACTTAAAAATAGAGCGTTTTTTATTGGTGCGAAACTCGTGGGGTTGTTTTTAAAAAAGGTTTAGTATTGTTTATTAGTGTATTTGATTTATTGGATAGTTTTTATTAATACAGATAAGGGGAAATGTTTTGACGGAACTGATAGATAATTTTAATAATATACTCTGGAGTGGTGTATTAATCTATTTATTGCTTGGAGTAGGTATCTATTTTACGTTAGGCACTGGTCTTATTCAATTCCGCCATTTTGGGCATATGTTTACTATACTGAAGAATAGTAATAAATCAGATAGTTCAGGTATATCTTCCTTTCAAGCTTTATGCACAAGTCTAGCAGCCAGAGTTGGAACTGGAAATCTGACGGGTGTTGCTATTGCATTAACTGCTGGAGGACCAGGTGCTATTTTTTGGATGTGGCTTGTTGCTTTAATTGGTATGGCAACCTCTTTTGCTGAGAGCACCTTGGCACAATTATATAAGACAAAAGATGATCAAGGGAATTATCGTGGCGGCCCTGCCTACTATATGAAAAAGGGTCTTAAAATGCGTTGGATGGGGGTACTTTTTTCTATCTTTCTTATTATCGCTTTTGGCCTAGTATTCAATTCCGTTCAAGCTAATTCAATTGCTCAGGCAACAGCAGTAGCTTTTGGTTTTAACCCTCTTTACGTAGGAATTGTGCTTGCAATAATTTGTGGCATTATTATTTTTGGTGGTCTATGTTCAATTGCTCGGGTGGCAGAATTCGTTGTTCCTATAATGGCAATCGCTTATTTGATATTAGCATTTTGGGTAATGAGCAATAATATTGAACGTTTACCAGATGTTTTTTTACTAATTATTAAACATGCTTTTGGTTTACAGGAAGCTGTTGGCGGCGTAGTTGGTTATGGGGTTGCGCAAGCGATGACACAAGGGATACAGCGAGGCCTATTTTCAAATGAGGCGGGCATGGGCTCAGCGCCGAATGCTGCTGCTTCTGCTTCACCTTATCCACCTCATCCGGCATCGCAAGGATATGTACAGATGCTAGGTGTTTTTATGGACACTTTAGTGATCTGTAGCGCAACAGCAATTATTATTATCTCTTCTGGTGCATTAGATAGCGCCGATGCCACTATTAGTGGAATTGGATTAACACAGCGAGCCCTTTCTTCAGCTGTTGGAGATTGGGGTGCAATTTTCATTGCAATAGCTATTTCCTTCTTTGCTTTTACTTCAATTATTGCAAATTATGCATATGCAGAAAGTAATATGGTCTTTTTAGAAAATAACCATACTGCTGGATTATATATTCTCAGACTTGCTACTTTGGGAATGGTTATTTTTGGCTCAATGGCAGAAATGCCCTTAGTTTGGAAATTAGCTGATCTCTCGATGGGTTTGATGGCGTTAACAAATCTAATTGCAATATTGATGCTCTCAGGTATAGCGTTTAGACTTACTAAAGATTACAATCAGCAACGCAAAGCTGGCAAATTACCCACATTTGATATAGATGCTTATCCTGATATTAAAAAACAGGTAGAGGATGGTATTTGGGAAAAGGACAATTTAAAGCAATGGAATGAACGAGAAATTAACAGTTAGTTAATATAATAAAAACCTTCGTATAAGAAGGTTTTTATCGCTATATCCATCTAACCCTTTATTTTTTATTAATAAATATTTGAGTCAAAATTAAAATGGAATAATCTAGTACGGTAGTCTGATAAAATAGTATATTTTTTATAAATCTTTATCTGTCAAACGCAGATTTATTTCGTATTGTATTATAGTTAATTTTTATAATATTAGTTTCGATTTATTATTATTCAAGGATTGGTATATTTTTGTTAGAAAACTATATATTTTTTATATTTATAGTTTATTGCATATATATTATTATAAATAGTATGGTAATTATTTGCACTTAAGAGAGAGCCCATATTGAACATTAATAAAAGATGCTAAATTAAAATAAAGTAGCTGTAGATTTATGTCATTTTACCTTAGCATCTAAAATTACCATCCTTTTTAATGGATTATTGATTACAGTTTTGGTTAGTTATTACTAGTTTGATTAACATATTATTTCCGTTGGTTAAATATTTGATGACTTTTGGTAAATTAAATGTAGTGGTTCCTTAATTTCTAATTTAATATTAGGGTTTTGCCGAAAATCGTAAGGTGTGATACCAAATTCTTTACGAAACATATAGGTGAAATGTGATTGCGAACCAAAGCCAAAATCCAACGCAATATCAAAAATGGCTTTGGAACTATTTCTCAGAAGATTAACAGCTTTGGCAAGTCGACGTTGCCGAATGTATTTACCAAGTGAAATTCCCGTGATCTCTTTAAAAATTTTTTGCATATGCCAAAGAGAATAACCTGAGTAGGCGGCAAGCTCTTCCAGGTAGATTATTCTTCCTATGTGTTCTTCGATCCATTTACTTAATTCGTAAACAAGTGCTAAGTGGGTATCTTGTAGCATTGTGATATCATACTAGTTATTGGTTAAAGAAGTATACACAACTTTTTTTAGGGATGACAAAGTCCTAAAGCTTAATGTTTAAATAATTTATATAAAAATTTATGTTAATCTTTAAAAAAGATCAGTTTATCTCTTTATAAGTGGGTGTTTAAGGCATTTTTTATCTATAATAATTTTTTTTAACTTTTGCAGCTAACTGACAAACAGCATGTACAATAAATTAATAAAAAGATTTTATTGATTTCAGCAATGACGCTATGGTTACTTTAGTTACTGACTTGATTTTTATACAGTGACATATTAATTGTTTTTTATCATGTGGTATTAAAGATATGAAAAGGGTTAGATATTGAAAATAAAAAAAATAGTAATTGTGACGCTGATCGTTTTACTCTGCTTATTTTTATATTTAGTCGCATTAGACAGTTTTTGTGACCAGGATCAAAATGGTGGAAATTTTACCATCGGCATCTGTAAAATAACTGGTTATTTGCCATTTTAACTAAAATTAATAGGGTTTTAATCTTATTTAATGATTTAATACAGGCTTAAAGAAAAATTAATGTTCTAATTAATAGTTTTGACATGCGCTTTAGTTAAGCGCCTTGCATCGATAAAAATATTAGGAAATTAGAATAAAATGAAGGTTTAATTATGGCGGAAGAAGTTGGGCAAACGCTTAAGCGCGGGTTAAAAAACAGACATATTCAATTGATTGCACTTGGTGGGGCTGTTGGAACAGGCCTTTTTTTAGGAATTGCACAAACCATAAACATGGCGGGACCATCTGTTTTATTAGGTTATGCAATAGGTGGATTTATTGCTTTCCTGATTATGCGTCAATTAGGAGAGATGATTGTCGAAGAACCTGTTGCTGGTTCTTTTAGTCACTTTGCTTATAAATATTGGGGCCCTTTTGCTGGTTTTTTATCTGGCTGGAACTATTGGGCAATGTTTATTTTTGTTGGTATGGCTGAGCTGACTGCGGCAGGTATTTATGTGCAATATTGGTGGGATATCCCAACCTGGATTTCAGCTGCAATCTTTTTTATTGCTATCAATCTTATCAATCTTACGAATGTACGATTATATGGTGAAACAGAATTTTGGTTTGCAATAATCAAGGTGTTAGCAATTATTGCGATGATTATTTTTGGGTGCTATCTATTAATTAGTGGAAAAGGTGGCCCACAAGCATCGGTATCAAATCTTTGGCAATATGGAGGATTCTTTCCTAATGGGATTGCTGGATTGGTAATGGCGATGGCAGTTATTATGTTTTCTTTTGGTGGATTAGAGCTCGTTGGCATAACAGCGGCGGAAGCGGAAAATCCAACACAAAGTATTCCTAAAGCGACTAATCAAGTTGTTTATCGTATTTTAATTTTTTATATTGGTTCTTTATTTGTATTGCTCACACTGTATCCTTGGACAAATGTAGTTAGTGGCGAAAGCCCGTTTGCGCTTATTTTTCATGACATAGGCGATAAATTTGTTTCTAATTCTTTGAATATTGTCGTTTTAATTGCCGCATTATCAGTTTATAACAGTGGAGTATATAGTAATAGTCGTATGCTTTATGGTTTAGCAAAACAAGGTAACGCCCCACATCTTTTGAATATCGTGACTAAGCGTGGTGTGCCTATTGTCTCAATTGCTATTTCAGCTTTAGCAACATCAGGCGGTATTTTAATTAATTATTTATTAGATGGTAAAGCGCTAGAATTACTAATATCATTGGTTGTGACAACCTTAGTAATTAATTGGATTACGATTTGTATATCTAATTTAAAATTTAGAGCGGTAAAAATAAAAGAAGGTATTGAGCCTAAATTCAAAGCATTATGGTATCCATTTGGTAATTATCTCTGTTTAATTTTTTTGTTTCTTATTTTTGTTATCATTTTACTGACCGATGGAATTCGTATTTCAGTTATTCTTATGCCATTTTGGGTTCTGTTTTTATGGATAGGATTTTTATTCACAAAATTTAGAAAACAAAATAGAGCGAATTGATAAAATAGTAACTAATTACCCTGGTTTAAACCAGGGTATAAGTATAAAACTTAAAAATTTATTGCCATTGCCAGCGTGTCCAAGCAAAAAATACATCACCGTTATTATATGTTCCAGGAATATATGTTGCTTGGATTGAGAATTGTTTATATTCAATAGAAGCAATCGGAAGCGGTAATGGGATCGGTATATACCAATATTCATTTCTGGCCGTGACGCTTAGTGTAAAACCTGCTCCTATACGAAATTCATCAAGCTCACTTGGTCGCCAAATTTTTTGAAATCCATATCCGACTATGGGTTGTACTTTATTATGGGAATCAGCAAAAGCCATAGCATAGATAGAATGCCAATTTCTATTTTGATCAAAGCGGTATTTTCCAATAGCTAATCCCCAAGGAGTTTCATTGTATCCGGAACACGAGTTTCGCACAAAACTAATTTGGGTACGCTAATATGTGCTGGTAGTGTTCAAAAATCTGTGTCATATCTTAAACTCAAAAAAAGAGGTATGACATATGAGAAATCAATCATTTAATTTTGATGAAGCGTTGAAGCAATTACAATCAGGTAAAAATTTACTCGGTACGGATGGAATACTCACACCACTCATAAAACAGCTGACCGAAGCTGCCTTGCAGGCAGAAATAGAACACTACCTATCGACAACGTCAATCGATACGCGTAAAAATGGCTATACTCGAAAAACGGTTAAATCGACATCAGGTCAATTTGAACTGAAAACGCCCAGAGACAGGTCAGGTGCTTTTGAGCCTCAGCTCATTAAGAAAAATCAGACAAAATTATCAGAGGATATTGATATAGCTAGGCGACTTAATTTTGATTACAAGGTGTGTTATGAGTTATACAATTGATTTTCGACGTAAAGTAATATCTGTAAGGAAAGCCGAAGGTTTAACAATTCGAGAAACTGCGAAACAATTCCGTATTGGAAAAGCGTCTTTAGTACGTTGGCTTAAACGACCAGAGCCAAAAAATTCAACGCCACGTAAGAGGAAGCTCGATAAAAATGCTTTAGCAAAAGATGTGGAACAGTATCCAGATGCTTACCAAAAGGAACGGGCAGAGCGATTCGGTGTTTGTAAAAAGGCTATTTGGCAATCCCTTAAAAAGCTGGGATTAACCTATAAAAAAAACTCTATTCCATCCAAAAACCAACGAAAGCGACAGGCTGGCACATCAGCAAAAAAGACAACAGTATGAAAAAAAAGATAAATCTGTTGTTTTTATTGATGAAAGTGGTTTTTCACATGACACTCCACGAACTCACGGCTATTCCCCAAAAGGTCACCGTTGTTTTGGCCTGAAAAACTGGGGTGCTAAGGGAAGAACAAATGTTATTGGCGCTTTATTGGGAACAACCCTTTTTGCTATCGGATTATTTGATTGCAATATTAATCGTGATGTTTTTTATGTTTGGATCACAAAAATATTGCTCCCAGAACTTCCTGAAAATTCTGTTATTTTTATGGACAACGCTAGCTTTCACAAAGGTAAGAATATTGAACAGGCAATTATAAACGCAGGACACCAGATAGAATATTTGCCTGTGTATTCACCAGATTTAAATCCTATAGAACATAAATGGTCTCAAGCTAAACGTAAAAAGATGGAAACAGGATGCACTATCGATGACCTGTTTTTAATACATATGCTGTAATCAAAATTAAGTCGCCTAGCTATAATAACCAACGCACTCATCAAGGAAAAATGTGTTGCGGTCGAACGCCTATGGCAACTTTACACGATGGAAAACAACTTTGGAGAGAGAAAGATTTAAATCAAATTTAACCTGACAGGTACTGTATAAATAACCGGTAACTGTCAGATCAAGTATGAACTACTACTAGAGCCATGAGTGACATTCCAACTTCCATCCTGGTAGCTAATTAATCGACTATCCACGTCATCTTCCATTGCTAATCCAGCTAAATCATTAGCTGAAGTAGGATCAATAAAATTAGTAAATCCTTGTTTAATTAATAACGGCCGTTTTTGCCAATAATTTTTGATGAAATCTGGCCAATTGATATTAAATTGATGGTTAATTATTTTATTTTGCATATTTATTTTGTCAGATTAAAAATAAGAAAATGGTGTTAGTGCTATTAGCTATCTGTCATGGGCGATTGTTGTCTAAAAGTCACAATCACGCGTGCTCCACCTAATGGATTATGAGTAATAGCAATATCTCCGTCATATTGTTCAATAATTTCAGCTGCAATAGAGAGCCCCAAACCTTGTCCTGGCCGTAGAGTATCAACACGTTGACCGCGTAAAAAAATCAAATCTCGTTTATCTTCAGCAACACCAGGACCATCATCATCGACGATAATGGTTAATGAATTTTCAGTGCTACTAGCGCTAACTTCGACAAATTCAAGGCAATATTTACAAGCATTTTCAATAATATTACCCATAATCTCCATAAAATCTATCGGTTGACCTATCCAAGTGATTTCAGGCGAGACATCGAGGGTCAAATTGACGCCTTTTTGTTGATACACTTTGGCTAAGGCACTGCATAGATTATCTAATAAGGCAGAGACTGAAGAAATTTTTCGGATTGCGAAATGATCTTCACTATGTATGCTTGCACGATGCAAATAATAGCCTATTTGTTGTGAAATTCGGCCAATTTGTTCCAGCATGATAGGCTCGGCTTGTTCAATGGTCATTTGTTTGCTTGAGCGCAGAGAACAGAGGGTTGATTGTAATACCGCTAATAGGGTTTTTAGGCTGTGGCTTAAATCAGCAAGTGTAGTTCGATATTTGGTATAGCGTTTTTGTTCATTTACTAGTAACTTATTCAAGTTACGCATTAATCCGCTAAGCTCTAATGGCGGATTTTGATCCAGCGCTTCTCGCTCACCTTTTTCGATGCCACTTATTTGTGAACTTAATGATTCTATTGGGTATAAACTCCAGGAAGTTACTAGCCAAAGCATCGGAATAACCAGGATAAAATTGGCTAATATAACATAGCCAAACCATTCCCAAACTAATCCAGTTTTCTGTAGATCTAAAGGTAAAGTATCTATTACAACAATG
Organism: Candidatus Arsenophonus triatominarum; assembly: GCF_001640365.1. GTDB lineage: Bacteria > Pseudomonadota > Gammaproteobacteria > Enterobacterales > Enterobacteriaceae > Arsenophonus > Arsenophonus triatominarum. Next base: position 45,488 of record NZ_LWMI01000012.1, on the reverse strand, counting down.
GTAAGTTGCGGCAGATTTTTAGTTGCCTGATAGTGGTTGACAGAAACTGAGTGAGTTAAAGAGGAATATTTATCCTTAATATCAGTGACTTTTTGCGCCGGTTTACTGCCGTTAGGTGGGACTTTAATTAATTCACGGGTGGTATTTAAATCGGTATCTAATTCGTACAATCCATCCTTTTTTAACCACTCTTTTTCGATGGCTTTTTCAATAGCAGGAATATGGCGTTGCCGCCACAAAATTTCACCTTGTTGATTATAAATTAAAATAAAGGCTGGGGCATTTAAGGTAAAATCAGTTGGAACATGGATATCTAATTTATTATTACGCCATTGTGCCAAGCTATAAAATAGATTACTTTGACTACGTAGTAAGGTATAGGTTGTTTTATCAAAACTAACTAAATAGCCAACGATTGCAACGGCACCATATGAGAGTGTCAATGCCAATATTATCCCTGAAGTTGCGAGTAAAAAACGTGTTCGCAACGAAAAGGGTTTTTTGCGTTTTAAAAAATTAAATAGCATCATTTGAATGTTCTGCGTCAAAGCGATAACCTTGCCCACGAACTGTCACAATGACATCATTAGGCCACGCTTGCATAATTTTTTTTCTTAATCGTCCCATTAAGACATCAATAGTATGACTTTCGCGTAATTCTGCATCCGGATAGAGCTGGCGCATCAATGTCTCTTTACTCACTACTTTACTATTATTACGCATTAAGGTTTCTAAAATAGTATATTCAAATGCGGTGAGTTTGATATTTTTATCTTTAATAGTGAATTCTTTACGTGACATATCAATAATAAAATCACCTAGTTGAAGTATTTGCGAAGCAAGTCCGCTGTTACGGCGCATTAATGCTTGAATCCGTGCTAAAATCTCCTCCAGATGAAAAGGTTTTGTCACATAATCATCGGCACCACTATTTAAGGCAACCACTTTTTCTTGCCAGCGTTCACGAGCGGTTAATATTAGAATAGGCAATTTAATGTTGTCCTGCCGCCAACGCCTGATCATACTTAATCCATCTTCACCCGGTAATCCTAAATCAACAATTGCAATATCGGGATTACCCTCTTGTAAAAAATAATCGGCTTCTTTAGCATCTGCTGCTGCATCAACTTGATGACCGGTCTCTTTTAACTGGACAGTTAGATGGTGACGTAAAAGCGCATTATCTTCTACAATTAATATCCGCATAACAACCTCAATTTCTGAATAAATCTACTAGAAAAAGTAGTAATAAATCCTATGTTAGAAGGATAGCTGGATGACGGCAAGATATTACTGAATGAAAAGAAAATAATTATGTGGTTTGAGTGGCTAATTAAACGAAAAAGTGAGGTGAGCAATCAATATTGTTCACCTATTAACGTTATTTTAAATGGTCCACCAGATTGACTGAATAACCAATATAGTTGGCTGGTGTCATTGTTTTTAAACGATTTTTTTCTGCTTGTGGTAAATCTAAGCTATCAATAAACGCTTTGATGTCGTCTGCTGTAGCGCGTTTGCCGCGGGTTAAAGCTTTTAGTTTTTCATAAGGCTTTTCAATTCTATAACGGCGCATAACAGTTTGAATAGCTTCAGCCAGCACTTCCCAATTAGCATCTAATTCAGTTTGTAAATTCTGCTCATTAACTTCTAGTTTACTCAAGCCTTTTAATGTCACTTGATAGGCTACCAATGCATAACCAATACCGACCCCTAAATTACGTAATACCGTTGAATCAGTGAGATCACGTTGCCAACGTGAAATCGGTAACTTATTTGCCAGGTGATTTAATAAGGCATTGGCTAGTCCGAGATTACCTTCGGAATTTTCAAAATCAATCGGGTTAACTTTATGTGGCATGGTTGATGAACCAATTTCACCAGCGACAGTTTTTTGTCTGAAATGATTAAGAGCAATATAACCCCAGATATCCCGATCAAAATCGATCAAAATGGTATTAAAACGAGCAATACAATTAAAGAGTTCAGCAATATAGTCGTGGGGTTCAATTTGGGTTGTGAACGGATTCCATTTGATACCTAACGAAGTAACAAACTCTTCGCTAAACAGATGCCAGTTTATATCAGGATAAGCGGATAAATGAGCATTATAATTACCCACCGCACCATTAATTTTGCCTAAAATTTCGATTTGCTCAAGTTGCTGATATTGCCGCTCCATACGATAAGCCACATTAGCAAACTCTTTACCTATCGTCGTCGGCGTTGCGGGTTGACCATGGGTTCTTGATAGTAGCGGCAACGCGCGATAAAGACGCGCCATCCTTTTTAGGCTATTAATGATTTTTCGCCATTGAGGGAGAACCACTTGGTCACGGGCAATTTTTAGCATTAACGCATGGGAAAGATTATTAATATCTTCAGAGGTACAGGCAAAATGAATAAATTCAGCCACTTTTTCAAGTTCAGGCATGGCTGCCATTTTTTCTTTTAGAAAATATTCAACCGCTTTTACATCATGGTTAGTTGTTTGTTCAATTTGTTTGATCTGAATTGCGTCATTTTCATTGAAGTTAGTGACAATTTGCTCAAGATAAGCCGTTGCTTCGGCACTAAATCCGGGTACTTCTTTAATGTCAGCACATGCTGCTAATTTTTGTAGCCAGCGTACCTCTACTTGTATACGATATTTCAGTAAACCAAGTTCACTGAAAATTGGACGTAATTGACTGACTTTATCACTGTAGCGGCCATCAATTGGCGATACAGCAGTCAGTGAAGATAATTCCATTGATAATGACTCCCAAATTTATTAACAATGAGCAAGAATTTCTTTTGCTTGAGTGATCAAACGTTGTCGCGAAAACATTAATTGTAGGCGGCTTCCACCGACTTGTTGCCAGAGAACAGTGCTACGAATGCCAGTAAAAAGTAATGCGCGTACTTTAGCTTGTATCGCGCTATTTTGCAGCATGTCAGGAGAACCCGTTACCTGAATACGCGGGCCAATAGGGCTAATAATATCCACATAAATACCTGCCAGCGCATTGAAAATACCACTGGACATAGGTTCAAAATAATTTTTTTGCTGTTGAAGTAATTCAATACGTCGTTTAAGTTCATCACTAGCCGATAGATTTTTTCTTAGTCGGCGTTCTAAGCCAATGAGACTTAATAAGTAGCGGGTTAAATCGGAGGAAAGCGTATTACTTGAAGCGGTAAGTATAGCAAGTAAAGTATTTAAACCAACACGAAGATTTGCCTCGCTATTGCCATAAACCGCTAATGTGGATGTTTGATTAATATTTAGTGTACTATTAATCATCACTTCTGCCGTATTATCGTCAATTTTACCTTCATGAGCCAATTGTTGAACTAGACGGCATGCTTGGCAAATACCGGCAAATGCAAGAGTAATATCATAAAAATTTTTGCTCACATTGACTCCTGAATACGTGTTTTAATAACGCCACCACCTAAACAAATTTCACCTTGATAAAAAACTGCTGATTGGCCGGGTGTAACGGCTGCAATAGGGTAGTCAAATTGCACGGCGATTTCATTGTCACTAAGTGGCTTAATTGTGCAGGGGATATCTGGTTGTCGATAACGGGTTTTAACTGTACATTGATTGGTTTCGCTTAACGCTGGTGGATTAATCCAATGGATTTGTTGGACGATAAGTCCTGTGGACATCAAACGTGGGTGGTTATGGCCTTGGGCAACAATTAGCTGATTATTTTTGATATCTTTATCGACAACATACCACGGATCGTCGTTAGCTTCTTTTACACCACCAATACCTAATCCTTTACGTTGACCCAACGTATGATACATTAAACCTGTATGTTCACCTAAAATTTTGCCATCAACTGTTATAATTGCACCTGGTTTAGCCGGCAGATAGCGAGCGAGGAAGTCGCGAAACTTACGTTCACCAATAAAACAAATTCCTGTTGAGTCTTTTTTTTTGGCGGTAATTAAACCAACGTCCTCAGCGATACGGCGAACGGCTGATTTTTCCAGTTCACCGATTGGAAAAAGACTTTGTGCTAGTTGAGCTTGATCCAACGCATAAAGAAAATAGCTCTGATCTTTGTTGTTATCCAAACTACGCAATAATTGATTGCGACCATAAACGGTTTTGCGTCGAGTGTAGTGGCCGGTGGCAATATAGTCTGCTGCCAGATCTTGCGCCGCAAATTCTAGAAATGCTTTAAATTTAATTTCTTTATTACATAGAATATCGGGATTCGGTGTGCGGCCAGCTTTATACTCAGCAAGAAAATGGGCAAAAACATTGTCCCAATATTCGGCAGAAAAATTAACGGTATGCAGTTCTATATCGAGTTTATCGCATACCGATTGCGCGTCGGCAAGATCGGTAGCTGCTGAGCAATACTCATCATTATCGTCTTCTTCCCAGTTTTTCATGAATAGACCGGCAACCTGATAACCTTGTTGTTTCAATAGGTAAGCGGATACGGATGAGTCAACGCCACCGGACATACCAACGATGACTTTTTTTAACTGGCTATCTGACATGAATAAATCTCATTGCGGGTAAACATAAACACAAATATTTTAACATGCAGTGGCAAGTTGCACCATAGTAGCATAAGGATTAATCTCTCTTAGCCGGTATGAAATTGATAAGGGTCGATTAATGTTAACGGGAAAAATTCTTGACTGATAAAGCAGCGGATGCTTTCTGCTACTAAAGGCGAGCGGAGGCATGGACTGGATAATATTTCATCAGCAGTAAGCCATAAACATTGGTGGATATCATTATCTTGTGGAGAGGTTTTAGGCATCCCATCCAGTTCAATCAAAAAAAGAAACCGCAGGAAAGCACAGCCATCTGGGGCTATCCATTGATGAATTTTTATTAATTGCTGGGGAAGTGCATTAATACCGGTTTCCTCATATAGCTCGCGGCTCGCGGCAGCAAAAATAGTTTCGTTAGCTTCTAAATGTCCCGCAGGTTGATTCCAGACTGATTTATTATTAATAATTTCTTCTACAATTAAAAACTTACCTTTAACGTGAACGACGTTAGCAACCGTAACGTGTGGTTTAAACAAGATCGACCTCCTTCCACTCACCGGGCTGTAAGCTACCTAATTGAATATTAGCCATACTATAGCGAATCAATCGTAAGGTTGGAAACCCTATGTTGGCGGTCATACGATGTATTTGTCGATTGCGGCTTTCCGATAAGGTAATTTTTAGCCAACAGGTTGGAATATTTTTTCTTATGCGTATAGGAAGGATGACGTGGCCAAAGCCAGTCGGGTTCAGCCACAAGTTCAGCTTTTGCTGGCTTGCTCATACCATCTTTAAATAGTAAACCGTGACAAAATTTTTGTAATGCGGTTGATTCCGGTATACCTGCAACTTGCACATAGTAAATTTTTTTCATTTTATTGTTTGGTTGAGTCAATTTGCTTGTAATTTGCCATCATTAGTGAGTATCAATAGACCCTCACTATCGCGATCTAAACGTCCTGCAGCATGGACATTGGTGATAGGAATATAATTTTTTAATGTCTACCGACCAATTTGGTCAGTTAATTGTGACAATACATCGAACGGTTTATTAAAGAGTAATATTTTGCGTGAATTAATCGTATGTTTGACAAAATTTGCGCTATTTTTGTCATGATATTGTTTTGATTTGGTCTTTTTATGCTGCAGATTTGTCATAGTAATGATTAATAAAAAATGAGATCCCTATTATACCTTAAATTAGCAAACATTGGCGTAGAAAAATTATTCAAGTACCATGCAATATTCTTACCATAAGTTAACAGGTATTGCGCTAAGATAATAAAAGGAGAGATTGATGGAAAGCAAAGTAGTTGTTCCTCAACAAGGTGAAAAAATTACACTTGCAGCAGGTAAGCTTAATGTCCCTAATAATCCAATAATTCCTTATATTGAAGGGGATGGTATTGGTGCTGATATTACTCCGGTGATGTTAAAAGTGGTTGATGCAGCTGTAAAAAAAGCTTACCACGGTGATAAAAAGATTTCTTGGATGGAGATTTATATTGGTGAAAAATCAACTCAAATTTATGGTAAGGATGTATGGTTACCCACTGAAACACTCGATTTGATCCAGCAATATCATGTGTCTATTAAAGGACCATTAACTACACCTGTTGGCGGCGGGATCCGTTCTTTAAATGTTGCTTTACGACAACAACTCGATCTCTATATTTGTTTGCGACCGGTGCGCTATTATCAACGTACTCCTAGCCCAGTAAAACAGCCAGAATTGACTGATATGGTGATTTTTCGAGAAAATTCTGAAGATATTTATGCAGGTATTGAATGGAAAGCAGGCAGCTCTGAGGCAGATAAAATAATTAAATTTCTGCAAGATGAGATGGGAGTAAATAAAATTCGTTTCCCAACCAATTGTGGTATCGGTATAAAGCCCTGTTCAGAAGAAGGAACTAAGCGGCTAATACGAGCCGCAATTGAGTATGCTATCCAAAATAATCGTAAATCGGTCACTTTAATGCATAAAGGCAATATAATGAAATTCACTGAAGGTGCTTTTAAAGATTGGGGATACCAGTTAGCACAACAAGAATTTGGTGGTGAATTACTTGATGGTGGCCCATGGATGAAAATTAAGCATCCAGAGACAGGTAAAGATATAATTATCAAAGACGTGATTGCTGACGCGTTTTTACAGCAAATTTTGTTGCGGCCAGCTGAATATGACGTTATTGCTTGTATGAACCTCAATGGCGATTATATTTCTGACGCATTAGCGGCCCAAGTTGGGGGCATTGGTATCGCCCCAGGCGCAAATATAGGCGATAGTTGTGCACTATTTGAAGCAACCCATGGAACAGCAACGAAATACGCAGGTCAAGATAAAGTCAATCCAGGCTCGATTATCCTCTCCGCTGAAATGATGTTACGCCATATGGGCTGGAAAGAGGCCGCTGACTTAATTATTATAGGTATGCAAGGGGCGATTGCCGCCAAAACCGTCACCTATGATTTTGAGCGTTTAATGCCAGGTGCTAAACTATTGAAATGCAGTGAGTTTGGTGATGCAGTGATCAATCATATGTAATTTTAGGTTTTGCTTAATTGATAACGGGAGCTTAAGTGTTCCCGCTTAATTTATGAGCTGTTTTTTTCTTCCCCAAAATATCACCAAAATTCTTCCCCAAAACTGAGCAATTAAACAGCAATAATTTGCCATTCTTTACCTCTATCATCATTATATTTATCAGTCATTTTATAAGATTTATGACCAAGCAATTTTTTAGTGTTAATCCCTTGTTCTCTATACAAACGCTCGGATAAAGATCTTTGTTCATGAAAAGTTGGAGCTGATCTTTTTTCCCAAATTATTCCACATTTTTCTCTTGCTTTTTTAAACCTTGTAGTTAGAGCATTTGGCGTAACTTTTTCTCCTCTCTTGGCTTGTGATGTGGTATGTCTATAATGAATCAAATACGGACTTACTATAGCTAGGCGACTTAATTTTGATTACAAGGTGTGTTATGAGTTATACAATTGATTTTCGACGTAAAGTAATATCTGTAAGGAAAGCCGAAGGTTTAACAATTCGAGAAACTGCGAAACAATTCCGTATTGGAAAAGCGTCTTTAGTACGTTGGCTTAAACGACCAGAGCCAAAAAATTCAACGCCACGTAAGAGGAAGCTCGATAAAAATGCTTTAGCAAAAGATGTGGAACAGTATCCAGATGCTTACCAAAAGGAACGGGCAGAGCGATTCGGTGTTTGTAAAAAGACTATTTGGCAATCCCTTAAAAAGCTGGGATTAACCTATAAAAAAAACTCTATTCCATCCAAAAACCAACGAAAGCGACAGGCTGGCACATCAGCAAAAAAGACAACAGTATGAAAAAAAAGATAAATCTGTTGTTTTTATTGATGAAAGTGGTTTTTCACATGACACTCCACGAACTCACGGCTATTCCCCAAAAGGTCACCGTTGTTTTGGCCTGAAAAACTGGGGTGCTAAGGGAAGAACAAATGTTATTGGCGCTTTATTGGGAACAACCCTTTTTGCTATCGGATTATTTGATTGCAATATTAATCGTGATGTTTTTTATGTTTGGATCACAAAAATATTGCTCCCAGAACTTCCTGAAAATTCTGTTATTTTTATGGACAACGCTAGCTTTCACAAAGGTAAGAATATTGAACAGGCAATTATAAACGCAGGACACCAGATAGAATATTTGCCTGTGTATTCACCAGATTTAAATCCTATATAGCTAGGCGACTTAATTTTGATTACAGCATATGTATTAAAAACAGGTCATCGATAGTGCATCCTGTTTCCATCTTTTTACGTTTAGCTTGAGACCATTTATGTTCTATAGGATTTAAATCTGGTGAATACACAGGCAAATATTCTATCTGGTGTCCTGCGTTTATAATTGCCTGTTCAATATTCTTACCTTTGTGAAAGCTAGCGTTGTCCATAAAAATAACAGAATTTTCAGGAAGTTCTGGGAGCAATATTTTTGTGATCCAAACATAAAAAACATCACGATTAATATTGCAATCAAATAATCCGATAGCAAAAAGGGTTGTTCCCAATAAAGCGCCAATAACATTTGTTCTTCCCTTAGCACCCCAGTTTTTCAGGCCAAAACAACGGTGACCTTTTGGGGAATAGCCGTGAGTTCGTGGAGTGTCATGTGAAAAACCACTTTCATCAATAAAAACAACAGATTTATCTTTTTTTTCATACTGTTGTCTTTTTTGCTGATGTGCCAGCCTGTCGCTTTCGTTGGTTTTTGGATGGAATAGAGTTTTTTTTATAGGTTAATCCCAGCTTTTTAAGGGATTGCCAAATAGTCTTTTTACAAACACCGAATCGCTCTGCCCGTTCCTTTTGGTAAGCATCTGGATACTGTTCCACATCTTTTGCTAAAGCATTTTTATCGAGCTTCCTCTTACGTGGCGTTGAATTTTTTGGCTCTGGTCGTTTAAGCCAACGTACTAAAGACGCTTTTCCAATACGGAATTGTTTCGCAGTTTCTCGAATTGTTAAACCTTCGGCTTTCCTTACAGATATTACTTTACGTCGAAAATCAATTGTATAACTCATAACACACCTTGTAATCAAAATTAAGTCGCCTAGCTATAGAACATAAATGGTCTCAAGCTAAACGTAAAAAGATGGAAACAGGATGCACTATCGATGACCTGTTTTTAATACATATGCTGTAATCAAAATTAAGTCGCCTAGCTATACTTTACGTCGAAAATCAATTGTATAACTCATAACACACCTTGTAATCAAAATTAAGTCGCCTAGCTATATAGAAGGTTGAACTAATCGCCATAAGTCTTTAGGTCGAAAACATCTACTTTTTAGCCATCGCTAACAGTGTCATGAGATAAAGGCGATGGGCTTACTTCTGATAACGCCAAACCAGAGTATCTTACACTGCTTACTTGTAAGAATGTTTTATAACCTGAGTTCGGGATAAGCGATAGTTGCGAGAAAATAAAAATAGCCGATTTATCAAAAAATATTTTAAAATCAATAAGATAAAAAAGAAGGAAAATTCTTAGTGATAGCAGGTTAAAAAAGAAGCTATTTTTCTCTACTAAAATCATGAAAAAAACCAAAATTAATACTGTTTTATGTAATTATTTTAAATTAACTATTTGAATAAGTGATAAAAAATTAGGATCCTTATCCCGAACTCAGGTTTTTATAGATATTTTTAATGCATGGATAACCGGACAAAATATGAACACCCTAATTTTTTCTTGTTTTTAAATTTATACTTCTTTTTTGGAGATTGCGAAACTCGTGTAGTAATTTCATAAAAATTAAGACGATTACCTGATTATTATTTAACACAGATAAGTTACGTATAAGTTATTAAATTAAGTATTTTGGGATAAACCAAAATAAGCAAATGAAGTTTATTTTAAATTTTACACTTTTCGGAAAATAGAAAATTGTAGTGGTCAACTAAAATTAGCCACCCTACCTGACTGTTCACGGAACAGTCGCTCTGATTCGTTTGGCGTTAATCCACCGTTATACCAGTGAGGTCTTATATCGCTATAGTAGTGGGTTATGTAGCGAATAATGGCTGACTGAGCAGTACTAAAGCTTTGGTAGCCAGTCGTTGGCACCCATTCGGTCTTCAGACTACGGAAGAATCGTTCCATCGGACTATTATCCCAACAATTCCCTCTGCGACTGATACTTGTATTAGTCTTAACTTAATCCGACAATTCTGATTTAAAAAAGAGCGTTACCGGTTTTAATTAACATCATTAGATAATTAAATAAAAGGTAATTCTATGTATCAAGCAAATAATCCTATCATCAAACATAAAGTCGGGTTACTTAACCTCGCTGAAGAGCTTAATAACGTCTCAAAAGCCTGTAAGATTATGGGGGTATCCCGAGATACGTTTTATCGCTACCAGGAACTTGTTAACGATGGTGGGATAGACGCTTTAATTAATCAAAATCGACGGGTGCCTAACGTAAAAAATAGAGTAGATGAACAGATTGAAAGCGCTGTAGTCGAGTATGCGATTGAATACCCTGCACACGGTCAACACCGCAGTAGTAATGAACTAAGAAAAAAAGGCATTTTTGTTTCGGGGAGTGGCGTTCGCTCTATTTGGCTGCGCCATAATCTCGAAAATTTTACAAAACGCCTAAAAGCGCTTGAAGATAAAATCGCAACAGAAGGAATTATCCTGTCAGAATCACAAATCAGTGCTCTAGAAAAGAAAGCGCAAGATGATGAAGCCTGTGGTGAGATTGAAACAGCGCATCCAGGTTATCTGGGTTCACAAGATACTTTTTATGTCGGTCATTTAAAAGGCGTTGGTCGTGTTTATCAACAAACTTACATTGATACTTACAGTAAAGTCGTTCATTGTAAGCTTTACACAACAAAAAGCGCGATAACGGCGGCAGATTTATTAAATGACAAGGTTCTCCCTTTTTATTCCCAGCATGGGTTACCGGTGTTACGTATACTGACGGACAGAGGCAGTGAGTATTGTGGTAAAGTTGAACATCACGATTATCAACTTTATCTCGCTATCAATGATATTGATCATACAAAAACTAAAGCTCGTTCACCTCAAACTAATGGGATTTGTGAACGCTTTCATAAAACTGTATTACAAGAGTTCTATCAGGTGGCTTTTCGTAAGAAAATCTATAGGGCTTTAAATGAATTACAAGCTGATTTAGATAAATGGTTAGCGGAATATAATAACCAACGCACTCATCAAGGAAAAATGTGTTGCGGTCGAACTCCTATGGCAACTTTACACGATGGAAAACAACTTTGGCGAGAGAAAGATTTAAATCAAATTTAACCTGACAGGTACTGTATAAATAACCGGCAACTGTCAGATCAAGTCTGAGCTACTACACACTAGCTGATATTATACGTGAAGCGACGTTTTTGAAAGACTATCTCTGGATTTATAATCTGTTCATCTTTTTGGGGATTATTATATGAACAGTTTTCATGAGCATGAACAAATGGAATGTAATTTAATGAAATAACTCCAGCGGTAATAGCATTGAGAATATGCCCTTGGTTAAACGTCGATAAACTTGTTTTTTCCAAAATAGTTGCTGCACTCATGACTACTCCCATGACTGTTTGCAATGAAGAAGTACGCATTGCAGAAGTTGTAAAGAATTGATCAAAAAAATTAGTCCAATCAGGTTTTCGAATACCAAGTTTTATGCGTAAACCCTCTACATATTCCTGGGGTAACTCATCAATAGCTAATATTGGATCTTTACCTTTTGCTATAGCTTCGTCTCTTGCGTCAGATTTAGTTTTTCTCACCTGTAATTTACGATTAATATATGGACGAATTAAGTCGTCTGAAACCTCGACAGCAGCATTTAATACCCCACGATATACGTCTTGTGGTAAGTCTGGACGTAAATTATTAATATTTTCAGTATCTAATTTTGTATTTTTCTTTTCTTCGTTTATTACACGACTCGCTCCTGAACTAGGAGATAAAATATTAGAAATTTCTCCTGAGCCAAATTGCATACAATTATAAATTAATCCTCCAGTTACGGTTCCCGAAATATTTATATCTGCATTATTTTCTAAAGTGATAAATAATTGAGCTAAATCTCGTGCTAAAGTATAGGAAAGCGCTTGTAGGCCCATAGAACTCATCAAGGAAGCAAGTACTGACGGTTCACCTGTTTGATAAACAATTAGGAAGGATGAAATCGAAAGGGCTAACATACTAACGCGGGCTATTCTTGACTCTTTCGTAGAAGTATTATTTAATTCATCCCTAACTAATCCAATAATATTCAATCCAGGCCCAATAAACATGGAAACGGCTCCGATAATTTTACGCATAGGCATAGGTACATCACCTAGAAATAAAGCTTTTTCAATGTAAAAACCAATAAGCTGTCTGAAAATTGTAGTAAAACCTACTATAAATCCAGTACGTAAGCTAACATTAAGTATATTTGAAGCCCAGCGTTCAAAATTTTTATCAAAATCGTTTTCCATAATTCTTTTCAGAAAGTTTAACATTAAAATACAACGTTCATGATTAGTCAGAGGTATACCATTTTGCACTTCTTCTACATTCTCTAAGTAGATTTTTGCACTCTCAGCTAAACCTCTTTCCAGAGTGTCTTTTTCCGTATTCTTTAAGGCTTGATTTGGGCCATTTTCGGTTATGTCACATAAAGTCTCGGCTATTCTCTTTCCTTTTGGAGATAAGCTAGACATTGCATCTGCGATGGCACCATCAAGATGTTTTATATACTTCTCGCCCGAATTTTGAAAAGCAGACAATGATAATGATTCTAATGATGTGATATCTGACAAAGACTCTACTGAGTTGCTTTTTTCATAAAAGCAACTGGAATGAAATGAAGATGGTATATCTCTAATTGGCATATAAACTCCTTTTTTTATTAAAAATGGTTGTTTTTTATACAAAAAATCGATAAGACAGTTACAAATTTATGCTTTCTTTTAAGGGAGCTTTATCATCAGGGTAAGAGCGTGAATGCTCATTTTATGATCAAAATGATCAAAAAAACAAATATTTTAGATCGAAAACTTCATCTAAAAGGATGTTATTCAGCCAAATTAAGCATGTTTGTTGATCAAGTTATGTTCAAAAAACATCTACCCGTTTACCCTGCGTAACTATCTTATCTGTTGAGAAAAAACATGGCACAAGCGCAAAATTTTCGTGATACGTTAAGTGGTGTGGTATATCTACCAATATTAGAAGCAACCGAGTTTCTAACACGAGTTTCGCACCAATAAAAAACGCTCTATTTTTAAGTTTAATTCAGCATAATATATAAATAGACAAAATCTTATAAATTAAAAGCAATTTATTGTAATTTACACAAATTTATACGTTTTAGTAACTTGCAAATTAACCATTGCTTTTAAGCCATTTCTGGAATTTTATATGCCTGTGCGAAACTCGTGTTCAGATTATCCAGGCTAGAATACCAGGCATCCATCGCTACCGCTTCTGGTATGATCCCTCTTTTTTTAGCAAGTTCGAGCATTTCGGAAAAGTGCGTGTTTTTTGTTTTTCCATCAGAATCTTTATCATAAATACGATAATCAATAGGAATTAATTCAACAGTTGTTAGATCATGCCAAAGTAAATTAACTAAACCTATGCCAGCAATAACATCATGTTCATTACCTGAATATTGATAATGGACCATCTCTATTTTTTTACTACGTGTTTTGGCAATCAATGTATCATCGGCAATTAGTACGCAAGGGCTTTTTTTTGTCTATAGAAGGTTGAACTAATCGCCATAAGTCTTTAGGTCGAAAACATCTACTTTTTTAGCCATCGACTAATAGTGTCATGAGATAAAGGCGATGTGCTTACTTCTGATAACGCCAAACCAGAGTAGCTTACACTGCTTACTTGTAAGAATATTTTATAGATATTTTTAATGCATGGATAACCGGACAAAATATGAACACCCTAATTTTTTCTTGTTTTTAAATTTATACTTCTTTTTTGGAGATTGCGAAACTCGTGTATTTATTAGCATCTTTGTATCTTTGAATTCAGCAGACCATCATGTTGTTCTGCCTAATGTGGAAAAAAGAATGCATTAATAAGGGCTGTTGCCTAAAATTGCTTTATCAACGTAGTAAAACCGGTTTTTTTAAAGCCATAGCTCAATCGAACGTATAGACATTCCTAGCGATGTAAAACACGAGTTTCGCCCCAATAAAAAAACGCTCTATTTTTAAGTTTAATTCAGCATAATATATAAATAGACAAAATCTTATAAATTAAAAGCAACTTATTGTAATTTAAAAAATTTATACGTTTTAGTAACCTGCAAATTAACCATTGCTTTTAGCCATTTCTGGAATCTTATATGCCTGTGCGAAACTCGTGTAAAACAGAAATCTCTACTTTGATCTACAATGTCATCAACGGCAGTCACTTAAAACTGCCATTTTTATTTTTAATAAATCAGTTTTATACTGGTAGCGATAGCAACAAACTAAGGTTAACAACTTTCCCCAACGCTGCTAATATTATGCTTCTATGATTGAGTCACTTGTAAATGTGCCTGAGGAAAATATGTTAGAAATTGATAAATTAGTAACAAAAGTTATTAATTTGGACGATGAGAAATTACGTTATTCAGATGATGTATTTAATATTGCTTATGGAGTAGACAAAAACTTTCTATTTGGTACTGGAGTCTCTATCGCCTCGATACTAATGCATAACAAAAATATGGATTTTCATTTCCATATTTTTACTGATTTTTTTGATAATAAACAAAAAAATTTGTTCTCACAGTTAGCTAAACAATATAATACCAAAATAACAATATATCTTCTTAAATGTGATGAAATAAAAAAGTTACCAACAACCTCAAATTGGTCATATGCTATTTATTTTAGATTTATAATTGTTAACTATTTATTTTTAAAAGTTAATGAAGTTCTTTATCTTGACGCAGATATTGTTTGTAATGGAAATATAAGTCAATTAACTAAAATCACTTTCCACAATAATGAAATTGCAGCTGTTATACAGGAAGGTGGAAAGGATAAATTTAAATCAATAGATGCCAGTAGTATAGGTGAAAAATATTTCAACTCTGGATTTTTATTAATAAATATTCAACAATGGAAAAAAGAAAATATATCAACTCAAGCCATTAATCTGTTATTAAAGAAAAAACTCCCGTTTCCTGATCAAGATGCGCTTAATTTGTTATTAGTTGATAAACTCATTTTCTTGGATAAAAAATGGAATAAAATTTATAGTCTTGATGATGAAATGAAAGGCAACAAAAAAAGAGAAATATGTAATGACGATTTATTAATACACTATATAGGACATACAAAACCTTGGCATAAATGGTCAAAACCATCATCAACACAAGCCTTCATCGTGGCTAAAAACGCCTCTCCCTGGAAAGATATTGCATTGAAAAGCGCTACAAGCGCCCATCTGCTGAAATATCAATTTAAACATGCACTATATCAGAAAAATTATTTATCAGCATTTAGTGCTTATATTAAGTATTTATGGAAATGCATGACATGCTAGTAAGCAAAAATAGATTAGAAAGAATAAAAAATTGTAATATTGGTTTCTACCTAAAATTATCATTGTTGCTGATATTATTTTCAGTAATTCACTATGCTCTTGGGTATGTTCCAAGAATACAGTACACGATAGGTATCGTTTCACTATTATTGATATTAAATTCCTACAGGGCAATATATTTTATTTTTATATTAATGTTTTCACTTGCTGGTGCTGTCTATTTTCCCGTAAGCTTTTTATATGGTTCTCCTTCTCTAACAATAACTACATCGTTAAGTTACACAAATTTAAATGAGGCAATAGATTTTATTTTAAGTATTCCTAATTATTTGTCACTAACATCATGATTAATTCTGATAATAGGATATATTTGCGCAACATTTAAATTAAAAACAAATAGAAAAGTAAAAATAATCGCTTTTTTTATTTTTATTTCAATTCTTCTTTATAGCCCAATAAAAGATTATAAGAACGAAGGTTATTTTAATATTTTGAATACCGGTTACCCTGAAGTTAAGATTATAAAAGATTTTTATTATGCCAAAGAAGAGACTAAAAAACTTTTTAGTTTAATGTCTGAAAAAGATGATTTTCAACAAAGCAATGTCACTACTTTATTCGATACCTATGTTGTTGTAATTGGTGAAAGTGCCAGACACGACTTTATGCATACTTATGGTTTTCCTATCAATAATACACCCTTTATGAGTTCTGCTAATGGGATACTCTTTACGCATTACATTTCTGCCGGAGCAACCACTCAGCATTCACTTATCAATTCTCTTTCAATACCCCCCAAAATAGCCAATAACATCATTGGATTAGCAAAAAAAGAGGATTTATAACTTATTGGTTATCTAATCAGGGCGCTGTAGGGTTTAATGATACTCCCGTTGCCGCTATAGGAAAAAAAGCAGATTATTCAATTTTTCTGAAAAAAGGTAATTCTTCTGATAGCAGAGCATCAAACGATGCTGAATTAATCCCTGAGATCGCTAAAGCAATAAATTCATCTCAACAAAAAAAAAGTTATCGTCATTCATTTAATGGGCAGTCACCCCCGTGCATGTAGCAGAACAAACGGGCAATATGATACCTTTTACAAAAACAAAGAAATTTCATGCTATGTTCAAAGTATAAAAAATACCGACAAATTATTGACCACCATTCATCAATATTTAACTGAAAGTCATTCAAAATGGTCTATACTGTATTTCTCCGATCATGGTCTTGGTTTCTAATTCTGAAGAATTGAGGCTTATACATGAAGATCGTTATAAACAAGGTTTTGAAATACCGCTATTTATTACTGCTTACAACGCCAAAGAAAGACAATATATAACCGCTCAAAGAAGTGCGTTAAATTTTTTCAGTCTATTCTCTCAATGGTCAGGAATAGATGATAACCGTATAGACAATTCATGTACGATGATTTCAAATGATAAATGTAAAAATCAGAACCATGTCCATAATTTTAACGACAAACTTGTTGATTATACAAAATTACCGATTGATTTAGCGCCTTAAGGTTATTAATACGGTTTTGCTGGCCAAACTATATTATAGCTAGGCGACTTAATTTTGATTACAGCATATGTATTAAAAACAGGTCATCGATAGTGCATCCTGTTTCCATCTTTTTACGTTTAGCTTGAGACCATTTACGTTCTATAGGATTTAAATCTGGTGAATACACAGGCAAATATAGCTAGGCGACTTAATTTTGATCACAAGGTGTGTTATGAGTTATACAATTGATTTTCGACGTAAAGTAATATCTGTAAGGAAAGCCGAAGGTTTAACAATTCGAGAAACTGCGAAACAATTCCGTATTGGAAAAGCGTCTTTAGTACGTTGGCTTAAACGACCAGAGCCAAAAAATTCAACGCCACGTAAGAGGAAGCTCGATAAAAATGCTTTAGCAAAAGATGTGGAACAGTATCCAGATGCTTACCAAAAGGAACGGGCAGAGCGATTCGGTGTTTGTAAAAAGACTATTTGGCAATCCCTTAAAAAGCTGGGATTAACCTATAAAAAAAAACTCTATTCCATCCAAAAACCAACGAAAGCGACAGGCTGGCACATCAGCAAAAAAGACAACAGTATGAAAAAAAAGATAAATCTGTTGTTTTTATTGATGAAAGTGGTTTTTCACATGACACTCCACGAACTCACGGCTATTCCCCAAAAGGTCACCGTTGTTTTGGCCTGAAAAACTGGGGTGCTAAGGGAAGAACAAATGTTATTGGCGCTTTATTGGGAACAACCCTTTTTGCTATCGGATTATTTGATTGCAATATTAATCGTGATGTTTTTTATGTTTGGATCACAAAAATATTGCTCCCAGAACTTCCTGAAAATTCTGTTATTTTTATGGACAACGCTAGCTTTCACAAAGGTAAGAATATTGAACAGGCAATTATAAACGCAGGACACCAGATAGAATATTTGCCTGTGTATTCACCAGATTTAAATCCTATAGAACATAAATGGTCTCAAGCTAAACGTAAAAAGATGGAAACAGGATGCACTATCGATGACCTGTTTTTAATACATATGCTGTAATCAAAATTAAGTCGCCTAGCTATATATTCCGCTAACCATTTATCTAAATCAGTTTGTAATTCATCTAAAGCCCTATAGATTTTCTTACGAAAAGCCACCTGATAGAACTCTTGTAATACAGTTTTATGAAAGCGTTCACAAATCCCATTGGTTTGAGGTGAACGAGCTTTAGTTTTTGTATGATCAATATCATTGATAGCGAGATAAAGTTGATAATCGTGATGTTCAACTTTACCACAATACTCACTGCCTCTGTCCGTCAGTATACGTAACACCGGTAACCCATGCTGGGAATAAAAAGGGAGAACCTTGTCATTTAATAAATCTGCCGCCGTTATCGCGCTTTTTGTTGTGTAAAGCTTACAATAAGCCTGTTGCTAAATAAGGGCATTAATTAGAATTTATCAAAAAATTAAAAGTTGACTATAAAATAATCACGTTTTAAATTGAAAATAATCCATTTTAGATTAAAAAATAAACCACTCTCGTGTTTTTGAGGTGTATGTGAGTCGTTTTTGTTTAAAGCAGCGTGAGTTCACTATTTGGCAACAGGCTTAATGAACGACTTTACTGTAAGTATCAATGTAAGTTTGTTGATAAACACGACCAACGCCTTTTAAATGACCGACATAAAAAAGTATCTTGTGAATCCAGATAACCTGGATGCGCTGTTTCGATCTCACCACAGGCTTCATCATCTTGCGCTTTCTTTTCTAGAGCACTGATTTGTGATTCTGACAGGATAATTCCTTCTGTTGCGATTTTATCTTCAAGCGCTTTTAGGCGTTTTGTAAAATTTTCGAGATTATGGCGCAGCCAAATAGAGCGAACGCCACTCCCCGAAACAAAAATGCCTTTTTTTCTTAGTTCATTACTACTGCGGTGTTGACCGTGTGCAGGGTATTCAATGGCATACTCGACTACAGCGCTTTCAATCTGTTCGTCTACTCTATTTTTTACGTTAGGCACCCGTCGATTTTGATTAATTAAAGCGTCTATCCCACCATCGTTAACAAGTTCCTGGTAGCGATAAAACGTATCTCGATACCCCCATAATCTTACAGGCTTTTGAGACGTTATAGCTAGGCGACTTAATTTTGATTACAGCATATGTATTAAAAACAGGTCATCGATAGTGCATCCTGTTTCCATCTTTTTACGTTTAGCTTGAGACCATTTATGTTCTATAGGATTTAAATCTGGTGAATACACAGGCAAATATTCTATCTGGTGTCCTGCGTTTATAATTGCCTGTTCAATATTCTTACCTTTGTGAAAGCTAGCGTTGTCCATAAAAATAACAGAATTTTCAGGAAGTTCTGGGAGCAATATTTTTGTGATCCAAACATAAAAAACATCACGATTAATATTGCAATCAAATAATCCGATAGCAAAAAGGGTTGTTCCCAATAAAGCGCCAATAACATTTGTTCTTCCCTTAGCACCCCAGTTTTTCAGGCCAAAACAACGGTGACCTTTTGGGGAATAGCCGTGAGTTCGTGGAGTGTCATGTGAAAAACCACTTTCATCAATAAAAACAACAGATTTATCTTTTTTTTCATACTGTTGTCTTTTTTGCTGATGTGCCAGCCTGTCGCTTTCGTTGGTTTTTGGATGGAATAGAGTTTTTTTTATAGGTTAATCCCAGCTTTTTAAGGGATTGCCAAATAGTCTTTTTACAAACACCGAATCGCTCTGCCCGTTCCTTTTGGTAAGCATCTGGATACTGTTCCACATCTTTTGCTAAAGCATTTTTATCGAGCTTCCTCTTACGTGGCGTTGAATTTTTTGGCTCTGGTCGTTTAAGCCAACGTACTAAAGACGCTTTTCCAATACGGAATTGTTTCGCAGTTTCTCGAATTGTTAAACCTTCGGCTTTCCTTACAGATATTACTTTACGTCGAAAATCAATTGTATAACTCATAACACACCTTGTAATCAAAATTAAGTCGCCTAGCTATATTAAGCTCTTCAGCGAGGTTAAGTAACCCGACTTTATGTTTGATGATAGGATTATTTGTTTGATATATAGAATTACCTTTTATTTAATTATCTAATGATTTTAATTAAAACCGGTAACGCTCTTTTTTAAATCAGAATTGTCAGATTAAGTTAAGACTAATACAGCCTATGGCGACGACTTGTCATTGCTTGTTGGTACTGGTATAACCCGATACCTATTGTCTCAATCTTTTGGTCCCTTTTATGTCACCGCGTTTTAGTCATGTTTTTCAATTTGGTCAACGCTGGCTCAATTGGCTTAATCGTCAACCCCCTGATAGTGTCCGCACTGTTGTGATGGAAACCATGGTAAAGCGGCACTTCGCTTATGGGGTGGTCAATTTGGCGCTGTCCTAACCCTCAATGTAATTCTGAGAAACGGGTTAAATTTACCTGCAAAAGTCGAAGCTGCCCACATTGTGGCGTCAAAGCTTGCCTACAATGGATTAACAATACGCTAGCTTGGTTACCCGAAGTTCCTTGGCAGCACATCACTTTTACCATGCCTTGTGAATATTGGCCTATTATTCGCGCCAACCGTTGGCTTCTCGGTGAAATGAATCGATTAGCCGCTGATGTGATATTAACCATCTGCCGTGACCTCAATATCACCCCAGGCGTTTTCACTGCCATCCATACTTGGGGACGAGACCAAAAATGGCATCCGCATATTCATTTTTCAACCACAGCCGGCGGGATATCAGCTTTTATCGCGAAAACATTATGACAATGTGGCGATATCGGATAACGGCATTATTGAGAAAACATTATTACACGCTCACCATTCCCGATGAGCTTAAAGCTGAAGGAAGAAGTAAAGCATCATGGAATCAATTACTTAACACTCACTACAAGCGCGAGTGGAATATTAATCTTTCTGATATTCTTTCCAATATTATCCATGTCACTCTTTATCCCGGATTTTATCTAAAGAAACCCCCTGTCTCGCTCAGTCGCTTAAAACATTATTCCGGCGAAGATAACATCACGTTACGCTATAAGAGCCACCGCACGAAAAAACAGGAAGACCTGGTCATGACATCCGATGTATTTATAGCTAGGCGACTTAATTTTGATTACAGCATATGTATTAAAAACAGGTCATCGATAGTGCATCCTGTTTCCATCTTTTTACGTTTAGCTTGAGACCATTTATGTTCTATAGGATTTAAATCTGGTGAATACACAGGCAAATATTCTATCTGGTGTCCTGCGTTTATAATTGCCTGTTCAATATTCTTACCTTTGTGAAAGCTAGCGTTGTCCATAAAAATAACAGAATTTTCAGGAAGTTCTGGGAGCAATATTTTTGTGATCCAAACATAAAAAACATCACGGTTAATATTGCAATCAAATAATCCGATAGCAAAAAGGGTTGTTCCCAATAAAGCGCCAATAACATTTGTTCTTCCCTTAGCACCCCAGTTTTTCAGGCCAAAACAACGGTGACCTTTTGGGGAATAGCCGTGAGTTCGTGGAGTGTCATGTGAAAAACCACTTTCATCAATAAAAACAACAGATTTATCTTTTTTTTCATACTGTTGTCTTTTTTGCTGATGTGCCAGCCTGTCGCTTTCGTTGGTTTTTGGATGGAATAGAGTTTTTTTTATAGGTTAATCCCAGCTTTTTAAGGGATTGCCAAATAGTCTTTTTACAAACACCGAATCGCTCTGCCCGTTCCTTTTGGTAAGCATCTGGATACTGTTCCACATCTTTTGCTAAAGCATTTTTATCGAGCTTCCTCTTACGTGGCGTTGAATTTTTTGGCTCTGGTCGTTTAAGCCAACGTACTAAAGACGCTTTTCCAATACGGAATTGTTTCGCAGTTTCTCGAATTGTTAAACCTTCGGCTTTCCTTACAGATATTACTTTACGTCGAAAATCAATTGTATAACTCATAACACACCTTGTAATCAAAATTAAGTCGCCTAGCTATATTACCCTGTTTGCGTCTCATGTGCCAGAAAAATGGTTTCACATGATCCGCTATTACGGCTTTTTAAGTCCATCAGCACGGATGCGAAAAATGTTAACGGAGGTTGTTTATCCTTTAGCCCAGCAAGTTAAAAAACCCGCTAAAAAAGTCACCTGGCGAAACATGTATCAACACGTCTTTAAAGTCGATCCACTTGCTTGTCTCTTATGTGGGAAAAAATTACTTTTCGCAGGAATGAATTTTGGATTGAATCGTAAAGAACTTATGGCACGTCACCATGATCTGGCTTGTTTGCGGTGGCGATAAAAACTCACGACAGGGTAGATCTATCCTTTTGTTCAAAATTGATTAATAACTGATCGTTTTTTAACCATCTATTCCGTTCCTTATCTAAACCTTCAACATAATTTTGGCAAAATTTAGAAGAAAATAAAAAGGATTTCATCATGGCGCAGGTTAATGAGTAACCATTTCGGGTATTAATTTCTTATACATCAAGCTGATTTTGAAGACTAAGACATCCCCTTTTAGACGCAGGAGAAACCACCATGTGGATTTTAATTTTAGCCATGTACGCCAGCCCTTACGCATCAAGTAACTTTGCAAGCGTTAATACACAGTAGTTTAACACTGAGAACATGTATCAATTCGCCGCTAAACAGTTTAAGCGGAAATTTGAAACTTTCAAAGATATAGATGCCAAAGCCATTTGCGTTAAAAAGTAATTACCCTACCTGTATTTACCCTACTTAATCAACATCAATACACATTCATCAATTAACTTTGAGGAATCACTATATGCAAAATCTAACAAATGAAAATTATCCCATTATTGCGGGTGTAGAAATCACGACAGACTCAGAAGGTCGTTTCAACCTTAATGCGTTACATAAAGCCAGTGGTGAAGGTGAAAATAAAGCACCTAACCAATGGCTACGAACTAAACAGGCAAAAGAACTCATCTTAGAATTAGAGGCTAACTTATTGAAAAATAACCAGACTGCAAATATGCAGCCTGCTCATAAAGCAGTCAATGTTGTTAATGGCTGGCTCATCACCAGACACGTTTGCTCATGAGCTTTTAGCCATTGAGTATGCAAGATGGATTGCGCCAAAGTTCAGATTGATGGTTAACCAAACCTTCCTTGATTACAAAACAGGAAGATTAGCTCCTGTCATCCCAACAACAGACTGGTTAGATAATCCCGCACAATTACAAAAAATGCTAATTAGTTATACCGAGCAAATAGAAAAAATGTTGGGAGTCCAGCAAATGAGTACCACCTTTCCCATGATATAGCCAAACAGTACTTTATTAAAAATTTTAATTTCTTTATAGCTCAACCCACATTATATCCAATTTACTAAAGGATAATTACGATGAAATATGAATTAATTACTATCGATTCTAATCCATTACCCATCATCGAGTGGCAAAATGCTCGTGTTGTGACTACTGAAACACTTGCTAAAGGATACGGAACAACTGAAGCAAATATTAGAAAAAATCTGTCACGCAATAAAGATAGATTCATACACGAGTTTCGCACAGGCATATAAAATTCCAGAAATGGCTTAAAAGCAATGGTTAATTTGCAAGTTACTAAAACGTATAAATTTATTTAAATTACAATAAGTTGCTTTTAATTTATAAGATTTTGTCTATTTATATATTATGCTGAATTAAACTTAAAAATAGAGCGTTTTTTTATTGGTGCGAAACTCGTGTCATAGAAGGTATTCATGTATTTACTATCAAAAATAATGATCTTAGAACATTTCGTAACTAAGTTACTAATGGTCACTCGGTTAATAAACATACAATATCATTGACATTATGGACAGAGAAAGGCGCAGCTCGTATGTCAAAAATTGTTGATACTGATGAAGCATGGTCTTTCTTTGAAAAAATGGAAAACGCCTATTTCCGTCCAGCTCAATCTCCAAAAGCGTTACCTGGAAATTATATTCAAGCATTGGAAGCTCTAGTTGAGTCAGAAAAAGAAAAGCTGGTTATTTCAGATGAACGCGATGAAGCAATTAGGACAAAATCACAAATCAGTCGCACTCGTGAAGCTTCTGCAATGGGTAAACTCAGTGTTGCTACTCGTAAAAACAGGGAACTGACAGAACGGTTAGGAGAAAGTGTTAAACATGCCACCATCACAGCAGTAAAGAATGCTACAGTGAAAGAATACAAATTTGCCCCACTTCGTCGATGGTGTCGTGAGAACAAGGTGGAAGCTAAAGAAGTACCGGATATCCGTTATGGTCATGTAAAGTCATGGCCTGCTGAATCATGGCTACAGGTATACGGTATCAATCTGAAATCGTTATTTGCAGCCAAAGTATTCACTAGAAATTGACAGCTATTTGGTATTTCTGCATCACTAAAAAAAAGACCAGCGCAAGACTGGCCAACACCAGGGAAAATGTTGCTGTTAACTAACACACAACGCCAACAATGCTACCATAAATAATTCATAAATGATCACTTTTTTATCAACATTTGCATTCATTTAATCAATAAAGCTAAGAATTTTACACTGGTATTTTATCAATAACCGGAAAAATATTATGAATAACATCCATGAATACCGAACAACGTTACATCATGTCAAAGCAGGGATGCAGGTTATTTATCATGGTGAGGTAATGAGAATAATTAAGTTGAAGGAGAAAAAATTAACAAACAAAGGATTGATATATCAATTCGATACCGATGGAGAAAGCGGAATATTAACCGGAAATGGCGGTAATAAAATCACTGTCTTAAAAAAAAATAGACGACTTACATAAAAGTAAAAGCTGGTATATTTAACAGGAAATGAAGTGAAGTATGACCTGATACTCGCAGACCCACCCTGACGATACCAAAAAAAGCATCAAACAACGCAGCAAATAAATCCTAACACGAGTTTCGCACCGACAAATAAACAAGTTATTTATAAGTTCAATTCAACATAATATATAATTCGCAAAAATTGTTAATTCAAATATAAATTATTGAAATAAATATATATATATTTTTTTTTATATTATTTAGTATCTTGCGGATAAAACATTATTTTAGCTATTTTTAGAACTTTATATGTCTGTGCGAAACTCGTGCTAATACTCTTCCCCGCAAATCATATGCCCTGACCTAACAAAAAAATAGTTGCTGAATAGAGAGTTGCATTTTTTGTCACGCTATAGACAATAAAAAGAGGTTTAACTTAGAAAATAACGGTTTGAAATGATCAACAAAGAGCGGTTGTTACGAGATAATCGTTTATGTAAAGCAATCATTGGATTATCAGTCGAAGAATTGAAAAATTTAGCCGCTGAATTTTCAGCTTGTTATTTGATTTATCGGAAAAAGAATCGAAAAGATCACGAGCGGCAGATGGGTGCAGGGCAGAAAGGATTTATCCCAACCCCATTAGATAAACTGCTTTTTATTTTATTGTATTTAAAATGTTATCCGACCTATGATTTGCAAGGACTTCTTTTTGGTTTAGATAGAACACGGGTATGTCGCTGGGTAAAAATATTATTGCCGGTTTTAGAGATGACCTTGGGGCGAGAATGTGTTTTGCCCGCTCGTCAAATTCGCTCTGCTGAGGAATTTTTTCGCGCCTTTCCTGGAGTTAAAGACGTCTTTATTGATGGGACAGAGCGACCTGTCCAAAAGCCTAAGAATCTGCGTCGGCGAAAAAAAATGTATTCGGTAAAGAAAAGACAGACCACTCGAAAAGGGCTTATTATGACTGACGAAACGAGGAAAATTGGATTTATCCCCATGATCAAAAATGGGCGCCGTCACGATAAACGCTTACTCGATAAAGTCGATATAATTCGCCATATTCCCCCTGAGGTAACCATCTGGGCCGATACCGGTTTTCAAGGTATAGATAAACAGCATCCTAATACACAAATCCCAAAAAAAGGAACTCGAAAAAGACCTTTATCGCCTGAACAAAAACAAGAAAATAAAATAATCTCGGGCATCCGTATTACGGTTGAACACGCCATCGCGGGTATCAAGCGCCTCGGTTGTATGATCCAAATTTTACGGAATCGTAGACCCTTTATTGATGATACCTTTTTACTCCTTAGTGCCGGTCTTTGGAATTTCCATCTCAGAACAGCCTAAAATTTACTTCAATCACCGAAATACCCTTATTTCACTATTAAGCAACACGCTTATTGTAGTGGTCAACTAAAATTGGCCACCCTACCTGACTGTTCACGGAACAGTCGCTCTGATTCGTTTGGCGTTAATCCACCGTTATACCAGTGAGGTCTTATATCGCTATAGTAGTGGGTTATGTAGCGAATAATGGCTGACTGAGCAGTACTAAAGCTTTGGTAGCCAGTCGTTGGCACCCATTCGGTCTTCAGACTACGGAAGAATCGTTCCATCGGACTATTATCCCAACAATTCCCTCTGCGACTGATACTTTGGGTCATCTGATAACACCACAATGCCTGCCTATACTGACGACTGGTATAATGACTTCCCTGATCACTATGGAACATCACCTGTTTGGGATGCCCACGTAGTTCCCAAGCCATTTGTAGTGCTTTGGCGGTTAATTCTGAGTCTGGTGCAAATGACATTGCCCAGCCCACCGGTTTTCGTGCAAACAAATCCAATACCACAGCCAGATAGGCCCATCGTGAGCCTGTCCAAATATAGGTTACATCGCCGCACCAAACCTGGTCAGGCTTTGTAACAGCGAACTGCCTATTGAGCAGATTTGGAATATCAATACGTTCACTTCCACCGCGGTTGTATTTATGTTTTCGCTCTTGGCAACTGACGATGATTAATTCTTTCATCAACTTACCCGCTAACCACCGCCCAAGTTTCACGTTGTGTGTATTGGTAACCATCGTGGCGATAGTCCTTGCGCCAGCAGAGCCGCCACTAACGTTCCACGCTTCGCTGACTAGGCTACGTTTTATCGTCCGCTCAATATCTGGCTCCTTAGGCCGACACCAATAGCGATAACTGCTTCGGTGAACATTAAAAATACGACACAAAGTTTTCACCGGATAAAGCACTCTTAGCTTTTCAACTACCGAAAATTTTTCAGTGAGTCGGACATTAAGAGCGCAGTAGCCTTTTTTAAGATGTCATTCTCCATTTCCAGCCGGTGGATTTTTTTCTTCATTTCTCTGAACTCAATTTGTTCAGGTGTTAATGGCAGACCAGGCGATGTTTTCCCTTGACGTTCTAAACGAAGGGTTCTTACCCACCGGCTAATCGCTGAAAGACTGACGTTCATGCCTTTCGCGGCTTCCTGGTAGGTGTAATTTTGGTCAAGGACTAATTTGGCGGTTTCACATTTAAATTCAGCAGTAATTATTTTACTCATTTCGGCACCTATAAAAATTATGAGGTAAGCATATCACCTCAACTTAGGTGGCCAAATTTAGTATGCCACTACAACATGGGAACATTTCAATAAACGACTTTCAAAAGCAACGGGTATTAACTTTGCTGAAAAACCAGATTTCGGAGCAATCTAAATGGCTAGAAAAAGAAAAAATCCGGCTGATAATTGGATGCCTTCAAGAGTGAGAAGAGGAAAATCAGCATTTGAGTTTTTGACTCCAGATGGAAGGACAATTCGATTATGTGATTTTTCTTTTACTCAAGCCGAGATGTGGGTTGCATACGAAAAATTATTGCTATCATACAAAAATGAAGAAACACTTGCAGCTTTATTTAATGCATTTTTCAATTCCCCTGACTTTCTTAATTTATCAGGTGAAACACAAAAAGATTATGGAAATATGCCAATAAGTTAATGCTTGTGTTTGGAAAAATGTTACCTGACAATAAGCATGTTGCTCAATAGTGAAATAAAGTTGCTTAAAATAAAAACAAGTTAGATACATCTAAAAAATACAAAAATAGTTTATTTTTTAATCTTGAATAGGTTATTTTTAATGCAAAAATTGATGATTTTATCATCATCGGCTGGTTTTTTTGTAAGTCATAATTAATTTTGCTATTGAGCAACAGGCTTAATATAAAGCCAGAACACATTCGTAAGTATATGGACAAAAGAGGTCTAAAGAGTAAAACTCAGGCTAACAGAGAAAAAACAGTATTATCACGTGTTTTTGGGTGGGGTTATGAGCGAGGATTAGTCAAAATAAATCCATCACGAGTTTCGCACCAATAAAAAAACGCTCTATTTTTAAGTTTAATTCAGCATAATATATAAATAGACAAAATCTTATAAATTAAAAGCAACTTATTGTAATTTAAACAAATTTATACGTTTTAGTAACTTGCAAATTAACCATTGCTTTTAAGCCATTTCTGGAATTTTATATGCCTGTGCGAAACTCGTGTATTATATGAAAATTAATTATAAAAAGGTGTTACTGACTAAATATAGTAGAGTTATGAATCAATCAAAATACTAGAGTTTATTTTAATGATTGGATATTTTATAAAAAATAGAATTTCAAATAAATGCTAAAATAGATAAAAACATACCATCTAAAGTAAAATTATTAGTTTAAACTTTAGTAACAAAAATTAATATTCATTAATAATAAAATAAAGTAATGCCAGTACGATAAATATGAATTAATTAATCATCAGCGTTAAAAATTTTTTATTACAAAGAGGAGAACATTAAATTTATTTATATTTAAAAAATAATCATACCATTTTCATGAAAAATAAATTTATTGTAAAATTTTATCACTTTTCTGCTGAAATTTAATTATTTCTATACACATTGGCAATATTACAGCCAATTCTGCCAATAAGTCACTAGAATTCCACGAATGAGATGTTTTAGAAACTATTTGAATAGCAAGATCATAAGCCATTGACTCTAATGTATATTTTAGATTTTCATTATGCTTTATCATAAATGATTATCCACTTTAGTTAATTTATTAACTATAAGCATAATCTATAAATATCAATTTTAAAAATTTTATTTTAAAAAAATAGATGTACTTTTTTTAAAGCAATATTAACAAAAAAAATCTATATAATATGAAATCTAGCAGAAAAAATTTCGCTAATTCATATTTACAAAATTTTAAAATTAACAATGGAAAATAATATGGGATTATTAAAAATAATTAAAATAAATTTAATGTCATTAGTTTTTATAAAAGCGCTATTAATCAAAATGATATTAACAGCGCTAAGATATAAAATTAATGTGTGCTTTCCTTTGATTCTGACAAGCAAAACTTATCAATACTTAACATATCTTGCTCAACTTCTGGGGGACTATAACCATTATCTTTTAATTGTTTATCTAATTGTATAAACTTATTCATACCATATTTTTTAACTATTTTATCAAAAGCACAATTACACACATCAGTAATAGTATTTATTTTATCTTCAGTGCCACTTGCAGAATTTATGCAATGCTTAACAAAATTATTTTTGTATGCTTCAATCTTAGACTTCTCATCAGAACATCCTGAGGAGAATAAAACTTGCATCATAATTAAAACCCCTAAAAATTTTTTTCATAAAATAGTTAAAACTCCAATTTACTTTTAACCCTAGTGCTATTTTTATAGTTAACTAACAAATATTAATTCTTTTTTTACTTAAGTGCATTTTAATCATACACGAGTTTCGCGCAGGCATATAAAATTCCAGAAATGGCTTAAAAGCAATGGTTAATTTGCAAGTTACTAAAACGTATAAATTTGTTTAAATTACAATAAGTTGCTTTTAATTTATAAGATTTTGTCTATTTATATATTATGCTGAATTAAACTTAAAAATAGAGCGTTTTTTTATTGGTGCGAAACTCGTGTCATCGCGAAGTTAAACAAAATTGTGGTATTGAACGCTGTCAGGCTGGCACGAACCGAGCGCAAAGAAATCATATTTTTCTCGCTATTTCTGCGTGGTTTGAACAACATAAACGTCGTATATCTAAAAAAATAACCCTTTATCAACAAAATTGGGACGTAATCAAAATGAGCACATAGAGGGTGTTCATAATTCTGTGTCAGGGGATTTTATATTTTGATTACACCATCTAGGCGCCCTTTAAAATAGATGGACAATTGAGCAATGGTTAACGCCCAGTTACTAATCGGCATAGTCCATTTGTTGGATACCTGATTGATGCCAATATAGAGTAATTTTAATAAGCTGTTTTCATTAGGAAAAGCCCCTTTGGTTTTAGTTAATTTCCTAAACTGCCGATTGTCAACGATCACCGAAAATTGATCCACTATTTTACTCGGTTATAGCTAGGCGACTTAATTTTGATTACAAGGTGTGTTATGAGTTATACAATTGATTTTCGACGTAAAGTAATATCTGTAAGGAAAGCCGAAGGTTTAACAATTCGAGAAACTGCGAAACAATTCCGTATTGGAAAAGCGTCTTTAGTACGTTGGCTTAAACGACCAGAGCCAAAAAATTCAACGCCACGTAAGAGGAAGCTCGATAAAAATGCTTTAGCAAAAGATGTGGAACAGTATCCAGATGCTTACCAAAAGGAACGGGCAGAGCGATTCGGTGTTTGTAAAAAGACTATTTGGCAATCCCTTAAAAAGCTGGGATTAACCTATAAAAAAAACTCTATTCCATCCAAAAACCAACGAAAGCGACAGGCTGGCACATCAGCAAAAAAGACAACAGTATGAAAAAAAAGATAAATCTGTTGTTTTTATTGATGAAAGTGGTTTTTCACATGACACTCCACGAACTCACGGCTATTCCCCAAAAGGTCACCGTTGTTTTGGCCTGAAAAACTGGGGTGCTAAGGGAAGAACAAATGTTATTGGCGCTTTATTGGGAACAACCCTTTTTGCTATCGGATTATTTTATTGCAATATTAATCGTGATGTTTTTTATGTTTGGATCACAAAAATATTGCTCCCAGAACTTCCTGAAAATTCTGTTATTTTTATGGACAACGCTAGCTTTCACAAAGGTAAGAATATTGAACAGGCAATTATAAACGCAGGACACCAGATAGAATATTTGCCTGTGTATTCACCAGATTTAAATCCTATAGAACATAAATGGTCTCAAGCTAAACGTAAAAAGATGGAAACAGGATGCACTATCGATGACCTGTTTTTAATACATATGCTGTAATCAAAATTAAGTCGCCTAGCTATATACCGCTTGATACTGAAAAGTAAACTTCCATCGGCTGAACGAATTCAAGATTGGGTATGTGAAGAAGTTTTACCGGCCTTACGTCAACATGGAAATTATAGTATTAAAAAATCTTACAAAGACGAAGGTAGTGGATTACCTGAATTTCGTAAAGCAAAGGCGATAGAAATTCAGGCTAAAGCCATACAAATTCAAATGGAAAATGTGAAAAAAATATTTGAATGGGCCACAAATCTATCCGATAACGCCAGACAAACTATTATAGCCGGATTGATATAGCTAGGCGACTTAATTTTGATTACAAGGTGTGTTATGAGTTATACAATTGATTTTCGACGTAAAGTAATATCTGTAAGGAAAGCCGAAGGTTTAACAATTCGAGAAACTGCGAAACAATTCCGTATTGGAAAAGCGTCTTTAGTACGTTGGCTTAAACGACCAGAGCCAAAAAATTCAACGCCACGTAAGAGGAAGCTCGATAAAAATGCTTTAGCAAAAGATGTGGAACAGTATCCAGATGCTTACCAAAAGGAACGGGCAGAGCGATTCGGTGTTTGTAAAAAGACTATTTGGCAATCCCTTAAAAAGCTGGGATTAACCTATAAAAAAAACTCTATTCCATCCAAAAACCAACGAAAGCGACAGGCTGGCACATCAGCAAAAAAGACAACAGTATGAAAAAAAAGATAAATCTGTTGTTTTTATTGATGAAAGTGGTTTTTCACATGACACTCCACGAACTCACGGCTATTCCCCAAAAGGTCACCGTTGTTTTGGCCTGAAAAACTGGGGTGCTAAGGGAAGAACAAATGTTATTGGCGCTTTATTGGGAACAACCCTTTTTGCTATCGGATTATTTGATTGCAATATTAACCGTGATGTTTTTTATGTTTGGATCACAAAAATATTGCTCCCAGAACTTCCTGAAAATTCTGTTATTTTTATGGACAACGCTAGCTTTCACAAAGGTAAGAATATTGAACAGGCAATTATAAACGCAGGACACCAGATAGAATATTTGCCTGTGTATTCACCAGATTTAAATCCTATAGAACATAAATGGTCTCAAGCTAAACGTAAAAAGATGGAAACAGGATGCACTATCGATGACCTGTTTTTAATACATATGCTGTAATCAAAATTAAGTCGCCTAGCTATAAATCCGATTGCGGGTAGTGAAGTGATCCTTTTACCGCTAATCACAGAAAAACATTATACCGCCACAGAGATTGGTAAAATGTTTAATGTTTCCGCAAATAAGATTGGGCGTATCGCTAATGACAACAAAATGAAAGTTAAAACGTATGGCGATACCTACCTCGATAAATCACCTTACAGTAACAAAGAGGTTGAGTCCTTTCGCTACAACGATAAGGCAATTAAGAAATTCAAAGACATTCCTATCGCTGAACAGG
Source organism: Candidatus Arsenophonus triatominarum (assembly GCF_001640365.1). GTDB lineage: Bacteria > Pseudomonadota > Gammaproteobacteria > Enterobacterales > Enterobacteriaceae > Arsenophonus > Arsenophonus triatominarum. The sequence goes on along the minus strand of NZ_LWMI01000012.1, from coordinate 12,861 downwards.
AAGCAGCAAAAAGCGAACTCGTTTAAATCACTATTGACGAAAGAAGAAATCATGCGCTATAGTTTATTTGCATCTGCAAAATCAGATGTCGGGATTAGCGTTCCGCCGTAAACTACCACGACATGTACACGCCGCGAGCGTGTTTTTTAATGTCGTAATCTAGCCACAATTCAATGGTGAGCTGGATGGGGCAACCCAAAGGTTGGCCGGTCGGTGGTTTCCGGTAACGCTAACTCCATTCAGTTCGCCACCAAATCAAAGGTTAGCGTCTCTCGGTGGTGAGTAAATTCAAACCACTATCGGAGGTCATATTATGACTACCGCACAAGCTATCTCATTTTATTTCGAAGAAACTCATAACGTACGAATCTAAGATGGTCGCCTATGGCGACGACTTGTCATTGCTTGTTAGTACTGGTATAACCCGATACCTATTGTCTCAATCTTTTGGTCCCTTTTATGTCACCGCGTTTTAGTCATGTTTTTCAATTTGGTCAACGCTGGCTCACTTGACTTAATCGCCAACCCCCTGATAGGGTCCGCACTGTTGTGATGGAAACCATGGTAAAGGTCATGGCTTGCGGCACTTCGCTTATGGGGTGGTCAATTTGGCGCTGTCCTGACCCTCAATGTAATTCTGAGAAACGGGTTAAATTTACCTGCAAAAGTCGAAGCTGCCCACATTGTGGCGTCAAAGCTTGCCTACAATGGATTAACAATACGCTAGCTTGGTTACCCGAAGCTCCTTGGCAGCACATCACTTTTACCATGCCTTGTGAATATTGGCCTATTATTCGCGCCAACCGTTGGCTTCTCGGTGAAATGAATCGATTAGCCGCTGATGTGATATTAACCATCTGCCGTGACCTCAATATCACCCCAGGCGTTTTCACTGCCATCCATACCTGGAGACGAGACCAAAAATGGCATCCGCATATTCATTTTTCAACCACAGCCGGCGGGGTGACTAAAAAGAATACCTGGCGGGATATCAGCTTTTATCGCGAAAACATTATGACAATGTGGCGATATCGGATAACGGCATTATTGAGAAAACATTATTACACGCTCACCATTCCCGATGAGCTTAAAGCTGAAGGAAGAAGTAAAGCATCATGGAATCAATTACTTAACACTCACGACAAGCGCGGGTGGAATATTAATCTTTCTGATATTCTTTCCAATATTACCCATGTCACCCTTTATCTCGGATTTTATCTAAAGAAACCCCCTGTCTCTCTCAGTCGCTTAAAACATTATTCCAGCGAAGATAACATCACGTTACGCTAAGAGCCACCGCACGAAAAAACAGGAAGACCTGGTCATTACATCCGATGAATTTATTAGCCAGTTTGCGTCTCATGTGCCAGAAAAATGGTTTCACATGATCCGCTATTACGGCTTTTTAAGTCCATCAGCACGGATGCGAAAAATGTTAACGGAGGTTGTTTATCCTTTAGCCCAGCAAGATAAAAAACCCGCTAAAAAAGTCACCTGGCGAAACATGTATCAACACGTCTTTAAAGTCGATCCACTTGCTTGTCGCTTATGTGGGAAAAAATTACTTTTCGCAGGAATGAATTTTGGATTGAATCGTAAAGAACTTGTGGCACGTCACCATGATCTGGCTTGTTTGCAGTGGCGATAAAAACTCACGACAGGGTAGATCTATCCTTTTGTTCAAAATTGATTAATAATTAATCGTTTTTTAACCATCTATTCCGTTCCTTATCTCAACCTTCAACATAATTTTGACAAAATTTAGAAGAAAATAAAAAGTATTTCATCATGGCGCAGGTCAATGAGTAACCATTTCGGGTATTGATTTCTTATTACATGAACTCAGGTTATAAAACATTCTTACAAGTAAGCAGTGGTAAGATACTCTGGTTTGGCGTTATCAGAAGTAAGCCCATCGCCTTTATCTCATGACACTGTTAGCCGATGGCTAAAAAGTAGACGTTTTCGACCTAAAGACTTATGGCGATTAGTTCAACCTTCTATGGACAAAAAAAGCCCTTACGTACTAATTGCCGATGATACATTGATTGCCAAAACACGTAGTAAAAGAATAAAGATGGTCCATTATCAATATTCAGGTAATGAACATGATGTTATTGCTGGCATAGGTTTAGTTAATTTACTTTGGCATAATCTAACAACTGTTGAATCAATTCCTATTGATTATCGTATTTATGATAAAGATTCTGATGGAAAAACAAAAAACACGCACTTTTCCGAAATGCTCGCTCTTGCTAAAAAAAGAGGGATCATATCAGAAGCGGTAGTGAATGGATGCCTGGTATTCTAGCCTGGATAATCTGAAATCAATTCGCTCTCATGGTTGGGTCTGGGTAACCACGCTGAGGAAAAACAGGATTGTTAACCATAACAAACAACTGAACAAGTTAGACATCTCAGAAGAAGGAACTCCAATACACTTACGAGGCTACGGTTGGGTGACTGTTTTCAAATTTACAGCCAAAAACGGCCGTATTGATTACAGAGTAACAAACAAAGACAATCCCACCCGTCAATACGTCAAATCTATCATGGATGCCCGTTGGTCTGTTGAAGTTTATCATCGAGAAGTTAAACAAAATTGTAGTATTGAACGCTGTCAGGCTCGCACGAGCCGAGCGCAAAGAAATCATATTTTTCTCGCTATTTCTGCGTGGTTTGAACAACATAAACGTCGTATATCTCACGAGTTTCGCACAGGCATATAAAATTCCAGAAATGGCTCAAAAGCAATGGTTAATTTGCAAGTTACTAAAACGTATAAATTTGTTTAAATTACAATAAGTTGCTTTTAATTTATAAGGTTTTTTCTATTTATATATTATGCTGAATTAAACTTAAAAATAGAGCGTTTTTTATTGGTGCGAAACTCGTGTTAGATTAGCTAACTCTACGGCAAGTTCCAACATATCTCGCGTTCTTATATGCTTTTGCACCAGTTGCAGGAGTGCTACCCTGCGGTGTGTCAGGATCTCCTCATCCGGTATCGTTGTAATATCAACTAGCGGAAAAGCTTGCTGATATACAGTAGCTGCCAGTTTTGGATCACAGAAACAGTCTAACCATTGAGTGCTGTACAGATAGGGCGACGTGGTGCCGTGGTAGAACAGTAGCGGGATAACTATCGGTAAGGTGGTGTCGTTGCCTTGTTCTAAATGGCGCTGCATCGCCGCTACAGCATAACGCATGAGGCGAAACGCCATTAGTTTTTCTGGGCGGCTCTGGTGCTCGACCAATGTGTAGATATAACCTTTTCCCGCTTTCGTCTGCACAGAGTAGAGCATATCTGAACAGTGGGTCGCAAGTCGTCTTCGATAAAGCTGCCAGACTCCATCGCAAGAGTGCTGAAATCGCAGCGTTCCCGCAGATAAGGAGGTAGATGTGATTCCAAAAAATCTCTAGCGACATCAATATCGCCAAGGAACTTTTTGAACACGGCATCATGTTGGGATAGTGATGATTTTGTCATGGGTGTAGTATACCGCGTTAAGGGGATAGTCTACCATTGAAATTATTGAACCTCTAATAAGCCGGATCGCTTCTGATGGATGTCACAAGCTATCTAGCATGGGCGGAGTTTTTTAACTGAGTAAGCGGTTGATTGTTGAATGATTCTAGCTGCATAATACACAAATAAATAATGATATCCAAATATAACTATGTGTGGTTACTATGACTGCTGGCGGGCATTTGATCTTTGCTTTAGCAAGTGCTATTTTTGCGAAGAAATTGGCGTTATCACCAGCATTAGCTCAAGGGAACTGGGGGCATATCATTATTGGCGGAATATTAACCTGCCTGCTGCCAGACATCGATCACCCCAAGTCTTTTTTAGGCCAGCGATTAAAATGGCTTTCGATACCCATTGCCAAGGTGTTCGGTCATAGAGGTATTACTCACAGTTTTCTGGCTATTGCCGGATGCAGCATATTTCTTTCTTCAGACTTATTGTCACGAATTATCATTCCGATACCGGTAGATTTTGTCCATGCCATGGTCGTTGGTTATATTAGCCATGTTGTAGCTGATATGTTAACACCAGCAGGAATACCGTTACTATGGCCATATCGTCGACGTTTTTGTATGCCAATATTGAACCCCAATAAATATCCTAAGTGGGAACGAATATTTTGTGTATTGGTACTGGTATGTGCTTTTCTGTATCCCTTTGACATATTAATGAGTAATAAATTATTGATCACTGATTCTATACAGAATATATGGCAATGGGCACGTAACAATTTGATTTAAAATCCAATTATTCACAGAAGATATAAGTCACCATACAATCCTAGGAAAAGCAGCAAATATTTGATGCACCTTGCTTATCAACAGATATGAATTACAATTTGTCTCTTAGACGCTATGCTCAACGTACTTCAAGATGCATCTGCCTATCCAGCAGAAGGCACAGACAATAAGTCTTTCTCGCTGCCTTGCCGTGCATATTGAAGTTTATTGTGTATATACCATTTAAAAAGAACTCGCTTGACCATACATTGCCTCTGCGCGAACTAGCCGAGTGCGTACTTATACCAGCGTATCGGTAAGTATTAAGGTGTTATTCTGGCTGGCTTCGGTTAGCACGCTATCGATTTCACCCATCACTCTATCTTAACCTGAGTTCGGGATAAGAAAATTAAAAATTTTTATTATATATTTAAATAATTACCTTAAAATCATTACATAAAATAGTGCTCAATTTTTGTTTTTTTCATGATTTTAGCAAAGAAAGCAGCTCACTTTTTAACTAGTAATCAGTAAAAATCTTTCCTTTTTTTATCATTTTATTGATTTTAAAATGTTTCTATTGATAAGTGAGCTGTTTTTATTTTCCCATAACTACCGCTTATCCCGAACTCAGGTTATTTATTATACCGTCTTAAAATTATTTATAAAAGCATTTGATTTTGAACGATATTTATCTCTAATATCATTCAGTTTAGAACAAAAATCATTAGGCTGAATAATCCCTTCTTCTTTACATAATTTAGCTACATCTTTATATACTTTTTGCATTGCATAATTTTCTAAAACTTTACGTTGACCATAATTAAAAATTCTAAAAGGATATTTTTTTTGAACTATACTCATTACAGCTGTAGCATAAGGGTAAGCACCAGCAGCAGAAGGAATAAATTGACCTTTACTGTTTTCTTTACCTTTAAGCCCCAAATTTTTACACAATTCTCCAACTTCAATTAAATAATCTTGTCTTAATTTTACATCTTTCTCTTCTTTACAAAACATATCTTTCTGACGACTATAAATAGAAGCTAAGGTTGAATCTATAAGCTGAAATTTGCCCTCTTTATCATTTTTTACTTTACCCAATATATTTAATTCTAATAAATAATTATCAATAAACATTCTAACTTCTTTATTATCCAAAACTTTTTGTCTAATAAAATTAGGTTTATTAGATGTTTTTTTAACAAATTTAACAAAACTATTAAAAACATTCTTTATCTTTTTTAATAAACTACAGCAAATTGTGGAATTACCTTTATTTACACTATTTTCCTCTATGACTGATCTAGTATGAGATATGTTAAAAAACTTTGATACATTATTTAATGAAGATAACATACAATAACCCCCTAGTGATAAAAATATAAGAAATTAAACAAAAAAATCCAAATATTTTTTTAAAATAAAATAATACGTTTCTATCATCTCAATAAAATTCTCTACAGAAACTAAACTTTCATTTCTTATTTGAGCTCTTAATTCTATTTTCCCATCTACTTTTTTTAAGGTTGGTTGACCTAAACAAAAAACTTCTTCTTCAATATTTAAAAAAAATGACAAAAATTTATAACTATCAAATAGCAAATAGTATTCATTAAAATCACATAATACAGACCAAATCCAAACTTCATCTCCTAAATTAATAATATTAATATTTGGACAATCATCATAAATATCGATAGTTATAGTTGAATCATCTGTTAACTTTTTATTTACGATATATTCAAAACCAGCTTCTTGTAATAATAAAGTTAAAATTTCTGATACGTTAGATTCCATAAAATAAACATCTTAAAAAGAAAATTATTATATACATAATAATATTTACTAACAATTTTTATAAAAAACTCTTTAATAAGATAATTATAATTATAATTAAAAGTCAATATAATAAAAGTAATTAAAAGTAAATATAATTACACGAGTTTCGCACCAATAAAAAAGCGCTCTATTTTAAAGTTTAATTCAGCATAATATATAAATAGACAAAATCTTATAAATTAAAAGCAACTTATTGCAATTTAAACAAATCTTATACGTTTTAGTAATTTGCAAATTAACCATTGCTTTTAATCCATTTCTGGAATTTTATATGCCTGTGCGAAACTCGTGAATTATAATGATTTAATCAATATTAAAAAATTAATATCACGAGTTTCGCACAAAACTAATTTGGGTACGCTAATAAAACACGGATGTGCTCAGTAATAGCATTTTTGATTACATGCCAATTTTGTTGATAAAGGGTTATTTTTTCAGATATACGACGTTTATGTTGTTCAAACCACGCAGAAATAGCGAGAAAAATATGATTTCTTTGCGCCCGACTCGTGCGAGCCTGCCAGCGTTCAATATAGCTAGGCGACTTAATTTTGATTACAATGTGTGTTATGAGTTATACAATTGATTTTCGACGTAAAGTAATATCTGTAAGGAAAGCCGAAGGTTTAACAATTCGAGAAACTGCGAAACAATTCCGTATTGGAAAAGCGTCTTTAGTACGTTGGCTTAAACGACCAGAGCCAAAAAATTCAACGCCACGTAAGAGGAAGCTCGATAAAAATGCTTTAGCAAAAGATGTGGAACAGTATCCAGATGCTTACCAAAAGGAACGGGCAGAGCGATTCGGTGTTTGTAAAAAGACTATTTGGCAATCCCTTAAAAAGCTGGGATTAACCTATAAAAAAAACTCTATTCCATCCAAAAACCAACGAAAGCGACAGGCTGGCACATCAGCAAAAAAGACAACAGTATGAAAAAAAAGATAAATCTGTTGTTTTTATTGATGAAAGTGGTTTTTCACATGACACTCCACGAACTCACGGCTATTCCCCAAAAGGTCACCGTTGTTTTGGCCTGAAAAACTGGGGTGCTAAGGGAAGAACAAATGTTATTGGCGCTTTATTGGGAACAACCCTTTTTGCTATCGGATTATTTGATTGCAATATTAATCGTGATGTTTTTTATGTTTGGATCACAAAAATATTGCTCCCAGAACTTCCTGAAAATTCTGTTATTTTTATGGACAACGCTAGCTTTCACAAAGGTAAGAATATTGAACAGGCAATTATAAACGCAGGACACCAGATAGAATATTTGCCTGTGTATTCACCAGATTTAAATCCTATAGAACATAAATGGTCTCAAGCTAAACGTAAAAAGATGGAAACAGGATGCACTATCGATGACCTGTTTTTAATTGTATTAGTCTTAACTTAATCCGACAATTCTGATTTAAAAAAGAGCGTTACCGGTTTTAATTAACATCATTAGATAATTAAATAAAAGGTAATTCTATGTATCAAACAAATAATCCTATCATCAAACATAAAGTCGGGTTACTTAACCTCGCTGAAGAGCTTAATAACGTCTCAAAAGCCTGTAAGATTATGGGGGTATCCCGAGATACGTTTTATCGCTACCAGGAACTTGTTAACGATGGTGGGATAGACGCTTTAATTAATCAAAATCGACGGGTGCCTAACGTAAAAAATAGAGTAGATGAACAGATTGAAAGCGCTGTAGTCGAGTATGCGATTGAATACCCTGCACACGGTCAACACCGCAGTAGTAATGAACTAAGAAAAAAAGGCATTTTTGTTTCGGGGAGTGGCGTTCGCTCTATTTGGCTGCGCCATAATCTCGAAAATTTTACAAAACGCCTAAAAGCGCTTGAAGATAAAATCGCAACAGAAGGAATTATCCTGTCAGAATCACAAATCAGTGCTCTAGAAAAGAAAGCGCAAGATGATGAAGCCTGTGGTGAGATTGAAACAGCGCATCCAGGTTATCTGGGTTCACAAGATACTTTTTATGTCGGTCATTTAAAAGGCGTTGGTCGTGTTTATCAACAAACTTACATTGATACTTACAGTAAAGTCGTTCATTGTAAGCTTTACACAACAAAAAGCGCGATAACGGCGGCAGATTTATTAAATGACAAGGTTCTCCCTTTTTATTCCCAGCATGGGTTACCGGTGTTACGTATACTGACGGACAGAGGCAGTGAGTATTGTGGTAAAGTTGAACATCACGATTATCAACTTTATCTCGCTATCAATGATATTGATCATACAAAAACTAAAGCTCGTTCACCTCAAACTAATGGGATTTGTGAACGCTTTCATAAAACTGTATTACAAGAGTTCTATCAGGTGGCTTTTCGTAAGAAAATCTATAGGGCTTTAAATGAATTACAAGCTGATTTAGATAAATGGTTAGCGGAATATAATAACCAACGCACTCATCAAGGAAAAATGTGTTGCGGTCGAACTCCTATGGCAACTTTACACGATGGAAAACAACTTTGGAGAGAGAAAGATTTAAATCAAATTTAACCTGACAGGTACTGTATAAATAACCGGTAACTGTCAGATTAAGTCTGAGCTACTACATTTTAATACATATGCTGTAATCAAAATTAAGTCGCCTAGCTATATTTCCTCTTAGGTGCTCGAAGTGCTTTGTACTGATGGATGTTCTCATTTTTAAAATGGTTAAACAGCGCCTTCCAGATATCGTCAAAATCCTCAATACTGAGTTTTCGCATCACTGAGGAAGGTAGGCAGTCATAAACAGGCTGGACAAGTTCGCTGATTTCGTCGTCCAGCCTGTCTTCCCAATAAGCAATTTCTTGCTGTTGTTCGTACCAGTAATCTTGCATGGCGTAAGGTTTCATTTGACCTCCTCGAACTGAAATAGCATCCTGTTTTTTCTGGTTTTAATCTCCGCGACTAATAACTCGATTTCATTTTGTGAAAAGGACGAATCCAGTAGCAGAGTGATAATTTTTTCTTTAAGATGGCGTTTTTTCGCCTTTTCAGATTTAAGGGGCATGATGATTTTTTCCATAAGCTTTTAGTTGCAGTGATAAAGCGATTAGCCATATATCTTGTCGTTGGGTATCAATCGCTAACTTTGCTGCCTGTCTTGCCAGCGCTAGCAGGATGTTGTCTTTGTTCATCGTTACCCCTTATGCCACCTGATTATATTTGTCGTGAGTGAATTCGCCGTTCCAGTCTTTCTTCATCGGTAGCTTACTTTTGAGGTATTGGTTATATAGCCATGAAGCCCCCTTTTTTAGCAGAACGATTTTATAACACTGGTGTTTCCCGTAATCGTTTGTCATGATGAAGGGTGATTCGGTTAGATAGGTATCTCTCGCATAAGAATGAACACGCCAGACATAAGCCTTGCTGATATCCTTTTCTGCATCGTAGAGAAAATGACGCGATTCCAGAAAAAGGTTGACCTGGTTAATATTTACGCCATTAAGCTGCTTGCAGAATTGAACAGGTGTCATACCAATCTGAAACAGGTTTTTTAGGCTATCGATTTCGGTTTCAAGCTGTTGAACCTGTACCCCTAACAGTTGAACTTTTTTATGCTGCTCAGCCCATGCAATTGCAGATTCAGCAGGGTCAATGAAATTAGGTAAGCCTAAAGTTGTTGGGTTATTGGGTAATTGTGATTGTAAAATTCGTCTTTCGCATTCAATGAAGTACTGTCTGGCCTGTTTCCCTTTTTCGTTGCGTTCAACCATGGATAGTTCTTTCGCCATATCGAGGGCAATGTGGTATTCCTTTGCCGGACGGCCTCCGAAGGGGTTTTCCCCAGAATTGGTGAAAACTATAAAGTCGATATTTTCAGCAAATCCATATTGCTTAATTCTGTCTTTTATCCATGTGGTAAAATCTTTACCGATTTCCAAAAACGCATGTAGATCACGTGCATTGACAGTTTGGATTAATGCCCCGTTGATGTTTTTTGTTTCGATGTTTATTAAATTTGACATAAAGGTATCTCTCAATAGTTAAATTGATGAATGATTACCCCTGTAAAAAGGGGCGTTAGGATTATTTAGTTACGTTGGAGGAAGCGATTGACGTTCGCCTGTTGCCATCTTTCAAGGGATTGAGTCATGACGCTATCGTGTGCGTGAGTGCTGGATTCTAACAGTTGCTGCATTTCACGAAGTACGGTCTCGACATCGTCTTTATGACGAAGTAAACGACGGATAACTTGTTTTTCAGCATCAAAAATAGCTGATTTGAGCGTGTTAGTCATGCCGTAAATCCGGCGGCATTCTTGCAATTATTGCGATTTGATTAACCTCGAAGTGCTGAGGCGATGCGATTCCTGTCGCATGACGTAGCGCATACCAGATACCTTGTGTCCATGCTTTTTCAAACCTAAATCCATTAGCCATGCTCCAAACAAGATGAGCTAGATTACGAGTATCGTTATCATTTAAGAGTTCGGGGGCTTCGGGTCTTGGTTGCGGGTTATTAACTTTTGCTGAATTAAAGTAACAGTCTTCTAGTTGCTCGAATACATCCCATGCTTTATCGGTTTCAAGCATTTTAGCATGTCTTGCCGCCCCACGTTCTGTCCAAAGGATGAGGCTACGGGTATTTTTAGCAACTAACCCTCTTAAAGAGGGTCTGTTCTTGAAATTTTTTAACTCGTAGTTTTCAAGTTTAAATAAATGTTTACCAACAATAAATCTATCAGCATTTCGAAGATAGTTATTTTGGATATGTTTGACCTCTGTTCTGTAAAGCTGAGCGAGTAGTTCGGTAGTGATTACAGGGAGGTCATTGTGAGTAATAACAGTAAGATTATCTGCAGTAATTTGATAGTTCATAATTTACATCCTGTTAGATTGTTCAAATAACCCATTGTTCGGATGGGCGGTCGGGTACTTGAACACCGCTAACAGACGGCCAGCAATTTTCCCTTCTAAAAGGTGTTGTATCTTTTGCTCGCTACCCGACCATAACAATCTATGGACGTAAAAAAACCGCATTACTTTCGGGAGCGGTATCCGCTGTTAGTGGTGTGTTCAGCACCTGATATAGAATATAGCGCATGATTTCTTCTTTCGTCAATGGGTATTTAAAATGTCAATGTTTTACTATGCTGCTGTAATCCCGTTCACCATCACGCTTAGCAATCGTGGGAATTGGTTATCGTAGAATATTTTCTATGCCTATGTACTGACCCAATTTATTTGTCGCGTTAATTATTTCAGAAGGCTTGAGCTTCAGCTCTGTTTTTGCAAAATCCAGTAATATAAGTCCCGCATTAATCTTATCGGTAAACTCTTGTTGATGAGTTATTACGTTATAATTACAAGCGGTTGTTGCTCTATTTTTTTCTATAATTGTTTCTTTTTTGAGCCACGTAGCGTAACGGATAGCTAATGTTTCTACAGCCCAAATTCCTGATTCAATACCACCATGCATTATTTGTACTGAATTTTTACCTAAGATTTTTATTACTTTAGAAATACCTTTACTTTTAATAAAAGCAGATGGCCGTTGCGACTCTGTAGCTTTACCTTGCGCAACTGCAGCACGATGTAAATCATTCAGACAATAACGCCCGAAAGCATCTTGACGGACAACGGTATTTTCAATAACAACTAATTTTGACATAAAAATATTTCTCCGTAATTAAACAAATAAAGGTATTAACGCGAAAAATTTTGCAGATTGCAGCCTAAACCCGTTATACTTACCAAAAGGAGGATTTCCTATGGGTCAGGTTGCATTTGATACACTACAGGCATCAGAAGAGCTTCAAACGGCTGGGCTTACTAGTCAGCAAGCTAAGGCTATTTCACTTGTTGTACGTAGATCTCATGAAGTTGCGGATGTAGCGACTAAAGCTGATATTGTTGAGGTAAATCGCAATATTGCTGATGTTCGTAAAGACTTATCGGCTGAGATGAATTTACGTTTTGAAAAAGTAGATGCTCAAATCTCTGATGTTCGTAAAGATATGGCGGTGCGTTTCGAGAAAACTGATGGTCAGATAGCGTTGATTCGTAAAGACGTTGAAACTATTGCTACTGGACTACTTTTAAAACTTGGTGGTGTAATCGTTGTGACTATTAGTGCTGCAACTGCAATACTCAAATTCTTCTAATTCCTCGGTTGCAGGTTCAAGTCCTGCACAGCCCGCCAATTTCACGATATATCTTCATCAGTCTTAAATTCTCTTTTTTAAGACGCTTATTTTCTTTTGTTAAGCACTGTATAATTTCTTTGAAAGTTTTTGTTTCCATGTCGTCGTCATTCCATATATCAATGCTGCTTAAGTATTTTGCATCGCTCAAATGACGACTACCATTAGTAATCCCAACCAGATTACCCATATTGGGATGCTTTGCTGTTACAATTGCGTGGATTGTCCAATCTCATTATGTGTACTCCTTGTTAACATTTGCTGAAAAGTTAGGATGTGTGCCAAGTGCCTCTTGGTGTCCGATTACAGTCATCACGGTCGGGTAAACGCAATCAAACTATATTTAGCTATTTGAAAGATAATTTATAGAATGTTGACTGTCCCGCGCGCAGAGCCGCATTCACACATCCTGAAACTAATTTGATTGCCAGATATTTCTGGCGCGTCAGGCTCGCTCCCTCTGTGTAATCCAACACACACAAAAACAGGAATAATGATCACCTTAATAAGACATTATATTATGAATTGTTTATTTATGATTAATAAAAAGAAAGGATTTGATTTTGTGAATTGATTAATTATTCTCCTATCAGATGGAATTCAATGTCTTCAGGTTCG
>NZ_LWMI01000011.1 GCF_001640365.1 Candidatus Arsenophonus triatominarum | reverse complement strand
GCAACTAAATTAGCGGCATATGGTGGCTGAAAATAGTTAGGGGCATTAGCACAGAATAGTCAGCGCGATAATGGCCAAAATTTAGCGACTGATTTGGGTATTGGGGTTGCTGGTAGTGGATTAACGAGAGCGATTACTCCGCTATTAGGTAAAGCTTATAATGCAGTTGTGCAACGTACAGCATCACCAGCATCAACTGAAATTAACACGGCAAATGATATTGTACAATTAGCCAGATCTGAAGCAGGACGAGAATCAATAGCAGAACAAGCCGCCAAAATAGATCCGGATGTTGCTAAAGCAGCTGATGTTACGGGTATTGACATTAATGCTTTAACGCCAGGTATGCGTTCAGGTAGTACAGGCATTGCGCAAAACTGAAGGAGTTTTATCTTCAACACCAGGAATTGTGCAAGATGCTCACATGAAAGCATTTGATGAAATAAAAAGCAAGTTGAACAAAAACTTAGAGGAATTAGGTGCAGAATCTGGAACGGCATCAGAAAAAAGCGCAGCGATTAAAGGAAGAGTCATATCAAAATCTAGATGAAATGAGAGAGGCAGAGTGGAAAGCCTGGAATAATGTTAGATCTACAATGCCAAATCAAAAGATGAAAATGGCTAATGCCAATGCGGTTGTTCAAGCTGAAAATTCTGCTGGCGTTCCTTTATCATCTGAAATGAAGCAATTTGTTTCTGCTTATAAAAAAGGGGGAATTACGTTTGATGGCATGAAAGCATGGAGAGCTAAATTTTCTGATGCAGCAGAAAAATATAGCCGTAGAGGTGAAGCAAATGCGGCCAGACGTGCTGGAGAAGTTAGACAAGCATAACACAAGATATGCAGAAAATGGCACAACAGGGTGGTTTTCTTGAAGACTGGACGAAAGGCTAATGAATTATCTAAGGCAAGAATAACCGCCCAAAAGATGCTGAAGCTATTTTTGGAAGAGACCTATCAAATGATGCGCTAATCACAAAAGGCGTTTCTGCATTACAAAGCTCATCGAAAAAGGTTTAAAAGATTTTCATAAAATAATGAAATCTGTTCCAAAGGATGAACATGAACCAACGATAGCATCAATATTGCAGGATGCAGCATCACAAGGTGTAGAGGGGGTAAATCAGAAGGCGCGGGAATTTCACATATTGCTTCAATACTTACACCACAAAACATTAATGTGATTAGACAATATTCACCCGATCTTGGAAGACTGACAGAAGCTTATGGCTTATTAGCAAAGCGGCGTCAAAACCTTTAAGAAGCATTGAACATACAGGGAAGATCAGTTCCGTCCTGAAAACGCTCAATGGTGAATTACCAAAAATATTACAAATTATTTCTGACCCACTCAAGAATAAGCGGTTGGGGCTATTGCTGGCTATGCAGGAGCTGGAGTAACTGGTTCTGTATTAGTTCTTTAGCGAGTTCTGCTTTGTATTCTGGTATTGCCGCAATTTAGCCAGTAAACGTAGTGGCAGATATGCAATAGAGAAAGCTATTCAGCGAAGCAACTAAGCGGTTAATGCTGGAGCGAGTCAATCAGCCATTGAAGCTGCTGAAAGACGCTTTGTTAAAAATAAAGCCGTAATGAGAGTACTTCGTGATACGCTGAGTCGTGAAGAGTTCCAGCAAATGGCCAGACTTGGTTTGTTGCTACGATGAGTGGAATGACAAAAAGTAACAACAACGAATAACAATCCTATCTAAAAGTTTTATAAATCCCATTATTTAATAAATATACACCTCATTTCTATCTGGAGAAAAAATGTCAGATATTATGCCTAATGTTGTCGTGAGTATGCCAAGCCAATTATTCACCTTAAGAAGAAAGTTTGCTGCTGCAAGCAATGGTAAGGTTTACATCGGTAAAATCGATAGGGATCCCACCATCCCAGAGAACCAGATTCAGGTATATCTTGAGAATGAAGACGGATCACATGTCCCTGTTGCACAACCTATTATCATCAATCAAGCTGGCTATCCAGTTTACAACGGTCAAATTGCCAAGTTTGTCACAGTAGAAGGTCATTCAATGGTTGTGTATGACAGCCATGGTGCGCAACAATTCTATTTTCCAAATATTCTAAAGTACGATCCTGACCAATTTAAAGGTAAGCTTAAACAACCCGATGGTGCATCAATGATAGGTGTCCAGCCATCGGGTAATCTGCAACAGATGTTGCATTATGTTACGCCTGAACAATTTGGTGCGATTGGTGATGGTAATGTCCACCCGCTATCTGAGCGATTTAAGACATTAAAAGAAGCACAAACGGTTTACCCTCACGTAACTTCATTAGATCAAACCATTGACTGGGCGGCATGCCAAGCAGCAGAGAATTATGCTAGAGGGAAGACAGAAGTTAATTGTCCTTCATATGCTCAATATCATTTTAAATTCGACTATTTAAGCATAGGTGTAAATTCAAAATGGAAAGCTGGAATCAACCCACAAACTGACTCTGGAGGCACAACAATAAAGCGTACCATTAATGTCGTCTCACCGCCATTCGGACAAGACTGCTTCGTAAGAGTAATGAACGCTACAACAGCAGGTAGTGCAGATGAATTTATACGCGGAGTGGTTTTCAAAGGATTTAAGCTTACGTATGGATTACCAAGAAGATCTCCCACTAAGAGTACTGGCAGAATCGGATTACATCTTAATTATGCTATTAAGGCTGAAATAGACGTTACCGTCAATGACTGTGAGTATGGGGTATTTGGATATTCATGCTGGGGAACAAAAGGTACAATTCGCATAGACTCATGTCATAAGGGTTTTTATGCAGATCCCGTGACACCAACGCCTGAGAATCTTTCTCCTCCAAATAATGGAAATACAAGTTTTAATTTGCGAGTAGAAATTGATGCGTGTCCTTTTGGCCTTGTATTGAGAAGTTGTGGTTATTCTGAATTTACTGGCTATATTGAGGGAGCAGTTGTAGGTCAGGGGAACTATGATAGTACAAACGAGACAGCAATTGCGGTGACAATGTTGAATGGTGATGGTAATAACATGAGGTTAGGAATTGAAGCATGGGAAGGAATTCACGTACTCTTGCAAAATGCTGCTCTTGAGATATCAGAGTCATTTGCACAGCAAAAAGATATAGTTAATTCAACGGGGAAAAATGGCCCCTGGCATTCGATGTCATTACTTACAGGTAATGAACAGCCATTAACAATTCCATCTGGTAATAATTCATTGTTTTATTCTATGTCTCATGGACGATTAACTGTCAAAAATTTAAAAATGGATGCATCAAGGGAGGTCTTCAATTCGGCATATCTTAGTTATCAAGATTCATCTAGTGGGGTACTTTTCTTTAATACAGGTATTTATACTGGCGATATTCGAAGACTATCACCAAATAATTGGGTGAATATAGACGTAATTAATGATAAATATTTAGAGCCCTGCTTTTTGCCTGATTCGGGTACAGCATACAGATACTTAGGCAAAGGAATGTGTATTATGAAAGGTTGGAAACTTAAACCCGTTAACCCAGATGGACGAGTATCCATAGACGCCCCCGAAGGATTTAAAATCATTGATTTTGATGTTCACACTGTGATTTCTAGTCAATCACAAGCTACAAATGCAGCTCCAATAGGTGTAGTATCTAACACTGATTCACAAATAGTTTTACAAACGCCAATAAATTCAGTTGGATTTTCAGTTTCATATAAATTAATCTTAGAAATTAATAAGTAAATGAGTTATTAATGAATCCGTGGTGATTAAATAATTTTTATGTCATATATAATCCGTTATAATTTATGGATATTGTTATGAACAATAAAAAATTAGATGCTATTCAGTTTCTTAGGGGGATATCTGTATTATTAGTCATCGCTTTTCATTTTAGGCAATATCTGAATAACGTCTATTTACAAGTTGATATTGGTGATAGATTATTCGGATTAGGTGAAGTAGGTGTTGATATATTTTTTGTTATTAGTGGATTTGTCATAGTTTACTCATCAATAAATAAAAAAAACAATACAACTTTAGAATTTTCTCTTAAGAGATTTTTTAAACTTTATCCTGTATATTGTTTTGTATTGTTATTACTAATTATTTTTAACATCAATCAAAATTATACTGCCTCGCAAATAATTAAAAGTTTTATTTATATACCCAATGACTATAACTTTATTGGTCCATGGTATGGATATAGCATCAATATACCCGCATGGACACTCACGTATGAGGTTATTTTTTATGCTATATTTGCTGCTGCAATATTTATGAGTCATAAGCGTCGGACAACAATCTGCATCTTTATGATAATTATTATTGTATGTACCGCACAGATGTATTTTCGTGGTTTTCTACAATTAGATCCAATAACTAGAGACATCGATAACAATAATATCGTTAGAAATTTAACTTTTCTTTCTAATCCAATCCTATATGAGTTTATTTATGGGATGATCATAGCTGAGTTTTACGTTCGTGTTATAGCTAGGCGACTTAATTTTGATTACAGCATATGTATTAAAAACAGGTCATCGATAGTGCATCCTGTTTCCATCTTTTTACGTTTAGCTTGAGACCATTTATGTTCTATAGGATTTAAATCTGGTGAATACACAGGCAAATATTCTATCTGGTGTCCTGCGTTTATAATTGCCTGTTCAATATTCTTACCTTTGTGAAAGCTAGCGTTGTCCATAAAAATAACAGAATTTTCAGGAAGTTCTGGGAGCAATATTTTTGTGATCCAAACATAAAAAACATCACGGTTAATATTGCAATCAAATAATCCGATAGCAAAAAGGGTTGTTCCCAATAAAGCGCCAATAACATTTGTTCTTCCCTTAGCACCCCAGTTTTTCAGGCCAAAACAACGGTGACCTTTTGGGGAATAGCCGTGAGTTCGTGGAGTGTCATGTGAAAAACCACTTTCATCAATAAAAACAACAGATTTATCTTTTTTTTCATACTGTTGTCTTTTTTGCTGATGTGCCAGCCTGTCGCTTTCGTTGGTTTTTGGATGGAATAGAGTTTTTTTTATAGGTTAATCCCAGCTTTTTAAGGGATTGCCAAATAGTCTTTTTACAAACACCGAATCGCTCTGCCCGTTCCTTTTGGTAAGCATCTGGATACTGTTCCACATCTTTTGCTAAAGCATTTTTATCGAGCTTCCTCTTACGTGGCGTTGAATTTTTTGGCTCTGGTCGTTTAAGCCAACGTACTAAAGACGCTTTTCCAATACGGAATTGTTTCGCAGTTTCTCGAATTGTTAAACCTTCGGCTTTCCTTACAGATATTACTTTACGTCGAAAATCAATTGTATAACTCATAACACACCTTGTAATCAAAATTAAGTCGCCTAGCTATAATGAAAGAATATCGAATAATATTATTTTTAATATTGCTATGGTAAGCATATTTTGGGTTTCCGTTGTACTAATAATTTCTGGATATAATCGAGGATCCGGACTAGGAGGGTTATATTCATTTGCATTGGTTGGATCGCTTATTCTTCTTTGTAAGAATAAAGAGATTAATTTTGGAAAATTCTGGCTTATGATGGGGGAGATGTCATACTCTCTTTATATTAATCACATGGTGGTAAAAAAATTAAGTGGAATTTATCTCAGGGATTTGGGAATTTATAATAATAATGGAGGAGTCACACTTTTTATAATTTTGTTTATACTCACCTTTGTTATGTCTTATAGCACTTATAACCTAATCGAGAAACCGAGTGTTAATTTTGGTCGTCGAGTTGTTAACATGCTTATTCAAAAAAATAGAAGTTAAATACAATAGTTAAAGCTAACTAGCCCCAATCAAGGGCCATCATATTAGCAGCGTTGAAGCAAGTTGTTAACTATTAGTTGTTAGTTGCATGTTAGTGGTTATATGTGAGATAGGCTAAACGAGTAATTGATTATTTTGAATTGTGATTAATTTAGACATAAATATATCTCCGTAGTTAAAGAATGGTAGGGTGTTTTGGTTGGATAAATTAAATGGGTGACAAATAAATTTTCTTACCAAGGGATAAAAAGTAACTTAAATTTATTGACTATTTCTTTCAGAAGATAAATCAAATTGTCTACCTATTTAATTGTTTTTATTACTACTTATATTCGCGTTATGTTCTGAAAATAAACGTAATATATTGATTTATAAACAAAAATATACTTATTTAAAATCCCTCAGCCTTAAGGCTGTGCGGGTTCAAGTCCCGCCCTGGGCACCATGAAATTTTCCAATGTTTATCAATAAGTTAAGTGGTGAAAACTTAGTCTCTTAAGAGTAAATTTTTGTGACTAAAATCACGTTTCACTATATTTTCGCTATATAATTTCACTATATTTTTGATTTAATCATTGCTTTTTCTGACCTCCAACAACAGGGACAACATTAATTTTTCTATCGTATCTTGCGGTTTGAGAAATGTTTTTATGACCAGATATTGTTTGTTTTTCAGATAAAGAACCATCAAGATCTGAAACACCTTTTGCTTTTAAATCGTGAAAAGTAAAATCAAAGTTTAAGTGTGGAAATTTAATTTTGGCTTCTTCTTTTGCTTTCCTCCATCGGCTATTGAAACCATCACGAGTGTACCCAGATCCACTTTGTTGATGCAGAACATATATACTGCTAATTCCTTTGTCTAAAGGTAAAGTATGACTTAACTCTATGGCTGCATGTAAACGATCTGTCCATGCTTTTATCTGTGCGATCCCTGTTTTACCTTGCTTAATAAATATGCCGTCATTAGATAGCTGAGAATAAGTTAAAGATAAAATATCTGCTTGCCTAGCAAGGCAAAGATAGGCAAGCTCCATCGCAATTTTTACTACAATTGGTGATATAGAATAAAGTGTATTAGTCTTAACTTAATCCGACAATTCTGATTTAAAAAAGAGCGTTACCGGTTTTAATTAACATCATTAGATAATTAAATAAAAGGTAATTCTATGTATCAAACAAATAATCCTATCATCAAACATAAAGTCGGGTTACTTAACCTCGCTGAAGAGCTTAATAACGTCTCAAAAGCCTGTAAGATTATGGGGGTATCCCGAGATACGTTTTATCGCTACCAGGAACTTGTTAACGATGGTGGGATATAGCTAGGCGACTTAATTTTGATTACAGCATATGTATTAAAAACAGGTCATCGATAGTGCATCCTGTTTCCATCTTTTTACGTTTAGCTTGAGACCATTTATGTTCTATAGGATTTAAATCTGGTGAATACACAGGCAAATATTCTATCTGGTGTCCTGCGTTTATAATTGCCTGTTCAATATTCTTACCTTTGTGAAAGCTAGCGTTGTCCATAAAAATAACCGAATTTTCAGGAAGTTCTGGGAGCAATATTTTTGTGATCCAAACATAAAAAACATCACGATTAATATTGCAATCAAATAATCCGATAGCAAAAAGGGTTGTTCCCAATAAAGCGCCAATAACATTTGTTCTTCCCTTAGCACCCCAGTTTTTCAGGCCAAAACAACGGTGACCTTTTGGGGAATAGCCGTGAGTTCGTGGAGTGTCATGTGAAAAACCACTTTCATCAATAAAAACAACAGATTTATCTTTTTTTTCATACTGTTGTCTTTTTTGCTGATGTGCCAGCCTGTCGCTTTCGTTGGTTTTTGGATGGAATAGAGTTTTTTTTATAGGTTAATCCCAGCTTTTTAAGGGATTGCCAAATAGTCTTTTTACAAACACCGAATCGCTCTGCCCGTTCCTTTTGGTAAGCATCTGGATACTGTTCCACATCTTTTGCTAAAGCATTTTTATCGAGCTTCCTCTTACGTGGCGTTGAATTTTTTGGCTCTGGTCGTTTAAGCCAACGTACTAAAGACGCTTTTCCAATACGGAATTGTTTCGCAGTTTCTCGAATTGTTAAACCTTCGGCTTTCCTTACAGATATTACTTTACGTCGAAAATCAATTGTATAACTCATAACACACCTTGCAATCAAAATTAAGTCGCCTAGCTATAGACGCTTTAATTAATCAAAATCGACGGGTGCCTAACGTAAAAAATAGAGTAGATGAACAGATTGAAAGCGCTGTAGTCGAGTATGCGATTGAATACCCTGCACACGGTCAACACCGCAGTAGTAATGAACTAAGAAAAAAAGGCATTTTTGTTTCGGGGAGTGGCGTTCGCTCTATTTGGCTGCGCCATAATCTCGAAAATTTTACAAAACGCCTAAAAGCGCTTGAAGATAAAATCGCAACAGAAGGAATTATCCTGTCAGAATCACAAATCAGTGCTCTAGAAAAGAAAGCGCAAGATGATGAAGCCTGTGGTGAGATTGAAACAGCGCATCCAGGTTATCTGGGTTCACAAGATACTTTTTATGTCGGTCATTTAAAAGGCGTTGGTCGTGTTTATCAACAAACTTACATTGATACTTACAGTAAAGTCGTTCATTGTAAGCTTTACACAACAAAAAGCGCGATAACGGCGGCAGATTTATTAAATGACAAGGTTCTCCCTTTTTATTCCCAGCATGGGTTACCGGTGTTACGTATACTGACGGACAGAGGCAGTGAGTATTGTGGTAAAGTTGAACATCACGATTATCAACTTTATCTCGCTATCAATGATATTGATCATACAAAAACTAAAGCTCGTTCACCTCAAACTAATGGGATTTGTGAACGCTTTCATAAAACTGTATTACAAGAGTTCTATCAGGTGGCTTTTCGTAAGAAAATCTATAGGGCTTTAAATGAATTACAAGCTGATTTAGATAAATGGTTAGCGGAATATAATAACCAACGCACTCATCAAGGAAAAATGTGTTGCGGTCGAACTCCTATGGCAACTTTACACGATGGAAAACAACTTTGGAGAGAGAAAGATTTAAATCAAATTTAACCTGACAGGTACTGTATAAATAACCGGTAACTGTCAGATTAAGTCTGAGCTACTACAGATAAAGCCCACTTCGGTGACCGTGACATCAAACTCATTGAGGCAATATCGCGCTCTAGCTTGTGGTTCAAGGGCAATGCCCCGTTCAATGGCCTGATTGGTTTTAATTTCTTCTCGTCGTCCGGTAAGGGTTTCACAAACTAATTGCATGAGGTAGTTTCGTTGCGTTGTTCCCCTGCCTTTGGATAACACCTTGTGTAAATTGCTGGCGGTGACTTTCCCAAGTCTTGCCTGAAACCATTCGTCCGTTTTCTGCTTCATGATTAGCCTCGTTTTTCATTGCAATATTGCGATAAATAGCCATTTTATTTTCTTCGCCAATGATATCCGTCTCTTCTGGTGTTAATTTCAGCCAATGGGATTTCATTGATTCAATACCGCCTTTTGCTGATGTTTCTAATTCCTGGATTAATTGTTCGTAACGGGCTTTTTGTTGTGCGGCTTCTTTCTGTATTACAATTTTTTCCTGTTCAGGCAAGTCTTCTCCGGCATAGATATAAAATCCTAATCCAAACATTGAAATAGCCTTGGTGAGACAGCGCATGAGCGTTTTATTGATATCAACGGCATTAGGGTTAGAAATAGCCTGATTCCGGTAATCCATAACGGGTAACCACATTTTTCGGGGAAACTCATTATTTCCTTGTTTAACCGTGAGTGTTAACGACACCATCGCACTGCCATCATTGTTATAGCTAATGGCATCAATGACATAGTAGGATTCTGGATAATGTGCCATTAATACGCCCCATGCCCAAGCCCATGAGAGATAAGAAAGGCCGTTTTTCTTTTCAACTTTATCGTTAACATTAATCACCGACAGCGTTTCCCAAACCTGTTGTTGAAAACTTCTCTCTTTTTCGGTATGTTGTGTTTCGCTCATAGATATTTCCTCTTAGGTGCTCGAAGTGCTTTGTACTGATGGATGTTCTCATTTTTGAAATGGTTAAACAGCGCCTTCCAGATATCGTCAAAATCCTCAATACTGAGTTTTCGCATCACTGAGGAAGGTAGGCAGTCATAAACAGGCTGGACAAGTTCGCTGATTTCGTCGTCCAGCCTGTCTTCCCAATAAGCAATTTCTTGCTGTTGTTCGTACCAGTAATCTTGCATGGCGTAAGGGTTCATTTGACCTCCTCGAACTGAAATAGCATCCTGTTTTTCTGGTTTTAATCTCCGCGACTAATAACTCGATTTCATTTTGTGAAAAGGACGAATCCAGTAGCAGAGTGATAATTTTTTCTTTAAGATGGCGTTTTTTCGCCTTTTCAGATTTAAGGGGCATGATGATTTTTTCCATAAGCTTTTAGTTGCAGTGATAAAGCGATTAGCCATATATCTTGTCGTTGGGTATCAATCGCTAACTTTGCTGCCTGTCTTGCCAGCGCTAGCAGGATGTTGTCTTTGTTCATCGTTACCCCTTATGCCACCTGACTATATTTGTCGTGAGTGAATTCGCCGTTCCAGTCTTTCTTCATCGGTAGCTTACTTTTGAGGTATTGGTTATATAGCCATGAAGCCCCCTTTTTTAGCAGAACGATTTTATAACACTGGCGTTTCCCGTAATCGTTTGTCATGATGAAGGGTGATTCGGTTAGATAGGTATCTCTCGCATAAGAATGAACACGCCAGACATGAGCCTTGCTGATATCCTTTTCTGCATCGTAGAGAAAATGACGCGATTCCAGAAAAAGGTTGACCTGGTTAATATTTACGCCATTAAGCTGCTTGCAGAATTGAACAGGTGTCATACCAATCTGAAACAGGTTTTTTAGGCTATCGATTTCGGTTTCAAGCTGTTGAACCTGTACCCCTAACAGTTGAACTTTTTTATGCTGCTCAGCCCATGCAATGGCTGATTCAGCAGGGTCAAGGAAATTAGGTAAGCCTAAAGTTGTTGGGTTATTAGATAATTTCGGCTGTAAAATCCGTCTCTCACATTCAATAAAATACTGTCTGGCCTGTTTCCCTTTTTCATTACGCTCAACCATTGATAATTCTTTCGCCATATCGATACTGATGCAGTAGTCTTTCATAGGCCGTTGGCGAGATTTTGCACTCCCCGATTTTGGGGAGCTCAAATTTTCTACAATTACGTAGTCTTCGTTTTCAACAAATCCATACTGGTTAACTCGGTCTTTAATCCATGTGGTAAAATCCTTGCCTACTTCTAGAAACGCATGTAAATCACGGGCATTAACCGTCTGGATTAATGTACCATTGATGTTTTTTGTTTCGATGTTGATTAAATTTTGCATGTAGAAATTCTTCAAAGTTAATTGATGAAAGATTTTGCAGACTGAACCCTAAACCCGTTATACTTACCAAAAAGGAGGATTTCCTATGGGTCAAGTTGCATTTGATACACAAGAATTTGTCGAAACATTAGAGAATGCAGGTTTGCCAAAAGAGCAGGCAAAAGCAATTTCTATTGCTGTACGTAAGTCACATGAGGTTGCTGATGTAGCAACAAAAAGAGATTTAGAAGACGTACGTAAAGATATGGTTGCTCGCTTTGAAAAGAACGAAGCTCAAATCGCTGATGTTCGTAAAGACTTATCTGCTGAAATAGCTGATGTTCGCAAAGATATGGCTGCTCGTTTTGAGAAGAACGAAGCTCAGATACAAGCACGTTTTGAAAAAACTGACGCTCAGATAGCCTTAATTCGTAAGGATGTTGAACATATTGCTACAGGACTACTTTTAAAGCTGGGTAGTGTGATAGTTTTGACTATCGGTGCTGCAACAGCAATACTCAAATTCTTCTAGTCCCTATGTTGCAGGTTCAAATCCTGCACAGCCCGCCAATTTCACGGTATATCTTCATCAGTCTTAAATTCTCTTTTTTAAGACGCTTATTTTCTTTTGTTAAGCACTGTATAATTTCTTTGAAAGTTCTTGTTTCCATGTCGTCGTCATTCCATATATCAATGCTGCTTAAGTATTTTGCATCGCTCAAATGACGACTACCATTAGTAATCCCAACCAGATTACCCATATTGGGATGCTTTGCCGTTACAATGCGTGGATTGTCCAATCTCATTATGTGTACTCCTTGTTAACATTTGCTGAAAAGTTAGGATGTGTGCCAAGTGCCTCTTGGTGTCCGATTACAGTCATCACGGTCGGGTAAACGCAATCAAACTATATTTAGCTATTTGAAAGATAATTTATAGAATGTTGACTGTCCCGCGAGCGCAGAGCCGCATTCACACATCCTGAAACTAATTTGATTGCCAGATATTTCTGGCGCGTCAGGCTCGCTCCCTCTGTGTAATCCAACAACACACAAAACAGGAATAATGATCACCTTAATAAGACATTGATTATATTATGAATTGTTTATTTATGATTAATAAAAAGAAAGGATTTGATTTTGTGAATTGATTAATTATTCTCCTATCAGATGGAATTCAATGTCTTCAGGTTCGCAGAAGTCGATATTATCATAAATTCCATATTTGCTTGCTATATCAAGAATTGCATCATTCATCTTGCTGGATGTCATTTGTGAATCGATAATTCTTTCAAATTTTTTATAATCTTCTTCGTTCATATCTACTATAAGCATGTTGCTCAATAGTGAAATAAAGTTGCTTAAAATAAAAACAAGTTAGATACATCTAAAAAATACAAAAATAGTTTATTTTTTAATCTTACATAGGTTATTTTTAATGCAAAAATTGATGATTTTATCATCATCGGCTGGTTTTTTTGTAAGTCATAATTAATTTTGCTATTGAGCAACAGGCTTTATATAGTTACACTTTGCTCTAACATCAGCAACAATTTGAACCTTAATCGTTTTGTTATTCTCAAACATTAGCAGTTACTCCGAAGTTGAGCTTAGGTTTATTTTTAAACCTTTTAGCAGTGTATAAAGCTATTTCAGGCAAACAGCAATTATCAAATGAGTCATAAACTTTAGTTAGGCGTATTGATATTGCTTTTTCTACACGACTCATCATTTTTCTTTTTAGTGAAAGAACAGGGCGTTTAGGATTTGGAGTTGTTAGTTGGTTAGATTTTTTAGATGGGTTTAACGCTGCTTTCAATGCCAAATTAAGCGCTTTGTTATAGTTATAGGCTGCTCGCTTGGCGCTTCTACGCTCATGTCTACGACAGCGAGCATTATCATAACCATGAAAGTTACACATATTACCTCCTGACAATGGGTTTTGGTGGTGTGTGATAGAACTAACAAGTCAAATTTACAGTCATATTGGTAGTACCCTGGTGTTGGTTTTAACTTAATGGCTGTATTTTGTTTATTCACACACCCCAAAACCGACTGTTTGGGTGTTTTATGGTTCGCTTTTTCAGCGAAAGGGTGTTAAAGAGCGGTATAGCTTAACTGTCGTCACTTGCCTTCATGTTCATACGCCTCAGGCTGGCTACTTGGCAACGTCTGGCAAAGTTTCAGATAACTCGTGGTATTGTCTGGCGTTTGCCTGTTGCAGTGAGTTGATGGGGTTATTATAAAACTTTGGTTTTAATTTTGCCAACAACTTAAGTTGTTTTGTTGGTTTGATGAGCTCATCTATTTGGTTTATAAATAGAAAAAATTTATTTTTATTCAAAAATGAAGGAAGATAAGTGAAAGTTGAATCAGAAAAGCTCTCAGAAAAACTAAATGTATTGGAATTGGTTTTTAAAGATTATCCGTGAAATTTATATTTTACTGATTGACTGATGAGTACCTTAGCCATGATATACAAATCAGTAATCATATTTTCTTCTAGATACCAAGTTTCGTAACATGGATTATCTGAAATAATAGCGATTTTTTTATGTTGTTTTTGTAAACGTTTTATATAAATTTGCTTTTCAAGCACAAAGACATAAATGCCATCATCATCAAAATAATTTACTGAAGTATCAACAAATATTTGATCTTGTGGTTCAAAAGTTTTAGCCATTGAATCACCTTTCACTGTAATTATTTTTATTGACTTATCAGGCCTTCCGCCAAATAACTTTCTACCTTCATAATCCGCATATTCTATCGATTTGATTGTTTCAATAAATTCATTATGAATCATTATTCCTTTACCTGCACTTGCTTCAATATCTAATACTTCAACTTTATATGAGTTTGTTGAATTACTTTGATTTGTTGCTAAAAGTATAGACGAGGAATCTTCTTTTGATAGGGAATTTTGATCATCTATCAGCCCCAGTGATAACCATTCAGGATTCACATTTAGAATTTTAGCTATATTTATCAGCTTAGTAGAATTGAGTGCTTTTCCTGATTCTAGTTTTTGAATAGCAGCCTGCGACACACTTACTGCTGCGCCTAATTCTTTCTGTGACAAACCAGCAGATTTTCTCGCCTGCCTTAATCTTTGTGCAAGTGTTGTTTTCATAAGTAAAAGATACAACTCCGGTTGTTAAAATTCAAACGAAAATAGTTGTTGATAAAAACAACTTAAGTTTTATATTTATAATAAACAACGGAGGTTTTATGAATGAAGCAATTAAAACAGCCATTGAAATTGTTGGAACTCAAAAAAAATTAGGTGAAGCATGTGGCTTGACACAACAAGCAATTTTTAAATGGCTCCACAATAAGGCAAAAGTTTCCCCAGAACATGTACCAATGATCGTTAGAGCAACAAAAGGCAAAGTCAGTGCTAAAGATATTAGACCAGACTTAGTGCATGTATGGGATCTTAATTTAAAAAAACAGTAACACTAACGCTCTTTAACAACCTGGCCTCCCTGAAATTGGGAGATTTCAAATTCCCAACCTATCGGGAGGGAAAGCTATTATCTGAAACTTATGGATTAAGTGTAGGATAAGATTGCTGCAAAGACTATCAAATCATTTTGTATGTATGCTATTTGATTTGCGGGTTTTTGAGTATTTTCTTGCAGAATAGAGATAAGTATTCGGTAAGCAACAGTTATCAAATGAAGGCTGAGGCTTTTTGTCTTTTAGATTGAGAGTGAGTGATGCAATGGTATTAATGGTGTCATCTTGCTTGTTGAATATGGAATCAAGGATTTGCTCTGTAGAACGGGCTTGGCATTTTTGTTCTGCTTCCTGACGTTTTTTAGCCAGAAATGCAGCTCTACGTTCATATCTACGTTGGGCGTAGTTACTACGCTTAATGACGGCAATCTGTGTCATGTTGACCTCCAAAGTAAGTTTTAGCGGTGTGTGCCGGATATTTCCGGTTTGTACCCACAGTCTGTTTATTCCCTGGTGTAGAAACGAGATTTGACTGTTCTGTACATTTCACACACCCCAAAACTCACTCAATGATGGTTGATTCAAGAGTGCCTGAATCCGTTCTAAGATGTTAAAGAGCGATAATGCTTAGTTACTGATGACTACACTTGCCTTCATGTTCGTATGCCTCAGGCTGGCTACTTAGCAACGTCTGGTAAAGTTTCACAGATAACTCGGAGTATTGTCTGGCGTTTGCCTGTTGCAGTGAGCTGATAGGGTTAATTAAACCATAGAGTTTTTATTTTGTCAACCAAAGGTTTATTTTAGGTGTGTCTTCAGAAGAGATTAAGATGATGTTTAGATTTTTTTGATACCTCTTTTGGCCATTAACTCATTTAATATTTTATCATAGTGAATTTTTACTCCTTGAATTTCTTCAAAAAACTTGCTTGCTTCTGATTCAGGTAATGACCTAAAAATATCAATCAATTCTGATTCGTGCTCAGTTAATAATTTTAACCCTTTTTTCTCATTTTCCGAAGGTGAAGGGTAGGTATCATCACCAAATAGCCATTCTATAGAGACATCAAGAGACTTTGAAATCTTTAAAGCACTTTCTTTGCTTATTTTCCCCCTTTTGTTGCCTCTAAACCATTTATAAACAGCTTGTGGCGATACTTGACATATGCGAGCCAAATCAGCTTGCTTAATGCCTTTTCTTGCCAAAAGCTGTTCTAGTCTTGTTGCAACGATTTCGTTGGCATTTAAGTTATTTTCTTTTTTCATTTTATAAGTATAAACCTAAAGGTTATAAACCAAAATGACCTTTAGGTTGACAAATTAATAAACCAAAGGTAACTTATTTAGTTGATTAGGAGGTATCATGAACGGATTACAGAAAGCTATTTTAGAAATGGGCAGTAGCAAAACTTTAGCTCAAAATCTTGGCTTATCACAAATGTCAATAAGCAAATGGAAAAATAAGTATAAAGGTCGTGTACCTGTCGATCGTGTTTTAGCAATTTACGAGTTAACAGGAATAACTCCCCACGAATTACGCCCCGATCTTTACCTAAACCCAACAGATGGTATCCCTGCTGATAAGCAAAATGCCATCTAAGTAACACCGCTCTTTAACAACCTGGCCTCCCTGAAATTGGGAGATTTTACCTTCCCAGCCCATCGGGAGGGATAACTATTATCTGAAACTTATGGAATTAAGTGTAGGATAAGATTGCTGCAAAGACTATCAAATTGTCAGGCAACTCTTAATTTAGTGGCTCTTGTCCGTGATATTGCAAAGTTTGATGTGTGAGGAAGTAAAGCCGCATTTTTATGTTTCACTGGTTTACTCTGCCCATAACATTTACGACGTACATCACGAATGATAGCTAATTGATAGTCACTTGCTGTAGGGTGAAATTCCTTAATGTGTTCGTAAGATTTGTTGGGATTGAAACGTTTAGAACATACAGGGCATATAGCAGATGTTTTTTTCATAATATTTTTCCTTAACAAATTAGATGAATGAATAATCGTGTTTGTAATGGAAAATGGGTTCTGCCTCTTCGGTACATTGTCTCTTAAGAGATACGCCGTCCGCCCGTGCGTTAGAGTGCGCCGTTCACTTTTTTCAATCGCTAGCTATTTGCCTTTGATGAACATCATATTGAACTATAAGTACAATTAATTCAAGTACCAAAAGTACGTTATTTTGATAAAAATTTTTCAATAGATATTATATTATTGATTTATAGAGGATTATTTTTTTTCTTTTTTAGCATTTCATTGAAAACAGAATCAAAATATTTTTTTTGCTTTCTCATTTCTTCAAGGAAATATAAAGCTTTTTCTTCTGGGAGATCATTAAATAATTTGATTAATTCAATGTGTTCTGGGGTTAAAGTTTCTTGAAATGATTTTCGATCTTTATCAAAGATGATATGTGAAACAGGGCTTATTTTACCATGTTGCAACCAAATAGGATCACAGTTTAAAAAATTAGCAAGAGCATAAATTTTATCTTGTCTTGGCAAAGATTCTCCATTAAACCATTTACTAACAGCTTTAGAAGTGACACCTATAGCTTTAACTATAGCTGCACCTCGACCATGTTGGTTTAACCCAGCTTGTTCACAGGCTCGTGCTAGCCTCTGGGAAAATTCTTTACGCACTTTTTCACTCTGTACCATAGGTACAATATAAACCTCTTGCAAAAAACTATCAGTACGATAATATGTGTACTGTAAGTACATAAGGAGAATGTCATATGAACAATCTATATGACCCAATTAAGAATATAGGCATATCTAGAGTTGCTAATGCATGCGGTGTTAGTGATATAGCTAGGCGACTTAATTTTGATTACAGCATATGTATTAAAAACAGGTCATCGATAGTGCATCCTGTTTCCATCTTTTTACGTTTAGCTTGAGACCATTTATGTTCTATAGGATTTAAATCTGGTGAATACACAGGCAAATATTCTATCTGGTGTCCTGCGTTTATAATTGCCTGTTCAATATTCTTACCTTTGTGAAAGCTAGCGTTGTCCATAAAAATAACAGAATTTTCAGGAAGTTCTGGGAGCAATATTTTTGTGATCCAAACATAAAAAACATCACGGTTATAGCTAGGCGACTTAATTTTGATTACAAGGTGTGTTATGAGTTATACAATTGATTTTCGACGTAAAGTAATATCTGTAAGGAAAGCCGAAGGTTTAACAATTCGAGAAACTGCGAAACAATTCCGTATTGGAAAAGCGTCTTTAGTACGTTGGCTTAAACGACCAGAGCCAAAAAATTCAACGCCACGTAAGAGGAAGCTCGATAAAAATGCTTTAGCAAAAGATGTGGAACAGTATCCAGATGCTTACCAAAAGGAACGGGCAGAGCGATTCGGTGTTTGTAAAAAGACTATTTGGCAATCCCTTAAAAAGCTGGGATTAACCTATAAAAAAAACTCTATTCCATCCAAAAACCAACGAAAGCGACAGGCTGGCACATCAGCAAAAAAGACAACAGTATGAAAAAAAAGATAAATCTGTTGTTTTTATTGATGAAAGTGGTTTTTCACATGACACTCCACGAACTCACGGCTATTCCCCAAAAGGTCACCGTTGTTTTGGCCTGAAAAACTGGGGTGCTAAGGGAAGAACAAATGTTATTGGCGCTTTATTGGGAACAACCCTTTTTGCTATCGGATTATTTGATTGCAATATTAACCGTGATGTTTTTTATGTTTGGATCACAAAAATATTGCTCCCAGAACTTCCTGAAAATTCTGTTATTTTTATGGACAACGCTAGCTTTCACAAAGGTAAGAATATTGAACAGGCAATTATAAACGCAGGACACCAGATAGAATATTTGCCTGTGTATTCACCAGATTTAAATCCTATAGAACATAAATGGTCTCAAGCTAAACGTAAAAAGATGGAAACAGGATGCACTATCGATGACCTGTTTTTAATACATATGCTGTAATCAAAATTAAGTCGCCTAGCTATAATATTGCAATCAAATAATCCGATAGCAAAAAGGGTTGTTCCCAATAAAGCGCCAATAACATTTGTTCTTCCCTTAGCACCCCAGTTTTTCAGGCCAAAACAACGGTGACCTTTTGGGGAATAGCCGTGAGTTCGTGGAGTGTCATGTGAAAAACCACTTTCATCAATAAAAACAACAGATTTATCTGTAGTAGCTCAGACTTGATCTGACAGTTACCGGTTATTTATACAGTACCTGTCAGGTTAAATTTGATTTAAATCTTTCTCTCTCCAAAGTTGTTTTCCATCGTGTAAAGTTGCCATAGGAGTTCGACCGCAACACATTTTTCCTTGATGAGTGCGTTGGTTATTATATTCCGCTAACCATTTATCTAAATCAGCTTGTAATTCATCTAAAGCCCTATAGATTTTCTTACGAAAAGCCACCTGATAGAACTCTTGTAATACAGTTTTATGAAAGCGTTCACAAATCCCATTAGTTTGAGGTGAACGAGCTTTAGTTTTTGTATGATCAATATCATTGATAGCGAGATAAAGTTGATAATCGTGATGTTCAACTTTACCACAATACTCACTGCCTCTGTCCGTCAGTATACGTAACACCGGTAACCCATGCCGGGAATAAAAAGGGAGAACCCTGTCATTTAATAAATCTGCCGCCGTTATCGCGCTTTTTGTTGTGTAAAGCTTACAATGAACGACTTTACTGTAAGTATCAATATAAGTTTGTTGATAAACACGACCAACGCCTTTTAAATGACCGACATAAAAAGTATCTTGTGAACCCAGATAACCTGGATGCGCTGTTTCAATCTCACCATTGGCCTCATCATCCTGTGCTTTTTTTTCTAGAGCACTGATTTGTGATTCTGACAGGATAATTCCTTCTGTTGCGATTTTATCTTCAAGCGCTTTTAGGCGTTTTGTAAAATTTTCGAGATTATGGCGCAGCCAAATAGAGCGAACGCCACTCCCCGAAACAAAAATGCCTTTTTTTCTTAGTTCATTACTACTGCGGTGTTGACCGTGTGCAGGGTATTCAATCGCATACTCAACTACAGCGCTTTCAATCTGTTCATCTACTCTATTTTTTACGTTAGGCACCCGTCGATTTTGATTAATTAAAGCGTCTATCCCACCATCGTTAACAAGTTCCTGGTAGCGATAAAACGTATCTCGGGATACCCCCATAATCTTACAGGCTTTTGAGACGTTATGAAGTTCTTCAGCGAGGTTAAGTAACCCGACTTTATGTTTGATGATAGGATTATTTGTTTGATACATAGAATTACCTTTTATTTTATTATCTAATGATGTTAATTAAAACCGGTAACTCTCTTTTTTAAATCAGAATTATCAGATTAAGTTAAGACTAATACAATTTATCTTTTTTTTCATACTGTTGTCTTTTTTGCTGATGTGCCAGCCTGTCGCTTTCGTTGGTTTTTGGATGGAATAGAGTTTTTTTTATAGGTTAATCCCAGCTTTTTAAGGGATTGCCAAATAGTCTTTTTACAAACACCGAATCGCTCTGCCCGTTCCTTTTGGT
The DNA here is from genome assembly GCF_001640365.1 of Candidatus Arsenophonus triatominarum. Classification (GTDB taxonomy): domain Bacteria; phylum Pseudomonadota; class Gammaproteobacteria; order Enterobacterales; family Enterobacteriaceae; genus Arsenophonus; species Arsenophonus triatominarum. The sequence goes on along the minus strand of NZ_LWMI01000011.1, from coordinate 124,604 downwards.
AAGCATCTGGATACTGTTCCACATCTTTTGCTAAAGCATTTTTATCGAGCTTCCTCTTACGTGGCGTTGAATTTTTTGGCTCTGGTCGTTTAAGCCAACGTACTAAAGACGCTTTTCCAATACGGAATTGTTTCGCAGTTTCTCGAATTGTTAAACCTTCGGCTTTCCTTACAGATATTACTTTACGTCGAAAATCAATTGTATAACTCATAACACACCTTGTAATCAAAATTAAGTCGCCTAGCTATATTATTCACTAATAAGAACGGATAATTTTCCAAGTCCTTTTGGCGTAATTCTTACCTGTTCAGTTAACTTTTCCGAACCGTCATTTCTGGCAACGACAGTCACTTTATGCTCGATTAAATCCTGCTTGATTTTATCCTGATAGCCAACCCAATTTTTTCCACCAACACGCCGATAAATCCAATCATGTCCTTGTAACCATGAAAAAAGTGCTTTGGGTTTCATTTTGAGTGATTTTGCCGCATCAGTAATACAAAGCGAACCTTCTGAATAGCTGATTCGTTTTAGCGCTTCGACTTGCGGTTTCATATCATCGACTGTGTGTTTAAGTGCAATAACTTTTTCTGTGTAATTAAGCAACAATCCTCTCATCGCTGATGGGTCATTTAGTATCTCAACCGGACTGACAGCTTCTAATGCTTTTCTTTCACATTCAATAAAATGCTGTCTGGCCTGTTTCCCTTTTTCATTGCGCTCAACCATTGATAACTCTTTCGCCATATTGATAGAAATTGCATACTCTTTAAGCACTCGTTGACGAGATTTTGCACTCGCCAGTTTTGGAGAGCTCAAATTTTCAACAATAATGAAATCATCGCCCTCTACAAATCCATATTGTTTAATTCTATCTTTTATCCAGTTGGAAAAATCTTTACCAATTTCCAGGAATAAATGTAAATCACGAGCATTAACCGTTTGGATTAATTCGCCATTGATATTTTTTGTTTCGATGTTGATTAAATTTTGCATATAATAATTCCTCAAAGTTAATTGATGAATGAGTATTTATGTTCATTAAGTAGAATAGGTCAGGTAGGGTAATTACTTTTTAACGCAAATCGCTTTGGCGTTGATATCCTTGAAAGTTTCAAACTCCCGCTCAAACTGTTTAGCGGCAAATTGACACATGTTCTCAGTGTCAAACTCTTGAGTATGAAGACTTGCAAAGTTACTTGATGAGTAAGGACTGGCGTACATGGACAAGATTAAAATCCACATAGTAATTTCTCCTGCGTCTAAAAGGGGATGGAATCATCAAAATCAGGCTCAATCACAGGATTATTGCTTGGCTGATTATTGGTTGGCAGATTCGGTCTACTTTGACTTTCCTGCGGTTTTCTTTCCTTCCGGTTGCCTAATATTTCAATGTCATTGACTAAAAATTCCGGTGTTATCCTTTGCTGACCGGATTTATCTGTCCATTTATTTTCCTGATAGACTGTGGTAACACGAACAAAAGTGCCTTTTTGTGCATGATTATTGATATATTCCGCTATTTGTTTAAATGCCTTGCAGTTTATCCATGTTGTGTCATCAATCCATTGACCACTGTTGTCTTTTCTTGATTTGCTGATATCGATTGAGAATACGGTGATGGGATTTTTATCCTGGGTATAGCGAATTTCTAATTTGCCGATGCGTCCGGTAAAGTTACACTGGTTTTGGTTTGCCATTTAAGCGACCTCTTTTATTTTAAGTGCTTCTTTTTTGGATTCGTAAATTTCTTGTGCTTTAGTTTGCTCTGGTGTATCTTTCAATGCCTTATAAGCCTCAGCAAATAATATTTGCAGTTCATTCATATTTTTTGTTTGGTTAACAGAATCAGTAAATAACATTAAATGTATTTCAGCCTGACTTCTGCCATCATTTAGCCATTCATTCAAGCGTTTACCTACATCCTCATTAATCACTATAAAATCAGCATTGCTAAACAATCCTGTTCTATCTTTACTTGCTGAGGCGGTATGTGTTTCATGGTTTAAATCTAAAACGGTGGTGAACTCATATTCTATACCGTCTCGTTGTTCTGATTTCATGCCGAGTTTATCGACTCTTTTCTTGCCATTTCCTTTATCCACTTGCGCCGTTTCTGTTTTACTACGCATTGTTGCAATAATGTTTATATTTGAACGGAGAATTGAATTGATAAATTTGTTATGTCTGGGCGTTATATTATTCCATGCTGACCAACTATTTCCTTTGTATTTGGTGCTTGTAATGGCATCCAATATTTCAAGGCATCCCCCTGTTCCGTTCCATTCATGCGTTATACTGTCAATAATAAGGTTGTCGTAGCTGGCTTCTTGTGCAATATTCATTGCCTGAATAAAGCGTTCAGGGGTGAAGGGTGGGTCAAGTTCAAGCACATTAAAATTAAAATAATTTGAATATAATGAAGCACTTCCTTTTTCAGTATCAATAACTGCTGTTTTGCCACCAAGCCCTTTAGCAATAGTGAGTGCGCCATAGGTTTTCCCTGAACCACTTGGTCCTGTTAAAGCGAGCCGGAGTTTTGCTTTTTTTCTCATTGCCTTGGTAAAATTCATTGTTAATCCCCCATGTATCTACCTTGACCGTAACCTCGGTCATCTTCATATTTGCTTGTTTGCGGTTCTTTAGATTGCCAATTAATCGGTGATTCAATAGATAAACTGCTTTTTATTTTATTGTATTTAAAATGTTATCCGACCTATGATTTGCAAGGACTTCTTTTTGGTTTAGATAGAACACGGGTATGTCGCTGGGTAAAAATATTATTGCCGGTTTTAGAGATGACCTTGGGGCGAGAATGTGTTTTGCCCGCTCGTCAAATTCGCTCTGCTGAGGAATTTTTTCGCGCCTTTCCTGGAGTTAAAGACGTCTTTATTGATGGGACAGAGCGACCTGTCCAAAAGCCTAAAAGCGTGTTGCTTAATAGTGAAATAAGGGTATTTCGGTGATTGAAGTAAATTTTAGGCTGTTCTGAGATGGAAATTCCAAAGACCGGCACTAAGGAGTAAAAAGGTATCATCAATAAAGGGTCTACGATTCCGTAAAATTTGGGTCATACAACCGAGGCGCTTGATACCCGCGATGGCGTGTTCAACCGTAATACGGATGCCCGAGATTATTTTATTTTCTTGTTTTTGTTCAGGCGATAAAGGTCTTTTTCGAGTTCCTTTTTTTGGGATTTGTGTATTAGGATGCTGTTTATCTATACCTTGAAAACCGGTATCGGCCCAGATGGTTACCTCAGGGGGAATATGGCGAATTATATCGACTTTATCGAGTAAGCGTTTATCGTGACGGCGCCCATTTTTGATCATGGGGATAAATCCAATTTTCCTCGTTTCGTCAGTCATAATAAGCCCTTTTCGAGTGGTCTGTCTTTTCTTTCCCGAATACATTTTTTTTCGCCGACGCAGATTCTTAGGCTTTTGGACAGGTCGCTCTGTCCCATCAATAAAGACGTCTTTAACTCCAGGAAAGGCGCGAAAAAATTCCTCAGCAGAGCGAATTTGACGAGCGGGCAAAACACATTCTCGCCCCAAGGTCATCTCTAAAACCGGCAATAATATTTTTACCCAGCGACATACCCGTGTTCTATCTAAACCAAAAAGAAGTCCTTGCAAATCATAGGTCGGATAACATTTTAAATACAATAAAATAAAAAGCAGTTTATCTAATGGGGTTGGGATAAATCCTTTCTGCCCTGCACCCATCTGCCGCTCGTGATCTTTTCGATTCTTTTTCCGATAAATCAAATAACAAGCTGAAAATTCAGCGGCTAAATTTTTCAATTCTTCGACTGATAATCCAATGATTGCTTTACATAAACGATTATCTCGTAACAACCGCTCTTTGTTGATCATTTCAAACCGTTATTTTCTAAGTTAAACCTCTTTTTATTGTCTATAGCGTGACAAAAAATGCAAGTCTCTATTCAGCAACTATTTTTAAGAATCTGCGTCGGCGAAAAAAAAATGTATTCGGGAAAGAAAAGACAGACCACTCGAAAAGGGCTTATTATGACTGACGAAACGAGGAAAATTGGATTTATCCCCATGATCAAAAATGGGCGCCGTCACGATAAACGCTTACTCGATAAAGTCGATATAATTCGCCATATTCCCCCTGAGGTAACCATCTGGGCCGATACCGGTTTTCAAGGTATAGATAAACAGCATCCTAATACACAAATCCCAAAAAAAGGAACTCGAAAAAGACCTTTATCGCCTGAACAAAAACAAGAAAATAAAATAATCTCGGGCATCCGTATTACGGTTGAACACGCCATCGCGGGTATCAAGCGCCTCGGTTGTATGACCCAAATTTTACGGAATCGTAGACCCTTTATTGATGATACCTTTTTACTCCTTAGTGCCGGTCTTTGGAATTTCCATCTCAGAACAGCCTAAAATTTACTTCAATCACCGAAATACCCTTATTTCACTATTAAGCAACACGCTTATTGATACTTACAGTAAAGTCGTTCATTGTAAGCTTTACACAACAAAAAGCGCGATAACGGCGGCAGATTTATTAAATGACAAGGTTCTCCCTTTTTATTCCCAGCATGGGTTACCGGTATTACGTATACTGACGGACAGAGGCAGTGAGTATTGTGGTAAAGTTGAACATCACGATTATCAACTTTATCTCGCTCATACAAAAACTAAAGCTCGTTCACCTCAAACTAATGGGATTTGTGAACGCTTTCATAAAACTGTATTACAAGAGTTCTATCAGGTGGCTTTTCGTAAGAAAATCTATAGGGCTTTAAATGAATTACAAACTGATTTAGATAAATGGTTAGCAGAATATAATAACCAACGCACTCATCAAGGAAAAATGTGTTGCGGTCGAACTCCTATGGCAACTTTACACGATGGAAAACAACTTTGGAGAGAGAAAGATTTAAATCAAATTTAACCTGACAGGTACTGTATAAATAACCGGTAACTGTCAGACCAAGTCTGAGCTACTATGTGCCGGCGAATCCGTAAGTTATCACACACAGCTATCGGAGTAGAATCGGCAACCGACAGACCCGTGCACTTTCCCTTAATTGACTCAAACAGTGCCGTTAAAGCTAAGGCACTGCGCGGAAGTAACTCTACGCAGCGTGAATATGATGGCAAGTTAGGAAATTCCTTCCTGAGATATAAACGGACATAATAGAGATAAAATACCTTGAATTGGCTGAATCGGAGTTGATGAAACAAAAAACAACCAGTGTCATCATTTCAGCCAATGAAAGCTGAGTAGACCGTCTACGACGCTTACTATCGTTATTCAGCTAAATTTCATACATTTTTGGCTCGAAGTCTTTACAAAAATCATCCATCAGGCAATAAAGTTCAGTAAAATTTTCCATAATTGTTTAACAATGCTCTACTCTTTAACCAGATTGTTAGAGTATTTTAACGAAATATGCGCATTCAACTATTTGAATAGCAAGACTTTCACTTTATTTCTTATCCCGACCTCAGGTTAAATAAGAAATATCAAACACGCCAGTTGCAGTACGAACAGCATGGTGTTCATCAATTTGAGAACCGTAATGCAATGACATCAGCCAGCCATGAAAATCGATCATGGTTGCATTACATGCTAAATGCTGCTCATATAATGAAGTCTGTTTTATCGTCATTGTTCTATTTTCCTCATTAATAGGTATAGACAAATTAAGTTGTTAAATCAAAGTACCTATTAGTAGAGTAAAATATTGAGCTTAAAAACAGAGTAACTACAGTAGTAAAAATAATAAACGAAATTGCTGAAATAAATTAATTGAAACAACTATTTCAAACCAGCAGTGTTATTCCCTGTAAAATGATAGATTAAGAGCAATGCACCGATAAGTTACACTATTTCTGAGGAATTTGTCGTGACTTTTGCTAACCATTCAGGCATATCATGTGCTCCTAACGCATAGCTTAACAACTTTGGTTTTATGCCTGGTAGTGTATTAGCCAACAGTAATCCAACATCACGAACCATTTTTTTGACTGGATTATTGCCATCAAATAATTGCCGAAGCCCCTGCATACTAGCCAACATCAGTACAGCACTATGTTTACGTTTACGTTCATAACTTTGTAAATAAAAATACTGCCCAATATCTTTACCTGCGCTATTCAAACGCCGTAATTGTCCAATCAACTCTGCAACATCCATAAAGCCTAAATTTACCCCTTGACCTGCTAAAAGATGTATCGTGTGAGCAGCATCACCTAATAAAGCAATACGTTGACCGGCAAAATTTCGCGCATACTGGCCAATAAGTGGAAGAATCTGACGTTCACTAATTAACTGACAAAAACCGAGGCGCATATCTAAAGCTACACTTAACTCTTTTTCAAATGCAGAAACCTCTAAATTCAAGCGTCTATTCGCTTGCATTGCCGGCAATGACCAAACAATTGAGCAAAGATGAGGATCGTGTAGCGGTAAAAAAGCTAAAATGCTATCGTTATGAAAAGATTGACGAGCAGTTAGCATATGGGGCATCTCAGTTCGAATGGTGGCAACCAATGCCGTATGTTCATAATCCCAAAAGCTAAGCGGAATATCCGCTTTTTCCCTTAACCATGATTTAGCACCATCGGCACCAACTACCAACCTTGCCGTCAACATTTGCTCATTATCAAAAGTCATAAATACTTCATTCTCGCCCCAAACAACTTTTTTCAATCTATTGTCTGTTAATAAAGTAATATCTTTGCTTGATTGAGCCTGTTGCCATAATGATCCACGAATAATCGAATTTTCAATGATATATCCGAGACCAGGTAAATAATGCTGCTTGGCATCAAATTGAATATGACCAAAGCTATCCTGCTGCCAAACCTCCATTTGCTGATAACTACCAACTCTTTTCTGCACGATGGTTTGCCAAACACCTAAATAATCGAGTAATTTTTGACTCGCTGCATTGATAGCAGACACTCTGAGTGAAGGCGATTGTTGCGGATCAAATTGATGTTGCACAGGAGAATTTTCAATAACAGCAATCCTCATCCCGCCCCCCCGTAATCCACAAGCCAGAGCGAGGCCAACCATACCACCACCCACAATAACCACATCAAACGATTGCATAGTTAAAATATTCCTCTTAAATAATTAGAGATCAAACGATCGTCCCATTGCTTGGTGGGCTAAAATGTCACGCATAAGTGGTAGTGTTTCCATTGCCATTAATCCAACATTACGGCCAATAGCAAAAATTAGATGATTATTGGAAAATAAATGAACCAGATTATCGGTTAACTTTATGGTGCTTTGACGATCATCATGACGCTGCATTTGATACTGCATAAGAACCGAGTAAGCTCCCATATCTCCACCATGATTGGCTACTTCACTAATTATATTGGCAAGGATCATGACATCACGCATACCAAGATTAAACCCCTGACCAGCAATAGGATGTAAAGTTTGTGCTGCATTGCCAACTAAAACCAATCGATGGCTAATCAATCTTTTCGCTTGCGAAAGTAACAATGGAAAACAATAACGCTCGCTAACGGCCTTAATTTCACCTAACCGCCAGCCAAACCATTTTTGTAATTCTGTTATAAATTGGTCATCACTCCACTGCATAATAGACTGCTGGTTTTCCAATGGGTGACACCAAACCAATGAACTACGCCCTTTAGACATAGGTAACATTGCCAACGGACCATGTTGGGTAAAACGCTCAAAGGCTTGGCCCTGTGGCGCTTCGCTAGTTAAAACATTAGCAATAATTGCACATTGTTGGTATGACGCGCGCTGCCATTCAATTTGACTGAGTTTACCTATCATGGAATCGCTGCCATCAGCAGCAACTAATAACTGCCCGGTTAATACTTTACCACTCGTTAATTTGACTGATACATGCTCAATTGTGCGCTCAATAGCAATAACTTCATCAGGACAATATAATTCAACACCCTGAGCTTTTTTAAGCTGCTCAAATAAGTAATTTCCTGCATCCTGCAATTCAACAACATAACCAAGTGCAGGAAGGGAATAATCTTTGGCATACATATTTACCGCGCCAGCATGGCCATAGTCAGAAACATGAATATTAGTAATTGGCGTCACATACTTTTTTAATCTGTGCCAGATACCAATTTGATTAAACTGTTGGCAAGTGCCATAAGCCAATGCAATTGTTCTGGCATCAAAACCAGGATGTGCCTTATTAGGTAACCTTGCTTCAATTAATGAAACTTGAACCTTTCCCTGACTGAAGGCCGAAATAGCAAGTGCTAATGACGCACCTGTCATACCACTGCCAACAATAATTACTTTCATCGTTTCTAATTCCCTGCCTACTTTGCTGCTGCCATCAGTGCTTCTATCTCATCAGGATCTTTAATAACAGCCACTGTCAGGTTTTCATTACCCTCTTCAGTGATCACAATATCATCTTCAATACGGATACCAATTCCTCGATAAGCTTCAGGCACATTAGCATCCGGTGCAATATAAAGCCCCGGTTCAACGGTCAATACCATACCCAGCTCTAACGGACGATCGCGATTGTTACCATAGTCACCAACATCATGGACATCAAGCCCTAGCCAGTGACTTAAACCATGCATAAAAAAAGGCAAGTGAGCTTTACTTTCGATCAGTTTATCTAGCTCACCTTGCAAAAGACCCAACTTAATTAAACCTTCGATCTTAATCTTTATCACCACCGCCATCACTTGATGAATAGTGACCCCAGGTCGATATAAGGTTAAAGCGCTATTTAGTGCCGTCAATACAATGTCATAAATTTCACGCTGCGATGGGCTGAATTTACCATTGACTGGAAAGGTACGCGTAATATCACTGGCATAACCTTGATATTCTGCACCTGCATCAACCAGAACTAAATCCCCTGCCTTCATCACGGCATCATTTTCGGTGTAATGCAAAATACAGGCATTTTGCCCACTGCCTACAGTGGTGGTATAAGCAGGAGATTTTGCGCCTTGACTGGCAAACTGATGTTCAATTTCTGCAGCCAGCTGATATTCATACATATCAGGCTGGCAGGTTTGCATTGCTCTAAGGTGTGCATCAGCAGAAATCTTGCTAGCTTCACGCATTAGAGTAAGTTCTTCAGGTGATTTAAATAATCGCATTTCGTGAAGCATTGGCCGCCAGTCAATTTGAGTAGATGGAGCTTTTAATTTTTGCCGACTACCTTGCCTTAACCGATTAAGTGCTGCACCAACGATCTGATCCGCATAAGCAAATTCACCTTGCGCATGATAAATAACGGCTAAACCATTTAATAATTGATAAAGTTGTTGATCAATTTCAGCAAACGGTAATGCCCGATCCACGCCCAGTTTTGCAATCGCGGCTTGCTGGCCTAAACGACGACCAAACCAGGTTTCCATCGCTTGATCACGCACACGATTAAATAGTATGCTCTCACTAGAGGTTTCATTATATTTAATGATAACTAAGGCTGCTTCAGGTTCACTAAAGCCAGTTAAATAGAGAAAATCACTGTGTTGCCGATAAGGATATTCACAATCTGCATTTCGCAAAGCAGATGGAGCGGCAAAAAAAATAGCCGCGCTGGCAGGTGCCATTTTTTTTAATAACTTATGGCGACGAGATATAAATGGTTGTTGAGTCATGCCTTCTCCCACAAGCGATTAAACAACAAAATAGGTTAGAATATTATGCCTATCAATGTAATGTTGGTTTATCGTTTTTTGCTTTCATTCGCCGATCTTTTACCTCCATAAAGGTAATAAAACAGAGCTGAACTGCGACCTTAACATACTCAATGATCTCTTCCAAAGCCTGTTCTAACTTATTTTGATCGTCATTTTTTGTCATAACCCAACCGGCTAAGGCATCAGCTCGCTCAGACACCTTATCATTTTCAGGTAACAACAAATTAAAAATGAAATCATTATTATCTAAAGATGCAAATGTAAAGTTATAAAGCTCACGGAGTGGATTAGTTAATATCTGCGAAAAAGCTAATCCATCATTGGTTAGTTCATAAATTGACTTTTTCCAGTTATAATCGTGATTACCGCCACAAATTAGGCCTGTAATTAAGCCGTACATTTCTGCGGCTGTTAAAGCAACATTCTGTTGTTGCAATAGTAGCTCAAGAGTTTGATAATTAGGTAAAGATTTCTGTATTGGCATGTCTGCTCAGTTACGTTAATAATATTGAGTATGTAATATGCTACCATCAAGGACGGTCGCTATACTAGATAAGTGCACAAATTGCACATAAATCACTCATAATTATTCTGATAGCATCAATAGAATTATGGGCAGCGAAATATTACTAGTCTATTTCGTCTCCCCACACAATCAGGAAGATATAATGTCTACACAACCTGTTAATATTCAAATTTTAGGACGAACATTAAGGGTTAATTGCCCCAAAGACCAACAAAATGCCTTAAAATCGTCTGCGGCTGAGCTTGAGCAACGGCTAAAAGATTTAAAAAACCGAACTGGTGTCACAAATACCGAGCAACTTATTTTTATCGTCGCTTTAAACATTTGCCATGAACTTGCGCAAGAAAAAATCAAAACTCAGGACTATACTGATAATATGGAACAAAAAATCCGTGTATTGCAACATACGATCGAACAGGCATTGCAAGAGCAAGCGCGCATTACTGGACGAACAATTACTCCGTTAGAATAAAACAACATTGGTACCAAAATAGAGTAAGAATAGGTTGCTTTCTGTATTTACTTTCATACAATAGATACATAAGATATAGTTTGAATTCTCTGAGATGCTCGTCAGCGGGTCAGTCCCCTGAGCCGATATTTCAAATCACTTAGAATGTGGCTATCTGTTTATGGTGTGCATGCCTGGTCAGCTAGAGAAAGCCTAGCCACCAGGAAGCCTAAAGTTAACGATACTACGTTCACCTTGAACCACGGGTTCAAGGGTTACAGCCCGCAACGGCATCTTGGAGGTCCTCAATGAGCTATACTGTTATACTCACAATGTTACCATTCAAATATACTATGCTTCAATCAATAAAAGCTGAATGATACAACTATAAAAAACCGTATTATTTTATTGCTGCCAAATTAATAATTCCCAATTTTATGTTTAATAATCTACCCAAACGACAGAAAATTATCCGGCAAACAGTTCGCCAATATCGTCGACAATTAACATGCGAACAACAAAATAGCGCAGCAGATAAAATAACTCACCTGGTGTTAGAACACGAGCTTATCCGATCTGCCTCCCATTTGGCGTTATTTCTTTCATTTGATGGTGAAATCAATACTCATTCATTAATCAAAAAACTTTGGACAAAAAATAAAAAAGTTTATCTACCTGTTTTGCATCCCTTCAATCGCCATCAACTGCTGTTTCTACACTATCGCCCTGATACTCAACTGATAAAAAATCGCTTTCATATCGCTGAACCAGCACTTAATGTTATGGATATTATGCCAATAGCACAGTTAGATATTCTGTTCGTGCCACTAGTTGCATTTGATAAACAAGGACAACGATTAGGTATGGGCGGCGGATTTTATGATAGGTTGCTTGCCAATTGGCGTAAAAAACACTTTTATCCGATTGGATTGGCGCATGACTGCCAATTGGTTGATAAAGTTCCCACCGCACCATGGGATATCCCATTACCAGAAACAATTACACCATCAAAAAGATGGCGTTGGTAAACAATTTAACAGGGATTAACCAAAGTTATATTAAAATCAGCAATTGATCTTATGGTCAAATAGTTGTTATTAACTGTTTCTTTCCCTTAACAATATTTTGTTGCAGCATAGCAATATTATGCTGATAAGAATTACGATAAACATCGTAATGGCCGTTGCGTTTATTTAAATATATTCGTTTACCCTGATATTTATCTAAATCTTGTTTATGTTGTTGGATAAAATGCTTTATTTCATCCGCAGATAAGCTATCGATAGTTAATTCAATTTTTTTATTGAAGTTTTTTTATGGTTAATAATTTCTAACTGAGTTGTTCGTGTTTTTTCATCCATGGTAATAAATTTTAATAATATTTTCTCATCAATTTTTATTTTTTGTTGACTATTAGTCAGTTTAGCTAATGCAATAATCGAAATTTCATTATCATTAACCAAAAAACGATTTAACTGTTTTTCTTTCTGCTCATTTTTATTATAGCTAGGCGACTTAATTTTGATTACAGCATATGTATTAAAAACAGGTCATCGATAGTGCATCCTGTTTCCATCTTTTTACGTTTAGCTTGAGACCATTTATGTTCTATAGGATTTAAATCTGGTGAATACACAGGCAAATATTCTATCTGGTGTCCTGCGTTTATAATTGCCTGTTCAATATTCTTACCTTTGTGAAAGCTAGCGTTGTCCATAAAAATAACAGAATTTTCAGGAAGTTCTGGGAGCAATATTTTTGTGATCCAAACATAAAAAACATCACGGTTAATATTGCAATCAAATAATCCGATAGCAAAAAGGGTTGTTCCCAATAAAGCGCCAATAACATTTGTTCTTCCCTTAGCACCCCAGTTTTTCAGGCCAAAACAACGGTGACCTTTTGGGGAATAGCCGTGAGTTCGTGGAGTGTCATGTGAAAAACCACTTTCATCAATAAAAACAACAGATTTATCTTTTTTTTCATACTGTTGTCTTTTTTGCTGATGTGCCAGCCTGTCGCTTTCGTTGGTTTTTGGATGGAATAGAGTTTTTTTTATAGGTTAATCCCAGCTTTTTAAGGGATTGCCAAATAGTCTTTTTACAAACACCGAATCGCTCTGCCCGTTCCTTTTGGTAAGCATCTGGATACTGTTCCACATCTTTTGCTAAAGCATTTTTATCGAGCTTCCTCTTACGTGGCGTTGAATTTTTTGGCTCTGGTCGTTTAAGCCAACGTACTAAAGACGCTTTTCCAATACGGAATTGTTTCGCAGTTTCTCGAATTGTTAAACCTTCGGCTTTCCTTACAGATATTACTTTACGTCGAAAATCAATTGTATAACTCATAACACACCTTGTAATCAAAATTAAGTCGCCTAGCTATATGAGTAATGTGACTCTTTTTAATAAAACTTCCCATGGCAAAAGTGAAGTTTCCATCTGCTTGTTTTTCCACCGCATAGATAGCAGCAAGTTGATTAAAAAACTCCATTTTCATCGGAAATGATATTTATTTAAAAAAATTATTATATCAATAAATTAAATAAAACAATGTCTTCTATATTTATTTTTATATACACAGTTATGTACAAATTATTTTTTCACTCCCGTGTGCTATCTTTGGCAAAATACCAAGAACAAAACCGCAATCTCACACAAAGCCACTTACACGCCAACCAATAACTAATGGTTAACAACTTCTTACAACGCTGCTAATATGATGCCCCTTGGGTCTGAGGAATCCCCAGAAAATCAGTGTTAATAAACCAACACCATATTTCGGTAGTTTTTAGTCAGATGATCAGTACCGTTCGCCTTAAAATTGGCGGGGTGTGTCGCAGGATACTCTTCGCTAACGTCAGATAAGAGATAACTCGTCGTGATTTAATGCTGTTGGCCTGGTACCTCAGGTGTAATCCTTTATTTTCAGCGTGATAACCAAGAAGCCACATGACGATTGTACTCAGCGTTGCCAGCAGACTCAGAACCAACATTCTTCCTGTTGAGCTACTTTTACTGGCCCGAAGACCAAACCCAAAGCATTCGCTTTTTTCGTCGCTGAAGTTCTGCTCTATCTGTATGTAGTAGCTCAGACTTAATCTGACAGTTACCGGTTATTTATACAGTACCTGTCAGGTTAAATTTGATTTAAATCTTTCTCTCTCCAAAGTTGTTTTCCATCGTGTAAAGTTGCCATAGGAGTTCGACCGCAACACATTTTTCCTTGATGAGTGCGTTGGTTATTATATTCCGCTAACCATTTATCTAAATCAGCTTGTAATTCATTTAAAGCCCTATAGATTTTCTTACGAAAAGCCACCTGATAGAACTCTTGTAATACAGTTTTATGAAAGCGTTCACAAATCCCATTAGTTTGAGGTGAACGAGCTTTAGTTTTTGTATGATCAATATCATTGATAGCGAGATAAAGTTGATAATCGTGATGTTCAACTTTACCACAATACTCACTGCCTCTGTCCGTCAGTATACGTAACACCGGTAACCCATGCTGGGAATAAAAAGGGAGAACCTTGTCATTTAATAAATCTGCCGCCGTTATCGCGCTTTTTGTTGTGTAAAGCTTACAATGAACGACTTTACTGTAAGTATCAATGTAAGTTTGTTGATAAACACGACCAACGCCTTTTAAATGACCGACATAAAAAGTATCTTGTGAACCCAGATAACCTGGATGCGCTGTTTCAATCTCACCACAGGCTTCATCATCTTGCGCTTTCTTTTCTAGAGCACTGATTTGTGATTCTGACAGGATAATTCCTTCTGTTGCGATTTTATCTTCAAGCGCTTTTAGGCGTTTTGTAAAATTTTCGAGATTATGGCGCAGCCAAATAGAGCGAACGCCACACTCCCCGAAACAAAAATGCCTTTTTTTCTTAGTTCATTACTACTGCGGTGTTGACCGTGTGCAGGGTATTCAATCGCATACTCGACTACAGCGCTTTCAATCTGTTCATCTACTCTATTTTTTACGTTAGGCACCCGTCGATTTTGATTAATTAAAGCGTCTATCCCACCATCGTTAACAAGTTCCTGGTAGCGATAAAACGTATCTCGGGATATCCCCATAATCTTACAGGCTTTTGAGACGTTATTAAGCTCTTCAGCGAGGTTAAGTAACCCGACTTTATGTTTGATGATAGGATTATTTGTTTGATACATAGAATTACCTTTTATTTAATTATCTAATGATGTTAATTAAAACCGGTAACGCTCTTTTTTAAATCAGAATTGTCGGATTAAGTTAAGACTAATACAAATTAAAAGCCTGGCAACAACGCCCTCTGGAGGCGCTCTATCCTTTTGTCTGGCTCGATGCCATTCATTACAAGATAAAACATGATGTGTAGTGGTCAACTAAAATTGGCCACCCTACCTGACTGTTCACGGAACAGTCGCTCTGATTCGTTTGGCGTTAATCCACCGTTATACCAGTGAGGTCTTATATCGCTATAGTAGTGGGTTATGTAGCGAATAATTGCTGACTGAGCAGTACTAAAGCTTTGGTAGCCAGTCGTTGGCACCCATTCGGTCTTCAGACTACGGAAGAATCGTTCCATCGGACTATTATCCCAACAATTCCCTCTGCGACTGATACTTTGGGTCATCTGATAACGCCACAATGCCTGCCTATACTGACGACTGGTATAATGACTTCCCTGATCACTATGGAACATCACCTGTTTGGGATGCCCACGTATAGCTAGGCGACTTAATTTTGATTACAGCATATGTATTAAAAACAGGTCATCGATAGTGCATCCTGTTTCCATCTTTTTACGTTTAGCTTGAGACCATTTATGTTCTATAGGATTTAAATCTGGTGAATACACAGGCAAATATTCTATCTGGTGTCCTGCGTTTATAATTGCCTGTTCAATATTCTTACCTTTGTGAAAGCTAGCGTTGTCCATAAAAATAACAGAATTTTCAGGAAGTTCTGGGAGCAATATTTTTGTGATCCAAACATAAAAAACATCACGATTAATATTGCAATCAAATAATCCGATAGCAAAAAGGGTTGTTCCCAATAAAGCGCCAATAACATTTGTTCTTCCCTTAGCACCCCAGTTTTTCAGGCCAAAACAACGGTGACCTTTTGGGGAATAGCCGTGAGTTCGTGGAGTGTCATGTGAAAAACCACTTTCATCAATAAAAACAACAGATTTATCTTTTTTTTCATACTGTTGTCTTTTTTGCTGATGTGCCAGCCTGTCGCTTTCGTTGGTTTTTGGATGGAATAGAGTTTTTTTTATAGGTTAATCCCAGCTTTTTAAGGGATTGCCAAATAGTCTTTTTACAAACACCGAATCGCTCTGCCCGTTCCTTTTGGTAAGCATCTGGATACTGTTCCACATCTTTTGCTAAAGCATTTTTATCGAGCTTCCTCTTACGTGGCGTTGAATTTTTTGGCTCTGGTCGTTTAAGCCAACGTACTAAAGACGCTTTTCCAATACGGAATTGTTTCGCAGTTTCTCGAATTGTTAAACCTTCGGCTTTCCTTACAGATATTACTTTACGTCGAAAATCAATTGTATAACTCATAACACACCTTGTAATCAAAATTAAGTCGCCTAGCTATAGTTCCCAAGCCATTTGTAGTGCTTTGGCGGTTAATTCTGAGTCTAGTGCAAATGACATTGCCCAGCCCACCGGTTTTCGGGCAAACAAATCCAATACCACAGCCAGATAGGCCCATCGTGAGCCTGTCCAAATATAGGTTACATCGCCGCACCAAACCTGGTCAGGCTTTGTAACAGCGAACTGCCTATTGAGCAGATTTGGAATATCAATACGTTCATTTCCACCGCGGTTGTATTTATGTTTTCGCTCTTGGCAACTGACGATGATTAATTCTTTCATCAACTTACCCGCTAACCATCGCCCAAGTTTCACGTTGTGTGTATTGGTAACCATCGTGGCGATAGTCCTTGCGCCAGCAGAGCCGCCACTAACGTTCCACGCTTCGCTGACTAGGCTACGTTTTATCGTCCGCTCAATATCTGGCTCCTTAGGCCGACACTAATAGCGATAACTGCTTCGGTGAACATTAAAAATACGACACAAAGTTTTCACCGGATAAAGCACTCTTAGCTTTTCAACTACCGAAAATTTTTCAGTGAGTCGGACATTAAGAGCGCAGTAGCCTTTTTTAAGATGTCATTCTCCATTTCCAGCCGGTGGATTTTTTTCTTCATTTCTCTGAACTCAATTTGTTCAGGTGTTAATGGTAGACCAGGCGATGTTTTCCCTTGACGTTCTAAACGAAGGGCTCTTACCCACCGGCTAATCGCTGAAAGACTGACGTTCATGCCTTTCGCGGCTTCCTGGTAGGTGTAATTTTGGTCAAGGACTAATTTGGCGGTTTCACATTTAAATTCAGCAGTAATTATTTTACTCATTTCGGCACCTATAAAAATTATGAGGTAAGCATATCACCTCAACTTAGGTGGCCAAATTTAGTATGCCACTACAATGGTCACTATATCAATAAGGCAATCTACACAGTACTTGGACTAACCATCGATGGGCATAAGGAATTGTTAGGACTCTATATGTCTGAAACAGAAGGAGCACATCATTGGCTGAGCGTTCTGACTTACATAACCGTGGTATACAAGATATTTTTATCGCTTGTGTTGACGGATTAAAAGGGTTTCCAGAAGCGATGGCCAGTATTTTCCCGCAGACAGAAGTTCAGCTATGCGTAGTTCATCAAATTCGCAATAGCTTACGTTATATTGCCAGTAAAGACCAAAAAGCCTTTATGGCTGATTTAAAGCCGGTTTATCGTGCAGATAAGCGCCTGCTGAGCTTGCCCTTGACGAACTGGAAACGAAATGGGGTGAAAAATACCCGATAGTGCTAGAATCCTGGCGAAGTAAATGGGAGTTGCTCAGTGCTTATTTTCGATACCCTAAAGCCATTAGAAAACCCATTGATACGACCAATGCAGTAGAGGCGGTTCATCGGCAGTTTAGGACATTAACCAAAACCAAAGGGGCTTTTCCTAATGAAAACAGCTTATTAAAATTACTCTATATTGGCATCAATCAGGTATCCAACAAATGGACTATGCCGATTAGTAACTGGGCGTTAACCATTGCTCAATTGTCCATCTATTTTAAAGGGCGCCTAAATGGTATAATCAAAATATAAAATCCCCTGACACAGAATTATGAACACCCTCGCATATTTCGTTAAAATACTCTAACAATCTGGTTAAAGAATAGAGCATTGTTAAACAATGATGGAAAATCTTACTGAACTTTATTGCCTGATGGATGATTTTTGTAAAGACTTCGAGCCAAAAATGCATGAAATTTTGCTGAATAACGGAAGTAAGCGTCGTAGACGGTCTACTCAGCTTTCATTGGCTGAAATGATGAACACTGGTTGTTTTGTTTCATCAACTCCGATTCAGCCAATTCAAGGTATTTTATCTCTATTATGTCCGTTTATATCTCAGGAAGGAATTTCTTAACTTGCCATCATATTCACGCTGCGTAGAGTTACTTCCGCGCAGTGCCTTAGCTTTAACGGCACTGTTTGAGTCAATTAAGGGAAAGTGCACGGGTCTGTCGGTTGCCGATTCTACTCCGATAGCTGTGTGTGATAACTTACGGATCCGCCGGCATAAAGTCTTCGATGGGATAGCTGAACGAGGAAAAACCTCCACGAGTTTCGCACAGGCATATAAAATTCCAGAAATGGCTTAAAAGCAATGGTTAATTTGCAAGTTACTAAAACGTATAAATTTGTTTAAATTACAATAAGTTGCTTTTAATTTATAAGATTTTGTCTATTTATATATTATGCTGAATTAAACTTAAAAATAGAGCGTTTTTTATTGGTGCGAAACTCGTGACCTCAACAGGTTGGTTCTTTGGTTTCAAACTTCATGTAATTATCAATCATTTGGGGGAAATACTCAGTTTTCGACTTACACCAGGAAACACAGATGATCGAAAAGCATTACCTGAGCTGATAAAAGATCTTTCTGGTTGTTTGTATGCGGATAAAGGGTATTTATCGGCTTCACTGAATCAGCAACTGAAAACAATGGGAATTAACCTCATAATGAATATCAAGAAGAAAATGAAGCCTGTTGAACAGACTTGTTTCGACAAAGCCATCTTACGTCATCGTTCTGTCATTGAAACGGTATTTGATGAGTTAAAGATCTTTGTCAGATAGCGCATACGCGGCACCACTCTCCTGCTAACTTTGTAGTGAATTTATTAGCAGGGCTGGTTGCATATTGTTTAATTCCATCTAAACCAAAGATACCTGTGGCAGGAACATATCTTCAAGCATAATTGATAATGCTTATCCCAAACTCAGGTTAAGACTAATACAAATAAGATGGTAGTCACCTTGTTCATGTTAATGATCAAAGCAACCCATAAAAAATGTCATACCGTAAATGGATATTTAATTGCATCATGATATTGGTAACCTATGACTTCAAAATCATCACTAGTCACCCAGCTTTCAATATCTTTTAACGTCTTAATATTAGGATTAATACGCAGTTGCGGTAAAGAATAAGGAATACGCTTCAGCTGGATATCACGCATAATCGAAAGTTGATTTTCATAAATGTGAGCATTCACTATCTTATGGTAAGCCTTACCTGGTTTGTAACCTGTGATCTGAGCAACAAGTGCCAGTAAAACAAAACATTGAACTTGATTAAAGTTTAGTCCCAAAGGAACATCACAACTACGTTGATATGAAGTTAAATAAAGCGTATCAGCTAACAGAGAAAAAATGTGCGTATGCATACAAGGGCGCAAACAACCTAATTCAAACTCACCCGGATTGTAAAAAGTGATTATCTCGGCACGATCATCTATTCCTACCGAAAGGTTGCTAATGACTTTTTGCAGCTGATCTAAATAAGTACCATCAGGCCGTCGCCATGAACGCCCCTGAACACCATAAACCCGCCCCATGTCATCTTCACCTTTACGGTTCGGATTATTGAGCCATGCCTGATTTTCATTCGCATTGGCATTCCATGTATTACAGCCAATATCACGAAATTGTGCAGCGTTAGAATAACCTCTTAGATAACCTAATAATTCAGCAATAGCCGCTTTATAAAAACTTTTGCGAGTCGTAATTAAAGGAAACTGGTTATTTGCGACATCATATTCAAGATCAGCATTAATAACCGTTAAACACCAAACACCTGTGCGTTTATTTTCTACCCACTGCCCTTTATCAATAATACGCTGACATAAATCCAGATATTGTTTCACTATTATTACTCGCTTAGAATCTATTATTTATACTATAAATAAAAACACTGTATTAAAATTTTCTGCTACTTACTCTTTTCTGCCTTGCTAGTAATGGAATAGTTCGTACAATGGTTATCTTTATTATACTTATAGGCCCAGATCATCATTAAAATACCAATAATGATCATAGGGACTGACAAAATTTGTCCCATACTTACACCACAAAATAGCCCCAACTGCGCATCCGGCTGACGGAAAAATTCAACAAAAGTACGGAAAGCCCCATAACCAATCAAAAACAATCCTGAAACACTGCCCATTGGGCGTGTTTTACGAATAAACAGATTCAAAATAATAAATAAAATGATCCCTTCAAAAAACATCTCATAAAGTTGGGAAGGGTGTCGTGGTAATACGCCATACTGCTCTAAAATCGGTAATAAAGAAGGGTCTTGACTAACAATCTGAATGTCTTCTGCCCGTGAGCCTAGGAATAACATTGCCCATGGTGTATCTAATGTTACACGTCCCCAAAGTTCACCATTAATAAAATTACCAATACGTCCCATACCTAATCCAAATGGAATTAATGGTGCAACAAAATCGGCAACTTGAAAAAAATGGCGATGGGTTCTGCATGCGTACCACCACATGGCGCATATCACACCAATTAACCCACCATGAAAAGACATTCCTCCGTCCCAAACTTTAAATAGATACAAAGGATTGCTCAGGAAGGCCGGCAAATTATAAAATAAAACATAGCCTAAACGCCCACCAATAAAGACACCTAAGAAACCAATATAGAGCAAATTTTCAACTTCGTTTTTGGTCCAGCCACTATTTGCTTTTCCGGCTCTCCGTTTTGCCAACCATAGAGCGAAAACAAATCCCACCAAATACATCAAACCATACCAATGAAGGGCTACTGGACCAATCGAGAATATAACAGGATCAATATTAGGAAACACAATATAACTATTATTCATCGTCTCCACTCTTTAGTTTTATAGAGCTTGATAGAATTGCATGACTGCATGCGGTTTAAAATCTAATAGTATTTTATTGATAAAATTCATCAACAAATCTATCTAATGCATACTTTGGCCAGTAAATTTTCCAAAAAATAAACAAGAGTAGCTTTCACTACTCTCACTTCGCTTTCAAAACGACAAAAGTTGGCTATTAAAATAAACCTACTTTCTTTCGCTAAATTTATTTAGCCACGTTTACGCCTATAGGTATGGCTCTTATTTGATGTCATTGCACTGTTTTGCAGTGACATAACCATCGGAGCAAATTCTTTCATAACGCGCCGATAAACATCGCGTTTAAAAGAAACAACCTGACGCACAGGATACCAATAACTCACCCAACGCCAGCTATCAAATTCAGGCGTTTTACTTGTTTGCACACTAATATTATGTTCATTGCAAACCAATTGTAACAAAAACCAACGTTGCTTTTGCCCTATACAAACTGGCTTTGTGTCCCAACGCACCAAACGTTTAGGTAATTTGTAACGTAACCAGTTCCGGGTAGATGCTAATATTTTAACATCTTTACGATCCAACCCAACCTCTTCGAATAATTCCCGATACATTGCCTGTTCTGGCGATTCTTCAGGATTAATGCCCCCTTGAGGGAACTGCCATGAATGTTGCCCATAGCGACGAGCCCATAATACCTGGCCCTGCCGATTACAAATTACAATTCCTACATTCGGGCGGTAGCCATCATTGTCAACCATCTGACTACCTCATCAAAAATTTAAAAGATAGCTTATTGTTTCATACTACTCTATATGGTAAGCCTTTATCAAATATAGTATTTGCAATTATAAGATAACATCTTACAATAAGGCCATCTCAACGGGGTGCTAGCTATGATTAATATTGTTAATAGCTGGCTGAGAAAAACTCGTCGAACCTGATCCGATTAACATCGGCGTAGGGATTTGAGCTACTCTAATGATTTATTCATCAATAAATAGCTTCATTACTGTCCATTCCTCAGATCCTAGAGCATCACTTTTATTTAATTATATAGGAGAACTCAGTATTGAAGAATGTACTGCTAAAAATAGTTAGTATTGGTTTAATTTGTTGTTCAGCTTTCGCTCTCCAGGCAAAACCTATATTAACCGTTTACACTTATGATTCCTTTATCGCAGATTGGGGGCCAGGGCCTACAATAAAGCCTGCCTTCGAACAAATTTGTCACTGTGAACTGAAGCTAATTGGCCTAAATGATGGAGTCGCGTTATTAAATCGCCTTAGAATGGAAGGAAAAAATAGCCCAGCTGATATTGTGCTCGGACTTGATAATAACTTAATTGATCTAGCAAAAAAAACGGGCTTATTTACTGAAAGTAAAATTGACATCAGTCAACTGAAATTACCCATAAAATGGGATAATAATATTTTTATCCCTTACGATTATGGTTATTTTGCTTTTATTTATGATAAAACGCGGATCACTGAAGTGCCTAAAAGTCTCGATGAACTTATTAATAGCCCCCAGCCATGGAAAATTATTTACCAAGATCCACGTACCAGTACACCAGGTTTAGGGCTATTACTTTGGATACAAAAAATTTATGGGCAAAACAGTGCTCAGGCTTGGCAAAAAATAGCCAAAAAAACCGTAACCGTTACTAAAGGTTGGAGCGAATCATATGGATTGTTTTTAAAAGGTGAAAGCGATTTTGTCCTCAGTTATAGCTCTTCACCAGGTTTTCATCTGTTAAATGATAAAAAAAATAATTATGCTGCGGCACTATTTAGTGAGGGGCACTATCTGCAAATCGAAGTGGCCGCCCAATTAGCAACCAGCAAGCAGCCTAAACTAGCTCAACAATTCATGCAATTTATGCTATCTCCAACGTTCCAAAAAACGTTGCCGACAACCAATTGGATGTATCCAGTCATTGATATACCCTTACCCGACGTTTATCAACAAATACCTGTGCCAAAAAAATCATTACAATTTAATGCAGAAGATATTACTCAACATCAAAATCAATGGATCTATTTATGGCAAAATGCCGTCAGCCACCAATAGGGAGTTCACTTTGGCCTGGCATAGTCGTGTCCGGCCTATTAATCACTATTGCGGTAGTCACTTTCAGCACTTTATGGTTACATGCCCCTCGAATAAATTGGCGAAAATTTATTGATGATAGCTATTTATGGCATGTCATTGGCTTTACATTTTGGCAAGCATTACTATCGACCGTCTTATCCGTTATCCCTGCAATATTTCTTGCCAAAGCCCTTTTCCGACGCCATTTTCCAGGTCGAATACTGTTTTTACGCTTATGTTCGATGACACTGGTATTGCCAGTACTGGTGGCCATTTTTGGCTTATTAACCGTCTATGGTCGGGTGGGATGGATTACTCAATTTTGTCAATGGTTAGGTATTAATTACCAATTTACCCCTTACGGCCTAAAAGGCATTTTATTAACACATGTCTTTTTTAATTTACCATTAGCTATGCGGATGCTATTGCTCGCGCTAGAGAATATTGCGGTTGAGCAACGTCAGCTTACCGCACAACTCGGCATGAACCAATGGCAACATTTTCGAATTGTTGAATGGCCTTATCTTAGACGACAGATTTTACCAACATCCGCCCTGATTTTTATGTTGTGCTTCACCAGTTTTGCTACCGTATTGACGCTTGGCGGGGGGCCTGCTGCAACCACAATTGAACTCACTATCTATCAATCATTAAGTTATGATTTTGATCTCAATAAAGCCGCTTTGCTGGCTCTGATCCAACTTTTTTGCTGTTTAGGGCTAGTATTATTAAGTCAAAAATTAAATGTCGTCTTTTCCGTCGGTGCTAGTCGACAATTGAGGTGGACAAATCCAGCTGATAGTCGATGGCAGAAATGGTGGGATACATTACTGATTAGTATAACCCTATTTTTCTTAATTCCGCCTTTCTTGGCTATTATCGTTGATGGTTTAAACTTAACGCTATTACACGTGTTACAACAGCCAGGCTTATGGCAAGCAGGCATTAATTCGATTTTTATCGCTATTAGTGCTGGCGTACTTTGTATTATTCTTACCATGATGTTGCTTTGGAGTAGTCGAGAATTACGTCTGCGTCGCTCAATACTGCTTTATCGAACTTTCGAATTAAGTGGATTATTAATACTGGCAATGCCAGGCATAGTTTTAGCAACCAGCTTCTTTTTATTGCTAAATAATACTATTAATTTAACCTACTCGCCTTATAGTTTAATCATCTTGACGAATGCTTTAATGGCTATTCCTTATGCCTTAAAAATATTAGAAAGTCAGATGTATGACTTAGCTGAACGCTATAATTTATTATGCCTTTCATTACAGATCAAAGGCATAAATCGACTAGCCCTAATTGAATTAAAAGCTTTGAAACGTACAATAGGACAAGCCTTCGCTTTTGCCTGTATACTCTCAATAGGTGATTTTGGTATTATTGCACTGTTTGGTAATGAGAACTTTCGTACCCTACCTTATTATATCTATCAACAATTAGGCTCTTACCGTAATAATGATGCGGCAGTTACCGCGTTGTTAATGCTATTACTTTGTTTCAGCTTATTTAGTTTATTAGAATATTTATCAGGAAAAGAGCATGATTAAATTAGATCAACTTGTCTATTGTTATGAAAATCCAACAATGCAGTTTGATTTTCAAGTAAATAGAGCTGAAAGGGTGGCTATATTAGGCCCTAGTGGCGCAGGAAAAAGTACTCTACTGGATTTGATCGCCGGATTTCAATATCCCAAACAGGGGGAAATTTGGCTAAATAGACAAAATCATACTGCTACACCACCCGCCAAGCGGCCAGTTTCTATCCTTTTTCAGGAAAATAACCTCTTTTCTCATTTAACTGTTTGGCAAAATATTGCGTTAGGCATTTCACCAAATTTAAGATTAGAAAGCGCTCAACATCGCGCAGTAAAACAGATCATAGAACAAGTTTCTCTTAATAATTGTATGACTCGTTTACCTGCACAAATATCAGGCGGGCAACGCCAACGTACTGCGTTAGCGCGTTGTTTGATCCGCCAAAAACCGATTTTATTGTTAGATGAACCTTTTTCTGCTCTCGATCCAGCTTTACGTAATGAAATGTTAACATTACTTAAACAGATGTGTGATGAACGCCAATTAACCTTACTGATGGTTTCTCATAATTTGGAAGATGCTAGCCAAATAGCAACTCGGTCTATCGTAATTGCAGATGGAAAAATTGCCTATGATGGTCAACCAGATTGTTTAATTAATGGATTAACACCCGCAAGTAAACTGCTGGGTATATCTCATTTTTGACATTATTTATAAAATTAATTATTAATTCACACTTTGGCAAATAATTGGATGGTATTTTTCGACCTTTATAATACTATTCGTTGTATTAATACTAAGACTATTTTTTCTAATACAAAAATATATGTTGTCACAATTTTATTAGGAATGTATCTGTTTGTTGTTTTTTATTTAAAAAAAAGGCTTTAAATATTAAAAACATCAATTAATAAAAAATTACTTTTTCAATAAATTAAAAACATAAAATAAACATTTAAAACAAAATACAAACATATTATAAATTATATCAAAATTTAATAATTATTTATTTTTTAATAATATAGAAGAATCAATAATTCGGCAAATAAAACTGAGCGTAGCTTATTTCATCATTTTTTACCTTAATATTCATCATTTCATCTCGCTTTTAGCAAGAATGACATGGATATAAGCGGTTATAGCACTCTATCAATTTAACGAAAAATTAAATAATTTATTATATAATATCGATAAAAAACATTTTGTTAAAAAGATTATTTAAAATAGCACAGAATTTTATTAAATAAATGGATATATTAAACGAAAAATTTTACTACATATAACAGCATTATCAAAAGCTAAGATTGTTGCTGACTAATTACAAAAATCACTAACTTAAATAATCATTTTTAGTGATTACAAAAATAAAAATGACTAATATGTAAAAGCAATTAATCAGAAATAATAAAGCTAAATTTAACTTGTTAAATAACTCAAAAATTATTAAAGAGTGATATCAAATACTCTATTAAATTTATTGTTAACTATAACCATTTTTATTTTATATTTTCAAAAACTAATAATTGAAAATTAAAAAATTATAATAACTTCATTAATTATATGAAAATTTTTATCATGCTGTTATATCATTACCTTTATTTTTGTATAAATAAAATTTATTTTATGCTTTATATAAAAATCCATTATTTTCAATAACAATAAAAAATAATAACGAAAATTCTAAATTTTGAATTTGATTTTATATATAACTTAAAGCAATGTAGTCATGTGTTATATAAAATATAGATGCGCATCTAATTAGCCAAATTTTAATATACCAAATACTAGATGAGGTTATATATGTCAAATAATACACGAGTTCCGCAAGCTCCGAAAAAGAAGTATAAAGTTCAAAACAAGAAAAAATTAGGATGTTTATATTTTGTCAGTTTATCCATGCATTAAAGATAACTACAAAACATTCTTACAGGTGAGCAGTGTGAGATACTCTGGTTTGGCGTTATCAGAAGTAAGCCCATCGCCTTTATCTGTATTAGTCTTGACTTAATCTGACAATTCTGATTTAAAAAAGAGCGTTACCGGTTTTAATTAACATCATTAGATAATTAAATAAAAGGTAATTCTATGTATCAAACAAATAATCCTATCATCAAACATAAAGTCGGGTTACTTAACCTCGCTGAAGAGCTTAATAACGTCTCAAAAGCCTGTAAGATTATGGGGGTATCCCGAGATACGTTTTATCGCTACCAGGAACTTGTTAACGATGGTGGGATAGACGCTTTAATTAATCAAAATCGACGGGTGCCTAACGCAAAAAATAGAGTAGATGAACAGATTGAAAGCGCTGTAGTTGAGTATGCCATTGAATACCCTGCACACGGTCAACATGTAGTGGTCAACTAAAATTGGCCACCCTACCTGACTGTTCACGGAACAGTCGCTCTGATTCGTTTGGCGTTAATCCACCGTTATACCAGTGAGGTCTTATATCGCTATAGTAGTGGGTTATGTAGCGAATAATGGCTGACTGAGCAGTACTAAAGCTTTGGTAGCCAGTCGTTGGCACCCATTCGGTCTTCAGACTACGGAAGAATCGTTCCATCGGACTATTATCCCAACAATTCCCTCTGCGACTGATACTTTGGGTCATCTGATAACGCCACAATGCCTGCCTATACTGACGACTGGTATAATGACTTCCCTGATCACTATGGAACATCACCTGTTTGGGATGCCCACGTAGTTCCCAAGCCATTTGTAGTGCTTTGGCGGTTAATTCTGAGTCTGGTGCAAATGACATTGCCCAGCCCACCGGTTTTCGGGCAAACAAATCCAATACCACAGCCAGATAGGCCCATCGTGAGCCTGTCCAAATATAGGTTACATCGCCGCACCAAACCTGGTCAGGCTTTGTAACAGCGAACTGCCTATTGAGCAGATTTGGAATATCAATACGTTCATTTCCACCGCGGTTGTATTTATGTTTTCGCTCTTGGCAACTGACGATGATTAATTCTTTCATCAACTTACCCGCTAACCACCGCCCAAGTTTCACGTTGTGTGTATTGGTAACCATCGTGGCGATAGTCCTTGCGCCAGCAGAGCCGCCACTAACGTTCCACGCTTCGCTGACTAGGCTACGTTTTATCGTCCGCTCAATATCTGGCTCCTTAGGCCGACACCAATAGCGATAACTGCTTCGGTGAACATTAAAAATACGACACAAAGTTTTCACCGGATAAAGCACTCTTAGCTTTTCAACTACCGAAAATTTTTCAGTGAGTCGGACATTAAGAGCGCAGTAGCCTTTTTTAAGATGTCATTCTCCATTTCCAGCCGGTGGATTTTTTTCTTCATTTCTCTGAACTCAATTTGTTCAGGTGTTAATGGCAGACCAGGCGATGTTTTCCCTTGACGTTCTAAACGAAGGGCTCTTACCCACCGGCTAATCGCTGAAAGACTGACGTTCATGCCTTTCGCGGCTTCCTGGTATAGCTAGGCGACTTAATTTTGATTACAGCATATGTATTAAAAACAGGTCATCGATAGTGCATCCTGTTTCCATCTTTTTACGTTTAGCTTGAGACCATTTATGTTCTATATAGCTAGGCGACTTAATTTTGATTACAAGGTGTGTTATGAGTTATACAATTGATTTTCGACGTAAAGTAATATCTGTAAGGAAAGCCGAAGGTTTAACAATTCGAGAAACTGCGAAACAATTCCGTATTGGAAAAGCGTCTTTAGTACGTTGGCTTAAACGACCAGAGCCAAAAAATTCAACGCCACGTAAGAGGAAGCTCGATAAAAATGCTTTAGCAAAAGATGTGGAACAGTATCCAGATGCTTACCAAAAGGAACGGGCAGAGCGATTCGGTGTTTGTAAAAAGACTATTTGGCAATCCCTTAAAAAGCTGGGATTAACCTATAAAAAAAACTCTATTCCATCCAAAAACCAACGAAAGCGACAGGCTGGCACATCAGCAAAAAAGACAACAGTATGAAAAAAAAGATAAATCTGTTGTTTTTATTGATGAAAGTGGTTTTTCACATGACACTCCACGAACTCACGGCTATTCCCCAAAAGGTCACCGTTGTTTTGGCCTGAAAAACTGGGGTGCTAAGGGAAGAACAAATGTTATTGGCGCTTTATTGGGAACAACCCTTTTTGCTATCGGATTATTTGATTGCAATATTAATCGTGATGTTTTTTATGTTTGGATCACAAAAATATTGCTCCCAGAACTTCCTGAAAATTCTGTTATTTTTATGGACAACGCTAGCTTTCACAAAGGTAAGAATATTGAACAGGCAATTATAAACGCAGGACACCAGATAGAATATTTGCCTGTGTATTCACCAGATTTAAATCCTATAGAACATAAATGGTCTCAAGCTAAACGTAAAAAGATGGAAACAGGATGCACTATCGATGACCTGTTTTTAATACATATGCTGTAATCAAAATTAAGTCGCCTAGCTATATCTGGGTTCACAAGATACTTTTTATGTCGGTCATTTAAAAGGCGTTGGTCGTGTTTATCAACAAACTTACATTGATACTTACAATAAAGTCGTTCATTGTAAGCTTTACACAACAAAAAGCGCGATAACGGCGGCAGATTTATTAAATGACAAGGTTCTCCCTTTTTATTCCCAGCATGGGTTACCGGTGTTACGTATACTGACGGACAGAGGCAGTGAGTATTGTGGTAAAGTTGAATATCACGATTATCAACTTTATCTCGCTATCAATGATATTGATCATACAAAAACTAAAGCTCGTTCACCTCAAACTAATGGGATTTGTGAACGCTTTCATAAAACTGTATTACAAGAGTTCTATCAGGTGGCTTTTCGTAAGAAAATCTATAGGGCTTTAGATGAATTACAAGCTGATTTAGATAAATGGTTAGCGGAATATAATAACCAACGCACTCATCAAGGAAAAATGTGTTGCGGTCGAACTCCTATGGCAACTTTACACGATGGAAAACAACTTTGGAGAGAGAAAGATTTAAATCAAATTTAATCTGACAGGTACTGTATAAATAACCGGTAACTGTCAGATCAAGTCTGAGCTACCACACTTAATTTCTGGCGTTCTGTCATAGTTTAATCTTTAAATAGGCTGCTCATTTCAGTATCAGTGAGACCCGTAAATTTCATCACTGATTGTCTGTCCATGCCACTTTCGAGCATTTGGCGCGCTATCTTCATCGAAGCCTGTTTTTCGCCCTCTTGAATCCCTTCAATTTTACCTTTTTGAAGGCCTTTCTCTTCACCAATTTGAATACCCATTTCTTCAATTTGTTGAGCAATGGTCATAAGTGCTCCTTCGTGTTTCTCTGATTGTTTGGCTATCTTAGTAATAAATTCCATGGGTTTTTGAGCGTTACCTTCTTGGATGAGATAGTTGAACATAGTAATAACCTGATTGTCCGTATAATAATTATACGACAATAGCGTAACAATTTCATTCAGAAGCTCCGTCATATCTCGGCGACGAATGTGTTTTTGTACCAGCGTTAACAGAGCCATTCGCTTATGCTTCATAATTTCACCGTCATCAAGCGTTGTCACATCTGCTAATTTAAACGGTTGCGTATAAATACGCTCTGCGAGTTTTCTGTCATGAAAACAGTCAAGCCAATTAGTGCTATAGTAATGGGTAATGTAGCGAATAATGGCTGACTGAGCAGCACTAAAGCTTTGGTAGCCAGTTGTCGCGGCACCCATTCGGTCTTCAGACTACGGGAGAATCGTTCCATCGGACTATTATCCCAACAGTTTCCTCGGTGGCTCATGCTTTGGGTCATCTGATAACGCCACAATGCCTGCCTATACTGACGACTGGTGTAATGGCTTCCTTGGTCACTATGAAACATGACCGGTTTGGGATGACCACGCAGTTCCCAAGCCATTTAGTAGTGCCTTACTTGTTAATTCTGAATCTAGCGAAAATGACATTGCACAACCCACGGGTTTTCGGGCGAATAAATCCATTACTACCGCCCGATACGCCCATCGGGCACCTGTCCAAATATAGGTTACATCGCCACACCAAACCTGGTCAGGTCGGGTGACAGCAAATTATCTGTTGAGAATATTGGGAATATCAACGCGCTCATCTCCTCCCCGTTTGTATTGATGTTTTTTCGTTTGGCAACTGACAAGGTTTAACGATTTCACCAGATTACCTGCCAACCAACGGCCAAGTTTAACCCTGAGTGTATTGGTAACCATTGTGGCGCCAGCGGACCCGCCACTGACTTTTCCAAGCTACGTTTTACCATCTGGAGCCTTCGGCCGACACCAATAGCGATAACTGCTTCGGTGGATACTAAAAATACGACACAATGCTTTTACCGGATAAAGCGCTCTTAACTTTTCAACTACCGAGAATTTTTTAGTGAGTCCGACATCAAGAGCGCAGTAGCCTTTTTTAAGATGTCATTCTCCATTTCAAGGCGTTGAATTCTTTTCTTCATTTGCTTGAGCTCAACGTGTTCCGGTGTTAATGGCAGCCCAGGCGCAGATTTCCCTCGCGTTCTAAAAGAAGTGTTTTTACCCATCGGCGTATAGCTGAAAGGCTTACATTCATCGCTTTCGCTGCTTCCAGGTAGGTGTAATTTTGGTCAAGGACTAATTGGGCGGTTTCACATTTAAATTCCGCAGTATATGTTTTACTCATTTTGGCACCTATAAAAATTATGAGGTAAGTATATCACCTCAACTTTAGGTGGCCAAATTCAGTATGCCACTACAATAGCCCAATGGAGCGATTTTTGTAGTTTCTCTTCTTCATATATTGAATCATTTATCTATTAAAAACGTTAGTCTAGTTCTAAAAAAATTTAGATATATTCGAAACCTGCTCAATATTGATTAATCATTGGGTTATGTCATAAGTTAACCTCTAGTTCAGGATGATGCTTGGTTTTAATTTTAAATAATAAACTTTGTTAAAGGATATAACATATTTTGAGTTCTTATTTTGAAAGAAAAAAATAATTTGGGGATTGATTTTTTTGCAATTTTTTTACATCATATTACCACATATTGCCTATTCATCACAACCAACTAAAAAATCTTATCCGTTAACTCCCTTTGAAAATTTAAGTCCAGAAAATTATCCTCTGGAAATGCCAGAAATTGAGGTAGTTGAAAAAGATGACGCAAAAAATACGAGAGTAAAATCTATTTTACCTGATTTAGACAGTTCTAATTTCGATCCAAAAGAAGAGGATACATTTGATAAGAAAATAGCTTCAGGAGTTACTCAGGTGAGTAATATTCTTCTAAACAAGGATCCATTAGAGACTTCTATTGGCTATGCAAAGAATATTGGCCTAGGATTAGTTAATCAACGAATTACCGGTTGGTTAAACCAATATGGTAAGGCCCGTGTTTCTTTTAATACAGATACTAAAATTTCGGGCGATTTTTTATTACCTATTATTGATAAGGAAAACAGTCTTCTTTTTAGCCAGTTAGGACTCAGAAATAATGCTGAAAGAAATACGGTAAACCTCGGTTTAGGATATCGCCAATATTGGAAAAAATTGATGTATGGTGTTAATACTTTTTATGATTATGACATTACCGGAGGTAATGCGCGTTTAGGAATTGGTGGTGAAACGTGGACAGATTATTTTAAACTTGCTGTAAATGGTTATTTTGGCTTGACTCAATCGCATCAATCAAAATTATCACGCATGGATGATTATGATGAACGTCCTGCAACAGGTTTTGACGTTAGCGCTGAAGCTTATTTGCCAAAGTACCCTCAATTTGGCGGTAGTGTTAAATATGAAAAATATTTTGGTAAAGGCATCGATCGTCACGCTAACCTTGATCCAACCCAATTAAATGATTATCCACAAGCTTTAAGTTTAGGAATAATTTACGCGCCTATCCCCCTGTTAACCTTCAGAGGGGAACATTCAATTGGTGATCAGAATAATACAAAAATTAGCATGAATGTGAACTATCGTTTTGGGGTATCACTTCAACAACAATTAGATCCTGATTCTGTTGATATAATGCGTAGTCTCGTTGGTAATAAGTATGATTTTGTCGACCGAAATTATGATATTGTGATGCAATATAGTAAACAAGAATTAATAAATATTGCTTTACCTAAAGAGATAATTGGTGAAGCTAAAGAAATAAA
Organism: Candidatus Arsenophonus triatominarum; assembly: GCF_001640365.1. Taxonomy (GTDB): domain Bacteria; phylum Pseudomonadota; class Gammaproteobacteria; order Enterobacterales; family Enterobacteriaceae; genus Arsenophonus; species Arsenophonus triatominarum. The sequence continues at coordinate 91,910 of NZ_LWMI01000011.1, read as the reverse complement.
GACAATCAATGTTAAGGTCAATAAAACAAAGTATGGTTTAAAAGATATAAAGTGGATTGTGGACCATCACTTTTCCACTGATGGGGGAGAATTCAAAAAAATTTCACAGACTGAAGCGCAAATTATCTTACCACCTTATTCGAATTTTTCAAAAGAATATTATATCAGCGCAGTAGGTATTGATAAAAACCATAATGAGTCAAATAAAGCCACAACAGTTATTCGGAGTATTCGATCTACAAACGACTTTAGTACAAATTTAATTATTACACCACCAGGAAAAACTCTCACAGCAAATAATAAAGATAGGTATGTTGTTACAGCTGAGATCAAAGATAAAAAAGGAAAGCCACTTAGTAATGAAAACATTACTTTTGAGATAAGTGGGCTGAATTTAATTAATGGTGAATCCGGCGCAACATTATCTTCTAGTAGTCATATTGATAATAAAAAACTCACCGTTAAAACAGATAGTAATGGAAAATCCTTCATTGAAGTTTTTAGTAAAACTGCCGGTAAAGGTAGCATTACAGCAACGATGGACAATGGAAATCATAAAAGTGCTACTATTAATTTTGAGTCGGATGAAAACACAGCTGAAATAAAAGACAGTAACTTAGAAGTTATCACTGATAATCAAATAGCAAATGGTCGAGCGGAAAATAAGGTAAAAGCCGTCGTTACCGATAAGTATGGTAATGAAGTGCCGAACGTTATAGTCAAATTTACCGCGAGCAATGAAGCAAATTCCCAAAACCGTAATGTTACTACCGACAATAATGGTAAAGCGATTTTTAGTATTGTCAGTGAGCAAGCAGGACAAATGAAAATCACAGCCAATATTAATGGTTCTAATACAGAAAAAATTATTACTTTTTTAGCAGATGTCAGTACCGCGGAAATAGGCAGTGTAAAGCTTGATGATACTACGACGACAAAGATAGCAGATGGCAATCAGTATTTTACCTATACCGCACAATTGGTAGATAAAAACGGTAATCCAGTGAAAGTAGCAAATAAGATTATTCGTTGGCATCAAGATAAAAACACGGATGTTAACGTGCCACCTACTAGTGAAACTGATGCTAATGGTCAAGCCAAAATTAGACTAACCAGCACAACAAAAGCCGTTGATAATGTAATGGTAAGTGCACAGTATGAAGATACCCCTCAACGGGAGGCTAATGAGAGAGTTAGTTTTATTGCCGATATCAGTACCGCGAAAATAGGTAGTATAGAGCTTAATGATACTACAACGACAAAGATAGCAGATGGCAGTCAGTATTTTACCTATACCGCACAATTGGTAGATAAAAACGGTAATCTATTAAAGATAGCTGATAAAGTTATCGATTGGCACTTAAATAAAAACACGAATGTTAACATGCCATCTACTAGTGAAACTGATGCTAATGGTCAAGCCAAAATTAGACTAACCAGCACAACAAAAGCAGTTGATAGTGTAGTGGTAAGTGCACAGTATGAAAATACCCCTCAACGGGAGGCTAATAAGAGAGTTAGTTTTATTGCCGATATCAGTACCGCGAGAATAGGTAGTATAAAACTTGATGATGCTACAACGACAAAGATAGCAGATGGTAGTCAGTATTTTACCTATACCGCACAATTAATAGATGATAATGGTAATCTAATAAAGATATCAAATAAGATGATTAGTTGGTATCAAGATAAAGACAATGCTGTTATTTTGCCAAAAACTAGTGAAACTGATGCTAATGGTCAAGCCAAAATTAGACTAACCAGCACAACAAAAGCAGTTGATAATGTGGTGGTAAGTGCACAATATGAAAGTACCCCTCAACGGGAGGCTAATAAGAGAGTTAGTTTTATTGCAGATAGTCATACCGCTCATATTGACAGCCTAAACGTCGATAAAGGAACTGCAACAGCAAACGGCTCTGATGTCATTACATTTACCGTAACAGTGAAAGATGCAAACGGTAATCTTGTTCCAAAAAATGAAATCGCTATTAGTCAGAGCCCAGAAGGGACAGGAACATTTGAGAATTTAAATGATGGAAAAATTATAACAGATGCTAATGGTCAGGCCACTTTTAGACTTAGAAGTAACAAAGCAGAAAATGTGACCGTAACAGCAGTTAACGATACCGATACAACGGGAAAAGAAAAGGTAGTTAACTTTGAGCCCAATGATAGTACAGCAACCATAGCGATAGAAAATGATAAAGATAGCGGAATAGCGAATGGCTCTGATGTCATTACATTTACCGTAACAATCAAAGACGGAAATCGTAATCCGTTTATCAATCATCAGTTGAATATCAAAACCACTTTAGGTGGTTTAAATCCTAAAACTGTTAAAACAGATCAGCACGGTAAAGCTACTTTTACGTTAGAGAGCAAAAAATCAGGCAATGCGACAGTAACTGTTACTCATACTCAGTCTAGTAAACAGCAAACTAGCAATGTCAGTTTTAAAACTGATAGCAGCACCGCAAGTATTGCCAGTCTAACAGCAGATAAGGATAGAGCAACAGCGAATGGCTCTGATGTTATTATATTTACCGTAACAGTGAAAGATGCAAACGGTAATCTTGTTCCCAAAAATGAAATCGCTATTAGTCAGAGCCCAGAAGGGACAGGAACATTTGAAAATTTAAATGATGGAAAAATTACAACAGATACTAATGGTCAGGCCACTTTTAGACTTAGAAGTAACAAAGCAGAAAATGTGACCGTAACAGCAGTTAACGATACCGATACAACGGGAAAAGAAAAGGTAGTTAACTTTGAGCCCAATAATAGTACAGCAACCATAGCGATAAAAAATGATAAAGATAGCGGAATAGCGAATGGCTCTGATGTCATTACATTTACCGTAACAATCAAAGACGGAAACCGTAATCCGTTTATCAATCATCAGTTGAATATCAAAACCACTTTAGGTGATTTAAATCCTAAAACTGTTAAAACAGATCAGCACGGTAAAGCTACTTTTACGTTAGAGAGCAAAAAATCAGGCAATGCGACAGTAACTGTTACTCATACTCAGTCTAATAAACAGCAAACTAGCGATGTCAGTTTTAAAGCTGATAGCAGCACCGCAAGTATTGCCAGTCTAACAGCAGATAAGGATAGAGCAACAGCGAATGGCTCTGATGTTATTATATTTACCGTAACAGTGAAAGATGCAAACGGTAATCTTGTTCCCAAAAATGAAATCGCTATTAGTCAGAGCCCAGAAGGGACAGGAACATTTGAAAATTTAAATGATGGAAAAATTACAACAGATACTAATGGTCAGGCCACTTTTAGACTTAGAAGTAACAAAGCAGAAAATGTGACCGTAACAGCAGTTAACGATACCGATACAACGGGAAAAGAAAAGGTAGTTAACTTTGAGCCCAATAATAGTACAGCAACCATAGCGATAAAAAATGATAAAGATAGCGGAATAGCGAATGGCTCTGATGTCATTACATTTACCGTAACAATCAAAGACGGAAACCGTAATCCGTTTATCAATCATCAGTTGAATATCAAAACCACTTTAGGTGATTTAAATCCTAAAACTGTTAAAACAGATCAGCACGGTAAAGCTACTTTTGCGTTAAAGAGCAAAAAATCAGGCAATGCAACAGTAACTGTTACTCATACTCAGTCTAATAAACAGCAAACTAGCGATGTCAGTTTTAAAGCTGATAGCAGCACCGCAAGTATTGCCAGTCTAACAGCAGATAAGAATAGAGCAACAGCGAATGGCTCTGATGTTGTTATATTTACCGTAACAGTGAAAGATGCAAACGGTAATCTTGTTCCCAAAAATGAAATCGCTATTAGTCAGAGCCCAGAAGGGACAGGAACATTTGAAAATTTAAATGATGGAAAAATTACTACAGATGCTAATGGTCAGGCCACTTTTAGACTTAGAAGTAACAAAGCAGGAACGGTGACTATAACGGCAACAACTACCAATACTGATAAAGCAGGAAGAAAAGAAACTACAGTTTTTGACCCTGATACAAGTTCGGCACATGTTACCTCATTAAATAATAAATTAGATAAAAATTATGCAAGTGCAGATGGTAGAACTCCTGTTAAATTTATTGTAGAAGTAAAAAACAAGCAAGGTAGTGCGCTAGCAGATATTCCAGTTAAGATTACAACGACTCTAGGTCATTTTGCTGATAATAAAAAACAAGAGACAACAGTAAGAACGGATAAAACGGGTAAAGTTGAATTTTCTTTAATAAGCAATGACGATGGTCAAGCAATGTTGCATGCATCCGTTACTGACAATCGGAATGATGTCGGTAAAAAAACTGACTTTGATTTTATCAAATATGATTTTGAAATTAATGAAAAAAATAGAAGTATCATTGTTAATGGCTCGTTTCTGTATAAGGTCAAGTTAATTCCCTCACGCAATATTGAAAGCTATAAAGAAGGCGAATTTGTGAAGAATGATCTGATTGAATGGGTTTCAAGTAAGCCAAATATTGCTACTATAAATAATACTGGTTTAGTAACAGGAAAAAGCGCAGGAATTACTACTATTACTGCTAAAGGTAATCATGATGGATTTGAATTTATGGTAACATCAACGATTAACGTAAAAGAAAAAAAGTTCTCTCCTATTTATGGAGATCAAAATACAACGTTACATGAATATATAATCGAACCGCCAACCTATAGTCTTGTGTTTTCTGGGGGATGGATTGTTGATCGATTAGGAACACCAGAAAACACATTAATGACTGGCGGTCCAGGTGGGAATATTGTAAACGTAAAAAATATGAATGATGTAAAATCATTTGAGGTGACGGTGGGAGATAATTATTTTGGTACAAAAAAGTCAAGGGAAAACGTTGAAGTTCGGAAAGTAGCCGATTTAAAACTTGATATGGATATAAATAAGGTAGAATATGTAGTTGAAGGAGTTTTTATTGGTCAAATAGTTATTACGTATAAGAATGGTCTCACGAATAAAATAGGCAAAAATGAAGGCTTAATTAATCATAGAACAGAGACTTACAATATTCCAGATGGTTATATCTTACAGGGTATAAAAGTCGGGACATTTGGGGTTTACATACAAAGTATTCAGTTTATTTCTATGCCAGAATCATAAAATGTTCCATCGCCAGTCGAATGTTCATGGCCCCCAATTTATTCGGTGGGCAGAAATTAATAATTTTCTTCTAGATTATATTAGGTAATTTGTAATAATAAGGAGGTAACTATAAAGAACATAGTGATATTTCTGGTAAAGTGGTTAAATATTTTTATTTTTACGTTTTTTATGTTGATTATATCGATTTATATGGTCATAAAAACACATTGGGGAGCAGAACAATTAAGTTATTTATTAAGTAAATATACTCATTATGATGCTAAAATAGACGATATTAGCCATAGTCTTAAAACACCAGGAATAATCTTATTTAAAGATGTTTCTATCCATAATAAAAAAATAACTTTTCTCTCAATGTAAAACAAATTAGGTTAGAAATTTTCTTGCAAAAAATATTTTCAAAATTGTCGTTTGACAGAATAATCCTTACAGAAGGAAAAGTAAATCTACCTATTTCTTTCAAGGCGTTTCCTTTTATAACTAAAAGACTAAAATTAGAAAGGATTAATATAAGCTATAGAGGTAAAAATATTTCTAACGTAGCTACTAATATGACTGGCGAAATAACCTTCCACAATTCATTCGAAGAAGGTGTTTTTCAGTTCAATTCTGATCGACTTGAGTTAAATAATTTTAACTTAACAAATTTGATGGTAAAAGGAGCATATAAAAAAAATTTTCTTTCATTCAATAAATTTTCTGCTCATGTCAATAATGGTATTATTAACGCCAACATTGTTCAATATACTGATAATTCACTCACTGTTGAAAAACTAGTGTTAGCTAACACGGATTGGCAATTTTCTATGTCATTTGACGAAATGCTTAATATACTGAAAGACATTAAAAACCTAAAAGTTGAAGATATGGATTTAATAAATACTAATTTCCAAGGAAAAGAGTGGTCAATTTTAGGTTTATCAGGAAAGGTAAATGATATAAATATTATTGATGGGCATTGGAAAAACTCTTTTAATAAAAGTGAATTAAATATTGATAAGTTAATATCACATAATCAACAAATTAGTCACCTAGTTGCAGACATAACATATTCAAATGATATACTTTACTTTCATCGTCTTTTTGGTTATACACACGAAGGTACGTTTAGTTTAAAGGTAATTTCGAATATACAACACCATTCGATTAATATTGTAGATGCGAGGTTAGCTAATATACATTATCAATTACCTGCTAATTGGATAGAATTTATTACATTGCCGGTTACAAATTCGATTACTTCGTTACACGTTACTAATTTGAAATTAATTAATTCATCAATTATAGATATTAACCATAATTTCCCCTTCGAATTTACTAATATTAATGGTGATATCTCTAATATGGATTTTATAAAACAAAAAAAATGGGGATTATGGAAAGGGAAAGCTAGATTTAATGCTAACAGTGGTATGATTAATCAGATTGTTTTACGGCACCCTTATTTAGAAATATCTCAACAGAATAATACTAATATTATTTCAATGTTCAATGCCCGTATAAAAAATGCTTTAGTAAGATTTACTGCTAACATCGAACAACAAATGGATAAGTATCTTTTTGCATTGGAAGGGGAGGGCTTTAATATTAATCTAGGTATACTAAATCAATGGGGCTGGAAGAATTTACAAATAGATTCAGTTGGAAGCTTTAATTTCATACTTACAGGAAATTTATTAGCCAATTCCATTGCTGAAACCTTAGCAGGAAAATTATCTTATCAACCTACTACAGGAAAAAAAGAGACTTATTCTATTGTTAATGGAGAAATAAAGTTGTGTTGCATGTAAGCGGTGTTGAGAGGTTTTGTTCGGTTACTTCGTCATGAGTTGTAGTAGCTCAGACTTAATCTGACAGTTACCGGTTATTTATACAGTACCTGTCAGGTTAAATTTGATTTAAATCTTTCTCTCTCCAAAGTTGTTTTCCCTCGTGTAAAGTTGCCATAGGAGTTCGACCGCAACACATTTTTCCTTGATGAGTGCGTTGGTTATTATATTCCGCTAACCATTTATCTAAGTCAGCTTGTAATTCATCTAAAGCCCTATAGATTTTCTTACGAAAAGCCACCTGATAGAACTCTTGTAATACAGTTCTATGAAAGCGTTCACAAATCCCATTAGTTTGAGGTGAACGAGCTTTAGTTTTTGTATGATCAATATCATTGATAGCGAGATAAAGTTGATAATCGTGATGTTCAACTTTACCACAATACTCACTGCCTCTGTCCGTCAGTATACGTAACACCGGTAACCCATGCTGGGAATAAAAAGGGAGAACCTTGTCATTTAATAAATCTGCCGCCGTTATCGCGCTTTTTGTTGTGTAAAGCTTACAATGAACGACTTTACTGTAAGTATCAATGTAAGTTTGTTGATAAACACGACCAACGCCTTTTAAATGACCGACATAAAAAGTATCTTGTGAACCCAGATAACCTGGATGCGCTGTTTCAATCTCACCACAGGCTTCATCATCTTGCGCTTTCTTTTCTAGAACACTGATTTGTGATTCTGACAGGATAATTCCTTCTGTTGCGATTTTATCTTCAAGCGCTTTTAGGCGTTTTGTAAAATTTTCGAGATTATGGCGCAGCCAAATAGAGCGAACGCCACTCCCCGAAACAAAAATGCCTTTTTTTCTTAGTTCATTACTACTGCGGTGTTGACCGTGTGCAGGGTATTCAATCGCATACTCAACTACAGCGCTTTCAATCTGTTCATCTACTCTATTTTTTACGTTAGGCACCCGTCGATTTTGATTAATTAAAGCGTCTATCCCACCATCGTTAACAAGTTCCTGGTAGCGATAAAACGTATCTCGGGATACCACCCCATAATCTTACAGGCTTTTGAGACGTTATTAAGCTCTTCAGCGAGGTTAAGTAACCCGACTTTATGTTTGATGATAGGATTATTTGTTTGATACATAGAATTACCTTTTATTTAATTATCTAATGATGTTAATTAAAACCGGTAACGCTCTTTTTTAAATCAGAATTGTCGGATTAAGTTAAGACTAATACACATGAGTTTCGCACCAATAAAAAAACGCTCTATTTTTAAGTTTAATTCAGCATAATATATAAATAGACAAAATCTTATAAATTAAAAGCAACTTATTGTAAGTTAAACAAATTTATACGTTTTAGTAACTTGCAAATTAACCATTGCTTTTAAGCCATTTCTTGAATTTTATATGCCTGTGCGAAACTCGTGCAAATTTCATACATACAAAATGATTTGATAGTTTTTACAGCAATCCTAACCATGAGTTCATGGTAAGGCCTAACTAAATGAATAGTGCAAAACTAGACTTAAGGTTAAGGTGACTTAGTAAGTATTTTTAGTTAATTTGAACTGGTCATACGAATAGTAAAAAAATAAATCGAAAACTTTTATATTAACTTCAGATCAATTATTTAATTTTAAAAAAATATATTTATATAGGGAAATATTATGTCAATATCAGTTCAATCCAATCTAAATCCTTATTCTTTATTTACTAGAGAAATTGGCGATAAATATATTCAACAAGCAGTGAATAGTTCTTCAAAAGAAGATGCTACACATCTGGATATATTTACTAAAATAAAAGACTGGTTTTGTGGAACGAAGACAGATGAAGTTTTGGGGTTGCTTTATGACTTAACTCATACCCCAGACAATCAGTCTGATATTGAATCCTCTCTACAAAAAGCAGAAGCTTTCTATAAATTGAAGGAAATGAGTCCCGCAAAACATCAAGATAAATTTCAGGCATCTATTATAAAAAATGAAGCTAGTAGTGATTATACATTTAAATTTTCTATAAAAGGGGCGATGGAAGAAAGAGCCTTTTCTTACGGTGATATTAACGTTAAAGATAATCGTGATTTTTTTGGAGAAAAAAATTACAAAACTCATTTTAATGAAAGATTAGGAAATTTCTGTAATAAAGGTAATCCTGATAACACATGGATATATAACTTTTTTGATTCTCATCAAGAAATAAAAGAATCTATGCGTAAATCGGCTGAAAGATCTTACACAGAATCTTTTGAAGTAACCCCTGTTAAGGTAGCAACAAAATTTTATCTCAAAAAATATAAGCAGAGCGTAAGCTCTATTATCTTAACTCCAGAAAAGGCATAATGTCAAACATCGTTCCTTCAAAACAGCAACTTGCAGCAGAAGCTTTAAAAAAATCAAAAGATGATATAACAAGGGGCCATCAATCAGCGATTTGAAAAAAAGAATTGAAGAAATAAGGAAGGATGAAGTTATGCGTCGCCACGAGCTTGATGAACATAAAAAGCAGCCTGATATTGGTGAACTAAAATTGAACATTTAATTAAAGATGCTCACTTTATAATCTTTAAAAATGCCTAGCTTATCCTACAGTTAACTCCATAAGTTCTAGATAATAGTTATCCCTCCCGATGGGCTGGGAATTTGAAAAATCTCCCAATTTCAGGGAGGCCAGATTGTTAAAGAGCGGTGTGGCTAATAAATCGTAATTAACCTGAGTTCGGGATAAGAAATAAAGTGAAAGTCTTGCTATTCAAATAGTTGAATGCGCATATTTCGTTAAAATACTCTAACAATCTGGTTAAAGAGTAGAGCATTGTTAAACAATTATGGAAAATCTTACTGAACTTTATTGCCTGATGGATGATTTTTGTAAAGACTTCGAGCCAAAAATGCATGAAATTTTGCTGAATAACGGTAGTAAGCCGTCGTAGACGGTCTGCTCAGCTTTCATTGGCTGAAATGATGAGACTGGTTGTTTTGTTTCATCAACTCCGATTCAGCCAATTCAAGGTATTTTATCTCTATTATGTCCGTTTATATCTCAGGAAGGAATTTCCTAACTTTGTAGTGGCATACTAAATTTGGCCACCTAAGTTGAGGTGATATGCTTACCTCATAATTTTTATAGGTGCCGAAATGAGTAAAATAATTACTGCTGAATTTAAATGTGAAACCGCCAAATTAGTCCTTGACCAAAATTACACCTACCAGGAAGCCGCGAAAGGCATGAACGTCAGTCTTTCAGCGATTAGCCGGTGGGTAAGAGCCCTTCGTTTAGAACGTCAAGGGAAAACATCGCCTGGTCTGCCATTAACACCTGAACAAATTGAGTTCAGAGAAATGAAGAAAAAAATCCACCGGCTGGAAATGGAGAATGACATCTTAAAAAAGGCTACTGCGCTCTTAATGTCCGACTCACTGAAAAATTTTCGGTAGTTGAAAAGCTAAGAGTGCTTTATCCGGTGAAAACTTTGTGTCGTATTTTTAATGTTCACCGAAGCAGTTATCGCTATTGGTGTCGGCCTAAGGAGCCAAATATTGAGCGGACGATAAAACGTAGCCTAGTCAGCGAAGCGTGGAACGTTAGTGTGTAGTGGCATACTAAAATTGGCCACCCTACCTGACTGTTCACGGAACAGTCGCTCTGATTCGTTTGGCGTTAATCCACCGTTATACCAGTGAGGTCTTATATCGCTATAGTAGTGGGTTATGTAGCGAATAATGGCTGACTGAGCAGTACTAAAGCTTTGGTAGCCAGTCGTTGGCACCCATTCGGTCTTCAGACTACGGAAGAATCGTTCCATCGGACTATTATCCCAACAATTCCCTCTGCGACTGATACTTTGGGTCATCTGATAACGCCACAATGCCTGCCTATACTGACGACTGGTATAATGACTTCCCTGATCACTATGGAACATCACCTGTTTGGGATGCCCACGTAGTTCCCAAGCCATTTGTAGTGCTTTGGCGGTTAATTCTGAGTCTGGTGCAAATGACATTGCCCAGCCCACCGGTTTTCGGGCAAACAAATCCAATACCACAGCCAGATAGGCCCATCGTGAGCCTGTCCAAATATAGGTTACATCGCCGCACCAAACCTGGTCAGGCTTTGTAACAGCGAACTGCCTATTGAGCAGATTTGGAATATCAATACGTTCATTTCCACCGCGGTTGTATTTATGTTTTCGCTCTTGGCAACTGACGATGATTAATTCTTTCATCAACTTACCCGCTAACCACCGCCCAAGTTTCACGTTGTGTGTATTGGTAACCATCGTGGCGATAGTCCTTGCGCCAGCAGAGCCGCCACTAACGTTCCACGCTTCGCTGACTAGGCTACGTTTTATCGTCCGCTCAATATCTGGCTCCTTAGGCCGACACCAATAGCGATAACTGCTTCGGTGAACATTAAAAATACGACACAAAGTTTTCACCGGATAAAGCACTCTTAGCTTTTCAACTACCGAAAATTTTTCAGTGAGTCGGACATTAAGAGCGCAGTAGCCTTTTTTAAGATGTCATTCTCCATTTCCAGCCGGTGGATTTTTTTCTTCATTTCTCTGAACTCAATTTGTTCAGGTGTTAATGGCAGACCAGGCGATGTTTTCCCTTGACGTTCTAAACGAAGGGCTCTTACCCACCGGCTAATCGCTGAAAGACTGACGTTCATGCCTTTCGCGGCTTCCTGGTAGGTGTAATTTTGGTCAAGGACTAATTTGGCGGTTTCACATTTAAATTCAGCAGTAATTATTTTACTCATTTCGGCACCTATAAAAATTATGAGGTAAGCATATCACCTCAACTTAGGTGGCCAAATTTAGTATGCCACTACACTTCAATAAGCATGTTGCTCAATAGTGAAATAAAGTTGCTTAAAATAAAAACAAGTTAGATACATCTAAAAAATACAAAAATAGTTTATTTTTTAATCTTACATAGGTTATTTTTAATGCAAAAATTGATGATTTTATCATCATCGGCTGGTTTTTTTGTAAGTCATAATTAATTTTGCTATTGAGCAACAGGCTTAATGTTTCACCTTCACTGATCGGTGTAATCAGTGACTGGTAACAGTTCAATAAGCGTGTTGCTTAATAGTGAAATAAGGGTATTTCGGTGATTGAATTAAATTTTAGGCTGTTCTGAGATGGAAATTCCAAAGACCGGCACTAAGGAGTAAAAAGGTATAATCAATAAAGGGTCTACGATTCCGTAAAATTTGGGTCATACAACCGAGGCGCTTGATACCCGCGATGGCGTGTTCAACCGTAATACGGATGCCCGAGATTATTTTATTTTCTTGTTTTTGTTCAGGCGATAAAGGTCTTTTTCGAGTTCCTTTTTTTGGGATTTGTGTATTAGGATGCTGTTTATCTATACCTTGAAAACCGGTATCGGCCCAGATGGTTACCTCAGGGGGAATATGGCGAATTATATCGACTTTATCGAGTAAGCGTTTATCGTGACGGCGCCCATTTTTGATCATGGGGATAAATCCAATTTTCCTCGTTTCGTCAGTCATAATAAGCCCTTTTCGAGTGGTCTGTCTTTTCTTTCCCGAATACATTTTTTTTCGCCGACGCAGATTCTTAGGCTTTTGGACAGGTCGCTCTGTCCCATCAATAAAGACGTCTTTAACTCCAGGAAAGGCGCGAAAAAATTCCTCAGCAGAGCGAATTTGACGAGCGGGCAAAACACATTCTCGCCCCAAGGTCATCTCTAAAACCGGCAATAATATTTTTACCCAGCGACATACCCGTGTTCTATCTAAACCAAAAAGAAGTCCTTGCAAATCATAGGTCGGATAACATTTTAAATACAATAAAATAAAAAGCAGTTTATCTAATGGGGTTGGGATAAATCCTTTCTGCCCTGCACCCATCTGCCGCTCGTGATCTTTTCGATTCTTTTTCCGATAAATCAAATAACAAGCTGAAAATTCAGCGGCTAAATTTTTCAATTCTTCGACTGATAATCCAATGATTGCTTTACATAAACGATTATCTCGTAACAACCGCTCTTTGTTGATCATTTCAAACCGTTATTTTCTAAGTTAAACCTCTTTTTATTGTCTATAGCGTGACAAAAAATGCAAGTCTCTATTCAGCAACTATTTTAATGTTCGGATATCCATTGCATAGTGAATTCTCCACTCAGGGGAACGGCTTCAGGGTTCTTTTACCACAGATCCATCTACAGCAATGAGTGGACGATGGCTTATGGATTCAGGAATATCAAAATTCTCTGATGTTTGCTTTACGAGACCTTCTGTCATCCATTGGAACCACGCACCGCATTTATCAATACGTTTTAGAAGCGCAACATCTGAGATATTGACTAAGCCTGCAGCGGCTGCTCGAGCGACAGTTTCACGCATTGAGAAATCATTACAAAAATAAATCAGCAACACCCTGAGCAAAAGAGCAGGACTAGTAAATTGACGTCCAAATTTCAATGCACCGCATTCTCGAGTTTTATCTTGCCAACCATCAGGCAGGAGCATCGTTATTTTTTCCCAGTCGTCAAACGCCAAATTTGTAGTAGATGTCATTTTCATCATCTCTTCTCAATCATGAGACGCAATTATACATCGTGATGATTTTTTGGTTAGCGCTTATGGGGGTGCCCTACGTACCTGGCAATTTTATATCATTGCCGCTAGTTATACCGCCTTTCTTTGGTGCGGTATTACCGTTAATAGCTTTGCCGTTGCCCACATCATAGAACAAGGTTTTAGCGAAACAATTGCCGCAGGTTCCTTAAGTGCAATGGCGTTTATCAACGCCTTCTCTCGCCTGGCTGGCGGTGCAGTCGGTGAGCAGCTAGAACCAAAAAAATTATTAATAATCAGTCTAATAATTATTATTTGTGGACTTATTTGCTCTCAGTTTTGCGACATCCTGGCTGTGGTTAATTTTATTTACTATTGGTGTTGGAGTCGGTTATGGCATGACCTTTCTAGCCTCAAGTGTTTTACTGGCTAACTATTTTGGTCGAGGTCCATACCTGGAGCTTTTTTCTGTCATGAATTTACTCTCTACTTGCGCCTGTTTTGCCCCATTCTTCGGCGGAATAATAAAAGATTATACAGCGAGTTTTACTCCGACATTTTTAATTATTACTATTCCTGTTTTCATCATTTTATAGCTAGGCGACTTAATTTTGATTACAGCATATGTATTAAAAACAGGTCATCGATAGTGCATCCTGTTTCCATCTTTTTACGTTTAGCTTGAGACCATTTATGTTCTATAGGATTTAAATCTGGTGAATACACAGGCAAATATTCTATCTGGTGTCCTGCGTTTATAATTGCCTGTTCAATATTCTTACCTTTGTGAAAGCTAGCGTTGTCCATAAAAATAACAGAATTTTCAGGAAGTTCTGGGAGCAATATTTTTGTGATCCAAACATAAAAAACATCACGATTAATATTGCAATCAAATAATCCGATAGCAAAAAGGGTTGTTCCCAATAAAGCGCCAATAACATTTGTTCTTCCCTTAGCACCCCAGTTTTTCAGGCCAAAACAACGGTGACCTTTTGGGGAATAGCCGTGAGTTCGTGGAGTGTCATGTGAAAAACCACTTTCATCAATAAAAACAACAGATTTATCTTTTTTTTTCATACTGTTGTCTTTTTTGCTGATGTGCCAGCCTGTCGCTTTCGTTGGTTTTTGGATGGAATAGAGTTTTTTTTATAGGTTAATCCCAGCTTTTTAAGGGATTGCCAAATAGTCTTTTTACAAACACCGAATCGCTCTGCCCGTTCCTTTTGGTAAGCATCTGGATACTGTTCCACATCTTTTGCTAAAGCATTTTTATCGAGCTTCCTCTTACGTGGCGTTGAATTTTTTGGCTCTGGTCGTTTAAGCCAACGTACTAAAGACGCTTTTCCAATACGGAATTGTTTCGCAGTTTCTCGAATTGTTAAACCTTCGGCTTTCCTTACAGATATTACTTTACGTCGAAAATCAATTGTATAACTCATAACACACCTTGTAATCAAAATTAAGTCGCCTAGCTATATCACTAACATTATTCATGAAACCGCCAGTACAGCGATTGCCTCAAAATTACAAATTGTAATTAAAAACAGACTTATTTTACTTATTTAGCGCTTTATCTGTTGGCATTAAGAATCAATACTAATATGTAACATGATAATTTTATTGAGATCAAAAACCATGAAAAGAGTGATTTTTATTACCGGAGCCTCAAGTGGTATTGGATTATGCGCTGCCAAAATTTTGCTAACCAAAGGTTATCGAATATTAGCGGGTTGTCGTAAAGAAGCCGATTTAATTACCATGAAAACACTAGGCTTTGAACCGATTAAAATCGATATGGATAATGCAGAAAGTGTAAAACAAGCAGCCCAACAAGTTATCGAATTAACTAATGGCCGGTTATATGCCTTATTTAACAATGCCGGTTATGGTGTCTATGGCTCACTGAATACCATCAGTCGACAACAACTAGAGCAGCAGTTTTCCACTAATTTTTTTAGTATCCATCAGCTCACCACTTTATTGCTACCGGCCATGCTACCTTATAACGAAGGGCGTATTATTCAGACCAGCTCTGTGTTAGGGATTGTCTCTTCTCCTGGTCGTGGAGCCTACGCCGCTAGTAAATATGCTTTAGAGGCTTGGTCAGATGCACTTCGTCTTGAACTAAAAGGATCGGGTATACAAGTTTGTATTATCGAACCTGGCCCAATTAAGACACGTTTTACTGACAACGTCGATCAAACCAACAAAGATAATCCGGTTGAAAATCCAACTATCGCTGCAAGGCTAGCATTAACGCCAGAACACGTTGTCAAACGACTACTCCATGCATTAGAGAGTCCCAAGCCTAAAATTCGCTACCCAGTAACACTATTAACTTACGCTATTGCCTTTATGAAACGTCTATTACCTGATCGGTTAATGGATAAATTTTTAACATAACAAATAACTTTTTCCCCTTGAAATAACCAAGTTTGAGCTTATTTTATAGGGATCACCGAACATAATTTAAGAGAAACATCATGCTAGCAACTGCTTATGCCATCGACGTAAACGAATCTAATCTGCAACAAGTCATCGAACAATCAATGACGCAACTAGTTGTTTTCTATTTTTGGTCATCACAAAGCCCTCATTGCCAAACCTTAGGTACCACTCTGGATAAATTAGCGGCTGAATATGCTGGCCAATTCACGCTAGCAAAAGTCAATTGTGACACCGAGCAAATGGTTGCCGCTCAGTTTGGATTACGTGCCATTCCAACTGTCTATTTATTACAGCAAGGTCAACCGATTGATGGTTTTCAAGGACCTCAATCTGAAGAATTTATCCGCGAAATGTTAATGCATGTCCTACCGACGGCAGAAGAATTAAAAATTGCTCAAGCGACTGAATTAATGGCCGCTAGAAAAACCGCCGAAGCTTTGCCCTTGCTAAAAGAAGCCCATCAACTAGCGCCTAAAAATAGTGACATTAGCCTAACTTATGCAGAAGCATTAATTACCCTCAACCAATTAGATGAAAGCCAGAAAATTTTGAACACCATTGCTATTCAAGATCGAGATAGCCGTTATCAAGGTTTATTAGCCCAAATTGAACTACAAAAGAAAGCCGCTGATACACCGGAAATTAAGCAATTACAAGAGACTTTCGCTCAACAACCAGAAAACGCCGAACTAGCGGTACAACTAGCACTCAAACTACATGAAGTAAATAGAAATGAAGAAGCATTAGAAATTTTGCTAACATTTCTTAAGAAAGATTTGTCGGCAGGAGACGGTTCTGTGAAAAAAACGATGATGGATATTTTATCTGCATTAGGCCCTAGTGATCCCTTAACAAATCGCTACCGTCATCAAATTTACTCACTACTTTACTAACATCAAACAGGAAAAACGCGATGGACTTATTTTCTTTTGGTGCCATACCCATTATTATTTTTGTTGCTATTGTCATTGTCTTAACTTGTGTGAAAACTGTGCCACAAGGTTTTCAATGGACGGTTGAACGTTTTGGTCGCTACACCCGTACACTACTACCTGGTTTACATTTCATTGTTCCGTTCATGGATAAAATTGGAAGAAAAATCAACATGATGGAACGAGTTTTCGATATTCCATCGCAAGAAGTTATTTCTAAAGATAATGCCAATGTGACTATTGATGCCGTTTGCTTTATTCAAGTTGTTGATCCCGTTCGCGCCGCATACGAAGTGAATAACCTTGAATTATCTGTAATTAATCTCACCATGACCAATATTCGTACGGTATTAGGTGCGATGGAACTGGATGAAATTTTGTCACAACGAGATGTAATCAATGGTCGTTTACTGCATATTGTCGATGAAGCCACCAATACCTGGGGGCTTAAAATCACCCGGATTGAAATCCGTGATGTTCGGCCGCCGAAAGAATTAATTAATGCCATGAATGCGCAAATGAAAGCAGAGCGAACTAAGCGCGCTGACATTCTTGAGGCCGAGGGGGTACGCCAGGCAGCTATCCTAAAAGCTGAAGGTGAAAAGCAGTCACAAATTTTAAAAGCGGAAGGTGAACGTCAATCAGCATTTCTACATGCTGAAGCGCGAGAGCGCGCGGCAGAAGCCGAAGCCAAAGCAACCCAAATGGTCTCTAATGCCATTGCCAATGGTGATATGCAGGCGATAAACTATTTTATTGCACAAAAATATACCGAGGCGCTAACCAATATTGGTAAAGCTGATAACAGCAAAGTGATTATGATGCCTCTTGAAGTAAGTAATTTAATGGGTGCTATTGGTGGCATCAGTGAACTATTTCAAGACAACAAAAAACGCGATAGCCAAAAAAGCAATCAAACATAAATAGAGGTATTAAACGATGCTTGAGCAAATAATTGCGCAACCAGCCTGGTTTTGTGGCTCTGTTTAGGTGGATTACTGTTAATTGCTGAGCTACTCTCGGTGCCGGCGGTTATCTACTCTTGTTTGGTGTTGCTGCCGTTATCATGGCGCTTATTACCTGGCTTATACCTGAAATGAGTTGGGATTGGCAAGGTCTATTATTTGTATTAGTCTTAACTTAATCCGACAATTCTGATTTAAAAAAGAGCGTTACCGGTTTTAATTAACATCATTAGATAATTAAATAAAAGGTAATTCTATGTATCAAGCAAATAATCCTATCATCAAACATAAAGTCGGGTTACTTAACCTCGCTGAAGAGCTTAATAACGTCTCAAAAGCCTGTAAGATTATGGGGGTATCCCGAGATACGTTTTATCGCTACCAGGAACTTGTTAACGATGGTGGGATAGACGCTTTAATTAATCAAAATCGACGGGTGCCTAACGTAAAAAATAGAGTAGATGAACAGATTGAAAGCGCTGTAGTCGAGTATGCGATTGAATACCCTGCACACGGTCAACACCGCAGTAGTAATGAACTAAGAAAAAAAGGCATTTTTGTTTCGGGGAGTGGCGTTCGCTCTATTTGGCTGCGCCATAATCTCGAAAATTTTACAAAACGCCTAAAAGCGCTTGAAGATAAAATCGCAACAGAAGGAATTATCCTGTCAGAATCACAAATCAGTGCTCTAGAAAAGAAAGCGCAAGATGATGAAGCCTGTGGTGAGATTGAAACAGCGCATCCAGGTTATCTGGGTTCACAAGATACTTTTTATGTCGGTCATTTAAAAGGCGTTGGTCGTGTTTATCAACAAACTTACATTGATACTTACAGTAAATCGTTCATTGTAAGCTTTACACAACAAAAAGCGCGATAACGGCGGCAGATTTATTAAATGACAAGGTTCTCCCTTTTTATTCCCAGCATGGGTTACCGGTGTTACGTATACTGACGGACAGAGGCAGTGAGTATTGTGGTAAAGTTGAACATCACGATTATCAACTTTATCTCGCTATCAATGATATTGATCATACAAAAACTAAAGCTCGTTCACCTCAAACTAATGGGATTTGTGAACGCTTTCATAAAACTGTATTACAAGAGTTCTATCAGGTGGCTTTTCGTAAGAAAATCTATAGGGCTTTAAATGAATTACAAGCTGATTTAGATAAATGGTTAGCGGAATATAATAACCAACGCACTCATCAAGGAAAAATGTGTTGCGGTCGAACTCCTATGGCAACTTTACACGATGGAAAACAACTTTGGAGAGAGAAAGATTTAAATCAAATTTAACCTGACAGGTACTGTATAAATAACCGGTAACTGTCAGATTAAGTCTGAGCTACTACATTACGGAAAAGTTCAAGTAATTTCCGACACTCTTTTAACGTAAATCCAACCTCCTTGGCTTGCTTTAATAATGTTAATTCTTCCAAGTGAGCAAGTTGATAATGGCGATAGCCATTTTCACTTCTCGCTGGCGGAGTAATTAATGACTTTTCCTCATAAAACCGAATTGTCTTGGCACTTAATCCCGTTTTCTCTGCAACTTGAGTAATATTCATTATTTCTCCTTGACCTTACCCTTACTAGAAGGTTTAACCTTTATCATAATCCAGGTTATTTCAGCCATAATATTAGGACGTAATTAAATTAATTTATTGTATGCATTAGGAGTGTCAATCATGCCTAATATCACCATTCTAGCGCTACAAGGACTGACTTGCTCCAATTGTATTAGCAAGCTAACTAAAGCGCTGGAAGCACGGCCAGACATACAACAAGTTGCCGTTACACTTAATTATGCCAAAGTTACCGGTTCTGCTTCAATACAAGATATGATTAAAACCATCGAACAAACCGGTTACCAAGGGAAAGTGGCAACACAGCCTGATATTAAACTACAGTTTACAAGGCTCAATTGCCGCAACTGTGTCAATAAAACACAACAAACATTGGAAAATATCAGTGGTGTTGCAGCCGCCATAGTAACCACTCAAACAGCCCAAATTTTTGGTACTGCCGAGCCTACAGAGCTAATTGCGGCGGTTAGGTCGGCCGGCTACCAAGCGACATTGGAAACAGCAAGCAATCCTTCCACTCGCCAACAATCAGCCACACTATCACCCGAGACAGCCCAAACAGTTAGCAAACAAACTGCATCGGATAGACTTGAGAAAGTAAATATTGATAGTGAGACAATACAATTACTCATCAATGGTATGACTTGTGCCAGCTGCGTTAACAAAGTACAAAAAGCGTTACTTAGTATTCCAGGCGTACAAAACGCTCAGGTTAATTTAGCCGAGCGCAGTGCTCTAATCACCGGACAAGCTAAACATCACGCATTAATTCAAGCGATGCAAAAAGCGGGTTATGACGCCGAAATCATTGACAATGAAATGGAACATCGAGAAAAACAACAGCAGCTAACCAAGGACACTATAAGCAAATTTCGTTGGCAAGCCGCTTTAGCACTACTAATTGGTATCGCCGTTATGATTTGGGGCATGATTGGCAACCATATGATGTTAAGTGAAGAAAATCAATTTAGCTGGCTGCTTATTGGTCTACTCACTCTGATTATCATGGTTTTAACTGGTGGCCATTTTTATTATAACGCCTGGAGAAGTCTAAAAAATGGCAGTGCGACAATGGATACCCTGGTCGCACTTGGAACCGGTGCCGCCTGGCTATATTCAATTAGCGTTAATTTGTGGCCAGATAAATTTCCTTTCCAGGTTCGTCATCTTTATTATGAAGCCAGTCTAATGATCATTGGTTTAATTAATCTTGGCCATGCATTAGAACAAGGTGCCCGTCAACGTTCATCAAATGCGCTAAGGCGATTACTTGATCTCACGCCACCCACTGCACTGGTTATTAGTGAAAAGGGCGAAAATAGAGTGCCACTGTCTCAAGTTGAACAAGGTATGGTATTACGTCTAACTACCGGTGATCGCATTCCCGTTGACGGTGAGCTGACTAACGGTGAAATTTGGCTAGATGAATCCATGTTAACTGGGGAGGCTATTGCACAATATAGGACCGTAGGTGAAAAAGTACATGCAGGAACGGTGGTACAAGATGGTACTGCATTATTGCGCGTTTCGGCAGTCGGCCAATATACCACCTTAGCACGCATTATTAAATTAGTGCGCCAAGCACAAAGCAGCAAACCAGCAATAGGACTATTGGCTGATAAAATCGCCGCTATTTTCGTTCCTATTGTGATCATAATTGCCTTAATTGCCGGAACTATTTGGTATTTCTTTGGACCATCACCTCAAATCAGCTATGCATTAATAGTTACCACCAGCGTACTCATGATCGCCTGCCCATGTGCACTCGGTCTAGCAACGCCAATGTCAATTATTGCGGGTGTTGCTCGCGCTGCAGAATACGGCGCTCTAATACGCGATGCCGAAGCCTTACAACAAGCTAGCAACCTAGACACCTTAATTTTCGATAAAACCGGAACATTGACGCTAGGTAAACCTGAAGTCACAGAAATTCATACTTTTAATCAATTTGAACAATCCCAAGTACTGGCCATTGCTGGCGCCCTTGGGAAAGGTGCTAATCATCCATTAGCAAATGCGATTTTAGCGAAAAGCGTTGGGTTATCGTTACCAGAGGTAAATCAGTTCCGCACTTTAGCCGGCGCCGGAGTGAAAGGTGAAATCGACAATAAAACAATTTTGTTAGGCACCCAAGCCCTGATGTCACAATACTCGATTAGCAGCCAACAAGTTGATCAATTAATTGCTAAACAAGCCAATAATGGGATCACTCCGGTCTTGCTGGCCATTGATAATCAATTAGCTGCTTTATTTTCAATTCGAGATCCACTACGAGAAACCGCCATTAGCGCTTTACAGCGGCTACATAAGCAAAAATATCAATTGATCATGTTAACCGGTGATAATCCAATCACCGCCAATGCCATTGCTAAAGAATTGGGAATAGACCAAGTGATTGCCGGTGTATTGCCTGATAAAAAAGCAGCCGTTATCGCACAACTACAAAAGAGTGGCCATAAAGTTGCCATGATTGGTGATGGCATTAATGACGCCCCTGCTCTAGCTCGTGCTGATGTTGGTATTGCCATGGGAAGTGGTAGCGATATTGCAATTGAAACAGCCGCTATCACGTTAATCAATCATAACTTACATAGTGTTGCTGATGCGATGCAAATTGCCCAAGAGACTTTGCGTAATATGAAACAAAATTTGTTTGGTGCATTTATTTACAACGCGCTGGGCATCCCAATCGCAGCAGGTCTATTTTATCTATTTACTGGAACCTTACTTAATCCGGTTATTGCTAGTGTCGCTATGGCATTGTCATCAATTACTGTCGTTAGTAATGCCAATCGTTTATTGCGATTTAAACCTAAGTAACACGAGTTTCGCACCAATAAAAAAACGCTCTATTTTTAAGTTTAATTCAGCATAATATATAAAAGACAAAATCTTATAAATTAAAAGCAACTTATTGTAATTTAAACAAATTTATACGTTTTAGTAACTTGCAAATTAATCATTGCTTTTAAGCCATTTCTGGAATTTTATATGCCTGTGCGAAACTCGTGAGTAATAAATTATTCATCCACCAGTTAACAAAACGGTGACTAAAACTCAGTTACCGTTTTTTATAAAGCCACGAGTTTCGCACAAAACTAATTTGGGTACGCTAATAAAACACGGATGTGCTCAGTAATAGCATTTTTGATTACGTCCCAATTTTGTTGATAAAGGGTTATTTTTTCAGATATACGACGTTTATGTTGTTCAAACCACGCAGAAATAGCGAGAAAAATATGATTTCTTTGCGCTCGGCTCGTGCGAGCCTGACAGCGTTCAATACCACAATTTTGTTTAACTTCTCGATGATAAACTTCAACAGACCAACGGGCATCCATGATAGATTTGACGTATTGACGGGTGGGATTGTCTTTGTTTGTTACTATATAATCAATACGGCCGTTTTTGGCTGTAAATTTGAAAACAGTCACCCAACCGTAGCCTCGTAAGTGTATTGGAGTTCCTTCTTCTGAGATGTCTAACTTGTTCAGTTGTTTGTTATGGTTGACAATCCTGTTTTTCCTCAGCGTGGTTACCCTGACCCAACCATGAGAGCGAATTGATTTCAGATTATCCAGGCTAGAATACCAGGCATCCATCACTACCGCTTCTGGTATGATCCTTCTTTTTTTAGAAAGAGCGAGCATTTCGGAAAAGTGCGTGTTTTTTGTTTTTCCATCAGAATCTTTATCATAAATACGATGATCAATAGGAATTGATTCAACAGTTGTTAGATTATGCCAACGTAAATTAACTAAACCTATGCCAGCAATAACATCATGTTCATTACCTGAATATTGATAATGGACCATCTTTATTTTTTTACTACGTGTTTTGGCAATCAATGTATCATCGGCAATTAGTACGCAAGGGCTTTTTTTGTCTATAGAAGGTTGAACTAATCGCCATAGGTCTTTAGGTCGAAAACATCTACTTTTTAGCCATCGGCTAACAGTGTCATGAGATAAAGGCGATGGGCTTACTTCTGATAACGCCAAACCAGAGTATCTTACACAGCTTACTTGTAAGAATGTTTTATAGATCACGAGTTTCGCACCAATAAAAAAACGCTCTATTTTTAAGTTTAATTCAGCATAATATATAAATAGACAAAATCTTATAAATTAAAAGTAAATTATTGTAATTTAAACAAATTTATACGTTTTAGTAACTTGCAAATTAACCATTGCTTTTAAGCCATTTCTGGAATTTTATATGCCTGTGCGAAACTCGTGTAGATATTTTTATGCATGGATAACCGGACAAAATATGAACATCCTAATTTTTTCTTGTTTTTAAATTTATACTTCTTTTTTGGAGATTGCGAAACTCGTGAAAGCATAGAAAATCTTGTACTCGATGATTAAAAACAGCTAACCTATTAACTGGCAATGAGCAATTTTTGTGTTAAGGGGAAATGAAGAATGGTAGAGCCTGTATTATCTAGGCTAAAAAAATATTTGATTGTCAATAAGACTAAACATTATCCTTATCCTGCTTATGATGTTAGCCTGGCCGGAAATATTCATCTGCATCTCGTTGGTAGCATTCATATGGCCAGCAAAAATATGTTCCCGCTACCTCAAACTCTAATAAACAAACTCAATCAATCCGATGCTTTGATTGTTGAAGCCGACATTACTGATACCGTGCCTCCCTTAACTAACAATCCTGATATCCCTTGCCCTCCGGTCAAACAACGGCTTTCACCTTCACTATATCTGAAATTTAAACATTATTGCCAAGAAATCAAATTGCACTATGAACAATTAGATGGCCTTGCTGCCTGGCAAATTGCGTTGTTCTTACAAGCCAATCAAGCGCATATAGCCTAGGATTATTTCCTCAATACGGAATAGATTATCAACTGCTGCAAGTTGCACAGCAACAGCAGAAACCGATCATTGAACTAGAAGGCGCCGCCTCTCAAATCGAGCTACTCATGAATTTACCTAATAACGGGCAATCTTTATTGGAAGATACGTTGACATATTGGCGCTCTAATGCTCGTTCGCTACAGATAATGTTGAGTTGGTGGATAAACTTCAAACCTGAGCTGGATGTAGTAGCTTAGACTTGATCTGACAGTTGCCGGTTATTTATACAGTACCTGTCAGGTTAAATTTGATTTAAATCTTTCTCTCTCCAAAGTTGTTTTCCATCGTGTAAAGTTGCCATAGGAGTTCGACCGCAACACATTTTTCCTTGATGAGTGCGTTGGTTATTATATTCCGCTAACCATTTATCTAAATCAGCTTGTAATTCATCTAAAGCCCTATAGATTTTCTTACGAAAAGCCACCTGATAGAACTCTTGTAATACAGTTTTATGAAAGCGTTCACAAATCCCATTAGTTTGAGGTGAACGAGCTTTAGTTTTTGTGTGATCAATATCATTGATAGCGAGATAAAGTTGATAATCGTGATGTTCAACTTTACCACAATACTCACTGCCTCTGTCCGTCAGTATACGTAACACCGATAACCCATGCTGGGAATAAAAAGGGAGAACCTTGTCATTTAATAAATCTGCCGCCGTTATCGCGCTTTTTGTTGTGTAAAACTTACAATGAACGATTTACTGTAAGTATCAATGTAAGTTTGTTGATAAACACGACCAACGCCTTTTAAATGACCGACATAAAAAGTATCTTGTGAACCCAGATAACCTGGATGCGCTGTTTCAATCTCACCACAGGCTTCATCATCTTGCGCTTTCTTTTCTAGAGCACTGATTTGTGATTCTGACAGGATAATTCCTTCTGTTGCGATTTTATCTTCAAGCGCTTTTAGGCGTTTTGTAAAATTATCGAGATTATGGCGCAGCCAAATAGAGCGAACGCCACTCCCCGAAACAAAAATGCCTTTTTTTCTTAGTTCATTACTACTGCGGTGTTGATCGTGCGCAGGGTATTCAATCGCATACTCAACTACAGCGATTTCAATCTGTTCATCTATTCTATTTTTTACGTTAGGCACCCGTCGATTTTGATTAATTAAAGCGTCTATCCCACCATCGTTAACAAATTCCTGGTAGCGATAAAACCCCCATAATCTTACAGGCTTTTGAGACGTTATTAAGCTCTTCAGCGAGGTTAAGTAACCCGACTTTATGTTTGATGATAGGATTATTTGTTTGATACATAGAATTACCTTTTATTTAATTATCTAATGATGTTAATTAAAACCGGTAACGCTCTTTTTTAAATCAGAATCGTCAGATTAAGTTAAGACTAATACATATATGTCGGTCATTTAAAAGGCGTTGGTCGTGTTTATCAACAAACTTACATTGATACTTACAGTAAATCGTTCATTGTAAGTTTTACACAACAAAAAGCGCGATAACGGCGGCAGATTTATTAAATGACAAGGTTCTCCCTTTTTATTCCCAGCATGGGTTATCGGTGTTACGTATACTGACGGACAGAGGCAGTGAGTATTGTGGTAAAGTTGAACATCACGATTATCAATTTTATCTCGCTATCAATGATATTGATCATACAAAAACTAAAGCTCGTTCACCTCAAACTAATGGGATTTGTGAACGCTTTCATAAAACTGTATTACAAGAGTTCTATCAGGTGGCTTTTTGTAAGAAAATCTATAGGGCTTTAGATGAATTACAAGCTGATTTAGATAAATGGTTAGCGGAATATAATAACCAACGCACTCATCCACGAATTTCGCACAGGCATATAAAATTCCAGAAATGGCTTAAAAGCAATGGTTAATTTGCAAGTTACCAAAACGTATAAATTTGTTTAAATTATAATAAGTTGCTTTTAATTTATAAGATTTTGTCTATTTATATATTATGCTGAATTAAACTTAAAAATAGAGCGTTTTTTTATTGGTGCGAAACTCGTGATCATTTGACAGTCTCTGAATACTGGGATAGCAACAATGATTTTCATCTGCTCTGTCAGCAAGAGCCAGTAATAACAACTTCTGAGAAGCTTTTAAATTAATTTTCCATACCCAATTTGTTGATATTCTACTCATACTGATTACCTCTGATTAATTCTTTACGATATTTAAGTCTTAATTTCGCATCTTCAAATGCGGCTTTGAGCTTCTTGGCGACTAATTCCGTGAAAGAGTGATTAACTCTGTCTCGAATAATGTTTTTATGGATATTTGACTGGTAAAATCGGCGATTTTTTGGAATAATGACCTCGCTGAAATTGAAAGAAAAAAAGGGAAATTGGTCGTTTCCCATTCTCCTTGAATACTAAACTTTCTTCATAAAACACAAAGCTCATTACAATTCTCAAAAGAGCTCCATTGTTTTTTAGCTCTGGAGCTTCTTTTTTTGGCAATCTCAAATGTTCTAACATGTCAATCAGCTTCCGTATCTCTTCACCTGATATATTTGTAACCTGAGTTCGGGATAAGCGATAGTTGCGAGAAAATAAAAATAGCCGATATTATCAAAAAATATTTTAAAATCAATAAGATAAAAAAGAAGGAAAATTCTTAGTGATAGCAGGTTAAAAAAGAAGCTATTTTTCTCTACTAAAATCGTGAAAAAAACAAAATTAATACTGTTTTATGTAATTATTTTAAATTAACTATTTGAATATGTGATAAAAAATTAGGATCCTTATCCCGAACTCAGGTTATTTGTAATAACAACCTCCTGTGTCGATGAATCAGCCACACTCACCACATGTCTTGGCAAGCCGTATTCTGAAACGACCTGACAGGCTAGTTTAACCTGAGTTCGGGATAAGAAATAAAGTGAAAGTCTTGCTATTCAAATAGTTGAATGCGTGTATTTCGTTAAAATACTCTAACAATCTGGTTAAAGCGTAGAGCATTGTTAAACAATGATGGAAAATCTTACTGAACTTTATTGCCTGATGGATGATTTTTGTAAAGACTTCGAGCCAAAAATGCATGAAATTTTGCTGAATAACGGTAGTAAGCGTCGTAGACGGTCTACTCAGCTTTCATTGGCTGAAATGATGACACTGGTTGTTTTGTTTCATCAAGAGGGTGTTCATAATTCTGTGTCAGGGGATTTTATATTTTGATTATACCATCTAGGCGCCCTTTAAAATAGATGGACAATTGAGCAATGGTTAACGCACAGTTACTAATCGGCATAGTCCATTTGTTGGATACCTGATTGATGCCAATATAGAGTAATTTTAATAAGTTGTTTTCATTAGGAAAAGCCCCTTTGGTTTTAGTTAATTTCCTAAACTGCCGATGAACCGCCTCTACTGCATTGGTCGTATAAATGGGTTTTCTAATGGCTTTAGGGTATCGAAAATAAGTACTGAGCAACTCCCATTTACTTCGCCAGGATTCTAGCACTATCGGGTATTTTTCACCCCATTTCGTTTCCAGTTCATCAAGGGCAAGCTCAGCAGCCGCTTTAGTATCTGCACGATAAACCGGCTTTAAATCAGCCATAAAGGCTTTTTGGTCTTCACTGGCAATATAACGTAAGCTATTGCGAATTTGATGAACTACACATAGCTGAACTTCTGTCTGCGGGAAAATACTGGCTATCGCTTCTGAAAATCCTTTTAATCCGTCAACACAAGCGATTAAAATATCTTGTATACCACGGTTATGTAAGTCAGTCAGAACGCTCAGCCAATTATGTGCTCCTTCTGTTTCAGACATATAGAGTCCTAACAATTCCTTATGCCCATCGGTGGTTAGTCCAAGTACTGTGTAGATTGCCTTATTGATATAGTGACCGTCATGTTTTATCTTGTAATGAATGGCATCGAGCCAGACAAAAGGATAGAGCGCCTCCAGAGGGTGTTGTTGCCAGGCTTTTAATTCAGGGAGTAATTTATCAGTAATATGCGTAATAGCTCCATCTGATATTTCCAGTCCATATAATTCTGCAACATGTTTTTGAATATCACGATAACTCATGCCTAATGCAAATAACGATAGGATTTTGTTATCAATATCCTCTGATAATTTTGTCTGATTTTTCTTAAATGAGCTGAGGCTCAAAAGCACCTGACCTGTCTCTGGGCGTTTTCAGTTCAAATTGACCTGATGTCGATTTAACCGTTTTTAGAGTATAGCCATTTTTACGCATATCGATTGACGTTGTCGATAGGTAGTGTTCTATTTCTGCCTGCAGGGCAGCTTCGGTCAGCTGTTTTATGAGTGGTGTGAGTATTCCATCCGTACCGAGTAAATTTTTACCTGATTGTAATTGCTTCAACGATTCATCAAAATTAACTGATTGATTTCTCATATGTCATACCTCTTTTTTTGAGTTTAAGATATGACACAGATTTTTGAACACTACCGTTGAACGCATATTTCCACGAGTTTCGCACCAATAAAAAAACGCTCTATTTTTAAGTTTAATTCAGCATAATATATAAATAGACAAAATCTTATAAATTAAAAGCAACTTATTGTAATTTAAAAAATTTATACGTTTTAGTAACTTGCAAATTAACCATTGCTTTTAAGCCATTTCTGGAATTTTATATGCCTGTGCGAAACTCGTGTAATATTTTCATTAGCATAGAGTGAATCCAGGAAATGAATATGTTGTTTTTCCATAGTCGAAAGTGGGGGAGAAGCTCTTTGTGTATCGGATTGATAATTAGGTAATGGATTAAAGTTTATTTTATTGATGGAGAACATAACTTTCCTACGTTTAAGCCGTTAACTTTAACCATATTGTAAGGAAGTAATCAATTTTAAAAAGTGACGGGTTAACCAGAATAAATTAAGCAATATACCTAATTCATGTAATATTTATTTGCTTTAAAATTAATTAAATAACTCGATTAATAAATAAATTATTTACAAGCAAAAATCTAAATTTGATCATAATATTATGCGTTTTGTCAGCAAAAAATGAATTTTAGTGAGAAAAGTACTGGAGTCAATAAATTTCGTCATGTACAATGTCGCCGCAATATTTTATCTTTTTCCAAATCCTGCCTGGTGAGATATATTGCTTATGCTACGTATTAAGAAAGAAGCACTAACATTCGATGATGTATTGTTAGTTCCTGCACACTCAGATGTATTGCCTAATACTGCTGATTTATCAACTCAATTAACTGCCTCGATCCGTTTAAATATTCCTATGCTTTCTGCCGCCATGGATACCGTGACTGAATCAGATTTAGCTATCGCATTAGCCCAAGAGGGCGGAATTGGTTTTATTCATAAAAATATGCCAATTGAGCGTCAGGCAGAAGAAGTTCGCCGCGTTAAAAAGTACGAAAGTGGCATCGTTATCGATCCGGTTACCGTCACACCCGAAACCACAATTCGCGAAGTCTATGAAATGGCTGAGCGTAATGGTTTTGCTGGTTATCCTGTGGTTAATAATAATAAAGAATTGGTTGGTATCATTACTGGCCGTGATATCCGTTTTGTGACGGATTTGGATCAGCCGGTTACGGCGGTTATGACAGCTAAACCCCATTTGGTCACGGTCAAAGAGGGTGAATCCCGTGATGTGGTTTTGCAAAAATTGCATGAAAGACGTATTGAAAAAGCCTTGGTGGTTGATGATAACTTTCACCTATTTGGTATGATCACAGTAAAAGATTTTCAGAAAGCTGAACGCAAGCCCAATGCATGTAAAGATGAGCAAGGTCGCTTGCGAGTAGGCGCAGCGGTTGGCGCTGGCGCGAATAATGAACAACGTATTGAGGCATTAGTGGCGGCCGGTGTTGATGTGTTGTTAATTGACTCTTCCCATGGACATTCACAAGGGGTTTTACAACGTATTAGTGAAACGAGAGCAAAATATCCTGATTTGCCGATTATTGGTGGTAATGTTGCCACCGGCGAAGGGGCTAAAGCTTTGGTTCAAGCAGGTGCCAGTGCGGTAAAAGTCGGTATTGGCCCGGGTTCTATCTGTACAACGCGAATTGTCACTGGTGTTGGTGTACCTCAGATCACTGCTATTGCCGATGCCGTTGAGGCACTGAGAGGCATGAATATACCGATAATTGCCGATGGCGGTATTCGCTTCTCGGGTGATATTGCTAAAGCACTGGCTGCCGGCGCCTCTTGCGTTATGGTTGGCTCAATGCTTGCCGGTACTGAGGAGTCACCCGGTGAAACTATCTTGTTTCAAGGACGCTCTTATAAAGCCTACCGAGGAATGGGATCATTAGGTGCAATGTCGAAAGGCTCTTCCGATCGTTACTTCCAAACCGATAATGCTGCAGATAAATTGGTACCTGAAGGCATCGAAGGACGAGTTGCTTATAAAGGATTTTTGAAGAATATTGTTCATCAGCAAATGGGCGGGCTTCGTTCTTGTATGGGATTGACCGGTTGTGCCACTATTGATGAATTAAGAAGCAAAGCAGAATTTGTGCGAATTAGTGGTGCTGGTATCCAAGAGAGTCATGTACATGATGTTACCATCACCAAAGAATCACCTAATTATCGTTTAGGTTAATTATTTTATTAGCGGTTTTTGCTATAAACCGTCAAATTATTATTTGTTTTGGAATTATCTTTAGATGACAACTGACATTCATCAATACCGAATTTTGATCCTCGATTTTGGTTCACAATACACGCAATTAATTGCTCGTCGTATTCGTGAAATTGGCGTTTATTGTGAACTTTGGGCTTGGGATGTTTCCGAGGCACAGATCCGTGAATTTAATCCCAATGGAATTATTCTTTCTGGCGGGCCGGAGAGTACCACCGAACTAAATAGCCCACGTGCACCGGAATATGTTTTTCAGGCTGGCGTTCCGGTATTAGGTATTTGTTATGGCATGCAAACGATGTCCATCCAATTAGGTGGGCAAGTTGAGGTGTCTGGCGAGCGAGAGTTTGGTTATGCCCAGGTGTCCATTCAACAATCCTGTGAACTATTTCGCGATATTTATGACAGCTTAGGTGCAGATGGTAAACCACTGCTTGATGTCTGGATGAGTCATGGCGATAAAGTGACGGCAATTCCAGCTGATTTTAAAGTTATCGCCAGTACCGATAGCTGCCCATTTGCCATTATGGCTAATGAAGAAAAACGTTTCTATGGTGTTCAGTTTCATCCTGAAGTGACTCATACTCATCAAGGAGCAGCTATTCTACAGCGTTTTGTATTAGATATTTGCCTCTGTGAAGCTCGTTGGACGGCGGCGGCGATTGTTGAAGATACGGTACAGCGCTTGAAGGCACAGATTGGTGATGATCAGGTTATTCTGGCATTATCAGGCGGTGTTGATTCATCGGTTACTGCGTTATTACTCAATCGTGCTATTGGTAAGCAGCTCACTTGTGTGTTTGTTGATAATGGTTTGTTACGCTTAAATGAAGCGCAGCAAGTTATGGCCATGTTTGCCGGTAAATTTGATCTTAATATTA
Organism: Candidatus Arsenophonus triatominarum; assembly: GCF_001640365.1. Taxonomy (GTDB): domain Bacteria; phylum Pseudomonadota; class Gammaproteobacteria; order Enterobacterales; family Enterobacteriaceae; genus Arsenophonus; species Arsenophonus triatominarum. The sequence goes on along the minus strand of NZ_LWMI01000011.1, from coordinate 60,173 downwards.
TTCATGTGGCCGCAGAAGAGCGCTTTCTTAGCGCATTGGTAGGGATTGATGAGCCAGAATTAAAGCGTAAAGCGATCGGCCGCGTTTTTATTGAAGTATTTGACGAACAAGCGGCTAAACAAACGCAAGTAAAGTGGTTGGCTCAGGGTACTATTTATCCGGACGTAATCGAATCTGCCGCTTCAGCAACCGGCAAAGCGCATGTCATTAAATCTCACCATAATGTGGGTGGCTTACCAGCAGAAATAAAACTGGGATTAGTTGAGCCATTAAAAGAGTTATTTAAAGATGAGGTGCGTAAAGTAGGCCTGGAGTTAGGACTTCCTTATGACATGTTATACCGTCACCCATTTCCTGGTCCAGGCTTAGGTGTGCGGGTACTAGGTGAGGTGAAGAAAGCCTATTGTGATCTGTTACGTCAGGCAGATGCCATTTTCATCGAAGAATTACATAAAGCCGATCTTTATCATAAAGTCAGCCAAGCTTTCACTGTTTTCCTGCCGGTACGCTCTGTTGGCGTAATGGGAGATAGCCGAAAATATGACTGGGTTGTGTCATTGCGCGCGGTTGAAACTATTGATTTCATGACCGCCCATTGGGCCCATTTGCCCTATGATTTTCTTGGCAGGGTGTCAAATAGGATCATCAATGAAGTGGCCGGTATTTCTAGGGTAGTTTACGATATTAGCGGCAAACCACCAACGACGATTGAGTGGGAATAAAAACGCCGATTGCCAAAATAATTTTATATTAACAACCCAGTAAAAAACTTTTACTGGGTTTTTTGTTACTGAGAGTTATATTGTTATTTTAATATAGCTAGGCGACTTAATTTTGATTACAGCATATGTATTAAAAACAGGTCATCGATAGTGCATCCTGTTTCCATCTTTTTACGTTTAGCTTGAGACCATTTATGTTCTATAGGATTTAAATCTGGTGAATACACAGGCAAATATTCTATCTGGTGTCCTGCGTTTATAATTGCCTGTTCAATATTCTTACCTTTGTGAAAGCTAGCGTTGTCCATAAAAATAACAGAATTTTCAGGAAGTTCTGGGAGCAATATTTTTGTGATCCAAACATAAAAAACATCACGATTAATATTGCAATCAAATAATCCGATAGCAAAAAGGGTTGTTCCCAATAAAGCGCCAATAACATTTGTTCTTCCCTTAGCACCCCAGTTTTTCAGGCCAAAACAACGGTGACCTTTTGGGGAATAGCCGTGAGTTCGTGGAGTGTCATGTGAAAAACCACTTTCATCAATAAAAACAACAGATTTATCTTTTTTTTCATACTGTTGTCTTTTTTGCTGATGTGCCAGCCTGTCGCTTTCGTTGGTTTTTGGATGGAATAGAGTTTTTTTTATAGGTTAATCCCAGCTTTTTAAGGGATTGCCAAATAGTCTTTTTACAAACACCGAATCGCTCTGCCCGTTCCTTTTGGTAAGCATCTGGATACTGTTCCACATCTTTTGCTAAAGCATTTTTATCGAGCTTCCTCTTACGTGGCGTTGAATTTTTTGGCTCTGGTCGTTTAAGCCAACGTACTAAAGACGCTTTTCCAATACGGAATTGTTTCGCAGTTTCTCGAATTGTTAAACCTTCGGCTTTCCTTACAGATATTACTTTACGTCGAAAATCAATTGTATAACTCATAACACACCTTGTAATCAAAATTAAGTCGCCTAGCTATAAGAAAATAATTAAATATTTTATTTAAAAATTAATGCAAAAATTCAGTATGAACCGCAATCAGTTGAAGGTCGTAAAGGTTTCCCACAAAGAGGGTCAGCTGATGGCAAAATAGCCAGTGCTGGTGTGGGGGTGTTTAAACAATTAGATGAGCAAACGGCAACTCGTTGGACTAAGGTTAATGTGGTATCAGGTGAAAATATCTTTCATTGGACATTAACGGCCCCACATAGGACCACCGGCTGGTAATATTTTATTACCAAACAAAATTGGGATCCTAATGCTCCATTTGAATTAAAACCCTTTTGTTCACGATTTGATGGTGGAGCGGTACCTGCCCGAGAAGTTACCCATGAAATACCAAATACCTAAACGTACGGGTTATCAGGTCATTACTTGCCAAAGAAAAGTCGCTGATAAGATGATTAAAACTAGCGAGTTTTCATATTGGCATTAATAACTTGATAAAATGCATTGGAAGTATCACCTATAGTCAATACACCTAAAATGGTATTAATAAAAATCTTGATTTAGCTGAGGGCACTACACTTACTGCGATTTGTCAACGATCATGCAAAACTGATCCACTGTTTTACTCGGTTATTGCTTCTGAGCGCCGCTTAATCTTCTTTCAATCGATAGCTTTCACCGCTCAATTGCAGTACATGCGAATGATGAAGTAAACGATCAAGCATAGCGGCGGTTAATGTTACGTCATCAGCAAAGGCACTGGGCCATTGCCCAAAAATAAGTTACTGTCAATATAACGCTGCCATGCTCATAACGCTTGGCAATCACATTGAAAAATAGGTTTGCTTCCTCTCGCCCAAACGGTAGGTATCCAATCTCATCCATAATCAACAACTTCGGTGCCATCACCGAACGTGATAGATATTGTTTGAGCTTATTTTGTTGTTTGCAGTTGAGAGTTGCAACATCAGTTCAGCCGCTGTTGTAAAGCGGGTTTTCCTCTTGGCCTGTACTGCTTTTAATCCTAATCCAATAGCTAAATGCGTTTTGCCTACACCGCTTGGGCCAAGCAACACTACATTTTCATTACGCTCAATAAATGTTAATGCGCTTAATTCCTGTATTTGTTGCTTAGGAACGCCCGTTGCAAACTTAAAATCGAACGTACTAAGTTCTTTGTGCGTTGGGAATCCCGCCATCCGACTAAAGAGATTGCGAGTTCGTTCATTTCGTTGTTGTTGCTCACATTTTAATAGGGACAGTAAAAACTCTCCGTAGCTTTTGTCTTGGGCGATGCACTGTTCGGCAAGTGATGACCAATAAGTCGGAACAGAATTTAATTTCAATGACTCACACAGATGTTCAATTTGTTCATGCCACGAGTTTCGCATTTTTACCAACATATTGAATGGTGGAACGTAGATCTTTCATGTCCAGCAATAGTAAGCCATTGTCATCGGCAATTTTAAAAATAAGTTGTAATACACCACTTTGCACATCATTTAAATTCATTAGCCGTGATAATAGCAATGGTCCCATATCTGAGATGGTTGCCCGCACAGGGTGCCCAAGTTCTGCAAAAACATCCCAGAAAGTGACAGGGCAAGCAGCAGGGTGCCAGTCTGTTACGCCAAGCGCTCCGAGGCGTGATTGCAATTTAGGCGTTAATACACCTTTTGCACCAATACCCGAAAGATCACCTTTTACATCAGCCATAAAAACCGGTACCCCAATTTGAGAAAAACTTTCCGCCATTTTTTGTAGCGTTACAGTTTTACCTGTTCCTGTTGCACCAGTAATCAATCCATGTCAATTTGCCAGTGCAGGCAATATGGCTAATTCAGTTTCACTATTTTTAGCGATGACGAGAGATTTTTGCATCTAAAAATATCCTCTGTAGTCCGCATAATGGGTATAATTTTGTTGTCAGGCTTGATAGCAAATTTTAGTTAATTAAAAATTCTCCTTTATGATGACCTAAAATCGATGTTTTACCGCTTCAGCAAGTATAGTTAGTAATTGTTCAGTGTCCTGCCAGCCTAGGCAAGGGTCGGTAATAGACTGACCGTAGGTAAGTGGCTTGCCGGCAGTGACTTGCTGGGTACCTTCTATTAGAAAACTTTCTGCCATAATGCCGGCGATAGCCCTCGAGCCTTTTTGCAATTGTTGAGCAATGTTTTTAGCAACATCTATTTGTCGTTGATGAATTTTTTGGCAATTACCATGGCTAAAATCGATAACCAATTGTTCAGGTAATCCCAATTTGCGTAACTGACTGCAGGCTATGGCAATATCTTCAGCGCTATAATTAGGCCGTTTTCCTCCCCGCATAATAATATGGCCATAAGGGTTACCTTTCGTTTGATAAATAGTCATTTGGCCATTCTTATCAGGCGATAAAAATACATGGCTGGCACGTGCGGCACGAATAGCATCGATAGCAATATTAATATCCCCGTCGGTACCGTTTTTGAAACCAACCGGACATGACAGCGCTGATGCCATTTGTCGATGGATTTGGCTTTCAGTGGTTCTGGCACCGACGGCTCCCCAGCTAATAAGATCGGCTACATACTGACCGGTTATCATATCTAAAAATTCAGTTGCCGTCGGTAGTCCAAGTTGATTAATATTTGTTAGTAGCTCACGGGCTAAACGCAGGCCTTTGTTAACTTGGCAGGAATTGTTTAGGTCAGGATCGGAAATTAAACCTTTCCAGCCAATCACCGTACGTGGTTTTTCAAAATAGGTACGCATCACGATTTCAAGATAATCTTTATATTCGCCGCGCAATTTAGCCAGCATTTTGGCGTATTCAAGTGCCGCTTGGGTATCATGTACAGAACAGGGGCCAATGACCGCCAATAGGCGTTGATCTTGGCCAATTAAAATTGACTCAATCGATTTTCGTGACGTTGTCACATTTTCGGTAATTTCTTTGGATAGCGGAAATTCATCCACCAGCGCTTGAGGCGTAATAAGGCTATCAATAGGTTGAGTTCTTAACTCATCGGTTTTATACATATTTATCTCATATATAATTCAATATAGTCGATTTTCTGGCAAATAAACTAGCATTACCATAACTGAAAATAAACTGGATCTAATGGTTGTTTAAGATATCGTTAAAGTAATGAGCGTTTCTCAGCTAATTTTAAATTGTTAAAATATACGACGAGTTAGCCCAAATATTTCAATAATTTTGGCTGAAATCTCTTCGACAGAGTAATTAGTTGTATTTAAATAATTAATATTATGTCTTCTAAATAAAGCTTCTACCTCAGTTAATTCTATCCGACATTGATGCAAAGAAGCATAATGACTTTTTTCATAGCGCTCTTCACGAATAGCCGCTAGACGCTCAGGGCTAATTGTTAGACCAAAAAGTTTATTTATATAAGGTTTTAATGCAAGTGGTAATTGTAAATTATCCATATCGTCTGCGGTGAAAGGATAATTGGCAGCCTGGATGGCAAATTACATCGCTAAATAAAGGCTGGTGGGTGTTTTACCACAGCGCGAAACCCCAGGTAAAATAACCTGAGCCTGATCGAGATTTTTTAGTGATATACCATCATCGTGCTCTAATGTATATTCAATCGCCGCAATTCTAGCATCATATTGATTTAGATTAGATAGTCCATGCGTACGGTTGAGCTTTGGTTCGGGTTTCAAGCCGATCTCTTGCTGGATCGGATCAATCACGAGTTTCGCAAGCTCCGAAAAAGAAGTATAAAGTTCAAAACAAGAAAAAACTAGGATGTTTATATTTTGTCCGGTTATCCATGCATTAAAAATATCTATAAAACATTCTTACAAGTAAGCAGTGTGAGATACTCTGGTTTGGCGTTATAGCTAGGCGACTTAATTTTGATTACAGCATATGTATTAAAAACAGGTCATCGATAGTGCATCCTGTTTCCATCTTTTTACGTTTAGCTTGAGACCATTTATGTTCTATAGGATTTAAATCTGGTGAATACACAGGCAAATATTCTATCTGGTGTCCTGCGTTTATAATTGCCTGTTCAATATTCTTACCTTTGTGAAAGCTAGCGTTGTCCATAAAAATAACAGAATTTTCAGGAAGTTCTGGGAGCAATATTTTTGTGATCCAAACATAAAAAACATCACGGTTAATATTGCAATCAAATAATCCGATAGCAAAAAGGGTTGTTCCCAATAAAGCGCCAATAACATTTGTTCTTCCCTTAGCACCCCAGTTTTTCAGGCCAAAACAACGGTGACCTTTTGGGGAATAGCCGTGAGTTCGTGGAGTGTCATGTGAAAAACCACTTTCATCAATAAAAACAACAGATTTATCTTTTTTTTCATACTGTTGTCTTTTTTGCTGATGTGCCAGCCTGTCGCTTTCGTTGGTTTTTGGATGGAATAGAGTTTTTTTTTATAGGTTAATCCCAGCTTTTTAAGGGATTGCCAAATAGTCTTTTTACAAACACCGAATCGCTCTGCCCGTTCCTTTTGGTAAGCATCTGGATACTGTTCCACATCTTTTGCTAAAGCATTTTTATCGAGCTTCCTCTTACGTGGCGTTGAATTTTTTGGCTCTGGTCGTTTAAGCCAACGTACTAAAGACGCTTTTCCAATACGGAATTGTTTCGCAGTTTCTCGAATTGTTAAACCTTCGGCTTTCCTTACAGATATTACTTTACGTCGAAAATCAATTGTATAACTCATAACACACCTTGTAATCAAAATTAAGTCGCCTAGCTATATCAGAAGTAAGCCCATCACCTTTGTCTCATGACACTATTAGTCGATGGCTAAAAAGCAGGTGTTTTCGACCTAAAGACCTGTGGTGATTAGTTGAAACATCTATAGACAAAAAAAGCCCTTGTGTACTAATAGCTGACGATACACTAATTGCCAAAATACGTAGTAAAAAAATAGAGATGGTTCATTATCACACGAATTTCGCACCAATAAAAAAACGCTCTATTTTTAAGTTTAATTCAGCATAATATATAAATAGAAAAAACCTTATAAATTAAAAGCAACTTATTGTAATTTAAACAAATTTATACGTTTTAGTAACTTGCAAATTAACCATTGCTTTTAAGCCATTTCTGGAATTTTATATGCCTGTGCGAAACTCGTGTATCAGTATTCAGGTAACGAACATGATGTTATTGCTGGCATAGTTTAGTTAATTTACTTTGGCATAATCTAACAACTGTTGAATCAATTCCTATTGATTATCGTATTTAACCTGAGTTCGGGATAAGCATTATCAATTATGCTTGAAGATATGTTCCTGCCACAGGTATCTTTGGTTTAGATGGAATTAAACAATATGCAACCCGCCCTGCTAATAAATTCACTACAAAGTTAGCAGGAGAGCGGTGCCGCGTATGCGCTATCTGACAAAGATTTTTAACTCATCAAATACCGTTTCAATGACAGAACGATGACGCAAGATGGCTTTGTCGAAACAAGTCTGTTCAATAGGCTTCATTTTCTTCTTGATATTCGTTATAAGGTTAATTCCCATTGTTTTCAGTTGCTGTTTCAGTGAAGCCGATAAATACCCTTTATCCGCATACAAACAACCAGAAAGATCTTTTATCAGCTCAGGTAATGGTTTCCGATCATCTGTGTTTCCTGGTGTAAGTCGAAAACTGAGTATTTCCCCCAAATGATTGATAATTACATGAAGTTTGAAACCAAAGAACCAACCTGTTGAGGTTTTTCCTCGTTCAGCTATCCCATCGAAGACTCTATGCCGGCGGATCCGTAAGTTATCACACACAGCTATCGGAGTAGAATCGGCAACCGACAGACCTGTGCACTTTCCCTTAATTGACTCAAAAAGTGCCGTTAAAGCTAAGGCACTGCGCGGAAGTAACTCTACGCAGCGTGAATATGATGGCAAGTTAGGAAATTCCTTCCTGAGATATAAACGGACATAATAGAGATAAAATACCTTGAATTGTCTGAATCGGAGTTGATGAAACAAAACAACCAGTGTCATCATTTCAGCCAATGAAAGCTGAGTAGACCGTCTACGACGCTTACTACCGTTATTCAGCAAAATTTCATGCATTTTTGGCTCCAAGTCTTTACAAAAATCATCCATCAGGCAATAAAGTTCAGTAAGATTTTCCATCATTGTTTAACAATGCTCTACGCTTTAACCAGATTGTTAGAGTATTTTAACGAAATATGCGCATTCAACTATTTGAATAGCAAGACTTTCACTTTATTTCTTATTCCGAACTCAGGTTATTTATGATAAAGATTCGGATGGAAAAACAAAAAATACGCATTTTTCCGAAATGCTCGCACTTGCTAAAAAAAGAGGGATCAAGCCTGAAGCGGTAGCGATGGATGCTTGGTATTCTAGCCTGGATAATCTGAAATTAATTCGCTCTCATGGTTGGGTTTGGGTAACTACTCTGACACGAGTTTCGCACAGACATATAAAATTCCAGAAATGGCTTAAAAGTAATGGTTAATTTGCAAGTTACTAAAACGTATAAATTTATTTAAATTACAATAAGTTGCTTTTAATTTATAAGGTTTTTTCTATTTATATATTATGCTGAATTAAACTTAAAAATAGGGCGTTTTTTTATTGGTGCGAAACTCGTGCTTGTTTTGAACTTTATACTACTTTTTTGGAGATTGCGAAACTCGTGACTCTACGTGTTTTGGCAATCAATGTATCATCGGCAATTAGTACGCAAGGGCTTTTTTTGTCTATAGAAGGTTGAACTAATCGCCATAGGTCTTTAGGTCGAAAACATCTACTTTTTAGCCATCGACTAATAGTGTCATGAGATAAAAGCGATGGGCTTACTTCTGATAACGCCAAACCAGAGTATCTTACACTGCTTACTTGTAAGAATGTTTTATAGATATTTTTAATGCATGGATAACCGGACAAAATATAAACATCCTAATTTTTTCTTGTTTTCAAGATGGTCGCCTATGGCGACGACTTGTCATTGCTTGTTAATACTGGTATAACCCGATAGCTATTAAAATAGTTGCTGAATAGAGAGTTGCATTTTTTGTCACGCTATAGACAATAAAAAGAGGTTTAACTTAGAAAATAACGGTTTGAAATGATCAACAAAGAGCGGTTGTTACGAGATAATCGTTTATGTAAAGCAATCATTGGATTATCAGTCGAAGAATTGAAAAATTTAGCCGCTGAATTTTCAGCTTGTTATTTGATTTATCGGAAAAAGAATCGAAAAGATCACGAGCGGCAGATGGGTGCAGGGCAGAAAGGATTTATCCCAACCCCATTAGATAAACTGCTTTTTATTTTATTGTATTTAAAATGTTATCCGACCTATGATTTGCAAGGACTTCTTTTTGGTTTAGATAGAACACGGGTATGTCGCTGGGTAAAAATATTATTGCCGGTTTTAGAGATGACCTTGGGGCGAGAATGTGTTTTGCCCGCTCGTCAAATTCGCTCTGCTGAGGAATTTTTTCGCGCCTTTCCTGGAGTTAAAGACGTCTTTATTGATGGGACAGAGCGACCTGTCCAAAAGCCTAAGAATCTGCGTCGGCGAAAAAAAATGTATTCGGGAAAGAAAAGACAGACCACTCGAAAAGGGCTTATTATGACTGACGAAACGAGGAAAATTGGATTTATCCCCATGATCAAAAATGGGCGCCGTCACGATAAACGCTTACTCGATAAAGTCGATATAATTCGCCATATTCCCCCTGAGGTAACCATCTGGGTCGATACCGGTTTTCAAGGTATAGATAAACAGCATCCTAATACACAAATCCCAAAAAAAGGAACTCGAAAAAGACCTTTATCGCCTGAACAAAAACAAGAAAATAAAATAATCTCGGGCATCCGTATTACGGTTGAACACGCCATCGCGGGTATCAAGCGCCTCGGTTGTATGACCCAAATTTTACGGAATCGTAGACCCTTTATTGATGATACCTTTTTACTCCTTAGTGCCGGTCTTTGGAATTTCCATCTCAGAACAGCCTAAAATTTACTTCAATCACCGAAAATACCCTTATTTCACTATTAAGCAACACGCTTATTGTCTCAATCTTTTGATCCCTTTTATGTCACCGCGTTTTAGTCATGTTTTTCAATTTGGTCAACGCTGACTCAATTGGCTTAATCGCCAACCCCCCGATAGTGTCCGCACTATTGTGATGGAAACCATGGTAAAGATTATGGCTTGCGGCGCTTCGCTTATGGGGTGGTCAATTTGGCGCTGTCCTGACCCTCAATGTAATTCTGAGAAACGGGTTAAATTTACCTGCAAAAGTCGAAGCTGCCCACATTGTGGCGTCAAAGCTTGCCTACAAAGGATTAACAATACGCTAGCTTGGTTACCCGAAGTTCCTTGGCAGCAAATCACTTTTACCATGCCTTGTGAATATTGGCCTATTATTCGCGCCAACCGTTGGCTTCTCGGTAAAATGAATCGATTAGCCGCTGATGTGATATTAACCATCTGCCGTGACCTCAATATCACCACGGGCGTTTTCACTGCCATCCATACCTGGGGACGAGACCAAAAATGGCATCCGCATATTCATTTTTCAACCACAGCCGGCGGGGTGACTAAAAAGAATACCTGGCGGGATATCAGCTTTTATCGCGAAAACATTATGACAATGTGGCGATATCGGATAACGGCATTATTGAGAAAACATTATTACACGCTCACCATTCCCGATGAGCTTAAAGCTGAAGGAAGAAGTAAAGCATCATGGAATCAATTACTTAACACTCACGACAAGCGCGGGTGGAATATTAATCTTTCTGATATTCTTTCCAATATTACCCATGTCACCCTTTATCTCGGATTTTATCTAAAGAAATCCCCCTGCCTTGCTCAGTCGCTTAAAACATTATTCCGGCGAAGATAATAACATCACGTTACGCTATAAGAGCCACCGCACGAAAAAACAGGAAGTGTAGTGGCATACTAAATTTGGCCACCTAAGTTGAGGTGATATGCTTACCTCATAATTTTTATAGGTGCCGAAATGAGTAAAATAATTACTGCTGAATTTAAATGTGAAACCGCCAAATTAGTCCTTGACCAAAATTACACCTACCAGGAAGCCGCGAAAGGCATGAACGTCAGTCTTTCAGCGATTAGCCGGTGGGTAAGAGCCCTTCGTTTAGAACGTCAAGGGAAAACATCGCCTGGTCTGCCATTAACACCTGAACAAATTGAGTTCAGAGAAATGAAGAAAAAAATCCACCGGCTGGAAATGGAGAATGACATCTTAAAAAAGGCTACTGCGCTCTTAATGTCCGACTCACTGAAAAATTTTCGGTAGTTGAAAAGCTAAGAGTGCTTTATCCGGTGAAAACTTTGTGTCGTATTTTTAATGTTCACCGAAGCAGTTATCGCTATTGGTGTCGGCCTAAGGAGCCAGATATTGAGCGGACGATAAAACGTAGCCTAGTCAGCGAAGCGTGGAACGTTAGTGGCGGCTCTGCTGGCGCAAGGACTATCGCCACGATGGTTACCAATATAGCTAGGCGACTTAATTTTGATTACAAGGTGTGTTATGAGTTATATAATTGATTTTCGACGTAAAGTAATATCTGTAAGGAAAGCCGAAGGTTTAACAATTCGAGAAACTGCGAAACAATTCCGTATTGGAAAAGCGTCTTTAGTACGTTGGCTTAAACGACCAGAGCCAAAAAATTCAACGCCACGTAAGAGGAAGCTCGATAAAAATGCTTTAGCAAAAGATGTGGAACAGTATCCAGATGCTTACCAAAAGGAACGGGCAGAGCGATTCGGTGTTTGTAAAAAGACTATTTGGCAATCCCTTAAAAAGCTGGGATTAACCTATAAAAAAAACTCTATTCCATCCAAAAACCAACGAAAGCGACAGGCTGGCACATCAGCAAAAAAGACAACAGTATGAAAAAAAAGATAAATCTGTTGTTTTTATTGATGAAAGTGGTTTTTCACATGACACTCCACGAACTCACGGCTATTCCCCAAAAGGTCACCGTTGTTTTGGCCTGAAAAACTGGGTGCTAAGGGAAGAACAAATGTTATTGGCGCTTTATTGGGAACAACCCTTTTTGCTATCGGATTATTTGATTGCAATATTAATCGTGATGTTTTTTATGTTTGGATCACAAAAATATTGCTCCCAGAACTTCCTGAAAATTCTGTTATTTTTATGGACAACGCTAGCTTTCACAAAGGTAAGAATATTGAACAGGCAATTATAAACGCAGGACACCAGATAGAATATTTGCCTGTGTATTCACCAGATTTAAATCCTATAGAACATAAATGGTCTCAAGCTAAACGTAAAAAGATGGAAACAGGATGCACTATCGATGACCTGTTTTTAATACATATGCTGTAATCAAAATTAAGTCGCCTAGCTATATAACGGTGGATTAACGCCAAACGAATCAGAGCGACTGTTCCGTGAACAGTCAGGTAGGGTGGCCAATTTTAGTTGACCACTACAGTTGTATTTATGTTTTCGCTCTTGGCAACTGACGATGATTAATTCTTTCATCAACTTACCCGCTAACCACCGCCCAAGTTTCACGTTGTGTGTATTGGTAACCATCGTGGCGATAGTCCTTGCGCCAGCAGAGCCGCCACTAACGTTCCACGCTTCGCTGACTAGGCTACGTTTTATCGTCCGCTCAATATCTGGCTCCTTAGGCCGACACCAATAGCGATAACTGCTTCGGTGAACATTAAAAATACGACACAAAGTTTTCACCGGATAAAGCACTCTTAGCTTTTCAACTACCGAAAATTTTTCAGTGAGTCGGACATTAAGAGCGCAGTAGCCTTTTTTAAGATGTCATTCTCCATTTCCAGCCGGTGGATTTTTTTCTTCATTTCTCTGAACTCAATTTGTTCAGGTGTTAATGGCAGACCAGGCGATGTTTTCCCTTGACGTTCTAAACGAAGGGCTCTTACCCACCGGCTAATCGCTGAAAGACTGACGTTCATGCCTTTCGCGGCTTCCTGGTAGGTGTAATTTTGGTCAAGGACTAATTTGGCGGTTTCACATTTAAATTCAGCAGTAATTATTTTACTCATTTCGGCACCTATAAAAATTATGAGGTAAGCATATCACCTCAACTTAGGTGGCCAAATTTAGTATGCCACTACAGACTAGTCATGACATCCGATGAATTTATTACCCTGTTTGCGTCTCATGTGCCAGAAAAATGGTTTCACATGATCCGCTATTACGGCTTTTTAAGTCCATCAGCACGGATGCGAAAAATGTTAACGGAGGTTGTTTATCCTTTAGCCCAGCAAGATAAAAAACCCGCTAAAAAAATCACCTGGTGAAACATGTATCAACACGTCTTTAAAGTCGATCCACTTGCTTGTCTCTTATGTGGGAAAAAATTACTTTTCGCAGGAATGAATTTTGGATTGAATCGTAAAGAACTTATGGCACGTCACCATGATCTGGCTTGTTTGCGGTGGCGATAAAAACTCACGACAGGGTAGATCTATCCTTTTGTTCAAAATTGATTAATAATTGATCGGTTTTTAACCATCTATTCCGTTTCTTAATCTCAACCTTCAACATAATTTTGGCAAAATTTAGAAGAAAATAAAAAGGATTTCATCATGGCGCAGGTCAATGAGTAACCATTTCGGGTATTAATTTCTTATACATGAACTTTATACTTCTTTTTCGGAGCTTGCGAAACTCGTGTATATAATAAAATGTTATTATTTTAAATAATAGATTTTATTTGTTTATATTATAGTCAGCATATATCATTTAAAACTTTTATTTGATTTTCATGGTTTTCTATTCACTTATTTATTGTTAACTTTAGGTTATTTTTTCTATTTTATTTATATTCAGTGACGTTAAAAAAATAACATAGTTGAAATTTGTAAATTATATGTTTAATTATAGCTGGATGGATGACAGACCAGATTATGATATAGAATAAGGTTTATTTACTGTTATATAATAGAAATCAAATAATAATATATGGTATTAGATAATCAATTGAGTGGTAAATGAATAACAGGTAAAGTTTATGCATGTTATTATTATTAATCAATATTTGTCAGGCTTAATTAAAAATATGAATATTTGTAGGTAAGTATCTTATTTTATAGCAGATGCGATTTAGACTTTATAAATAAAAGTTAATAATATCATTATAAATCAATTATCATTAATATTACTATTCGCAATAGAAAAAAAAAGCCTATCATGGGCTGACAGGCAAAGACTACACACAGCAATATTCTGTAGGTTTCATGATTTTTTATTGCATAATAATGCCAAGAATATTGAAACCAATAATTTATAAAGAGGTTAATCTATAAGCATTATATTAAGATAATTCTAAGGTTTTATCACTAAGAATTATCTTAATGTAAATTTCACTTTCTAGTATAACTATATAAGATTATTATTTAATCATACTAATGTTAAAATTAATGAAATTTAATTCTACGGTATTATTTGGTATTTTGGAAAATTTTTAGCGCAACAAATTTCAAATAATTTAAGTATAATGATTAACAAGAATATTAATTAAGTCAATCATTTTAATTTAAGGATCTTTCTTATATAAATTAGATTTGGTTAAATTATTTGATAACTTAGCTGGTTTCGAAACCTCATTCATCCAGGTGGTTAGTAAATTATGTGAGACAGCTAAAACGACTGGACCAATAAAAAGACCAATTACGCCAAATGATAAAATTCCACCAATAACGCCAATCAAAATAAGTATCATCGATAAATTCGCCCCCATCCTTATTAAAATAGGACGTAGTACGCCATCCATTGTTGCGACAATTATGCTCCATACAATCATAATAATGGCCCAGCTGGTATTGTCTGACCAGAATAACCATACTATGGAGGGTACCATAATCAATAATGGTCCAAGTTGGGCAACACAACATACAAAGATAAGAATTGTTAATATTGCAGCATAAGGAATATCTGCTAAAGCTAAACCAATACCACTTGTAATCGCTTGTATTAATGCGGTAACTACTACACCTAATGCAACAGCGCGAATTGATTGGCCCGCAAGTAGGATCGCGGTATCGCCTCGTGTACCGGCCAGGCGAATGGCAAAATGCCGAATACTTAATATAACGCTTTCTCCCTTCAAGTAGAGTAATGCACTAAATAGTAACATTACGACAAGATGAAACACGAAACGCCCGGCATTAATGGCTTGCGCTAAGAACCAGCTGGTTGCTTCTCCAACATACGGTTGTAGTTTAGCAATTAATGTATTACCGCCATTAGCGACCAATGTATGCCAACCATAAAAGAGTTTATTACCTATAAAGGGTAGGTTTTTTAACCACAATAGCTCGGGTAATCTAATTTCAGTTGGTGATTTTGCCCATTCAATCAGTGGGCCACTATTTTGAATAATGCTACCAATTAGTATTGCAAAAGGAATAACAAATAATAATATTACTAATAGAGTCATCGCTATGCTTGCTAGCCATTTTTTATGCCATAGTTTGCTTTCAATTTTTTTAAATAATGGCCAGGTTGCAATAACCACCATGCCTGCCCAGAGAAAACCAAGTATGAATGGTTTCAATACCCAAAAACATGCAGCTATCATCAATAAAATAGCAATTATGCTAAAAATGAATTTGGGTAGATCATTAGGGGATTGCGCTTTTTCCATATATTAGCCTGATTATAAAGAATGATGGGTGCATATTATCAATTGTCTATTACATGATTAATCATGTTTTTTGTATCTAATAAAAGTAGGGTGATGATGGAAATTGTATTGTTTACAAAATGTTAATTGCCAAATTTTGTCTGGTATGTATTATCAATCAAAGATAGTACATAAATTGCAAAGTGAACACTAATTAAAAAGAGTTACTAGTATAATGATTCCACGTATAGGACGCGCTCATCAAATCAGTCAGTAGATAACAACCTATCTTAACTACATTAAAAGACGGAGGTTTTAGCTGAGATTTAACCACCAGTTATGCTGAACGTTTATCAATGGCAACAGATAATAGTATTTATCAACTTACACCTCAAGCTGTTGTCTATCCACGTTCGACTAGCGATGTTCAATTGTTGGCGAAACTTGCCATTGATAAACAATTTCAGTCATTAACCTTTACACCCAGAGGTGGCGGGACAGGGCACCAATGGCCAGGTTTTGACTGAAGGCATTGTGGTTGATATGTCGCGCTATATGCAAAAAATTTTGCAAATTAATGTGGCAGAAAAATGGGTTAGAGTCTAAGCTGGTGTGATAAAAGATCAACTTAACCAATTTTTGGCACCTTAATGGTTATTTTTTTTCACCTGAATTATCAACCAGTAACCGAGCCACTTTGGGTGGAATGATCAATACTGATGCATCAGGTCAAGGCTCATTAGTTTATGGTAAAATATCGGATCATGTACTAAGTGTTAAAGCTATTTTACTTGGTGGAGAGGTATTAGAAACCTATCCGATGACAGTTGAGTTGGCGGAGCGTTTTTCACAGCAGCAATAAACTATTGGTCGCATATATCGCACCGTTTATCACCATTGTCGTCAGCAGCGACAGCTAATTTTGGCTAAATTTCCGCGATTAAATAGATTTTAACCGGTTATGATTTGCGACACGTGTTTGACGATACTATGACGCAATTTGGTTTAACCCGAATTTTAACCGGCTCTGAAGGGACGCTGGCTTTCATTACCGAAGCTAAGCTAAATATTACCCCATTACTTAAAGTAAGACGATTAGTTAATATAAAGTATGACTCATTTGATTCAGCGTTACGTAATGCATCAGTTATGGTGGCAGCCAAAGCATTATCAGTGGAAACGGTTGATACTAAAATCCTCTCTTTAGCGCGTGATGATATTATCTGGCATTCAGTGAGTAAATTAATTAACGATGTTGATGACAAAAAATTATCAACATTAAATATTGTTGAATTTAGTGGGGATAGTGAAGAAAAAATTAATCAACAATTAACCCGCTTATGTTCACAATTGGATAAGTTAATCCAAGCCGGTAATTCGGGGATCCTTGATTATCATATATGCTATCAATTAGCAGATATTGAAAATATCTATACGATGAGAAAAAAAGCAGTTGGCCTGTTGGCTAATACTAAAGGATTAGCAAAACCGATACCGTTCGTAGAGGATACTTGCGTGCCACCGGAGCATTTAGCCGATTACATTGCTGAATTTCGTGCGTTGCTTGACCGCAATAATTTAGCTTATGGCAGTTTGGGCATGTTGATGCAGGGGTATTACATGTTCGCCCGGTGATGGATATGTGTGATCCTCAACAAAGAAGTATTATAGCTAGGCGACTTAATTTTGATCACAAGGTGTGTTATGAGTTATACAATTGATTTTCGACGTAAAGTAATATCTGTAAGGAAAGCCGAAGGTTTAACAATTCGAGAAACTGCGAAACAATTCCGTATTGGAAAAGCGTCTTTAGTACGTTGGCTTAAACGACCAGAGCCAAAAAATTCAACGCCACGTAAGAGGAAGCTCGATAAAAATGCTTTAGCAAAAGATGTGGAACAGTATCCAGATGCTTACCAAAAGGAACGGGCAGAGCGATTCGGTGTTTGTAAAAAGACTATTTGGCAATCCCTTAAAAAGCTGGGATTAACCTATAAAAAAAAACTCTATTCCATCCAAAAACCAACGAAAGCGACAGGCTGGCACATCAGCAAAAAAGACAACAGTATGAAAAAAAAGATAAATCTGTTGTTTTTATTGATGAAAGTGGTTTTTCACATGACACTCCACGAACTCACGGCTATTCCCCAAAAGGTCACCGTTGTTTTGGCCTGAAAAACTGGGGTGCTAAGGGAAGAACAAATGTTATTGGCGCTTTATTGGGAACAACCCTTTTTGCTATCGGATTATTTGATTGCAATATTAATCGTGATGTTTTTTATGTTTGGATCACAAAAATATTGCTCCCAGAACTTCCTGAAAATTCTGTTATTTTTATGGACAACGCTAGCTTTCACAAAGGTAAGAATATTGAACAGGCAATTATAAACGCAGGACACCAGATAGAATATTTGCCTGTGTATTCACCAGATTTAAATCCTATAGAACATAAATGGTCTCAAGCTAAACGTAAAAAGATGGAAACAGGATGCACTATCGATGACCTGTTTTTAATACATATGCTGTAATCAAAATTAAGTCGCCTAGCTATAATAGTCCAATGTGTCCTTCAATGAAAATTTCCCAGCAACGAATTCATTCGCCAAAAGGCCGAGTAACGTTAATGCGAGAATGGGTAAGATTACAGGTTAAGCAAGGCGTAAACTTAGCGTTATTTGCAGAAATATTAATAGTTATAAACTCTCTTGGCCGCAAAAAATAACACGCCTATACCATACCTTGCGAGCTAAGAGTGGACAGTATGATTTTTCCCATGAAGTAAAAGAGGCGATGGCGGGTTGTTTAGCCTGTAAAGCGTGTTCAACCCAATGCCCGGTTAAAATTGATGTTCCCTTGTTTAGGGCGAAATTTTTAGCCTTCTATTATAGTCGTTATTTGCGACCAATTAGTGACTATGTGGTTGCCAATATTGAATTAACTTTGCCGCTCATGGCAAAACAGCCACGCTGGTTTAATTTTATGTTACGGCAAGGGTGGATACAAACACTAGGTCACAAGGTGATTGGACTAACGGATTTTCCTCAACTGTATATATCCAGTTTACAACAACAATTAGCTGGTCATGCAGCATTGTCTCTGTCATTGCCACAATTAGAAAGCTTACCTGAAGAGACTCGCAGCCAATTTGTTTTTGTCGTCCAAGATCCATTTACTACACGAGTTTCGCACAGGCATATAAAATTCCAGAAATGGCTTAAAAGCAATGGTTAATTTGCAAGTTACTAAAACGTGTAAATTTGTTTAAATTACAATAAGTTGCTTTTAATTTATAAGATTTTGTCTATTTATATATTATGCTGAATTAAACTTAAAAATAGAGCGTTTTTTTATTGGTGCGAAACTCGTGTACTAGTTATTATGATGCGAAGGTAGTTGCAGATTTTATCTATTTAATTGAAATATTAGGTTATCGGCCTATATTGTTGCCATTTTCTGCTAATGGAAAAGCGTTGCATATTAAAGGATATTTAACCCGTTTTGCCAAAACAGCGCAAAAAACAGCGGATTTTCTTAACCGTTTAGCGCAATTATCAATTCCTATGGTCGGTATTGATCCAGCTTTAGTGCTCTGTTATCGCGATGAATATAGCCAGATCCTCGGTAATAAACGGGGTAAATTCGAAGTTAAACACGATTTTCGCACCAATAAAAAAACGCTCTATTTTTAAGTTTAATTCAGCATAATATATAAATAGACAAAATCTTATAAATTAAAAGCAACTTATTGTAATTTAAACAAATTTACACGTTTTAGTAACTTGCAAATTAACCATTGCTTTTAAGCCATTTCTGGAATTTTATATGCCTGTGCGAAACTCGTGTTAAATTAGTTAATTAGTGGCTGATGACAGTATTAGCGCCAAAGCCAGTAGCGAAGTTAACGGCTAAAAAATGGTATCTATTAGGGCATTGTACCGAAATGTCATAGTTAGTTGATAGTGCTCAGCAATGGATTAAAATTTTTGCTCAGTTTGGTCGTCAACTTATTAATGTTAATGTTGGTTGTTGCGGCATGGCAGGAACTTATGGTCATGAGGTTAAACATCTAGCTAATTCAAAGGGAATTTATGCCTTATCTTGGGGAAATCGATTACAAAAATTACACAAAACACGTTGTCTAGCAACAGGTTACTCTTGTCGCAGTCAAGTAAAACGAATTGAAAATGAAACAATAAAACATCCTTTACAAGCGTTATTGGAGATATTTAAATGATTTGGCAACGTTCTTATACCCTCGAAGAAATTAATAGTTGGAGTGGTAACAGTATGTTATCCCATTTAGGGATTGTTATGTTAAGTATCAGTGATGATACTATTGAAGCAACAATGCCGGTTGATCAACGTACCATGCAGCCGTTTGGATTACTACATGGTGGTGCTTCGGTGGTATTAGCCGAATCGTTAGGCTCGATAGCTGGTTATCTCTGTACTCAAGATAATCAAAAAGTAGTTGGTACCGAAATTAATGCTAGCCATATTAGGCCGGTATCTTCAGGAAAAGTCCGCGGTGTATGTAGTACAATTCATTTAGGTCGCCGGCAACAAGTCTGGTCGATAAAAATCTTTGATGAACAATTAAGACTAAGTTGTATTTGTCGTTTGACAACAGTAATCATTTAATGGTTAACATTTAAGGATAACTAAACGACAAAAACTCGATGATTTAGCGATACTTTGTTCGTCACGTTAAATATTGCTGAATTTGCGAGTTAATTTTATTTTTTTAATATTTATCAATATGTTAATCTGATTGATAAATTGAAAATCGTAAAATAAACGCCATTTTTTGCTGAAAAAACACTCTAATTAAAATATCCGCTTAAAATAAATAGTTGAAGTGAGAAATGTTATCATTACCATATATATATTAAGCAAAAAAAGTCTAGTTACATTGATAGTGTAATCTAGTCAAAATATTAGTTTCGTGAGGTCAATAATGGCAGAGCATGTTGATACTTTTTCTTTGAATGAAACAACTTGGCAGGGCCTTACCATAACCGATAAAGCAGTTGCTCAAATTCTTAAATTAATGAAAAAAAATCCTGCTAGTCAGGGATTATCTCTTAATATCAAGCAATCAGGTTGTGCAGGATTTGGTTATGTCATTGCATTGATAGATAATCCAACTAAAGAATATTTGCTGTTTGAAAATAATGGCGCCAAACTTTTTGTTCCTCTAAAAGCAATGCCATTTATTGATGGTACTGAGGTTGATTATGTTCGTGAGGGACTTAATCAAGTATTCAAATTTAATAATCCTAAGGCTCAACACGCTTGTGGTTGTGGTGAAAGCTTTGGTATTTAAGTGAATTAAATTATGTCACAGCGTAATATAGAAATTAGTGATGATGTTCAACAATGGTTAGCGGAGCATCGTTATAAAGAGGGTTTTTTCACTCAGGTTGCAACGGATGAATTAGCTAAAGGTCTCAATGAAGAGGTCATCAAAGCTATTTCAGCCAAACGTAATGAACCTGATTGGATGTTGCAGTTTCGTTTAGAGGCTTATCAACATTGGTTGGGTATGGAAGAACCACACTGGCTTAAAGGCTATTATCCTGATTTAAACTACCAGCAATATAGTTATTATGCAGCGCCATCCTGCAATAGTTGCGATGATACTTGTCAAACTGAAACTGATTCATCGGCAGCGGGTGGGGGTGAGCATAGCAATAATTATCTGACCGCCGAAGTTGAAGAAGCATTCAATAAACTTGGTGTACCAGTCCGTGAGGGTAAATCGGTTGCGGTAGATGCTATTTTTGACTCTGTTTCTGTTTCAACAACTTATCGTAGCGAATTAGCGAAACTTGGTATTATTTTTTGCTCTTTTGGTGAAGCTATCCAACAGTATCCTGAGTTAGTAAAAAAATATATTGGTACGGTCGTTTCTAATCGAGACAATTTTTTTGCGGCATTAAATTCTGCTGTCGCTTCTGATGGGACATTTGTTTATGTGCCAAGAGGGGTTCGTTGCCCGATGGAATTATCAACCTATTTTCGTATTAATTCGGCTAAGACCGGTCAGTTTGAGCGCACTATCTTGATTGCTGATGAAGGTAGTTGCGTTAGTTATATTGAGGGATGCTCTGCTCCGGTGCGAGATAGCTATCAATTACATGCTGCGGTAGTTGAAGTTATTATTCATAAAGATGCTGAAGTAAAATATTCTACCGTACAAAACTGGTTTTCAGGTGGTGAAAGTGAAACCGGTGGCATTTTAAACTTTGTCACCAAACGCGCTTTATGTGAGGGAGAGAATGCTAAAATGTCCTGGACACAGTCTGAAACAGGTTCGGCTATTACTTGGAAATATCCCAGTGTTATTTTGCAAGGGGATAATTCGGTGGGGGAATTCTTTTCAGTGGCATTAACCAATGGTAATCAACAGGCTGATACCGGTACAAAAATGATCCATATTGGTAAGAATACGCATTCCACCATCATCTCCAAAGGGATCTCAGCCGGTCGTAGTCAAAATAGTTACCGCGGTTTAGTAAAGATTTTACCGACGGCAGAAAACGCCAGAAATTATACCCAATGTGATTCTATGTTAATTGGCACTCAATGTGGCGCGCATACTTTTCCTTATATTGAAGTAAAAAATAGTAGCGCACAGTTAGAGCATGAAGCTACAACATCTCGTATTGGTGAAGATCAACTCTTTTATTGTTTGCAACGAGGTATTAGTGAGGATGACACCATTTCCATGATCGTAAATGGTTTCTGTAAAGATGTCTTTTCTGAATTACCATTAGAGTTTGCCGTTGAAGCACAAAAATTGTTAGCAATTAGTTTGGAACATAGTGTGGGTTGATGGTTCCTATTAAAAGAATACTCAGTTATTCAAAGGCCAATGAAATGTTAAGTGTTAAAAATTTAAATGTTAGTATTGAAGGTAATCAAATTCTTAACGGATTAAATCTAGAAGTAAAAGCGGGTGAAGTACATGCAATCATGGGGCCTAATGGATCAGGCAAGAGTACATTATCAGCGACACTGGCAGGACGTGAAAAATATCAAGTAGAACAGGGTGAAATTCTATTCAAAAATAAAAATTTGCTTGAGTTATCGCCGGAAGAACGTGCAGGTGAAGGTATATTTTTAGCCTTTCAATATCCGGTGGAAATTCCTGGCGTAAGTAATCAATTTTTCTTACAAACCTCGGTTAATGCAGTAAGAGAGTATCGTAAGCAGCCACCACTAGATAGATTTGATTTTCAGGATTTTATTGAAGATAAAATTGAACTACTTGATATGCCGAAAGATTTACTTACTCGATCAGTTAATGTCGGTTTCTCTGGTGGAGAAAAAAAGCGCAATGATATTTTACAGATGGCAGCGTTAGAGCCTGAGTTATGTATTTTAGATGAAACCGACTCGGGTCTTGATATTGATGCCTTAAAAGTTGTGGCTAATGGCGTGGACTCACTTCGTAGCGCTGAAAGAGCTTTTATCATCGTCACTCACTATCAGCGTATTTTGGATTATGTACAGCCTGATTTTGTTCATGTTCTCCATCAAGGCAAAATTATTCAATCAGGTGATTTTACCTTGGCCAAAAAACTGGAGGTACAAGGCTATGGCTGGCTTATTGACTAACAGTGAAAGAGCAGAAAAACAGCAGCAAGTCACAAAGTTAAATCAACAGGCGCTAAAAAGCTTTGCGGCACTTTTTTATGCCAGTAAAAGAGCAAATGAAAAACAAGCTCAGGCCTATTGGCAGCAGGTAGAAAAAATTGGTTTTCCGCCATTTCGTCATGAAGAGTGGCATTATACGCCGTTGGCAAAAGTACTTAACGCTCAATACCAATTAAATAGTGATAAAGTTAACACAATTACTGCTGAGCAATTAAAACAGCTGGCTATCTCCCTTGAGGGCTGGCGAATTGTTTTGTTTGATGGATGTCTTATCCCTGCCTTAAGTAGCGATAACTTTGGCCCTTATCAGATTCAAATGATGGATGCGCAGGCAAAGCTTCCGGCGCCTATCGTGACCGATGAAATATTCCTGTATTTAACTGAGAGTCTGGCTGCTCAACCCCTAATGATTAAATTGGCCGCTAATCAACAGGTAGAAAAACCGCTTTATATATTGAATATTACCTCTGGTTCAAATCACCATGATTATGTTAATACTAGTCACTATCGCTGTCATTTAGAGATTGGTGCTAATTGCAAATCGCAAGTTATTGAACATTTTGTTTCTGTTGATGATAAGCCGCATCTGACAGGCAGTCGATTGACCGCTAATATTGGTGATAATAGTCATTTTAGTCATATCAAACTTAGCGTTGAAAACAACCAAAGTCACCATTTTGCCCATAATGACATCTTGTCAGGTCGAGATAGTCAAATAAACAGTAGCGGTATTTTTATCGGCTCAGCATTACTTCGCCATCATACCAGTGTGAAATTAAATGGAGCGGGTAGCAGATTAACACTCAATAGCTTATTGTTGCCACAAAATAGAGAAATTGTTGATACCAGAACTTATCTTGAACATAATCAGCCATTTTGTGAAAGTCGCCAGTTGCATAAAACGATCGCGCAAGATGAAAGTAAAGCTGTTTTTAATGGTATGGTTAAAGTTGCGCCACAGGCATTTAAAACCGATGGCCAAATGACAAATAATAACTTGTTATTAGGTAAACAAGCCGAAATTGACACCAAACCGCAGTTAGAAATTTATGCTGATGATGTTAAGTGTAGTCATGGCGCTACAGTAGGCCGGATTGATGATGAACAGCTGTTTTATTTACGTTCACGGGGTATTCATCTCAATGATGCAAAACATATGATTATGGTGGCCTTTGCAGCTGAAGTCATCGAAGCTATTGATAGTGAAGGTGTAAGTAACAAGGTAATGGATATTATTCGGCAACGCTTGGCAGGGATTTAATATGACATTTTCAGTGGCATCCATTCGCAAAGATTTTCCTATGCTGGCAGAAAAAATTAACGATCAACCGTTGGTTTATTTGGATAGTGCTGCCAGTGCGCAAAAACCGCTTCAAGTGATAGAAAAGGAAAGGCAATTTCTTTGTCATCACTATGCGGCGGTACATCGAGGGATCCATCGCTTGAGTAGTGAAGCCACGGCGATGGTGGAAAATGTTCGTCAGCAAGTCGCTGATTTTATTCATGCTGCTAATGCTGAAGAAATTGTTTTTGTTAAAGGAACAACGGAAGGCATAAATTTAATTGCTAATAGTTATGGACATGGTTTTATCAAACCAGGCGATAATATTATCATTAGCCAAATGGAACATCACGCTAATATAGTTCCTTGGCATCTGCTTGCAGGCCAGATTGGTTTTGATATTCGTATATTACCTATTGATAATGATGGGAAATTAATTTTTGAACAATTAGATAGGTTAATCGATAGCCGGACGCGATTACTCTCTTTTACCCACATGTCGAATGTTTTGGGAACCGTTAATCCAGTAAAACAGATTATTGCTTATGCGCGCCAATGTGCAGAGCAAAAAGCAGCACAATTGCATGTTTTGCTTGATGGTGCGCAAAGTATTGTGCACCAAATGATTGATGTCCAAGATTTAGATTGTGATTTTTATGTTTTTTCCGGTCACAAACTGTATGGGCCTACTGGTATTGGTGTTTTATATGGCAAAAAGGCCTTATTAAATGCTTTACCACCTTGGCAAGGTGGGGGAGCCATGATTGATAAAGTGAGTATGACGTTATCTGAGCCAGCAATAATAAATATCACTTACGAAAAGGCGCCATCGCGATTTGAAGCAGGCACACCCAATATCGTTGGCATTATTGGTTTAGGTGAGACATTACGTTATGTTAATAATATTGGTTATCAACAAATATCTGCTCATGAAACTGCATTAATGCAGTATGCTAATCATCGTTTAAGTACGGTAAACTCTTTGCGTCTTTACGGCTCAGATGAGCGCCAAGGAGTTATTGCCTTCAATTTAGGCGAGCATCATGCTTATGATGTCGGTAGTTTTTTAGATAATTATGCGATTGCAATACGGACAGGCCACCATTGTGCGTTGCCATTGATGGATTTTTATCAAGTACCAGCTATGTGCCGAGCTTCGCTCGCGGTTTATACTACTAAAGAAGAGATTGATATTTTGGTTGAAAAACTACAACATATTGAAAAATTACTAGCTTAATCTGTTTTAAAGTACATATAAGGGTAGAATGATGTCAGCCTTACCTGATGAGAATAAATTGTTGCGTAATTTTTCACGTTGTCAAAACTGGGAAGAGCGATATCTTTATTTAATTGAATTAGGGGAAAAATTATTACCTCTTAGCGATAGACAAAAACAAGTGAAAAATCAGGTCTCAGGTTGTCAAAGCCAGGTTTGGATTGTTATGGAGCCAGATAGTGACGGTAGGATCCAATTTGCTGGTGACAGCGATGCTTCTATAGTTAAGGGTTTGATTGCATTAGTAATAATTATTTTTCAAAATAAAACCGGACAACAAATTTTGATCACAGATAGCAAAGCATTTTTTCAAAAATTGTCATTGGAGCAGCATTTAACGCCATCAAGAAGCCAGGGATTGCATGCTATGATCAGAACAATCCGCCAGCGAGCCGAAAAAATTATCCAATCAAGCACTTAAACATTTAGTTAACTACTGATATTATTAAAGTGACGCTTATTCATCAGATAAACTTTGTACGTTCCTTAGGAGGAAAAAGTATGAAGAGAATTCTATTTTTTATCGGTTTGTTGTTTTTAAGCGGGCTGACTTTCAATGTCAGTGCTGCTGAATACTCCTTGCCATCCACTACAGCACGCTTAATTGGAGAAAATAGTCATTATGTGGTGCCTAATGATGGGCGTCCACTGGAAGCTATTGCAAGTGAATTTCAGATAGGTTTGCTGGGTATGTTGGAAGCTAATCCAGGAACCGATCCTTATTTACCTAAAGCGGGTAAAACATTGATTATTCCATCACAAATGTTATTACCTGCGACTAAGCGTGATGGTATCATCGTTAATTTAGCCGAATTGCGACTGTATTATTTTCCTAAAGGAAGCAATAAAGTCATGGTTTACCCTATTGGTATCGGCCAATTGGGCGCCAATACTCCTAAAATGGTGATGACTGTTAGTCAATTAATTAAAAATCCAACCTGGACACCGACGCCGAATATTCGTAAACGTTATGCTGCCGATGGCGTTATTTTGCCGGCGGTATTTCCAGCAGGGCCTGATAATCCTATGGGGCTTTATGCCTTGCGATTATCTTATGGTAAGGGACAATATTTGATCCATGGTACTAATGCCAATTTTGGTATTGGATTACGTGTTAGTTCCGGTTGTATTCGTTTAAGACCTGAGGATATAGAAGCATTATTCTACTCTATACCGGTAGGAACTCGCGTACAGGTAATTAATGAACCGATTAAGTACTCTAAAGAGCCAGATGGAAGCTATTACATCGAAGTTCACCAACCATTATCTAAACGTGAATCTGATGATCCGCAAACGATGCCATTAGTATATAGCAATGAGTTTAAGGCATTTTTGCAACAACCTGGTATTGATCAGAGATTAGTTGCTCAAGCCGTAGAACGTCGCTCAGGAATGCCGGTTAGGGTAAATAAGACCTAATAAATTAATATTAGATGGCGATGTATTATGAGTAGATTTACTCTATTTTATAAAAAATAGTGAATTAATTAATGATCAGATAATGGTATTATTAAAAATTAGTTGTATGTAATAAATAATAAGGCACCCATCGGGTGCCTTATTATTATATCGAGTGATCCGTTAAATGCAATTGGATTACTTTTTATATCTACGAACTTGATTATCCAAACGTTGATTAGCACGAGCAGCTTCATCTTTAGCAGTCTGAACATCAGTACGTAATGACTGAACGTCATTGGATAGTTGATCGACTTTACCGTTTAACGTTTGTACATCTGAGGACAGTTTGTTAATTTGGCTACTGTTTGAACAGCCTGCTAACAAAGCAGAAGCCAGAATGATAGAGCCTAGTACAACTTTAGTACGCTTCATTATATTACCCTCTAGATTTATGTTAATCTCCAAGTAGCAAGGTAAGTATTACACATTCCTAGTAAAACAGAGAATAAATTTCTGTCTCTAACTTTGAATTATTAGATTTTTTTCAAATTCAGGCAGAATACTTACTTATTCTTATGCTAGTACTTAATTATAATATTTTCTACTTAAACACGAGTTTCGCAAGCTCCGAAAAAGAAGTATAAAGTTCAAAACAAGAAAAAATTAGGATGTTTATATTTTGTCAGTTTATCCATGCATTAAAGATATCTACAAAACATTCTTACAAGTAAGCAGTGTAAGATACTCTGGTTTGGCGTTATCAGAAGTAAGCCCATCGCTTTTATCTCATGACACTGTTAGCCGATGGCTAAAAAGTAGATGTTTTCGACCTAAAGACTTATGGCGATTAGTTCAACCTTCTATAGACAAAAAAGCCCTTGGGTACTAATTGCCGATGATACATTGATTGCCAAAACACGTAATAGAAAATAGACACGAGTTTCGCAACAATAAAAAAACGCTCTATTTTTAAGTTTAATTCAGCATAATATATTAAATAGACAAAATCTTATAAATTAAAAGCAATTTATTGTAATTTAAACAAATTTATACGTTTTAGTAACTTGCAAATTAACCATTGCTTTTAAGCCATTTCTGGAATTTTATATGCCTGTGCGAAACTCGTGATAGAGATGGTCCATTATCAATATTCAGGTAATGAACATGATGTTATTGCTGGCATAGGTTTAGTTAATTTACGTTGGCATAATCTAACAACTGTTGAATCAATTCCTATTGATTATCGTATTTATGATAAAGATTCTGATGGAAAAACAAAAAACACGCACTTTTCCGAAATGCTCGCTCTTGCTAAAAAAAGAGGGATCATACCAGAAGCGGTAGTGATGGATGCCTGGTATTCTAGCCTGGACAATCTGAAATCAATTCGCTCTCATGGTTGGGTCTGGGTAACCACGCTGAGAAAAAACAGGATTGTTAACCATAACAAACAACTGAACAAGTTAGACATCTCAGAAGAAGAAACTCCAATACACTTACGAGGCTACGGTTGGGTGACTGTTTTCAAATTTACAGCCAAAAACGGCTGTATTGATTACATACACGAGTTTCGCACAGGCACATAAAATTCCAGAAATGGCTTAAAAGCAATGGTTAATTTGCAAGTTACTAAAACGTATAAATTTGTTTAAATTACAATAAATTGCTTTTAATTTATAAGATTTTGTCTATTTAATATATTATGCTGAATTAAACTTAAAAATAGAGCGTTTTTTTATTGTTGCGAAACTCGTGAAGACAATAAATTTGTTTGTTTTTTGTTCATTTTGGTTGAGTAGACGGCAATTTTTAATTATCTCATGGCGTTATTTTGTCAATTATTTTTTACTGCAGATATAAAATAAAATTAACGCGATAACAGTTATTTTTTAAATAACATGTCGATTATGATCTTTTGGGCTGGAAATATTATTTTTTGGCTAATAGAATGCGTCTTAAATAAATGCTCAATGGCAAAAATGATTAATAGGTTTTTTGATTATAAATTACCAATATTAGATATTAGCGCTCTAATTTTTCTTTATTAAAAAAAGAAAAAATAAATTCCCCACTATTTTATTTGGAGGAATTTATTTGGCTAATAGAATTATAAGATATGGACAGATGAGGTATTTGTTGTACCACTTGGCACTAATGCACCTGAAACCATAACAACAACTTCACCTTTTTCGGCCATATTATTGGCTAAAGCAACTTGTTTACCAATACGATAAAAATCGTCTGTAGAGGCAATTTCTTTGACTAGTTGTGGAATAACGCCTTTAACTAATAATAATTGACGGGCAGTTTCTTCATTAGTTGTTAAAGCAAGGATCGGTGCTGTTGGAAAATATTTGCGTACTGATTTTGCTGATTTACCGCCATAGGTTGCCACGATAATCAATTGAGAGTTTAACTTTTCCGCCATTTCAACCGCACCACGACAAACTGCTTCAGTAATGCGTAATTTTTGGTTTATTTTACTATTATCAATGCGGCTTGGCATAACACGATCGGTACGATCGCAAATAGTCGCCATAATTTTTACCGCTTCGATAGGATATTTTCCTTTCGCGCTTTCACCAGATAGCATAACGGCATCTGTACCGTCTAAAATAGCATTAGCAACATCACCGGCTTCAGCACGAGTAGGGCGGGGATTTTTGATCATCGAATCTAACATTTGGGTGGCCGTAATGACAATTTTACGGGCATCAACGCATTTTTCGATCATCATTTTCTGCGCAAAGATAACTTCTTCAACCGGGATCTCGACGCCAAGATCACCACGTGCCACCATTATCCCATCAGAGGCTTCTAAAATTTCATCGAAGTTATTTAATCCTTCTTGGTTCTCAATTTTAGAGATTATTTGGATATTTTTACCACCATGCTGCGCTAGATGGGCGCGGATTTCTTCTACATCAGCGCGTTTACGGATAAAGGAAGCAGCAACAAAATCAACGCCTTGCTGGCAACCAAAAATCAGATCTTGTTTATCTTTTTCCGCCAGTGCAGGTAAGCCAATTGAAACGCCAGGTAAATTAACGCCTTTATTTTCACCTAAATCGCCATTATTAAGTACCCGACAGATGACATCATTAGTGGTAACGGATAAAACTTCCATGCCAATTAAGCCATCATCAACCAGAATAGTATTACCTGGTTTAAGGTCACCAGGTAAACCGGTGTAGGTCACAGCAACCCGGTCTTGATTACCAATCACTGAGGTGTCGGCGGTAAAGGTAAAATTTTGTCCAGCGATTAGCGATACATCGTTCCCATCTTTAAGCCGCATTGTGCGGATCTCTGGCCCTTTTGTATCTAATAATATCGCAGCCTGTTGGTTTTTTGGGCTACAGACAGCACGTAGATTTTTAATGCGTTGACCATGTTCTTCATGATCACCATGTGAGAAATTTAGCCGCATGACATTCATGCCAGCATTAAGTAATTGTGAGAGTTTTTCTTCAGATTCAGTTTTAGGGCCGATAGTACAAACAATTTTGGTTTTTTTCATGACAATTAATCTACAGGTTTTATAGCAGTATTTTATTAATTAATTGCGGTGTTTATATCAGTTTTTTGTTTTGATATAGGTTATACGCCGTAACGAATAGCTAAAAATCCACTGGTATTTAATAACGATAAAGCAAGTGGCACAAGTATAAATATCATGCCTTATTATTGCAACTGGCCACTAAATTGTCAGTTGAATCATTTGAATGATATATAACTCATTATGATATTGTAGTTATTACTATTCATGCTATCAACGAGAAATTAATACACGAGTTTCGCATAGGCATATAAAATTCCAGAAATGGCTTAAAAGCAATGGTTAATTTGCAAGTTACTAAAACGTATAAATTTGTTTAAATTACAATAAGTTGCTTTTAATTTATAAGATTTTGTCTATTTATATATTATGCTGAATTAAACTTAAAAATAGAGCATTTTTTTATTGGTGCGAAACTCGTAGGCAATAAGAGCAGCAGAATATCGGGCAATTTTAAGGGAAAACTCAGCGCTTACTGTTAATGATGAAGCTGAAATGCCAAATGAAAGCATTTCTTTAGTTAGAGCACCAATTGAAGATGATGATCCATCAATTAACTGAGCAATAGACGAATAATTAAGAGAAAAACTCACAGTTATGTAGCGGCTAGGTCAATGATAAAATTCGTTTATTTACTAACCTAGTATTATAAATAATGTAATTTATGATGGTATTTAATATTAATTATGTAATTGCTGTTCGTGACAATATTTAATAACAGCCATAGCCAGGAGCCTGTTATGGCTGTTTAACTTTTAACGCTTTTTCAAATCATATCCAATAAATTATGGCAACAAATTTTGTTCGACAAATTGCCAGTTAACCAGCGACCAAAAGTTTGTCAAATATTCTGCCCGTGCATTACGATAATCAATGTAGTAAGCATGCTCCCATATATCAACAGTCAGTAATGGTTTATCATCACCGCTGACTGGTGTTGCGGCATTAGAAGTATTGACGATAGAGAGCTTTCCATTTGCCTGTTTGACTAACCATGTCCAGCCTGAACCAAAATTTTTAATCGCCGCATCGGTAAACTGCTGCTTAAATTTTTCAAAATCAGCAAAATGTTGATTAATGACCTCAGCTATTTGACCTGTTGGTTTGCCACCGGCATTAGGCGCTAAGCAGTGCCAATAAAAGGTATGGTTCCAAACTTGGGCAGCATTATTAAAAATGCCTCCATGTGCGGTTCTTATAATTTCTTCTAATGATTTACCCTCAAAGTTAGTCCCTTTAATTAAATTATTTAGATTATTGACATAAGTGCTATGGTGTTTGCCATAATGGTATTCTAACGTTTTTTGAGAAATATGGGGCTCTAAAGCATTTTTAGCATAAGGTAATGGCGGTAATTGGAAAGACATTGCAGACTCCTTTTTTATTCGTATCGCACAACCAGTTGATAAATAAAAAATATAAACATATTGAAATTATCATTTTTTATATAGATAACTTGATAATTATATTAATCAGTTTTTATTAAATACGATTGGAACATAATAAAGATAGCAGCAAAGGGTTATCAAGTATTGATAGAAAATGGTATTCTATATCAATGTTATGTTCGCGTAGTGCAAAATAATAGATTTAGTTTTTAAGGAAGTAACAATGACGACAATAGAAAAAATTGAACGCCAGGTAAAAGAAAATCCAATCCTTTTATACATGAAAGGCTCACCTAAATTTCCAAGCTGTGGTTTCTCTGCCCAGGCGGTTCAAGCCCTTTCTGCTTGTGGTGAACGCTTTGCTTATGTAGATATTTTGCAAAACTCTGATATTCGTAGTGAGTTACCTAAGTATGCAAACTGGCCAACATTTCCTCAGCTATGGGTTGATGGTGAGCTAATTGGCGGTTGCGATATCATTATTGAAATGTATCAGCAGGGTGAATTACAGAAATTGGTCACCGCGACTGCCGATAAATATCGCACTTCAGAACAGCCTGGCGCTGAGTAGCTAAATAACCCTTATAAAATAAATAGTTAATTAGAAGGCAGTAAAATTATGCGTTACCACTGCCTTTGATTATTAATCGGTTATTAGTGGCCAGCCACCTAATTTTTTCCATTTATTGACGATTTCACAAAACAGTAATGCCGTTCTATCGGTGTCGTAAAGAGCACCATGCGCCTGTTTGCCGTCAAAGGGGATCCCTGCGGTATAACAAGCTTTAGCTAAAATTGTTTGACCAAAAACCAGCCCGCTGAGAGTTGCGGTATCGAAAGTCGCAAAAGGGTGGAACGGATTACGTTTTAGATTTGCTCGTTGAGCGGCAGCCATGATAAAACTATGATCAAAATTGGCATTGTGGGCAACAATAATTGCCCGATTGCAATCATTATTTTTAATGCCTTTTCTAACCATCTTAAAAATTGCATGTAAAGCGGTATACTCATCGACAGCGTTACGTAAAGGATTAGTTGGGTCGATGCCAGTGAAAGCGAGTGCAGTTGCTTCTATATTTGCTCCTGCAAAAGGTTCAACATGGAAATGGAGTTTTTCATCAATCTCTAACCAACCCCCTTGATCCATTTTTAGCGTCATAACCGCAACTTCTAATAGCGCATCTTGTTGTGCATTAAACCCACCAGTTTCTACATCGATAACGACAGGATAATAACCTCGAAAGCGCTTTGCCAGCGTGTTAACACCATTTTTTTTATTAGACATTTGCTTAAGACTTTATACTTGAGAATAAAGACATTATGCCAAATTTTGGCTAAAGTGCATAAAATTGGCTTAAGTATAGAAAATGTATGGATAGATGCTCGATCAATGACGAAAAGCGTCAGTTACCTAGGGCATTATTGGCATTTTTATTTTCAATCAATTCAATTTGATAGCCATCAGGATCTTCCACAAATGCAATAATCGTTGAGCCACCTTTTACTGGTCCTGCTTCGCGCGTCACCACCTTGCCGCCTGTTCGCCTTATGCTACTACAGGTATCTGCAACATTATCAACGCCTAATGCAATGTGACCAAAGGCGGTACCCATCTGATAATGCTCAACACCACAATTATAGGTTAATTCGATTATGGCACTTTTACTTTCATCGTCAAAGCTGACGAAGGCAAGGGTGTATTTGTACGTAGGATTTTCACTTGTGTGTAATAGACGCATACCTAATATTTCAGTATAAAAATGAATTGAGCGTTGGAGATCGCCAACCCGTAACATGGTATGAAGTAAGCGCATATAAGCCTCTTTTTAAGTTTAAAAACCATTCATTACTGATATTAATATAACGTGAACCTTACTATTATTTCAATTTATATAGTTGGTTTATTAATTAAAATTTACAATATAATTGATTGCGTTACTTTAGTGTCAACTGTTGACGGTTTAAAAATATCGTTCAGTTAGCTTTATAGTAGCTATTCAATTATAACTAATCGCTGATGTTGTTATAAGCTATTTGTTATCATAATATTGTAAACTGAACGGATATTTTTCATTTACAGGTTATGCATTACTAATGCATAACAATTGTTTTTTTATTATCGCTAGTGGTCAATGTATTAATTTATTACCTGGCTATAATTTTTATTTTCAAATTATTTGCTGACTTATTAGCTTATTTTATTTGGTATTATTTATTTAAGATATAATATGGTTTTATTAGTTTTTTTCAACTTTCAGGTAATTTATTAAAAATCAATATAGACTTAGTATCTAAGTATAGCTGAATAAATGCTTTTAAAAATATTTATAATAACTTGTTTTATAATGATTTTTATTTTTTATTGTCTATTTTTTGCAAATTAAAAATAATATTAATATAAAAACATATAGAATAGAATTTAGATGAAAGCTATTCTTATAAGGATATTTAACTAATAGCCTTTTGTTTTATATAGTAAATAAGTGGGTAATGATTAGAACACTAATTAAGTCAACTTAATATACTAATAATGAAATATAAGTTTATATATTATTATGTTAAATATCTTTACCCATTTCTATATTAATATCTTAGTGAATAGAAATAGATATATGTTTCTGGGATATCAATTGGCAATTTAATAATTATAGATGTAGATGGTATTCTATTTTTAAGAAGGAACAATTGGAATCAAGAATAGGAGCTGATCTTGCGCGTTTAGTTCGAGTCTGGCGGGTATTGATTGATCATCGTCTGAAACCATTAAAGCTCACCCAAACTCATTGGGTAACCTTATATAACATTAGCCAGTTATAGCTAGGCGACTTAATTTTGATTACAGCATATGTATTAAAAACAGGTCATCGATAGTGCATCCTGTTTCCATCTTTTTACGTTTAGCTTGAGACCATTTATGTTCTATAGGATTTAAATCTGGTGAATACACAGGCAAATATTCTATCTGGTGTCCTGCGTTTATAATTGCCTGTTCAATATTCTTACCTTTGTGAAAGCTAGCGTTGTCCATAAAAATAACAGAATTTTCAGGAAGTTCTGGGAGCAATATTTTTGTGATCCAAACATAAAAAACATCACGATTAATATTGCAATCAAATAATCCGATAGCAAAAAGGGTTGTTCCCAATAAAGCGCCAATAACATTTGTTCTTCCCTTAGCACCCCAGTTTTTCAGGCCAAAACAACGGTGACCTTTTGGGGAATAGCCGTGAGTTCGTGGAGTGTCATGTGAAAAACCACTTTCATCAATAAAAACAACAGATTTATCTTTTTTTTCATACTGTTGTCTTTTTTGCTGATGTGCCAGCCTGTCGCTTTCGTTGGTTTTTGGATGGAATAGAGTTTTTTTTATAGGTTAATCCCAGCTTTTTAAGGGATTGCCAAATAGTCTTTTTACAAACACCGAATCGCTCTGCCCGTTCCTTTTGGTAAGCATCTGGATACTGTTCCACATCTTTTGCTAAAGCATTTTTATCGAGCTTCCTCTTACGTGGCGTTGAATTTTTTGGCTCTGGTCGTTTAAGCCAACGTACTAAAGACGCTTTTCCAATACGGAATTGTTTCGCAGTTTCTCGAATTGTTAAACCTTCGGCTTTCCTTACAGATATTACTTTACGTCGAAAATCAATTGTATAACTCATAACACACCTTGTAATCAAAATTAAGTCGCCTAGCTATACCGCCTGATCAATCACAAATTCAATTGGCTAAAGCAATAGGTATTGAACAACCATCGCTAGTTAGAACTCTCGATCAATTAGAAGAAAAGAAATTGATCACGCGTCACACCTGTGTCAACGATAGACGAGCAAAAAGAATTAAACACGAGTTTCGCACAGGCATATAAAATTCCAGAAATGGCTTAAAAGCAATGGTTAATTTGCAAGTTACTAAAACGTATAAATTTGTTTAAATTACAATAAGTTGCTTTTAATTTATAAGTTTTTTCTATTTATATAATTATGCTGAATTAAACTTAAAAATAGAGCGTTTTTTTATTGGTGCGAAACTTGTGTTAAATTAACAGAAGAATCGATGCCATTTATTAAACAGGTTGATGATGTAATTGAAAAAACCCGAAAGGAGATATTAGGTGTATTAGTCTTAACTTAATCTGACGATTCTGATTTAAAAAAGAGCATTACCGGTTTTAATTAACATCATTAGATAATTAAATAAAAGGTAATTCTATGTATCAAACAAATAATCCTATCTCAAACATAAAGTCGGGTTACTTAACCTCGCTGAAGAGCTTAATAACGTCTCAAAAGCCTGTAAGATTATGGGGGTATCCCGAGATACGTTTTATCGCTACCAGGAACTTGTTAACGATGGTGGGATAGACGATTTAATTAATCAAAATCGACGGGTGCCTAACGTAAAAAATAGAGTAGATTGTAGTGGTCAACTAAAATTGGCCACTACACTCCTTAGGCCGACACCAATAGCGATAACTGCTTCGGTGAACATTAAAAATACGACACAAAGTTTTCACCGGATAAAGCACTCTTAGCTTTTCAACTACCGAAAATTTTTCAGTGAGTCGGACATTAAGAGCGCAGTAGCCTTTTTTAAGATGTCATTCTCCATTTCCAGCCGGTGGATTTTTTTCTTCATTTCTCTGAACTCAATTTGTTCAGGTGTTAATGGCAGACCAGGCGATGTTTTCCCTTGACGTTCTAAACGAAGGGCTCTTACCCACCGGCTAATCGCTGAAAGACTGACGTTCATGCCTTTCGCGGCTTCCTGGTAGGTGTAATTTTGGTCAAGGACTAATTTGGCGGTTTCACATTTAAATTCAGCAGTAATTATTTTACTCATTTCGGCACCTATAAAAATTATGAGGTAAGCATATCACCTCAACTTAGGTGGCCAAATTTAGTATGCCACTACACTACACCTGAACAAATTGAGTTCAGAGAAATGAAGAAAAAAATCCACCGGCTGGAAATGGAGAATGACATCTTAAAAAAGGCTACTGCGCTCTTAATGTCCGACTCACTGAAAAATTTTCGGTAGTTGAAAAGCTAAGAGTGCTTTATCCGGTGAAAACTTTGTGTCGTATTTTTAATGTTCACCGAAGCAGTTATCGCTATTGGTGTCGGCCTAAGGAGCCAGATATTGAGCAGACGATAAAACGTAGCCTAGTCAGCGAAGCGTGGAACGTTAGTGGCGGCTCTGCTGGCGCAAGGACTATCGCCACGATGGTTACCAATACACACAACGTGAAACTTGGGCGGTGGTTAGCGGGTAAGTTGATGAAAGAATTAATCATCGTCAGTTGCCAAGAGCGAAAACATAAATACAACCGCGGTGGAAATGAACGTATTGATATTCCAAATCTGCTCAATAGGAAGTTCGCTGTTATAGCTAGGCGACTTAATTTTGATTACAAGGTGTGTTATGAGTTATACAATTGATTTTCGACGTAAAGTAATATCTGTAAGGAAAGCCGAAGGTTTAACAATTCGAGAAACTGCGAAACAATTCCGTATTGGAAAAGCGTCTTTAGTACGTTGGCTTAAACGACCAGAGCCAAAAAATTCAACGCCACGTAAGAGGAAGCTCGATAAAAATGCTTTAGCAAAAGATGTGGAACAGTATCCAGATGCTTACCAAAAGGAACGGGCAGAGCGATTCGGTGTTTGTAAAAAGACTATTTGGCAATCCCTTAAAAAGCTGGGATTAACCTATAAAAAAAACTCTATTCCATCCAAAAACCAACGAAAGCGACAGGCTGGCACATCAGCAAAAAAGACAACAGTATGAAAAAAAAGATAAATCTGTTGTTTTTATTGATGAAAGTGGTTTTTCACATGACACTCCACGAACTCACGGCTATTCCCCAAAAGGTCACCGTTGTTTTGGCCTGAAAAACTGGGGTGCTAAGGGAAGAACAAATGTTATTGGCGCTTTATTGGGAACAACCCTTTTTGCTATCGGATTATTTGATTGCAATATTAATCGTGATGTTTTTTATGTTTGGATCACAAAAATATTGCTCCCAGAACTTCCTGAAAATTCTGTTATTTTTATGGACAACGCTAGCTTTCACAAAGGTAAGAATATTGAACAGGCAATTATAAACGCAGGACACCAGATAGAATATTTGCCTGTGTATTCACCAGATTTAAATCCTATAGAACATAAATGGTCTCAAGCTAAACGTAAAAAGATGGAAACAGGATGCACTATCGATGACCTGTTTTTAATACATATGCTGTAATCAAAATTAAGTCGCCTAGCTATATCTTCAAGCATAATTGATAATGCTTATCCCGAACTCAGGTTATTTTACGTATACTGACGGACAGAGGCAGTGAGTATTGTGGTAAAGTTGAGCATCACGATCATCAACTTTATCTCGCTATCAACGATATTGATCATACAAAAACTAAAGCTCGTTCACCTCAAACCAATGGGATTTGTGAACGCTTTCATAAAACTGTATTACAAGCGTTCTATCAGGTGGCTTTTCGTAAGAAAATCTTCGGTAATTTAGCCGAATTACAAGCTGACACGATTTTCGCACAGGCATATAAAATTCCAGAAATGGCTTAAAAGCAATGGTTAATTTGCAAGTTACTAAAACGTATAAATTTGTTTAAATTATAATAAGTTGCTTTTAATTTATAAGATTTTGTCTATTTATATATTATGCTGAATTAAACTTAAAAATAGAGCGTTTTTTATTGGTGCGAAACTCGTGGGGCTGATTTAGACAAATGGTTAGACGAATACAATATTATTCGGTTACATAATCATTCGTAATAAATGATAGCGTAATAAAAAAGATCAAATGGCGTTATAATATAATGCATACGCGGCTCTAATTATCTAAATCTAGTCGCGTATGCTATTTAAGTTGAGTTAACGAGGTGAAACAGTAATGTTATTTCCACTACCTATAATAGATACACGTTGGCCATTACGGAAGCTGTTTGGATCACCTTTTTGCACCACAGAGATAACTCGGCCATTATCCAACCTAATTTCCAGTTGAACGCCTTTTGTTTTGTTAAGTGCCCCTTGAACATTTTGACCGGCAACACCACCGGCGATCGCACCGGCTGCCGTTGCAAGGGTTTTTCCTGTGCCCCCGCCAACCGTATTACCCAATAACCCACCCAGAACAGCACCACCCAGTGCTCCTATGATGTTTTCGTCACCACCGGCCTGAATATTAACAGGGGTTACGCGAGTAACGGTACCATAGGTCACAGTTTGTACTTGTTTAGCTTGAGATGCGGTATAAGTGTCCCCAGAAAGACTACCTGTATTTATACAGCCCGATAAAGCTGTTATTGTAAAAATACCGACGAGAACTTGCTTTAACATGATTACTCCTTTTGGAAATCTGATTTACAGTGTAATAATAATCATGAATACACAAATATCATAATTTATTTATATAAACGAACTGGATAATCAGACAAATAGCAAAATTAATTTACTTTCTACAATCTAAATATAACCTGAGTTCGGGATAAGAAATAAAGTGAAAGTCTTGCTATCCAAATAGTTGAATGGAGGGTGTTCATAATTCTGTGTCAGGGGATTTTATACCATCTAGGCGCCCTTTAAAATAGATGGACAATTGAGCAATGGTTAACGCCCAGTTACTAATCGGCATAGTCCATTTGTTGGATACCTGATTGATGCCAATATAGAGTAATTTTAATAAGCTGTTTTCATTAGGAAAAGCCCCTGTAGTGGCATACTAAATTTGGCCACCTAAGTTGAGGTGATATGCTTACCTCATAATTTTTATAGGTGCCGAAATGAGTAAAATAATTACTGCTGAATTTAAATGTGAAACCGCCAAATTAGTCCTTGACCAAAATTACACCTACCAGGAAGCCGCGAAAGGCATGAACGTCAGTCTTTCAGCGATTAGCCGGTGGGTAAGAGCCCTTCGTTTAGAACGTCAAGGGAAAACATCGCCTGGTCTGCCATTAACACCTGAACAAATTGAGTTCAGAGAAATGAAGAAAAAAATCCACCGGCTGGAAATGGAGAATGACATCTTAAAAAAGGCTACTGCGCTCTTAATGTCCGACTCACTGAAAAATTTTCGGTAGTTGAAAAGCTAAGAGTGCTTTATCCGGTGAAAACTTTGTGTCGTATTTTTAATGTTCACCGAAGCAGTTATCGCTATTGGTGTCGGCCTAAGGAGCCAGATATTGAGCGGACGATAAAACGTAGCCTAGTCAGCGAAGCGTGGAACGTTAGTGGCGGCTCTGCTGGCGCAAGGACTATCGCCACGATGGTTACCAATACACACAACAAGCGTGTTGCTTAATAGTGAAATAAGGGTATTTCGATGATTGAAGTAAATTTTAGGCTGTTCTGAGATGGAAATTCCAAAGACCGGCACTAAGGAGTAAAAAGGTATCATCAATAAAGGGTCTACGATTCCGTAAAATTTGGGTCATACAACCGAGGCGCTTGATACCCGCGATGGCGTGTTCAACCG
Source organism: Candidatus Arsenophonus triatominarum (assembly GCF_001640365.1). Classification (GTDB taxonomy): domain Bacteria; phylum Pseudomonadota; class Gammaproteobacteria; order Enterobacterales; family Enterobacteriaceae; genus Arsenophonus; species Arsenophonus triatominarum. The sequence continues at coordinate 19,802 of NZ_LWMI01000011.1, read as the reverse complement.
TAATACGGATGCCCGAGATTATTTTATTTTCTTGTTTTTGTTCAGGCGATAAAGGTCTTTTTCGAGTTCCTTTTTTTGGGATTTGTGTATTAGGATGCTGTTTATCTATACCTTGAAAACCGGTATCGGCCCAGATGGTTACCTCAGGGGGAATATGGCGAATTATATCGACTTTATCGAGTAAGCGTTTATCGTGACGGCGCCCATTTTTGATCATGGGGATAAATCCAATTTTCCTCGTTTCGTCAGTCATAATAAGCCCTTTTCGAGTGGTCTGTCTTTTCTTTCCCGAATACATTTTTTTTCGCCGACGCAGATTCTTAGGCTTTTGGACAGGTCGCTCTGTCCCATCAATAAAGACGTCTTTAACTCCAGGAAAGGCGCGAAAAAATTCCTCAGCGGAGCGAATTTGACGAGCGGGCAAAACACATTCTCGCCCCAAGGTCATCAACCGGCAATAATATTTTTACCCAGCGACATACCCGTGTTCTATCTAAACCAAAAAGAAGTCCTTGCAAATCATAGGTCGGATAACATTTTAAATACAATAAAATAAAAAGCAGTTTATCTAATGGGGTTGGGATAAATCCTTTCTGCCCTGCACCCATCTGCCGCTCGTGATCTTTTCGATTCTTTTTCCGATAAATCAAATAACAAGCTGAAAATTCAGCGGCTAAATTTTTCAATTCTTCGACTGATAATCCAATGATTGCTTTACATAAACGATTATCTCGTAACAATCGCTCTTTGTTGATCATTTCAAACCGTTATTTTCTAAGTTAAACCTCTTTTTATTGTCTATAGCGTGACAAAAAATGCAAGTCTCTATTCAGCAACTATTTTAATGTCATGAGATAAAGGCGATGGGCTTACTTCTGATAACGCCAAATCAGAGTATCTTACACTGCTTACTTGTAAGAATGTTTATATATATTTTTAATGCATGGATAACCGGACAAAATATGAACACTCTAATTTTTTCTTGTTCACGAGTTTCGCACAGGCATATAAAATTCCAGAAATGGCTTAAAAGCAATGGTTAATTTGCAAGTTACTAAAACGTATAAATTTGTTTAAATTACAATAAGTTGCCTTTTATTTATAAGATTTTGTCTATTTATATATTATGCTGAATTAAACTGAAAAATAGAGCGTTTTTTTATTGGTGCGAAACTCGTGTTAAATATTGGTGGTATCGCTAATCTTACTACTTTATTTGGGAATTCAATAATTAAAGGCTATGATACCGGACCTGGAAATATGCTGTTGGATATCTGGCCCAATCAACATTTAAATAAACCTTATGATAATAACAGCGATTGGGCGCGCTCAGGGCAGGTTAATAAGTCGCTTCTGACTGAAATGCTAGCGGATCCCTATTTTAAGCGGCCAGCGCCCAAAAGTACTGGTAGAGAATATTTCAATTTTGCTTGGTTACAAAAATATCTGACATCGTACTTAAATTTATCAGCCCAGGATGTACAGGCGACTTTGGCAGAATTAACCATCCGTTCGAGCGTTGATCAGGTTTTGCTTTATGACAAAGCAGATTGTTTGTTGGTTTGTGGTGGAGGAGCTAAAAATAGCTATCTTATGGCAAGGTTAAGCGAATTGTTAACCAATATTGTGGTGGCATCAACAGATGAATATGGTTTGAGCGGAGATAATGTCGAAGCTTTGGCTTTTGCTTGGCTAGCGGCTCGTACCTTATCGGGTTTGCCAGGCAATTTACCCTCTGTTACTGGCGCTAACCAGGAAACAGTATTAGGCACAATTTATCCGGCCAATAGTGAATAAAATGATATCTATCGTAACAAGACAGAGGCAAAAAAATGGTAGAAAAAATTCAGTTGGATATTGCTAGTTTAAGGCGGGAATATACCCAAGGTGGTTTAAGACGTAAGGATTTAACCGACCAGCCATTAGTATTGTTTGAGCGTTGGTTAAAGCAGGCTTATGAAGCAAAATTAGCCGATCCAACAGCCATGTGTGTTGCAACGGTAGACAGCGATGGACAACCATACCAACGCATTGTATTACTTAAACATTATGATAAAAATGGACTGATATTTTATACCAATTTATCTAGTCGTAAGGCACAACATATCGCTCATAACAATAAGGTCAGTTTACTATTTCCCTGGTATCACTTAGAACGTCAGGTTTGCTTTTTGGGTGAAGCAGAAAAACTCACTCCACTTGAGGTAATAAAATACTTTCATAGTCGACCAAAAGATAGTCAAATAGCGGCCTGGGTTTCACAGCAATCAGCAAAAATTTCTGCTAGAAGTTTATTAGAAAATAAATTTTTTGAATTAAAACAAAAATTTAAAAATGGGGAAATTCCCTTACCTAGTTTTTGGGGCGGATATCGCGTCAGATTTAACAGTGTTGAATTTTGGCAAGGTGGCACTAAACGGCTACATGATCGATTTTTGTATCAATGGCAACATAGTCATTGGCAAATTGATCGCTTGGCGCCATAAACGGAAAAAATGATTTTTAACTGGCACTTATTTGACTCGCGTTTTATTCTATTGCGCTTATTTATATTATATTTATCCACAAAATCAACGAAATAAAAAATTGATGGAGTTATTGATGTTTAGCAAGAACCTAATTGAACAATTGCAAGAGCGGGGTTTAATAGCTCAGCTGACGGATGAAAAGGCATTAATAGAGAAACTATCCCAGGGATCAGTGGCGCTCTATTGTGGATTTGATCCAACCGCTGATAGCTTGCACTTAGGGCATTTGGTTCCTTTGCTATGTTTAAAGCGTTTCCAGCAAATGGGACATCAACCAGTAGCTTTAGTGGGTGGGGCGACAGGTTTAATTGGCGATCCGAGTTTTAAAGCCACTGAGCGTAAATTAAATACGAGTGAAACGGTGCAGCATTGGGTAGAAAAAATTCGTCAACAGGTTTCGCCATTTCTTGATTTTGATTGTGGTAAAAATAGCGCCAAGGTAGTTAATAATTATGATTGGTTTGGTCAAATGGATGTCTTGACCTTCTTGCGCGATATCGGTAAACATTTTTCTGTTAATCAAATGATCAATAAAGAAGCTGTTAAACAGCGACTTGAGCGCGATGATGCAGGCATCTCTTTTACTGAGTTCTCCTATAATTTGCTTCAGTCTTATGATTTTGCCAACCTTTGTCACCAACATAATGTTGAATTACAGATAGGCGGCTCTGATCAATGGGGCAATATTACTTCAGGTATTGATCTCACTCGACGTTTATATCAAAAACAAGTTTTTGGTTTGACGGTGCCGTTAATTACTAAATCTGATGGAACTAAATTTGGCAAGACCGAAGCGAGGGCGGTTTGGTTAGATCCGCAAAAAACCAGCCCATATAAGTTTTATCAATTTTGGGTTAATACTGCTGATGCGGATGTGTACCGTTTTCTTAAGTTTTTTACCTTTATGCCAATCGAAGAAATTGACGCCTTGCAAAGAGAAGATCAAAATAGTGGTAAAGCACCACGAGCACAGTATGTATTAGCGGAGAGAGTTACCCAGTTAGTACATGGCGATGAGGGCTTACAGGCTGCCAAGCGGATCACCGAAAGCTTATTTTCCGATACGATTGCTGCATTAACTGCAGCTGATTTTGCTCAGTTGGCACAAGATGGCATGCCCATGATCAAATTAAATTCAGGAGCAGATTTACAGCAGGCATTAGTCGAGGCGAAATTGGTCCCGTCACGAGGTCAGGCTAGAACGATGATAAGCTTAAACGCGGTCGCGGTTAATGGTAAGAAATGTATTGATGTTGAATATATTTTTACTGCGGAAGATCGCCTATTTGGCCGTTATTCTTTGATCAGGCGTGGTAAAAAACATTACTGCTTAGTTAATTGGCAATAATGGGTGCATAGCAGGGTAAATTTAATCACTATAAGCTTTGTCTAACATAGATAGCGATTAACTTATTGGTATTTATTAGATTAATCACTGATGTGTTAATTGCTTGTTTAGAAAGTAACGACTTTGTTTTGTAACAGCGAGTATTATCAAAAATAAAATGAGTGATATATGAAAAGTGTTCTATCAATTCAGTCGCATGTTATTTTTGGCCATGCAGGTAATAGTGCCACGGTTTTTACCATGCAACGGATGGGAATTGAATGTCTGGCCCCTGAATACGGTGCAATTTTCTAATCATACACAATATCTACAATGGACAGGTAGTATTATGCCGCCTGAACATTTAACAGATATTGTTAACGGAATTGCTAGGATCCACCAATTAAAACATTGTGATGCGGTTCTGACGGGTTATATTGGTTCTGCCAAACAAGGTAAAGCGATTGTTGATATTGTTAAACAAATAAAAATAAGTAACCCTGCTGCTTGGTATTTCTGTGATCCGGTGATGGGACATGCTGAAAAAGGCTGTATTGTTGCCCCGGGTGTGGCTGAGTTTTTATGTCATGAAGCTTTACCTATCTGCGACATAATGGCGCCTAACTATTAGAGCTGGAAACATTAGTTGGAAAATCGATTACTAATGCACGAGTTTCGCACAAAACTAATTTGGGTACGCTAATAAAACACGGATGTGCTCAGTAATAGCATTTTTGATTACGTCCCAATTTTGTTGATAAAGGGTTATTTTTTCAGATATACGACGTTTATGTTGTTCAAACCACGCAGAAATAGCGAGAAAATATAACGAGTTTCGCACCAATAAAAAAACGCTCTATTTTTAAGTTTAATTCAGCATAATATATAAATAGACAAAATCTCATAAATTAAAAGCAACTTATTGTAATTTAAATAAATTTATACGTTTTAGTAACTTGCAAATTAACCATTGCTTTTAAGTCATTTCTGGAATTTTATATGCCTGTGCGAAACTCGTGTAGATATTTTTAATGCATGGATAACCGGACAAAATATAAACACCCTAATTTTTTCTTGTTTTGAACTTTATACTTCTTTTTTGGATTTTTGGAGATTGCGAAACTCGTGACATAGTAACAAACAAAGAGAATCCCACCCGTCAATACGTCAAATCTATCATGGATGCCCGTTGGTCTGTTGAAGTTTATCATCGAGAAGTTAAACAAAATTGTGGTATTGAACGCTGTCAGGCTCGCACAAGCCGAGCGCAAAGAAATCATATTTTTCTCGCTATTTCTGCGTGGTTTGAACAACATAAACGTCGTATATAGCTAGGCGACTTAATTTTGATTACAGCATATGTATTAAAAACAGGTCATCGATAGTGCATCCTGTTTCCATCTTTTTACGTTTAGCTTGAGACCATTTATGTTCTATAGGATTTAAATCTGGTGAATACACAGGCAAATATTCTATCTGGTGTCCTGAGTTTATAATTGCCTGTTCAATATTCTTACCTTTGTGAAAGCTAGCGTTGTCCATAAAAATAACAGAATTTTCAGGAAGTTCTGGGAGCAATATTTTTGTGATCCAAACATAAAAAACATCACGATTAATATTGCAATCAAATAATCCGATAGCAAAAAGGGTTGTTCCCAATAAAGCGCCAATAACATTTGTTCTTCCCTTAGCACCCCAGTTTTTCAGGCCAAAACAACGGTGACCTTTTGGGGAATAGCCGTGAGTTAGTGGAGTGTCATGTGAAAAACCACTTTCATCAATAAAAACAACAGATTTATCTTTTTTTTTCATACTGTTGTCTTTTTTGCTGATGTGCCAGCCTGTCGCTTTCGTTGGTTTTTGGATGGAATAGAGTTTTTTTTTATAGGTTAATCCCAGCTTTTTAAGGGATTGCCAAATAGTCTTTTTACAAACACCGAATCGCTCTGCCCGTTCCTTTTGGTAAGCATCTGGATACTGTTCCACATCTTTTGCTAAAGCATTTTTATCGAGCTTCCTCTTACGTGGCGTTGAATTTTTTGGCTCTGGTCGTTTAAGCCAACGTACTAAAGACGCTTTTCCAATACGGAATTGTTTCGCAGTTTCTCGAATTGTTAAACCTTCGGCTTTCCTTACAGATATTACTTTACGTCGAAAATCAATTGTATAACTCATAACACACCTTGTAATCAAAATTAAGTCGCCTAGCTATATCTGAAAAAATAACCCTTTATCAACAAAATTGGGACGTAATCAAAAATGCTATTACTGAGCACATCCGCGTTTTATTAACCTGAGTTCTGGATAAGCATTATCAATTATGCTTGAAGATATGTTCCTGCCACCGGTATCTTTGGTTTAGATGGAATTAAACAATATGCAACCCGCCCGGCTAATAAATTCACTACAAAGTTAGCAGGAGAGCGGTGCCGCGTATGCGCTATCTGACAAAGATTTTTTAACTCATCAAATACCGTTTCAATGACAGAACGATGACGCAAGATGGCTTTGTCGAAACAAGTCTGTTCAACAGGCTTCATTTTCTTCTTGATATTCGTTATAAGGTTAATTCCCATTGTTTTCAGTTGCTGTTTCAGTGAAGCCGATAAATACCCTTTATCCGCATACAAACAACCAGAAAGATCTTTTATCAGCTCAGGTAATGGTTTCCGATCATCTGTGTTTCCTGGTGTAAGTCGAAAACTGAGTATTTACCCCAAATGATTGATAATTACATGAAGTTTGAAACCAAAGAACCAACCTGTTGAGGTTTTTCCTCGTTCAGCTATCCCATCGAAGACTTTATGCCTGCGGATCCGTAAGTTATCACACACAGCTATCGGAGTAGAATCGGCAACCGACAGACCCGTGCACTTTCCCTTAATTGACTCAAACAGTGCCAGGCATTGCGCGGAAGTAACTCTACGCAGCATGAATATGATGGCAAGTTAGGAAATTCCTTCCTGAGATATAAACGGACATGATAGAGATAAAATACCTTGAATTGGCTGAATCGGAGTTGATGAAACAAAACAACCAGTGTCATCATTTCAGCCAATGAAAGCTGAGTAGACCGTCTACGACGCTTACTACCGTTATTCAGGAGGGTGTTCATAATTCTGTGTCAGGGGATTTTATATTTTGATTATACCATCTAGGCGCCTTTTAAAATAGATGGACAATTGAGCAATGGTTAACGCCCAGTTACTAATCGGCATAGTCCATTTGTTGGATACCTGATTGATGCCAATATAGAGTAATTTTAATAAGCTGTTTTCATTAGGAAAAGCCCCTTTGGTTTTAGTTAATTTCCTAAACTGCCGATGAACCGCCTCTACTGCATTGGTCGTATAAATGGGTTTTCTAATGGCTTTAGGTGTAGTAGCTCAGACTTGATCTGACAGTTGCCGGTTATTTATACAGTACCTGTCAGGTTAAATTTGATTTAAATCTTTTGTATTAGTCTTAACTTAATCTGACAATTCTGATTTAAAAAAGGGAGTTACCAATTTTAGTTAACATCATTAGATAATTAAATAAAAGGTAATTCTATGTATCAAACAAATAATCCTATCATTAAACATAAAGTCGGGTTACTTAACCTCGCTGAAGAGCTTAATAACGTCTCAAAAGCCTGTAATATTATGGGGGTATCCCGAGATACGTTTTATCGCTATCAAGAGCTTGTTAACGATGGTGGGATCGATGCCTTAATTAATCAAAATCGACGGGTACCTAACGTAAAAATAGAGTAGATGAACAGATTGAAAGCGCTGTAGTTGAGTATGCGATTGAATACCCTGATACGGACAACACCGCAGTAGTAATTAACTAAGAAAAAAAGCATTTTTGTTTCGGGAAGTGGTGTTCGTTCTATTTGGCTACGTCATCATCTTGAAAATTTAAAAAAATAGAAGATAAAATAGCGACAGAAGGGATTATCCTGTCAGAATCACAAATCAGCGCACTCGAAAAAAAAGCATAGGATGATGAGGCCAATAGTGAGATTGAAACAGCACATTCGGGTTATTTGGGGTCACAGGACACTTTTTATGTCGGTCATTTAAAAGGCGTTGGTCGTGTTTATCAACAGACTTACATTGATACTTACAGTAAAGTCGTTCATTGTAAGCTTTACACAACGAAAAACGGGATAACGGCGGCAGATTTATTAAATGACAAGGTTCTGCCTTTTTGCACCCAGCATGGATTACCGATTTTACGTATACTGACGGACAGAGGCAGTCAGTATTGTGGTAAAGTTGAGCATCACGATTATCAACTTTATCTCGCTATCAACGATATTGATCATACATAAACTAAAGCTCGTTCACCTCAAACCAATGGGATTTGTGAACGCTTTCATAAAACTGTATTACAAGAGTTCTATCAGGTGGCTTTTCGTAAGAAAATCTTCGGTAATTTAGCCGAATTAAAAGCTGATTTAGACAAATGGTTAGCACGAATACAATAACTAACGCACTCATCAAGGAAAAATGTGTTGCGGTCGAACTCCTATGGCAACTTTATACGAGGGAAAACAACTTTGGCGAGAAAAAGATTTAAATCAAATTTAACCTGACAGATACTGTATAAATAACCGGCAACTGTCAGATTAAGTCTGAGCTACTACGGATAACGCCAAACCAGAGTATCTCACACTGCTCACCTGTAAGAATGTTTTGTAGATATCTTTAATACATGGATAACCGGACAAAATATAAACATCCTATTTTTTTCTTGTTTTGAACTTTATACTTCTTTTTCGGAGCTTGCGAAACTCGTGTTTATTTCTTATCCCGAACTCAGGTTAATTAAGTGTTTAATGAATAAAAAAGCTGAAACACAATGTGTTTCAGCTTTTTCACTAGTGAGAAAAATCCATTATTTTTGATTTTGTGTTGCCTGAATAGCGGTGAGCGCAATGGTATAAACGATATCATCAACTAGCGCGCCACGGGACAAGTCATTAACCGGTTTACGCATCCCTTGCAACATTGGGCCGATAGAAACCAGATTAGCTGAACGTTGTACCGCTTTATAAGTGGTGTTGCCAGTATTGAGATCAGGGAAAATAAACACCGTGGCTTGACCGGCTACCGGTGAATTTGGTGCTTTAGATTTAGCCACATCGGCCATAATGGCGGCATCATATTGTAGTGGACCGTCGATCACCAGATCTGGCCGTTTCGCTTGCGCCAAACTGGTTGCTTCACGTACCTTGTCTACGTCACTGCCGGCACTGGAGTTACCGGTAGAATAAGAGATCATCGCCACGCGCGGTTCAATATCAAATGTTTTGGCAGAATCGGCTGACTGAATGGCAATTTCCGATAATTGTTCGGCCGTTGGGTCTGGATTTATCGCGCAGTCACCATAAACTAATACTTGCTCAGGTAACAGCATAAAGAATATCGAGGAGACGATTGAGCTACCTGGCGCAGTTTTGATCAGTTGCAGCGGTGGGCGAATAGTATTGGCGGTGGTATGAACCGCGCCGGAAACTAAACCATCAACTTCGTTTTTTTCCAGCATCATGGTGCCTAACACCACATTATCTTCTAACTGTTCGCGCGCAATAATTTCAGTCATGCCTTTATTTTTACGCAGCTCAACCAAACGCTCAACATAATTTTTCCGTACTGATTTAGGCGCCACAATTTCGATCCCCGCGCCTAATTCAATTCCTTGCGCGGTGGCAACCCGTTTTATTTCATCAGGTTCACCTAGCAAAATACAGGTGGCAATACCTCTTTCAGCGCAAATAGCCGCTGCTTTTACCGTACGAGGTTCATTACCTTCCGGTAGCACGATACGTTTGTTAGCTTTACGTGCGAGCTCGGTTAATTGATAACGGAAAGCCGGCGGTGATAGCCGTTTGGGTCGTTCTGAATCAGCAGTCAGTGAATTGATCCATTTTTGGTTGATATGCAAAGCAACATAATTTTGTATTTTTTCAATCCGCTCATGATCATCTGCATGTACTTCTAAGCTGAAACTTTGTAGACTTAATGAAGTTTGCCAGGTATTGGTATCTACCATCAGCACCGGTAAACCCGTTTCGAAAGCGCGGTGACAGAGATCGTGTATCGGCTTGGCAATAGGGTAACCGCCAGTTAACAGTAACGCGCCAATTTCGATACCATTCATGGCAGCTAGACAGGCAGATACGATAACATCAGGGCGATCAGAAGAGGTCACTAGCAATGTGCCGGGACGAAACAGCTCGACCATATTGGGCACACTGCGGGCACAGAAAATAACCGATTTTATGCGCCGGGTTTGTAATGCGCCTTCATTGATGATGGTGGCATTCAGATGATTCGCGATATCGATACCACGGATAGCTATCAGGTCAAAATTCCACGGAATACAACCCAAAATTGGTAGCGGACAATTGTCAGCTAACGTTTTGCTGTCAATTTTTGCGATTGTGGCTTTCGTTGATTCATCAAATATTTCTGATAAATCAGGAAGGGTACGGCCATGCTCATCAACTGGTGCATTGAGTTTATTGATAATTACCCCAGTGATATTTTTATTTTGTCCACCACCAAACTCTGCGCGGGCTAATTCAATGCGCTCTTTTAACTGTTCTGGTGTATTGTTACCCAGTGCGGTGACAAAAATAACGTCAGCCCCCAGTGTTTTAGCGATATCGTAATTTAACGATTGGGCAAAAGGGTGCTTACGGGTAGGCATTAAACCTTCGATCAGAATAACTTCAGCCTGCTGCGTATTGTCATGGTATCGCGCAACAATCTCTTCCATTAAAACATCTTTTTGATCATTAGCCAGTAGGGATTCAACATAACTCATTTTTAGTGGTTCAGCGACCTGAACACTAGAGTGGGAGCGTAATACTTCAGTTGTCTGATCTTTATTACCAAAACGGGGTTGAGCAATGGGTTTAAAAATCGTTAGACTAACCCCTTTTTGCTCCATTGAACGGACGACCCCTAAACTGACGCTGGTTAAGCCAACGCTAATGTCAGTCGGTATTAACATTATTGTACGGGACACAGGTACCTCTTTGACAATTGCAAGATGTTCAACTCAGTACTGCCAATCGGTCGACTGACAGTTTCTAATCTATTTATGCCGTTAGACGGCTCGCGTCCTGAGCAATAACTAACTCTTCATTTGTTGGAATAACCAGAGTAGGAATGCTATCGTCAGTTGTGATCTTGCCTGATTTGCCAAAACGGGCGGCTAAGTTGCGCTCGTGATCATATTTAATACCAATTAAAGATAGCTTCTTAAGGGTTAATTCACGTACTAAAGCTGAATTTTCGCCAATACCACCGGTGAAGATAATAGCGTCTAGGCGTCCTTCCATTAATGCACAATAAGCGGCGATATATTTGGCTAAACGATGACAATAGACATCCATCGCTCGTTTTGCATCTGCTTTAGTGTCATAATTGTCTTCGACATAACGACAATCGTTGGTAACTTCAGTTAAACCAAGTATGCCAGACTCTTTGGTTAATAATGTATTGATCTTATCAACACTCATACCCAAGGCGTCGTGAAGGTGGAACACAATAGCTGGATCGATATCACCACTGCGGGTTCCCATTACTAAGCCTTCTAGCGGTGTGAGACCCATTGAAGTATCTACAGATTGACCATTAACGACCGCGGTAACTGATCCGCCATTGCCCAAATGACAGGTGATTACATTCAGTTTATCGATCGATTTATTCAATACTTTGGCAGCTTGCTGCGAAACATAGTAATGACTGGTACCGTGCGCACCGTAACGACGAATACCATGCTCTTTGTAAAGATTATAAGGCAGAGCATATAAATAAGCTTCAACCGGCATAGTTTGATGGAAGGCGGAGTCAAATACAGCGACATGCTTGTCATTTAAATGTGGAAATGCTTTTTTAGCTTCTTCAAGTCCAATAATGCCAGCAGGATTATGTAGTGGTGCAAATGGAATAGAGGCTTTAATGCCTTCAATGACTTCATCATTGATGATAACCGATTGGGTAAATTTTTCACCACCATGAACAATACGATGGCCAATAGCCGAAATGGCTTGCGCTAATTCTTTTTTTGCGGTGAGAATTTGATTGACAATGAAAGCCATTGCTTCACTGTGGGCAGCGCCTGAACCTAAAGCAGCTTCGTTTTTAGTGCCATCTATTTTCCACTTAATACGGGCTTCCGGTAGATGAAAACATTCTGCTAAACCAGATAGTTGTTCTTCGCCGTTAATCGGATCAATGATAGCAAATTTAAGGGAAGAGCTACCGCAGTTGAGGACAAGTACCAGCTTACTTGACATGGAATTACCTACTATATCGTTATCATGGAGTCTTCTTTGTCAGATTAACCAGGAAGACTAGGGTTAATAAACATCAATCCAATAGAATGCTAGTAGCCTAGCTTATCCCTGGGATCATACTGAATGATTAATATCATATTTACATAATATTATGATATTTTAATTGTATTTATTGACTAAATAACTATGTTTGCAATGTTGATATTAAAGATGTAATATAATATTAACATTATGGATTGAAAATATAGTAATAGACCAAATATAAACTTTATATGTTATAAGTTTTTTCTATAGATTATAGAAGTCGTGGCCTCAGGCAACCAAAGTTACCCTATAAATTCTACTAAAAAGATTTTATGCTTTATACGTTTTTTTTTAATTTTGCATGAGAAATTGATTGAAGTCATATGAGGTATTAATGAATACGACACCAGAAACGACCCCAGGTTTCTTACAAAAGTTGAAACTAGGCCGGCAGTATGCAAAGACATTTCCGTTAGAAAAATGTTTGATGCCTATTTTTCCTGAACATCGCGTGATCACAGCTAGTCGCTTTGCGATTCGTTATATGCCTGCTTTTGCTGTTTTTACCCTTACCTGGCAGATTGCATTAGGTGGTCAGCTGGGACCGGCTGTGGCAACAGGGCTTTTTGCTTGTAGCTTACCTTTGCAGGGATTATGGTGGTTAGGTAAGCGTTCAGTTTACGCCACTACCGTCGGCATTACTAAGTTAGTTTTATGAAATTCGTGAAAAATTTAATCAAGCTGGAATTGCCATCACACCTGTCAAAGGAGCACCGACTTATCAGGCATTAGCAGAATTGTTAAAACGTGCTTTTAAACAATTAGATCGCTCTTTATATTGATGGTATTTAACATAATTTGAATAGTTATTGGGTTAGCTAGTCAGCAATAGAGATAACAGGTATTACAAAATAGGTTATTAATAGTTAAAGATTGAAAAGCCTTTTTAGATCAATAAAAGGTAAGTTATCACTATAAAAAGAAGGGCGATAATGCGATGATTTAGCAAATTTCCGAGTATAGGAGAACCATACACGAGTTTCGCACAGGCATATAAAATTCCAGAAATGGCTTAAAAGCAATGGTTAATTTGCAAGTTACTAAAACGTATAAATTTGTTTAAATTACAATTAAGTTGCTTTTAATTTATAAGATTTTGTCTATTTATATATTATGCTGAATTAAACTTAAAAATAGAGCGTTTTTTTATTGGTGCGAAACTCGTGCCATAATGTAAATGATTAATGCACAACGCTTAATTCTGTCTAACCAGTATAAAATGCTGATCAAGCTTGATCCGGATAATGCCAAACACTATCAACGCTGTCAAACTATCATTGAAAATGGTTTTGGCTTGCAAATGAGAGAGTTAGAGAAAGATTTTGCTGAGTTGTCAGAAGAAAATTGCCAGACTATCATTGATATTATGGAAATGTATCATAACCTTGCAAGTTTCCTGGGAAAATTTGTCATCTAAAACCGATATTACGGACAGAAGAGTTATCTTTTTAGGCTTTGATGCTGTTACGGAAGCACATTATCTCAATTATGTTCGTTTTTTGGTGAATAATGAGGGTCGCTACTGTCATTTTGTCAGTGGTAGGTAGTAGATGATTTTAATGCTCAGACACCTATGTGGGATAAATATCTTAAAGAATGTTAAATGTTTGGACATCTTGTCCGCGTCAGTATCATCTTTGTGCAGTAGAAATTAATCAAATCATTAATGCATGACTTATCTGAGGAGCATCAATGGTATTAAAATGTAAGGGATTTTTATTTGATTTGGATGGCACGCTGGTTGATTCGTTACCTAATGTTGAACATTGCTGGCGAGAATTTAGCCGTCGAATCAGTGTATCAGAAGCTGATGTATTGCACTATATTCATGGCAAACCGGCAATCAGTTCTATCCGTCATTTTATGCCAAGTGCTTCAGAAACTGAAATTGATGAAATTTTTTATTGGCTGGAAAAACTAGAAGCAGCCAATACTTCGAGTATTGTAGCACTACCTGGTGCAATTGCTTTACTAGAACAACTCAATACATTTGCTATTCCCTGGGCAATAGTGACTTCTGGCACAGTTCCAATTGCTTTTAATCGTAGTAAAGCGGCAGGTTTGCCGGAACCGAAACACTGGGTCACGATTGAACGAGTTGAACAAGGTAAACCGCAGCCAGATCCTTTTTTGCTTGGTGCACAACTACTAAATTTACCGCCTGAAGCCTGTATTGCGGTTGAAGATGCGCAGGCAGGGATCTATTCTGCTTTAGATGCGGGTTGCCAGGTTATCGCTGTTCATGCGCCAGCAGGTATGCCACGGCGAGAAGAAATTTCATTAATTATCAAATCATTTACTGAATTAAATATTTCAAAACCAGATAACCAAGGTATTGTTACGGTGACTCAGCGATAAAAATATGTCAGTTTCATAAATTAAGCCGGCAAATTTGCGCTACTTATTGGCAAATGAGCCCTATGATGAATAGACTTAATTTGAGGTCATTTTGAATAGCCAGCTGGTATGGGGTATGGGTATTAATTTTACTGCTAATAGTCGTCACTCATTTTATGACTAATAAGATCCGTATGGATGTTGTTGCATTATTAGTCATTGTGGCTTTAGTGTTGAGTGGAACTCTGACGCTTAAACAAGCAACAATCGGCTTTAGTGATCCCAATGTGCTGCTAATTGCGGCACTTTTTGTTTTTAGTGAGGGATTAGTCCGTACGGGTACTGCCTACCAAGTTGGCGACTGGTTAGTTGGTGTAGCCGGTAATATAGCTAGGCGACTTAATTTTGATTACAAGGTGTGTTATGAGTTATACAATTGATTTTCGACGTAAAGTAATATCTGTAAGGAAAGCCGAAGGTTTAACAATTCGAGAAACTGCGAAACAATTCCGTATTGGAAAAGCGTCTTTAGTACGTTGGCTTAAACGACCAGAGCCAAAAAATTCAACGCCACGTAAGAGGAAGCTCGATAAAAATGCTTTAGCAAAAGATGTGGAACAGTATCCAGATGCTTACCAAAAGGAACGGGCAGAGCGATTCGGTGTTTGTAAAAAGACTATTTGGCAATCCCTTAAAAAGCTGGGATTAACCTATAAAAAAAACTCTATTCCATCCAAAAACCAACGAAAGCGACAGGCTGGCACATCAGCAAAAAAGACAACAGTATGAAAAAAAAGATAAATCTGTTGTTTTTATTGATGAAAGTGGTTTTTCACATGACACTCCACGAACTCACGGCTATTCCCCAAAAGGTCACCGTTGTTTTGGCCTGAAAAACTGGGGTGCTAAGGGAAGAACAAATGTTATTGGCGCTTTATTGGGAACAACCCTTTTTGCTATCGGATTATTTGATTGCAATATTAATCGTGATGTTTTTTATGTTTGGATCACAAAAATATTGCTCCCAGAACTTCCTGAAAATTCTGTTATTTTTATGGACAACGCTAGCTTTCACAAAGGTAAGAATATTGAACAGGCAATTATAAACGCAGGACACCAGATAGAATATTTGCCTGTGTATTCACCAGATTTAAATCCTATAGAACATAAATGGTCTCAAGCTAAACGTAAAAAGATGGAAACAGGATGCACTATCGATGACCTGTTTTTAATACATATGCTGTAATCAAAATTAAGTCGCCTAGCTATAATGAAAATAAAATGCTGATTTTTTTGATGATCACAGTCGCAGGTTTAGGCGCTTTTATGAGTTCAACCGGCATAGTTGCCATCTTTATTCCCGTTGTTTTTAATGTTGCTAAACAAATGAAAATCCCACCAGGACGTTTGATGATGCCATTAGGCTTTGCTGGACTTATCAGTGGTATGATGACATTAGTAGCGACACCACCAAATATGATAGTTAATAGTGAACTGGTTAGAGAAGGTTATGCGGGATTCAAATTTTTTGCCATTACGCCGATTGGAATTGCAGTGCTGTTGCTGGCAATTATTTATATGTGTCTGGTTCGTCGTAGGTTAGGTAACCGCGAAATTGCAGCGGGTTCTGATCCTCATCGGCGCACATTTCAAGACTTTATTTGTGATTATAAGCTAACAGGTTGCGCTCGTTGTTTAGCCATTTGTCCAGGTTCCCTCTTAATATAGGCTACTCACTCGATGAGTTACATCTACGCACACGTTGTGGTGCGAATGTTATTGGTATTGAGCGTTGGCATCGTTTTCGTCGACTTATGCTAAGTGTAACAGCTGCAACAGAGTTACATGAACGTGATGTGTTATTAGTTGATATGTCGGATAGTGAGGTTGATCTCAATGAATTTTGTCATGAACAAAAATTGGCCCCAATGATTTTGAGATGTGAGGGTGTTCATAATTCTGTGTCAGGGGATTTTATATTTTGATTATACCATCTAGGCGCCCTTTAAAATAGATGGACAATTGAGTAATAGTTAACGCCCAGTTACTAATCGGCATAGTCCATTTGTTGGATACCTGATTGATGCCAATATAGAGTAATTTTAATAAGCTGTTTTCATTAGGAAAAGCCTCTTTGGTTTTGTTAATATCCTAAACTGCCGATGAACCGCCTCTACTGCATTGGTCGTATAAATGGGTTTTCTAATGGCTTTAGGGTATCGAAAATAAGCACTGAGCAACTCCCATTTACTTCGCCAGGATTCTAGCACTATCGGGTATTTTTCACCCCATTTCGTTTCCAGTTCATCAAGGGCAAGCTCAGCAGCCGCTTTAGTATCTGCACGATAAACCGGCTTTAAATCAGCCATAAAGGCTTTTTGGTCTTTACTGGCAATATATAAGCTATTGCGAATTTGATGAACTACGCATAGCTGAATTTCTGTCTGCGGGAAAATACTGGCTATCGCTTCCGGAAACCCTTTTAATCCGTCAACACAAGCGATTAAAATATCTTGTATACCACGGTTATGTAAGTCAGTCAGAACGCTCAGCCAATGATGTGCTCCTTCTGTTTCAGACATATAGAGTCCTAACAATTCCTTATGCCCATCGGTGGTTAGTCCAAGTGCTGTGTAGATTGCCTTATTGATATAGTGACCATTGTAGTGGTCAACTAAAATTGGTCACCCTACCTGACTGTTCACGGAACAGTCGCTCTGATTCGTTTGGCGTTAATCCACCGTTATACCAGTGAGGGTCTTATATCGCTATAGTAGTGGGTTATGTAGCGAATAATGGCTGACTGAGCAGTACTAAAGCTTTGGTAGCCAGTCGTTGGCACCCATTCGGTCTTCAGACTACGGAAGAATCGTTCCATCGGACTATTATAGCTAGGCGACTTAATTTTGATTACAAGGTGTGTTATGAGTTATACAATTGATTTTCGACGTAAAGTAATATCTGTAAGGAAAGCCGAAGGTTTAACAATTCGAGAAACTGCGAAACAATTCCGTATAGGAAAAGCGTCTTTAGTACGTTGGCTTAAACGACCAGAGCCAAAAAATTCAACGCCACGTAAGAGGAAGCTCGATAAAAATGCTTTATCAAAAGATGTGGAACAGTATCCAGATGCTTACCAAAAGGAACGGGCAGAGCGATTCGGTGTTTGTAAAAAGACTATTTGGCAATCCCTTAAAAAGCTGGGATTAACCTATAAAAAAAACTCTATTCCATCCAAAAACCAACGAAAGCGACAGGCTGGCACATCAGCAAAAAAGACAACAGTATGAAAAAAAAGATAAATCTGTTGTTTTTATTGATGAAAGTGGTTTTTCACATGACACTCCACGAACTCACGGCTATTCCCCAAAAGGTCACCGTTGTTTTGGCCTGAAAAACTGGGGTGCTAAGGGAAGAACAAATGTTATTGGCGCTTTATTGGGAACAACCCTTTTTGCTATCGGATTATTTGATTGCAATATTAATCGTGATGTTTTTTATGTTTGGATCACAAAAATATTGCTCCCAGAACTTCCTGAAAATTCTGTTATTTTTATGGACAACGCTAGCTTTCACAAAGGTAAGAATATTGAACAGGCAATTATAAACGCAGGACACCAGATAGAATATTTGCCTGTGTATTCACCAGATTTAAATCCTATAGAACATAAATGGTCTCAAGCTAAACGTAAAAAGATGGAAACAGGATGCACTATCGATGACCTGTTTTTAATACATATGCTGCAATCAAAATTAAGTCGCCTAGCTATATCTCAACAATTCCCTCTGCGACTGATACTTTGGGTCATCTGATAACGCCACAATGCCTGCCTATACTGACGACTGGTATAATGACTTCCCTGATCACTATGGAACATCACCTGTTTGGGATGCCCACGTAGTTCCCAAGCCATTTGTAGTGCTTTGGCGGTTAATTCTGAGTCTGGTGCAAATGACATTGCCTAGCCCACCGGTTTTCGGGCAAACAAATCCAATACCACAGCCAGATAGGCCCATCGTGAGCCTGTCCAAATATAGGTTACATCGCCGCACCAAACCTGGTCAGGCTTTGTAACAGCGAACTGCCTATTGAGCAGATTTGGAATATCAATACGTTCATTTCCACCGCGGTTGTATTTATGTTTTCGCTCTTGGCAACTGACGATGATTAATTCTTTCATCAACTTACCGCTAACCACCGCCCAAGTTTCACGTTGTGTGTATTGGTAACCATCGTGGCGATAGTCCTTGCGCAGCAGAGCCGCCACTAACGTTCCACGCTTCGCTGACTAGGCTACGTTTTATCGTCCGCTCAATATCTGGCTCCTTAGGCCGACACCAATAGCGATATAGCTAGGCGACTTAATTTTGATTACAGCATATGTATTAAAAACAGGTCATCGATAGTGCATCCTGTTTCCATCTTTTTACGTTTAGCTTGAGACCATTTATTCTATAGGATTTAAATCTGGTGAATACACAGGCAAATATTCTATCTGGTGTCCTGCGTTTATAATTGCCTGTTCAATATTCTTACCTTTGTGAAAGTTAGCGTTGTCCATAAAAATAACAGAATTTTCAGGAAGTTCTGGGAGCAATATTTTTGTGATCCAAACATAAAAAACATCACGATTAATATTGCAATCAAATAATCCGATAGCAAAAAGGGTTGTTCCCAATAAAGCGCCAATAACATTTGTTCTTCCCTTAGCACCCCAGTTTTTCAGGCCAAAACAACGGTGACCTTTTGGGGAATAGCCGTGAGTTCGTGGAGTGTCATGTGAAAAACCACTTTCATCAATAAAAACAACAGATTTATCTTTTTTTTCATACTGTTGTCTTTTTTGCTGATGTGCCAGCCTGTCGCTTTCGTTGGTTTTTGGATGGAATAGAGTTTTTTTTATAGGTTAATCCCAGCTTTTTAAGGGATTGCCAAATAGTCTTTTTACAAACACCGAATCGCTCTGCCCGTTCCTTTTGGTAAGCATCTGGATACTGTTCCACATCTTTTGCTAAAGCATTGTTTATCGAGCTTCCTCTTACGTGGCGTTGAATTTTTTGGCTCTGGTCGTTTAAGCCAACGTACTAAAGACGCTTTTCCAATACGGAATTGTTTCGCAGTTTCTCGAATTGTTAAACCTTCGGCTTTCCTTACAGATATTACTTTACGTCGAAAATCAATTGTATAACTCATAACACACCTTGTAATCAAAATTTAAGTCGCCTA
>NZ_LWMI01000010.1 GCF_001640365.1 Candidatus Arsenophonus triatominarum | reverse complement strand
TATTGAATTTGCGGATAACCGAATAAATATCACCAGTCCAGGAAACATTGAAATCCACTGTCAGCAGGCCACTATCAAGGCCCCTTCTGGGGTGATCCTCGATACGCCCCAAGCGCATTTTACCGGAAATGTCACGGCGGCGGGTGACATCACCGATAATGTCGGTACGCAACAGGCCAGCATCAAAGCGCTGCGGGAAGCTTACAGCAGCCATTATCATCATGTGAACGGGGTAGAAAGCGGCAGCAGCCGTGTCACATCGGATAAACCGGAGCACACGCTATGACCTATTGCACCCTAAAACTGGATAAGGCGTGGGATTTAACGCTAGACGGTGAAGGCAATTTGGCAATAGTGACCACCCCTGCCGCGGTAGCCCAGGATGTGGCCTCGGCCTGTCTGGTATTTATGGGTGAATGTTATTTTGACCGTTCACTCGGCATTCCATGGAAGGAGGAAGTCCTCGGAAGACGACCCACTGCCGGATTTATTGCGCAAAAACTACAAGTTGAGGCCGAAAAACTGCCCGTTGTTAACCAGGCAATAGCAAGCGTCAGGCTGGATAAGGCCAGCCGGAAACTGCGCGGTGTCATTCGCGTCACGGATAACGAGAATAACCGATTGGAGGTGATATTATGACCACAGTGAAAACCGCGGTACCCGATGTCACGATAACCGAAAACGGGGTGTCGGTGCCGGATATCGCGGACGTGCTCGCCGGACGGCTGACGGATTTTGTCGGTATATTGGGCGGCAATGCCAGTCAATCACTGAGCGCCCCCCAAGGACAGATAGCCCAGAGTGAGACCGAAATACTGGCGCAGGTCTACGACAAATTATTATGCCTGTTCAACCAGATTAACCCCGATTTTGCGAGCGGGCGCTTTCAGGATGGAATAGGGCGCATCTATTTTCTCAATCGTATTCCTGGTCAGGGTAGCGTTGTCATGGCCACCTGCACGGGCAAAGTCGGCACCCGTATCCCAGCAGGCAGTACCGCCCAGGATAAGGCCGGTTATTTGTGGCGTTCAGTGAGCGAAGCAACCATCCCTGCCAGCGGCACGGTAAAAATCCCCTTCCAGAACACGACGCATGGCCCCATCGCCTGCGCCACGGGGGAATTAACGCAAATTTTTAGCTCTGTTTCAGGGTGGGACGCCATCACCAATGACACACCGGCCCGTGTCGGGTCACAGGTAGAATCCCGCATTGCCTTTGAAACACGCCGCCGCCAATCAGTGGCGCGCAACGGTCGTAATACCGATGGTGCGATGAAAGCGGCCCTACTGGAAACCCAAGGTGTGACGGATGCGTATGTCTGGTCAAACCGAACAAGGGAGACGGTTACTATCGGCACGACTCTTTATCCGGTTAAACCGCATTCCGTTTTTATTTGTGTGAATGGTGGCAACGATACCGATATCGCCGAGACGATCTTCCAGTATTACAATCCTGGCGCGGACATGAATGGGGATACCACCTTTACTGTTTATGACAAAGAGAACGACTCGCCGCCTTACCCGCAATATGTGATGCAGTGGCAGCGAGCCACCCCATTAAGCGTCTATTTTTCCGTCAACATTGATAAAAGTCTCAATCCTCCCTGTGACATTACCGAGCAAGTTAAAAAAACAGTTATTCGCGTGTTTAATGGCGAGGTAGAAGGTATTCAACGTGCGGGCATAGGGGCAACCCTGAATGTGGGTAAATACTACGCGCCGATTATTGCGATTGAGCCTTATTCGGTGAGTGTCGTATCAGTGATGATATCCCAAGACGGCAAAAACTGGCTGTCTGCGTTAACACCAGGCGTGGCGCAAGTCCCCGTTTTGCAAGCCGATAACATTCACGTGGAGTTAAGATGAGTTGGCAAAAAACGGTGCTAAACCAGTACAGTGCCAGCCAGAAATTGCTGTCTGTCATCGCAACATTCGAGCAGGCGGTGAGTCTGGAGTATTTCACTGACCGGTTTCTTGATGAAGTGTGGGATATCACCACCTGCAACCGCTTTGGTCTGGATATGTGGGGGAAAATCGTCAACATTTCACGTTACATCACGGCGGAAGTCGATAACAGCGCGTTTGGGTTTGCGCAGGCAGACGAAGGAAAAGCGGATTATCCCACCCCGTTCAGTGATGCCCCTTATTACGCGGGTGTGCAGGAAACCAGAAAAATCCGGCTAGCGGACAACGCTTATCGAACCTTGATACTCAGCAAGGCGTTTTCTAACATCAGTATTGCGACTATTCCTGAAATCAATCGCTTCTTACGTTTTCTGTTTAAGGGACGCGGCGAGGCGTTTTGTGTGAATTATCGTGACATGACTATTGGTATTACCACCGCCTTTCCCCTAGAACCCTTTGAATTGGCGGTATTGAGAAACAGCGAGGTCACCCCGTTACCTTCTGGGGTACTGATGAATATCAATCAGGTCGTCGCCCCCTACTTTGGCTTTGCCGAGGATGCCTATCCGTTTAATGAGGGGATGTTTTTTACGGCGGGGCGTTAATCATCCAGTAGAATTTTTTGGAGTATTTTATGAAAAAAACAGACTTGCCCGCTCGTAAACCGGTGCCCTTTGGGGCGAATGGTTCACGGCGTGATTTAACGGCGAAAACGCCAACCGGCAGTAATCAGGCTTCTTATGATGCCGGTTTTCCTCCCATTACCATGACGATTAAAGCCGCAGGCGGCTTGCCCCCTGATGGCCGTGACATGAATCAGGCACTTAACGAACTATACACCGGCTATCGTTGGCATAATGCGGGCGCGGGTTACCCTTTTGATGCCGATTTTGCCACGGCGATTGGTGGTTATCCGGCGGGGGCGAAAGTGCCCAATTCCACGAATGACGGTTTTTGGCTAAATACAATAGACGGGAATACGACCAATCCGGAAGTGTTGGATGCCTCCGCAACAGGGTGGGTACCCGTGAATAGTTACGGCATCACCAGTATAACCGGACTGGAAACCGGCACGATAACCTTGACTACCTTACAGGCCGCAAAAGAAGAACTGGTCTTCAGTGGCAATCTTATTGCTGATACCACCGTAATTTTCCCGCCATGGATAAGAAACTGGACTGTCACCAATCACTGTCAGGGGAATTTCACCCTGACCTGTAAACCCCTGTCAGGGACTGGTGTTGTACTGCCCAGTGGCAGAAATGTTATCCGTTGCGATGGTTCACAGATTATTTTTGCTATCCTCGTTGCGTCGCTCACTCAACACGGTCTCACACGGTTAAGTAGCGCCACTGACAGCAATGATGAAACGCTGGCCGCCACACCCAAAGCCGTCAAAGCCGCTTATGACTTGGCGAAAACCGTAAGTATTGACGGAATTTATCCGGTAGGGATTGTTGTCTGGTTTGCTCAAAATAAAAATCCCAATACCTTATTTCCAAATACAAAATGGCAATACATTGGTGAAAATAAAACCATTCGTTTAGCAAAAGCAGATGGTTCTAATGTATTCACTACCGGAGGCGCTGATGCTATTAAGCTGACAGAAGCCCAATTACCCGCTCACGGGCACACTTTTTCAGCAACAACCAGTAGCTATGATTATGGCTCGAAGCAAACAAATACAACAGGCCAGCACTACCATGTTTATGCCGGAGTAGCTGGTGATAGTTGGAATGCAAGAGGTGGTGATGGAAGTAATAACCAATGGAAATACGCTACTAAAAATACAAATCCAGCAGGTAACCACGCCCATACTGTTACTCTTGGTCCACATTCACATAATGTTTCAGGTACAACCGGAAAGACGGGAAGTGGTAGCGAAATTGACATAACCAATAGCTTTATCACCTTAATGGGCTGGTACAGAATTAGCTAAGGAATAAAAAATGTTTAGAATTTTTAAAGCCTATAATTACACGAGTGATACCTGTGAGTTGATTGGTTCTTGCGATGCTTACACGGATGAAACTCATGACATACTGCCTTTTCATACTGAGAAAAAACCGATTGATAAAAAGGAAGGTTTCGCTGTTGTTTTTAATGAACAAAATCAGGAATGGGAATATCAGGAAGATCATCGCGGTTTGGTTTTGTTTGATACGAAAAGCCGTCAATCTGTCACCCTTGAAAAATTAGGTAAGGTACCGGAATATTTAACATCATTAGCCCCTCAAAGCGAATATGATGTTTGGGATGGTGAAAAGTGGGTCAAGGATGCAGAAGCTGAAAAATTAGCAGAAAGACAAAAATTAGAAGGCATCAAACAACAAAAATTATATGATGCCACTCGTGAAATTGCACCCCTTCAAGATGCAGTCGATTTAGAAATGGCCACCGAAGACGAGAAAAAACGACTGATAGCATGGAAAAGATATCGTGTATTAGTTAATCGTATAGAAATATCAACCACAGATATAGCTAGGCGACTTAATTTTGATTACAAGGTGTGTTATGAGTTATACAATTGATTTTCGACGTAAAGTAATATCTGTAAGGAAAGCCGAAGGTTTAACAATTCGAGAAACTGCGAAACAATTCCGTATTGGAAAAGCGTCTTTAGTACGTTGGCTTAAACGACCAGAGCCAAAAAATTCAACGCCACGTAAGAGGAAGCTCGATAAAAATGCTTTAGCAAAAGATGTGGAACAGTATCCAGATGCTTACCAAAAGGAACGGGCAGAGCGATTCGGTGTTTGTAAAAAGACTATTTGGCAATCCCTTAAAAAGCTGGGATTAACCTATAAAAAAAACTCTATTCCATCCAAAAACCAACGAAAGCGACAGGCTGGCACATCAGCAAAAAAGACAACAGTATGAAAAAAAAGATAAATCTGTTGTTTTTATTGATGAAAGTGGTTTTTCACATGACACTCCACGAACTCACGGCTATTCCCCAAAAGGTCACCGTTGTTTTGGCCTGAAAAACTGGGGTGCTAAGGGAAGAACAAATGTTATTGGCGCTTTATTGGGAACAACCCTTTTTGCTATCGGATTATTTGATTGCAATATTAATCGTGATGTTTTTTATGTTTGGATCACAAAAATATTGCTCCCAGAACTTCCTGAAAATTCTGTTATTTTTATGGACAACGCTAGCTTTCACAAAGGTAAGAATATTGAACAGGCAATTATAAACGCAGGACACCAGATAGAATATTTGCCTGTGTATTCACCAGATTTAAATCCTATAGAACATAAATGGTCTCAAGCTAAACGTAAAAAGATGGAAACAGGATGCACTATCGATGACCTGTTTTTAATATATATGCTGTAATCAAAATTAAGTCGCCTAGCTATACAAGATATTTTAATCGCTTGTGTTGACGGATTAAAAGGGTTTCCAGAAGCGATAGCCAGTATTTTCCCGCAGACAGTCAGCTATGCGTAGTTCATCAAATTCGCAATAGCTTACGTTATATTGCCAGTAAAGACCAAAAAACCTTTATGGCTGATTTAAAGCCAGTTTATCGTGCAGATACTAAAGCGGCTGCTGAGCTTGCCCTTGATGAACTGGAAACGAAATGGGGTGAAAAATACCCGATAGTGCTAGAATCCTGGCGAAGTAAATGGGAGTTGCTCAGTGCTTATTTTCGATACCCTAAAGCCATTAGAAAACCCATTTATACGACCAATGCAGTAGAGGCGGTTCATCGGCAGTTTAGGAAATTAACTAAAACCAAAGGGGCTTTTCCTAATGAAAACAGCTTATTAAAATTACTCTATATTGGCTGATTAGTAACTGGGCGTTAACCATTGCTCAATTGTCCATCTATTTTAAAGGGCGCCTAGATGGTATAATCAAAATATAAAATCCCCTGACACAGAATTATGAACACCCTAAGTTTGGCCTGATAAACCGGCATGGAGGTATTTATCATTTTATATCAGAAAATGTTATAACCTCTTCATTTGCTGTTAACACTCTGTCATATTCTCGCTCTTTTGTAAGTACATTTTTATCTATTTTATAACCAAGAAGTTCCGATAAAATATACTTATTCATTAACCCACTTAGATATCCATCTTTATTACGAAAAGATTCAATAAAATGACAATCATAGTTAGAATTAGTTGATTTATACATAAAGGGTATAAGATACTGTTCTCTACCTTTTTTTAATCCATGTCCAACATTAATAACCTCGCCATGGTCAGATGTATAAATTAAATTATAGTCAATTTTCTTTTCGTTAATAACATTAAAGATATCATTAACAATCCGGTCAGTATGACTAATGGTTAAATCATATTTTTCGGCTTTTGGTAACGCTTTTTTATCTATTTCATCATAGTTATTATACGGCTTATGATTACCAAATAGATGAATGACAATAAATCGCTTTTGGGTATTATCTGATAAAATTTGAGATAATAGAAATACTAATTTATTGTCATTGTAGTTCGTAAGTTTTATATAATCACTTTTTCGGGCAATAAAACCATATTTGGAACCATGTGTTGATGTGTTTTTTTTCTTGCCGATTTCTTGAGAGCCTAACCAATAAGTTTTATAGCCATTGTATCTAGCCATTTCCACTATCGATTTATCACTAAACAAATTATCTTCACTTTCTGGTGTGTTGAATGCCAAGGTCATTGATACAGAATCTCGAGTTATCGGTGCGCTGGAATGAACATTATTTACTATACAGGCATTTTCTGTAGAGAAGATTTTTGCCATATGTGGTGTTGTATTTAAATGATAACCATATGCGCTGTAACGTGAGAATAATGAGGATTCACCCATAATCAATATAATACTTTTGTTATTGTTGCTTTTCTTTGCAATAATGGAATTGTTTAATTTCTCTATTTCACTGGTATCTGAATATTTGCTATCACCATATGAAGCAATGAGTAAATAAGCTGCATCGCCAAACACTAAAGGTGTTTTATGGTGTAAGAAAACGCCAAGTTCCTTTTTGTTTTCTTTAATATTAGGGATTAATTTGTATTCATCTTTTATATCAACAATAGTTAAAATAACAGTTAATACTGTGAAAAACAGTGTTGTATATAAAAATAGCAAATTACTTTTTAAGTGCTTTTTTACTTTAGCTAAAAAGCAAAGTAAGGCTATTGTTAAAATCAATGAAGGTAAAATTAACTTAAAAAATAAACAATCTGACATCAATAATGCTTCTTCTGTGTTGGTTTCAAGCATTGATTGAAGTGCAGATATTGTTATATTTCCATTAAAGTATAACGAATAAATAATTTTCAAATTTATTAAAAATAAAAGAAGTAATCCTATAAACTTTTTTAGCCTACTGTTGCTAATAATTAATACAAAAGTAATCAGGAGGATAGTAAAAGTAGATACGTGAGGAACTCTTGAGTTTTCTTCAAAAACAAAAATATTCAGAAATATTGATATTAAAAAAATTAATAATAAAATTATATAGTTAATGTTATTTTTCGTATTTTTCATATCGTTATAGCTTTTTAAAGTAAATTAGCCCCACCCAAGGGGCATTATATTAGCAGCGTTGTAGGAAGCTGTTAACTATTTAATTGTTGGTTGGGTGTAAGTGGTTTTGTGAGAAATTGCGGTTTTGTTTTTGGTATTCACGAGTTTCGCACAGGCATATAAAATTCCAAAAATGGCTTAAAAGCAATGGTTAATTTGCAAGTTACTAAAACGTATAAATTTGTTTAAATTACAATAAGTTGCTTTTAATTTATAAGATTTTGTCTATTTATATATTATGCTGAATTAAACTTAAAAATAGAGCGTTTTTTATTGGTGCGAAACTCGTGGTATTTTGCCAAAGATAGCATAGGGGATGAAAAAATAATTTGTACATATCTGTGTATATAAAAATAAATTAAAACATCATGAAATTAAATAACTTGATGATTAATAATATATACTTTATCTAAATTGTTATATTGATTATAAATAATATATTTTTAGTATAGCTAGGCGACTTAATTTTGATTACAAGGTGTGTTATGAATTATACAATTGATTTTCGACGTAAAGTAATATCTGTAAGGAAAGCCGAAGGTTTAACAATTCGAGAAACTGCGAAACAATTCCGTATTGGAAAAGCGTCTTTAGTACGTTGGCTTAAACGACCAGAGCCAAAAAATTCAACGCCACGCAAGAGGAAGCTCGATAAAAATGCTTTAGCAAAAGATGTGGAACAGTATCCAGATGCTTACCAAAAGGAACGGGCAGAGCGATTCGGTGTTTGTAAAAAGACTATTTGGCAATCCCTTAAAAAGCTGGGATTAACCTATAAAAAAAACTCTATTCCATCCAAAAACCAACGAAAGCGACAGGCTGGCACATCAGCAAAAAAGACAACAGTATGAAAAAAAAGATAAATCTGTTGTTTTTATTGATGAAAGTTGTTTTTCACATGACACTCCACGAACTCACGGCTATTCCCCAAAAGGTCACCGTTGTTTTGGCCTGAAAAACTGGGGTGCTAAGGGAAGAACAAATGTTATTGGCGCTTTATTGGGAACAACCCTTTTTGCTATCGGATTATTTGATTGCAAT
Organism: Candidatus Arsenophonus triatominarum; assembly: GCF_001640365.1. GTDB lineage: Bacteria > Pseudomonadota > Gammaproteobacteria > Enterobacterales > Enterobacteriaceae > Arsenophonus > Arsenophonus triatominarum. The sequence continues at coordinate 414,542 of NZ_LWMI01000010.1, read as the reverse complement.
ATTAATCGTGATGTTTTTTATGTTTGGATCACAAAAATATTGCTCCCAGAACTTCCTGAAAATTCTGTTATTTTTATGGACAACGCTAGCTTTCACAAAGGTAAGAATATTGAACAGGCAATTATAAACGCAGGACACCAGATAGAATATTTGCCTGTGTATTCACCAGATTTAAATCCTATAGAACATAAATGGTCTCAAGCTAAACGTAAAAAGATGGAAACAGGATGCACTATCGATGACCTGTTTTTAATACATATGCTGTAATCAAAATTAAGTCGCCTAGCTATAAAATAAACCTAGATAATAGCGTTATTTTTAATGAAATAGCTGTTTTTAAAGCACAAATCATATGATAAAAGATGGCTGTGGTTGATAAATTAATAATCAACCATTGCCATGGTAACTTTATAGTAGAGAATTATAGTATATTGATTTCCCAATTAGCATCTTCATTTGCTAAAAAAGGAATTAAATGATTTTCACCTTGGGAAATTTTGTCAGGGATAATTACTTTTTTACGTTTAAGTTCAATAAACCCTTTATTAACAGGTAAGCCATAAAATTTAGCGCCGTTTAATGAACAAAATGCTTCAAAATTTTCCATCGCATTCATTTCATCAAAAACGGTAGCATAAGCTGCAAGGGCAGTAGGTGCATTAAAAACACCGGCACAACCACAGGCAGACTCTTTTCTATTTTGTGTATGAGGAGCAGTATCTGTGCCAAGGAAAAAGCGTTGACAACCTGTTGTTATTGCTTCACGTAATGCTTTTTGATGGATGTCACGCTTTAGAACAGGTAGACAATATAAATGAGGTTTTATGCCACCAACTAACACATGATTTCTGTTAAACATTAAATGTTGTGGTGTGATGGTAGCAGCCAGCTTTTCATTACCAGCAAGTACATATTGAACGGCCTCTTTAGTGGTAATGTGTTCAAACACAATTTTTAGGCTGGGAAAATCTTTTCTAATAGGCTCCATCGTTTGATCAATAAAATAGGCTTCGCGATCAAAAATATCAATATCACTGTTTGTGACTTCACCGTGAACTAATAGTGGCATACCTATTTTTTCCATTTTGGCAAAAACGTGATAAATCTTTGTTATCTTTGATACCCCATATTTAGAGTTAGTCGTTGCGTTGGCCGGGTAAAGTTTACAGGCAGTAAATATCCACTGGTTGAAGCCTTCTTCTACTATTTGGGCGTCAGTGGAATCGGTTAGGTAGCAGGTAATTAATGGTGTAAATGAATGTTCTGCAGGGATCGCATCAAGGATCCTTTTTCGATAAGATTTTGCTTGTTCAATATCAGTAATTGGCGGAACCAAGTTTGGCATAACAATAGCTCGACCAAAAAATCGGCTAGTATAAGGCACAACAAGTTTTAATATATCATCATCTCTAAAATGAACATGCCAGTCGTCTGGACGGCGAATTTTAATAGTTGTCGTGATTTGGGTCATTAAATTGACTCCATCTTAAAAGTAGATAATGAAAAAGATGAGTTGTAAGTATGTTAACTAGAGATGATAAAGTGAAAAAAGCTATATTAAATAGCAGATTAATCTGTATTAAACTAATAATTTATAAAAGTAATAACAAAAGTATAAGTTAAGATTGTTTGGCTCCTCCAACTGGACTCGAACCAGTGACATACGGATTAACAGTCCGCCGTTCTACCGACTGAACTATGGAGGAATAACATTAGATGAGCACTGAATGTTATCGACAGAAAGTCAATTTGTCAAAGACCAAAAGGAGTTATATTAATCAGCAGTGCGGAGTTTTGAATATAACAATATGTTGGCTAGCGAGAGGTTGCGTTATTTATAGTAAGCCACGAGTTTCTCACCAATAAAAAAACGCTCTATTTTTAAGTTTAATTCAGCATAATATATAAATAGACAAAATCTTATAAATTAAAAGCAACTTATTGTAATTTAAACAAATTTATACGTTTTAGTAACTTGCAAATTAACCATTGCTTTTAAGCCATTTCTGGAATTTTATATGCCTGTGCGAAACTCGTGTAAGCATAATGGTTGATTTTTAATATATTTAATTTGCCTATGAAAGCAAAAAACCTGCCAATTAGGCAGGTTTTCTTAAGAATCTGGCTCCTCCAACTGGGCTCGAACCAGTGACATACGGATTAACAGTCCGCCGTTCTACCAACTGAACTATGGAGGAATTGGCTGTGCGCTTCACAACGAGCGGAATAATAGCGGGGCTTATCTTAGTTGTAAAGTGTAAAAATGAAAATAATCACTGTTTGGTCATAAGGTAATCAAGAACCAAGATTGTAGATTTAAAAATCCGAGTCTTACTTATTGTAGAAGTTTAAAAAATTGACCAAATCGAGAGGCGTGTTTTGTATTAGCTAAAAGAATTGGATGAAAACAACACGAGTTTCTCAATCTCCAAAAAAGAAGTATAAATTTAAAAACAAGAAAAAATTAGGGTGTTCATATTTTGTCCGGTTATCCATGCATTAAAAATATCTATAAAACATTCTTACAAGTAAGCAGTGTAAGCTATTCGGGTTTGGCGTTATCAGAAGTAAGCCCATCGCCTTTATCTCATGACAACTATTAGTCGATGGCTAAAAAGTAGATGTTTTCGACCTAAAGACCTATGGCGATTAGTTCAACCTTCTATAGACAAAAAAAGCCCTTGCGTACTAATTGCCGATGATACATTGATTGCCAAAACACGTAGTAAAAAAATAGAGATGGTCCATTATCAATATTCAGGTAATGAACAGATGTTATTGCTGGCATAGGTTTAGTTAATTTACGTTGGCATAATCTAACAACTGTTGAATCAATTCCTATTGATTATCGTATTTATGATAAAGATTCTGATGGAAAAACAAAAAACACGCACTTTTCCGAAATGCTCGCTCTTGCTAAAAAAAGAGGGATCATACCAGAAGCGGTAGTGATGGATGCCTGGTATTCTAGTCTGGATAATCTGAAATCAATTCGCTCTCATGGTTGGGTCTGGGTAACCACGCTGAGGAAAAACAGGATTGTTAACCATAACAAACAACTGAACAAGTTAGACATCTCAGAAGAAGGAACTCCAATACACTTACGAGGCTACGGTTGGGTGACAGTTTTCAAATTTACAGCCAAAAACGGCCGTATTGATTACAGAGTAACAAACAAAGACAATCCCACTCGTCAACGTCAAATCTATCATGGATGCCCGTTGGTCTGTTGAAGTTTATCATCGAGAAGTTAAACAAAATTGTGGTATTGAACGCTGTCAGGCTCGCACGAGCCGAGCGCAAAGATATCATATTTTTCTCGCTATTTCTGTGTGGTTTGAACAACATAAACGTCGTATATAGCTAGGCGACTTAATTTTGATTGCAAGGTGTGTTATGAGTTATACAATTGATTTTCGACGTAAAGTAATATCTGTAAGGAAAGCCGAAGGTTTAACAATTCGAGAAACTGCGAAACAATTCCGTATTGGAAAAGCGTCTTTAGTACGTTGGCTTAAACGACCAGAGCCAAAAAATTCAACGCCACGTAAGAGGAAGCTTGTAGTGGTCAACTAAAATTGGCCACCCTACCTGACTGTTCACGGAACAGTCGCTCTGATTCGTTTGGCGTTAATCCACCGTTATACCAGTGAGGTCTTATATCGCTATAGTAGTGGGTTATGTAGCGAATAATGGCTGACTGAGCAGTACTAAAGCTTTGGTAGCCAGTCGTTGGCACCCATTCGGTCTTCAGACTACGGAAGAATCGTTCCATCGGACTATTATCCCAACAATTCCCTCTGCGACTGATACTTTGGGTCATCTGATAACGCCACAATGCCTGCCTATACTGACGACTGGTATAATGACTTCCCTGATCACTATGGAACATCACCTGTTTGGGATGCCCACGTAGTTCCCAAGCCATTTGTAGTGCTTTGGCGGTTAATTCTGAGTCTGGTGCAAATGACATTGCCCAGCCCACCGGTTTTCGGGCAAACAAATCCAATACCACAGCCAGATAGGCCCATCGTGAGCCTGTCCAAATATAGGTTACATCGCCGCACCAAACCTGGTCAGGCTTTGTAACAGCGAACTGCCTATTGAGCAGATTTGGAATATCAATACGTTCATTTTCACCGCGGTTGTATTTATGTTTTCGCTCTTGGCAACTGACGATGATTAATTCTTTCATCAACTTACCCGCTAACTACCGCCCAAGTTTCACGTTAAAATAGTTGCTGAATAGAGAGTTGCATTTTTTGTCACGCTATAGACAATAAAAAGAGGTTTAACTTAGAAAATAACGGTTTGAAATGATCAACAAAGAGCGGTTGTTACGAGATAATCGTTTATGTAAAGCAATCATTGGATTATCAGTCGAAGAATTGAAAAATTTAGCCGCTGAATTTTCAGCTTGTTATTTGATTTATCGGAAAAAGAATCGAAAAGATCACGAGCGGCAGATGGGTGCAGGGCAGAAAGGATTTATCCCAACCCCATTAGATAAACTGCTTTTTATTTTATTGTATTTAAAATGTTATCCGACCTATGATTTGCAAGGACTTCTTTTTGGTTTAGATAGAACACGGGTATGTCGCTGGGTAAAAATATTATTGCCGGTTTTAGAGATGACCTTGGGGCGAGAATGTGTTTTGCCCGCTCGTCAAATTCGCTCTGCTGAGGAATTTTTTCGCGCCTTTCCTGGAGTTAAAGACGTCTTTATTGATGGGACAGAGCGACCTGTCCAAAAGCCTAAGAATCTGCGTCGGCGAAAAAAAATGTATTCGGGAAAGAAAAGACAGACCACTCGAAAAGGGCTTATTATGACTGACGAAACGAGGAAAATTGGATTTATCCCCATGATCAAAAATGGGCGCCGTCACGATAAACGCTTACTCGATAAAGTCGATATAATTCGCCATATTCCCCCTGAGGTAACCATCTGGGCTGATACCGGTTTTCAAGGTATAGATAAACAGCATCCTAATACACAAATCCCAAAAAAAGGAACTCGAAAAAGACCTTTATCGCCTGAACAAAAACAAGAAAATAAAATAATCTCGGGCATCCGTATTACGGTTGAACACGCCATCGCGGGTATCAAGCGCCTCGGTTGTATGACCCAAATTTTACGGAATCGTAGACCCTTTATTGATGATACCTTTTTACTCCTTAGTGCCGGTCTTTGGAATTTCCATCTCAGAACAGCCTAAAATTTACTTCAATCACCGAAATACCCTTATTTCACTATTAAGCAACACGCTTGTTGTGTGTATTGGTAACCATCGTGGCGATAGTCCTTGCGCCAGCAGAGCCGCCACTAACGTTCCACGCTTCGCTGACTAGGCTACGTTTTATCGTCCGCTCAATATCTGGCTCCTTAGGCCGACACCAATAGCGATAACTGCTTCGGTGAACATTAAAAATACGACACAAAGTTTTCACCGGATAAAGCACTCTTAGCTTTTCAACTACCGAAAATTTTTCAGTGAGTCGGACATTAAGAGCGCAGTAGCCTTTTTTAAGATGTCATTCTCCATTTCCAGCCGGTGGATTTTTTTCTTCATTTCTCTGAACTCAATTTGTTCAGGTGTTAATGGCAGACCAGGCGATGTTTTCCCTTGACGTTCTAAACGAAGGGCTCTTACCCACCGGCTAATCGCTGAAAGACTGACGTTCATGCCTTTCGCGGCTTCCTGGTAGGTGTAATTTTGGTCAAGGACTAATTTGGCGGTTTCACATTTAAATTCAGCAGTAATTATTTTACTCATTTCGGCACCTATAAAAATTATGAGGTAAGCATATCACCTCAACTTAGGTGGCCAAATTTAGTATGCCACTACAGCTCGATAAAAAAAGATGTGGAACAGTATCCAGATGCTTACCAAAAGGAACGGGCAGAGCGATTCGGTGTTTGTAAAAAGACTATTTGGCAATCCCTTAAAAAGCTGGGATTAACCTATAAAAAAAACTCTATTCCATCCAAAAACCAACGAAAGCGACAGGCTGGCACATCAGCAAAAAAGACAACAGTATGAAAAAAAAGATAAATCTGTTGTTTTTATTGATGAAAGTGGTTTTTCACATGACACTCCACGAACTCACGGCTATTCCCCAAAAGGTCACCGTTGTTTTGGCCTGAAAAACTGGGGTGCTAAGGGAAGAACAAATGTTATAGCTAGGCGACTTAATTTTGATTACAGCATATGTATTAAAAACAGGTCATCGATAGTGCATCCTGTTTCCATCTTTTTACGTTTAGCTTGAGACCATTTATGTTCTATAGGATTTAAATCTGGTGAATACACAGGCAAATATTCTATCTGGTGTCCTGCGTTTATAATTGCCTGTTCAATATTCTTACCTTTGTGAAAGCTAGCGTTGTCCATAAAAATAACAGAATTTTCAGGAAGTTCTGGGAGCAATATTTTTGTGATCCAAACATAAAAAACATCACGGTTAATATTGCAATCAAATAATCCGATAGCAAAAAGGGTTGTTCCCAATAAAGCGCCAATAACATTTGTTCTTCCCTTAGCACCCCAGTTTTTCAGGCCAAAACAACGGTGACCTTTTGGGGAATAGCCGTGAGTTCGTGGAGTGTCATGTGAAAAACCACTTTCATCAATAAAAACAACAGATTTATCTTTTTTTTCATACTGTTGTCTTTTTTGCTGATGTGCCAGCCTGTCGCTTTCGTTGGTTTTTGGATGGAATAGAGTTTTTTTTATAGGTTAATCCCAGCTTTTTAAGGGATTGCCAAATAGTCTTTTTACAAACACCGAATCGCTCTGCCCGTTCCTTTTGGTAAGCATCTGGATACTGTTCCACATCTTTTGCTAAAGCATTTTTATCGAGCTTCCTCTTACGTGGCGTTGAATTTTTTGGCTCTGGTCGTTTAAGCCAACGTACTAAAGACGCTTTTCCAATACGGAATTGTTTCGCAGTTTCTCGAATTGTTAAACCTTCGGCTTTCCTTACAGATATTACTTTACGTCGAAAATCAATTGTATAACTCATAACACACCTTGTAATCAAAATTAAGTCGCCTAGCTATATTGGCGCTTTATTGGGAACAACCCTTTTTGCTATCGGATTATTTGATTGCAATATTAACCGTGATGTTTTTTATGTTTGGATCACAAAAATATTGCTCCCAGAACTTCCTGAAAATTCTGTTATTTTTATGGACAACGCTAGCTTTCACAAAGGTAAGAATATTGAACAGGCAATTATAAACGCAGGACACCAGATAGAATATTTGCCTGTGTATTCACCAGATTTAAATCCTATAGAACATAAATGGTCTCAAGCTAAACGTAAAAAGATGGAAACAGGATGCACTATCGATGACCTGTTTTTAATACATATGCTGTAATCAAAATTAAGTCGCCTAGCTATATCTGAAAAAATAACTCTTTATCAATAAAATTGGCATGTAATCAAAAATGCTATTGCTGAGCAGATCAGGGATTTATTAGTATACCCAAATTAGGTTTGTGCGAAACTCGTGGTTTTAACTCGGTTTTGATTGCATTGTTGATAGTTGGCTCAGCAAGTATTTTGTTAACCGCAGTATCTGATACTTTTTCAGTAACAAACCATTCACCATTGTAACATACACGTAAATCCAGTATCCCAATATCCTTAAAGCGGTATGTTGGTTTGATATCAAACAGTAATGCAGCGGCGAGCAAAAGAAAAAATAGTCACGAGTTTCACACAGGCATATAAAATTCCAGAAATGGCTTAAAAGCAATGGTTAATTTGCAAGTTACTAAAACGTATAAATTTGTTTAAATTGCAATAAGTTGCTTTTAATTTATAAGATTTTGTCTATTTATATATTATGCTGAATTAAACTTAAAAATAGAGCGTTTTTTTATTGGTGCGAAACTCGTGTGATAATTACATGAAGTTTGAAACCAAAGAACCATCCTGTTGAGGTTTTTCCTCGTTCAGCTATCCCATCGAAGACTTTATGCCGGCGGATCCGTAAGTTATCACACACAGCTATCGGAGTAGAATCGGCAACCGACAGACCCGTGCACTTTCCCTTAATTGACTCAAACAGTGCCGTTAAAGCTAAGGCACTGCGCGGAAGTAACTCTACGCAGCGTGAATATGATGGCAAGTTAGGAAATTCCTTCCTGAGATATAAACGGACATAATAGAGATAAAATACCTTGAATTGGCTGAATCGGAGTTGATGAAACAAAACAACCAGTGTCATCATTTCAGCCAATGGAAGCTGAGTAGACCGTCTACGACGCTTACTACCGTTATTCAGCAAAATTTCATGCATTTTTGGCTCGAAGTCTTTACAAAAATCATCCATCAGGCAATAAAGTTCAGTAAGATTTTCCATCATTGTTTAACAATGCTCTACTCTTTAACCAGATTGTTAGAGTATTTTAACGAAATATGCGCATTCAACTATTTGAATAGCAAGACTTTCACTTTATTTCTTATCCCGAACTCAGGTTATTATTACGGTTTTGCTGTTTATTTATTTGGCAGAGATTTTCATTCAGGATTACTTTTATCATATCTATGATATTTACCTTAATTGATTAGATTTATAGATGAATCTAAACTCTGAGACTAGTATATTAAATTGCTTGAGTTATCGACATATTTTTTTTTCTCTTAATTTTAAACAAAATTTCCATTGATTAGGAATTGTCCTAAACAGAAAAAAAATTTATATTTATGAATTTATTTAGATCATTTTGATTTTTTTATTAATTTATTGGGTTAACGAAGAATATTCTTGAAAAAATTCGATTTTTTTCTTAAACAAAAGCATAAAACTATTGATATTATTAACTACTCGTGCGTTAATGGGAGGAAGCCTAATAAACAGATCTATTTTATTTACGACATTAAGTTAATGTGTTATGAGTAGCGTTATCCTTGATAGCCTTTCGACCGTTTCTTGCTGAGTGCTTCCATGAATTAAATAGTGATGTAGGCTTTTGTATACCTGCCGAAAGCGGCAATGTTTATTAGTTATATAGGAAAAGGCACATGTCTGACAAAATGAAGGGTCAAGTGAAGTGGTTTAACGAATCTAAAGGCTTTGGTTTCATCACTCCTTCTGATGGTAGCAAAGATGTATTCGTTCACTTCTCTGCCATTCAAGGAAATGGATTCAAAACCCTAGCTGAAGGGCAAAATGTAGAATTTACTATTGAAGATGGTTCGAAAGGCCCAGCTGCAGCGAATGTAACTGCTCTTTAAGATTAGTTAAATAAATGGATTTCTTGAAGCCTGTCGTGCAAGCGGCAGGCTTCTTTATTATTTTGTAGTAAAATTTTTTGGTACAACATTCTATTTTTTGGCATAACCGATGAAAATCAATGATAGCGTTTTAGTAAAAACTGATGGCGAGCAGATGCGAAAAGGTATTATTCGATTAATAGAACCTTTTAATGAGGGGATAATGTATTTAATTGAGTTGCCTGAATATCCTACTGGTATTTGGTTTTTTTATGAGAATACAGCAAGTGAAGGTATTTATGTGATACCAAAAGAGAGTGACTAAATATAAATTAACATCTTCCTAACCTAGTGAATTATTATTTCTGCACTGAATATCTTTGTCATAGTTAAAGGTTTTTTAAAGCTGACTAAATTGATAATTGTTTCGATAAATAATTTATAACTAAATATGGTTTATATGCTTATAAGACAAGGCATTGTTTACTAAAAAATTATTATTGGCATTATATTTTAAAAATATTTATTTTATTATTTGTATTATATATTCTAAATTATAACCTCTCTATTAAGAATATCTTTATTTTATAAAACTTTTTTATATTAAAAATAATATATTTTTCATCGTAAAATAAGTGATTTTTTATATAAAAATATCTTCAATGTTATTTTTGGCCTAAAAATTTATTAAATTAGTTTTTTTATTTAATTAATATATTGAATTATATGTATTTTTTTTGGAGTTCATTATGACATGAGTTTCGCACAGACATATAAAATTCCAGAAATGGCTTAAAAGCAATGGTTAATTTGCAAGTTACTAAAACGTATAAATTTGTTTAAATTACAATAAGTTGCTTTTAATTTATAAGATTTTGTCTATTTATATATTATGCTGAATTAAACTTAAAAATAGAGCGTTTTTTATTGGTGCGAAACTCGTGTTGAATTAATTATCAAGTTACTATATATAATATAACGTCAAAATTATAACGTAATATCAAAAAATAACAGTTTCATGGTGTTGAAAAAATAGTAATATTGAATAAATTTTACTATTTTTCATTTTCATAATTGAGGGTAATTTTGTTTAGCTGGATTTTTCTGTGATAAACAATTTCCTGAGATAAAGGAAGGAACAAGTATGATGAAGAAATTGACAGTAGTCAGCCTGGTTTTCTTGAGCGCAGCAGCACAGGCGCAGTCTCATCTTGACCGAGTGATGAAAACGAAAACATTAACGGTTTGCGCAACGGGTGATTATAAGCCTTATACTCATTTACTGCAGGATGGTAAATATGAAGGGATTGATGTGGCACTGATGGAAAATCTGGCCACCAGTCTAGGAGCAACAGTTAAATGGCAAAAAACCACCTGGAAAACATTAATGGAAGATTTTCGCAGCAAACAGTGTGATATTGCTGTTGGTGGTATCTCTGTCATCTTAAAGCGTCAACAGACTGCTTGGTTATCTGCCCCAATCGCGGTTGATGGTAAAATCCCATTAGTACGGTGTGATGATAAAGCAAAATACCAAACTATTGAGCAACTCAATAAACCAACAGTACGTTTGATTGCTCCGTTTGGTGGTACTAACGAGGCGTTTGTTCAGCGTTATTTACCGAAAGCACAGTTACAACTGACTCATGATAATGCAGCAATATTCCAGCAAATTATTGATAAAAAATTTGATGTAATGGTTACCGATGCATCAGAAGCGCTTTATCAACAAAAGCAGTATCCAAAATTATTGTGTGCGCTTAATCCGAAAAGACCGCTGCAATACATTGAGAAAGCTTATATGCTGCCACGTGATGATATGAGTTGGAAGCTATATGTAGATCAATGGTTACACCTAAATAAAAAGACCGGTGTTTATCAGGATATTGTTGCTGAATGGATAGCGATACCTAAATAAAGCCTATTGCTTATAGCTAGGCGACTTAATTTTGATTACAAGGTGTGTTATGAGTTATACAATTGATTTTCGACGTAAAGTAATATCTGTAAGGAAAGCCGAAGGTTTAACAATTCGAGAAACTGCGAAACAATTCCGTATTGGAAAAGCGTCTTTAGTACGTTGGCTTAAACGACCAGAGCCAAAAAATTCAACGCCACGTAAGAGGAAGCTCGATAAAAATGCTTTAGCAAAAGATGTGGAACAGTATCCAGATGCTTACCAAAAGGAACGGGCAGAGCGATTCGGTGTTTGTAAAAAGACTATTTGGCAATCCCTTAAAAAGCTGGGATTAACCTATAAAAAAAACTCTATTCCATCCAAAAACCAACGAAAGCGACAGGCTGGCACATCAGCAAAAAAGACAACAGTATGAAAAAAAAGATAAATCTGTTGTTTTTATTGATGAAAGTGGTTTTTCACATGACACTCCACGAACTCACGGCTATTCCCCAAAAGGTCACCGTTGTTTTGGCCTGAAAAACTGGGGTGCTAAGGGAAGAACAAATGTTATTGGCGCTTTATTGGGAACAACCCTTTTTGCTATCGGATTATTTGATTGCAATATTAATCGTGATGTTTTTTATGTTTGGATCACAAAAATATTGCTCCCAGAACTTCCTGAAAATTCTGTTATTTTTATGGACAACGCTAGCTTTCACAAAGGTAAGAATATTGAACAGGCAATTATAAACACAGGACACCAGATAGAATATTTGCCTGTGTATTCACCAGATTTAAATCCTATAGAACATAAATGGTCTCAAGCTAAACGTAAAAAGATGGAAACAGGATGCACTATCGATGACCTGTTTTTAATACATATGCTGTAATCAAAATTAAGTCGCCTAGCTATATCAGGCGAAGTGGCTTTATTAATTTAAAAATAAGATAAATTTGTACCGGTTATGGTATAGAATTAAACGGATTTAGCGATCTAGTATTAAATAAAGAATTAAAGTTATCGGAGAAAGCGATTTTAAAACTATTATTTTCCAGCTAATGTAAGCAATATCAGCGTTAATTGACCGAGAATATCATTAAATATTTTCTCGGCATATTTGGTCACAATGGTTGTTAACAGCGGTAATAAATAAATACCAATTAAAAGTGTCAGTGGGAAACCGACTATAAGCCATAATAAAAAATAATTCCGGCTGATTGGGCAACTAATATAAAACTTTTGCTATTTAATGATGATGATAGCAGCGGAATGGTTTGAAAACTATCTGCTAACAGTGACAACAGCCAAAGATGAATATCGAAAGAGAGAAACAATAGTAGTAATAATAGATTCACAAAACGCGCTATAATTGGCATATTGGCGCCGGCTGATGGATCAACGAATAATGCAAAAGAGAGCCACATTTGCATGCCTAATATTTCCCATGCATAACGAACGATGGCAAAGGCAATTTGCATCGTCAGTCCCATTAATAAACCGATTAAAACTTGTTGTATTAATATCCAACAACCTATGACAGAAAAGAGAGGAATTTGTTTTTCAGCAAAAAAAGGTGCAATACTAAATAGGGTTAATATTCGCACAAATGGCCAAAATAGTTGGTTAACATAAATATAAAAAAAATCGGTCGTAAAAGTGATCATCATTAACCAATAAATTGCGGTAGTTGAGTGATTAACTGACGGGTATACTCGATAAATAGTTCTAACATTCATGGGCCGGCTACTGTCGCGGTAATAAAAACAGCGATAATTTTAGGAATGAAAGAGAGGGTCATCTCATTAATTTGGGTGGCTGCTTGCAATAAACTAATAATTGAATCGCTGATCAACGCTGCCAGCAAAAGTGGTGGTGCTAATGCTATAGCAACTTTCATCCCATCAATACCAAGCCCCATCACTGTTTCCGGTGTCATTTTTACTCCTAATTAACCTGAGTTCGGGATAAGAAATAAACACGAGTTTCGCACAGGCATATAAAATTCCAGAAATGGCTTAAAAGCAATGGTTAATTTGCAAGTTACTAAAACGTATAAATTTGTTTAAATTACAATAAGTTGCTTTTAATTTATAAGATTTTGTCTATTTATATATTATGCTGAATTAAACTTAAAAATAACCTGAGTTCGGGATAAGAAATAAAGTGAAAGTCTTGCTATTCAAATAGTTGAATGCGCATATTTCGTTAAAATACTCTAACAATCTGGTTAAAGAGTAGAGCATTGTTAAACAATGATGGAAAATCTTACTGAACTTTATTGCCTGATGGATGATTTTTGTAAAGACTTCGAGCCAAAAATGCATGAAATTTTGCTGAATAACGGTAGTAAGCGTCGTAGACGGTCTACTCAGCTTTCATTGGCTGAAATGATGACACTGGTTGCTTTGTTTCATCAACTCCGATTCAGCCAATTCAAGGTATTTTATCTCTATTATGTCCGTTTATATCTCAGGAAGGAATTTCCTAACTTGCCATCATATTCACGCTACGTAGAGTTACTTCCGTGCAGTGCCTTAGCTTTAACGGCACTGTTTGAGTCAATTAAAGGAAAGTGCACGGGTCTGTCGGTTGCCGATTCTACTCCGATAGCTGTGTGATAACTTACGGATCCGCCGGCATAAAGTCTTCGATGGGATAGCTGAACGAGGAAAAACCTCAACAGGATGGTTCTTTGGTTTCAAACTTCATGTAATTATCAATCATTTGAGTGAAATACTCAGTTTTCGACTTACACCAGGAAACACAGATGATCGGAAACCATTACCTGAGCTGATAAAAGATCTTTCTGGTTGTTTGCATGCGGATAAAGGGTATTTATCGGCTTCACTGAAACAGCAACTGAAAACAATGGGAATTAACCTTATAACGAATATCAAGAAGAAAATGAAGCCTGTTGAACAGACTTGTTTCGACAAAGTCATCTTGCGTCATCGTTCTGTCATTGAAACGGTATTTGATGAGTTAAAAAATCTTTGTCAGATAGCGCATACGCGGCACCGCTCTCCTGCTAATTTTGTAGTGAATTTATTAGCCGGGCGGGTTGCATATTGTTTAATTCCATCTAAACCAAAGATACCTGTGGCAGGAACATCTCTTCAAGCATAATTGATAATGCTTATCCCGAACTCAGGTTAGATAAGTAAAAAAAGCCCGTTTTATATCACTATTTACGCCATTATTTGCCCTCTCAATTTCGGATAATAAGCGCCTGTTATCAATGACAGGTGCCTACGATGAACGATCTCTACACCCAGGATGGGATAATTGAAAAAAATGTACTATTGGAACGCTATATTCCTTTAGTACGTCATGAAGCCACGAGTTTCGCACCAATAAAAAAACGCTCTATTTTTAAGTTTAATTCAGCATAATATATAAATAGACAAAATCTTATAAATTAAAAGCAACTTATTGTAATTTAAACAAATTTATACGTTTTAGTAACTTGCAAATTAACCATTGCTTTTGAGCCATTTCTGGAATTTTATATGCCTGTGCGAAACTCGTGGCATTAAAACTGCAAGTTAGATTACCGGCTAGCGTAGACTGGATGATTTAATTCAGGCTGGCGGTATTGGTCTGCTGGAAGCATTAGAGCGGTTTAATGCTATGCAAGGTACCGCTACCACTTATGCCGTGCAACGGGTTCGTGGCGCGATGTTAGATGAATTACGCGCCCGCGATTGGGTACCGCGTAGTGTGCGCCGTATGGCGCGGGAAGCGGCCAAAGTAATGCAGCAGCTTGAGCAAGCGCTAGGCCGGCCGGCGGCCGAGCAGGAGATTGCTGATAAGTTGAATATCGGTCTGCCGGAGTATCAGCAGTTATTGCAGGATAGCAACAATAGTCAATTATGCTCTTATGATGAGTGGCATGAAGTGCATGGTGAGAGCTGTGAACGGATTATTGAGGTTGACGATGAGCCGAAATCCGCTGCAAACTTTAATAGCAACTGATTCGCAAAAATATTATAAAGGCGATAGAATGTTTGCCTAAAAGGGAAAAAATGGTTTTGACGCTCTATTATCAAGAAGATCTGAACCTGAAGGAAATAGGCGCGGTGTTGAATGTCGGGGAATCCCGCGTCAGCTCCAGCTACATAGCTAGGCGATAAAACGGCTACGAGCGCGCTTAAATCCAGATAAATAATATTTTTTATTTTTTTGTTTACGATTTACACACAGGGCTTATCTAAATATGTCTGTTTCTAACCAAAAGAAGCGGCCGCTCAGCCGTTATATTAAAGACTATAAACATAGTCAAATTCACTGCGCACACTGTAACAAAACCCTTGATCGGATTTCATTGGTGTTTAATGATCAAATTCTGAATAAAGAAGCGATTTCAGCTATGACCGAGCTGATTGATGGGCAAGCTTGGGCCGAATTACAGCATAGATTTACCGCGCTATGTCGTTTTTGTAGTAAAATTTATTGTAATAGTGATACTGGCTATTTTGATATTATGTCGTTTAAACAGTATCTGTTTAAAGAGACTGAAATGAGCCATAGTACCGTACGCGAATATGTGGTGCGGCTACGTCGACTGGATGAGTTGTTAAGTGAAATGCAATTTCAGCTCGCTGAATTGGAGATTGAAAAAATTCAGGCTCAGATGCAGGATAAAATGACCGACTCTGCCTTTAGTAATTACAATATTGCTTTGCGTAAATATGAGCAATTCTTAGGCTGGCGGGCTGGTCACTCAGCATAACGTTGCTATGGATAGAAACTAAATTATTTCACAGTTATTAGATAAATAAAGCCTTAGCAAATCGCTAAGGCTTTATTGTTACCAATGAAAAATTATTCCAGTGTCATTAAACTGGCATTGCCGCCGGCCGCCGCAGTATTGACACTGACAGCTCGTTCATGGACTAAACGCTCAAGTAATAACTGGTTGTCACCGGATAGATATCCTTGCACGGAAATAATTGGCCCGTCACGCTCAGCCACTGCCTGACAAATGGTTTGTAACTGATGGCTAGCGCCATGATAAATAACTCCATCAAATTGGCAGTCGGCTAGTTGCCAATTATCAGTTAGCCTGATCATCTGGTTGACTAAATCAGGCAACTCTGCGAGCAAATGCTGCTGGATGGCATTATTTGGCCATAGCAGGTGACATCCCATCGCTAATACCGCTGCCAGCTGGATCACTGCATCCGCTTCTGTTTCCGCCAGACATAAAATCCGCCCACGTGGCACTAGCCTATAACTATTATGCTCTCCGGTTGGACCGGGCAACTCACTGCAGATGCCGGTTGCGGTCAATTGCTGATAGTGGTCAATAATAGCAGCAATTGTTGCATGATGGCGGTTTTTTGCCCAATCACAGAAGGCAGCAAAGGGAGTTAATGGCTGCAATGATGGTTGGCAATGTTTTAGTGGATAGCGATTATCTGGTGGCGTAAGCAGTTTATCAATGATGGTAGCTGGCCTTTGGGTGAGCAATCGATAGAGATAAAGCGGGCCACCGGCTTTTGGCCCAGTACCCGATAATCCTTCACCGCCAAAGGGTTGTACCCCAACCACTGCACCGACCATATTGCGGTTAACGTAAATATTACCTACTTTGGCCGTCTGGCAAACGTCGGCAATAGTTTCATCAATACGGCTATGTAGCCCTAAAGTTAAGCCATAACCTGAGTCATTAATTTGTTTGATCAGGCTGGTTAGTTGATGGCGCTTAAAGCGTAAAATATGTAGTACCGGGCCAAAAATTTCTTTTTTCAGTTCATTAAAATGGTCAATTTCAATTAAGGTGGGTCGGACAAAGGTGCCTTGTTGCCATTGATTATCATCCTGTTGGCTAGGTTGCTCAGCCTGATAAATGGTTTTCCCTGCTTGACGCATTTGTGCAATGTGTTGTTCGATATTCTGCTGTGCTTCGCTATCAATGACAGGGCCAATATCGGTTGCCAGCTGGCTAGGATCACCGACTCGGTATTCGGCCATTGCGCCTTTTAACATCGTCAGTGTGCGTTCAGCGACCTCTTCCTGGATACAAAGAATACGTAGGGCAGAGCAGCGCTGACCGGCACTATCGAAGGCTGAAATGATAACATCATTGACAACTTGCTCCGTCAGTGCGGATGAGTCAACAATCATGGCATTTAAGCCACCGGTTTCGGCAATCAGTGGAATGGGCTGTTGCTGAACATTGAGTCGGCCGGCAAGATTATGCTGGATCAGTTTGGCCACCTGGATTGAACCGGTAAACATCACACCGTCTGTCCGCTTGTCACTGATCAGTTTTGTACCCACTTGCTCGCCGCTACCGGGCAGCAGCTGAAGAACATCACGGGGTATGCCCGCCTGGTGCAGTAACTCAACCGCTAGCATGGCAATAATCGGTGTCTGCTCTGCCGGTTTGGCCAATACGCTATTACCGCTCGCTAAAGCGGCAGCGATTTGGCCGCTAAAAATCGCCAGTGGAAAATTCCACGGACTAATGCAAACCACCACACCCAGTGGCGAATAGCTTTCATTATTGAAATTTTCACTGATCTGTGCGGCGTAGTAACGCAAAAAATCGATCGCTTCGCGCACTTCAGCAATGGCATTACTAAAGGTTTTGCCGGCTTCACGGATCAATACGCCAATTAGACGGGAGAATTGCTGCTCCATCAGGCTAGCCGCTTGTTGCAAAATGGCCGCTCGTCCTATGACGGGGGTCGTCGCCCAGCGAGTAGCTGCGTTAGTAGCAATTTCGAACGCATGCTCGACGTCGGTTAGGCTTGCTTCGTGGACATAGCCGACGATATTGTCAAGATTAGCCGGATTAGTGATCGGCTGTCGGGCTGAAATTTCATCCGGCGAAGGCGGTTCTCCTGCCAGTAAAGGTTTAACCTGATAACAGAGTGGGGTAGTCAGTAGGGTCTGTGCCAGTGCCGCCAGGTGATGTTCGTTAGTCAAATCAATACCAATAGCATTGAGGCGCTTGGTGCCATATAGCGCACGAGGCAGTGGGATTTGTGGGTGTGGCAAACCCAGTTGGCCTGCCGTTTCAGCCGCCGCCAGCACTTGTTGCACTGGATCAGCCACCAATTTATCTAATGGAATATTAGGATCGGCAATCTGATTAACAAATGAAGTATTTGCGCCATTTTCCAGTAAGCGGCGCACCAGGTAAGCCAACAAGGTTTGATGACTACCGACTGGCGCATAAATACGACAGGGGCGATTAAGTTTACCTTCGGCGATGGCGCCGACAACTTGTTGATATAGCGCTTCGCCCATGCCATGTAAACATTGAAATTCATATTGGCCAGGATAATAATTTTCACCAGCCATATAATAAATCGTGGCTAAGGTATGGGCGTTATGGGTGGCAAATTGGGGATAAATTAAATTGGGCACCGACAGCAATTTACGCGCACAAGCCAGATAACTGACATCAGTATAAATTTTTCTGCTATAGACAGGGTAACCTTCAAGACCATTTATTTGCGCGCGTTTAATTTCACTATCCCAATAAGCGCCTTTTACCAGTCGGATCATCAAACGGTGCTGACTGCGTTGCGCTAAATCTATAATTTCATCGATAACATAGGGGCAGCGTTTTTGATATGCCTGAATGACAAAGCCAATTCCATCCCAGCCGGCTAGTTGCGGTTCGAAACACAGCTTTTCTAACAGATCGAGGGAAATTTCCAATCTATCAGCTTCTTCAGCATCAATATTAATGCCAATATCGTAATGACGTGCTTGTAAGGTTAATGTTAACAGACGAGGGTAAAGCTCAGACATCACCCGCTCATATTGAGCCCGGCAATATCTTGGATGGAGCGCAGACAGTTTAATGGAAATTCCGGCACTGGCATAAATGCTTTTGCCGTGGGAAGCTTTACCAATGGCATTAATCGCTTGTTGGTAAGCAGCCATGTAGGTTTTGGCATCTTCATCGGTTAAGGCTGCTTCACCTAACATATCATAAGAGTAGCTAAAACCTTTATTTTCCATTTTATGCGCATTACTTAGTGCTTTTATGATGGTTTCACCAGTGACAAATTGCTCACCCATTAGCCGCATTGCCATATTCACAGCTTGACGAATAATGGGTTCACCACTTTTACTAATGATCCGGTTAAGAGCACTGGTAAGTTTATTTTCATGATGGCTGGCAACTAATTTCCCCATAATTAGCAAACCCCAGGTGGCAGCATTAACAAATAATGATGAACTCTGTCCAATATGTGACTGCCAGTCACCACCACTAATTTTGTCGCGGATCAATATGTCACGGGTAGCGTTATCGGGGATGCGCAGCAGTGCTTCAGCCAGGCACATAAGCGCAATCCCTTCTTGCGACGAGAGAGAAAATTGTTGTAATAGACTCTGTACTAAACCAGAACGGCCAACACTATTTTTTTGCTGGCGTAGATTTTTTGCTAGCTGATAGGCTAGTTGATAAGCCGCTTGTGTCTGATTTTCTGGTTGCTGTGCCTGTTGCAATAATAGAGGTAATAGCTGTGTTTCAGGTAATCGATAGGCTGCAGTGATTGCTGAACGTTTTGCGGATTGAGGTAAAATATGCTGTGCAAAATTTAAAAAGGAGGGTTTTCCTGTTTTAGGGCATATTGCGATGTCGCTAGATGAATTTTCTTTTTCATTAACTTTGGTAGCCGAGAATTGAACCATAGCTTCCTCATTATCAAAGTGTCTAAGATAATTAAATATTGCCTGTCCTGTTAACTAATCGATCTAAGCTCCAGGCGTTGTAAAGTTGTTTCAATACCTTATCTGGTTACTTTATCAACAGTAAGAATGACTGCAGTTATGCGGCGACTCATTCTTATTCTTCTGATGATTGTTAGAAGTCGGTGATTTAACAATATCCTTTATGTTTTAATTTGGTGCAATATTGTTAACTAATGAAAGTGTTAGAAATGTGAAATAAATCTATTTTTGTATTAATTAAAATAGATTTTATTATAAGTATTGTTATATATTGCTGAAACATAAATAAAAAAATATTAAATTAATTAATATTATAATTATTTAACTAAATCACGAGTTTCGCACAGGCATATAAAATTCCAGAAATGGCTTAAAAGCAATGGTTAATTTGCAAGTTACTAAAACATATAAATTTGTTTAAATTATAATAAGTTACTTTTAATTTAAAAGATTTTGTCTATTTATATATTATGCTGAATTAAACTTAAAAATAGAGCGTTTTTTTATTGGTGCGAAACTCGTGTTGGAGTTCCTTCTTCTGAGATGTCTAACTTGTTCAGTTGTTTGTTATGGTTAACAATCCTGTTTTTCCTCAGCGTGGTTACCCAGACCCAACCATGAGAGCGAATTGATTTCAGATTATCCAGACTAGAATACCAGGCATCCATCACTACCGCTTCTGGTATGATCCCTCTTTTTTTAGCAAGAGCGAGCATTTCGGAAAAGTGCGTGTTTTTTGTTTTTCCATCGGAATCTTTATCATAAATACGATAATCAATAGGAATTGATTCAACAGTTGTTAGATTATGCCAAAGTAAATTAACTAAACCTATGCCAGCAGTAACATCAAGTTCATTACCTGAATATTGATAATGGACCATCTCTATTTTTTTACTACATGTTTTGGCAATCAATGTATCATCGGCAATTAGTACGCAAGGGCTTTTTTTGTCTATAGAACACAAGTTTCGCACAGGCATATAAAATTCCAGAAATGGCTTAAAAGCAATGGTTAATTTGCAAGTTACTAAAACGTATAAATTTGTTTAAATTACAATAAGTTGCTTTTAATTTATAAGATTTTGTCTATTTATATATTGTGCTGAATTAAACTTAAAAATAGAGCGTTTTTTTATTGGTGCGAAACTCGTGTAGAAGGTTGAACTAATTGCCATAGGTCTTTAGGTTGAAAACATTTACTTTTTAGCCATCGGCTAATAGTGTCATGAGATAAAGGCGATGGACTTACTTCTGATAACGCCAAACCAGAGTATCTTACACTGCTTACTTGTAAGAATGTTTTATATATATTTTTAATGCATGGATAAACTAACAAAATATAAACACCCTAATTTTTTCTTGTTTTGAACTTTATACTTCTTTTTTGGAGATTGCGAAACTCGTGTTTCTGTCTTGTGGCAACGCATGAATCGCTACGGTGGTGCTTTAGCCGGTATGCTGGTCGGTGCCATAACGGTATTGATATGGATGCAATATAAGTGGTTTGGTTTGTATGAAATTATTCCCGGTTTTATTTTTGCCTCAATCGCCATTGTTGTCGTTAGCCTGTTAACTACCGGACCTAGCCAGAGTGCAGTGAAACGCTTTATTAAAGCGGAAGCTGAGTATAAAGCCAGCCAATAAGTCGCAACAATAGACGCGCTAAATTTATCGCTTTGTAAGCTAATGTATCGACGTTTTTATATAACCCGATCAACAGCAATGATTTCATGGCTTGATACTATTTTTAGCCGCTAACTATTTTATCGGTTAACTTGAAAATGGTGGTTTTAGGCAAACCACCATGTTTAGTTTAATTAGCAGAAGTTTTACGTTTTTTAACCTGAGTTCGGGATAAGAAATAAAGTGAAAGTCTTGCTATTCAAATAGTTGAATGCGCATATTTCGTTAAAATACTCTAACAATCTGGTTAAAGAGTAGAGCATTGTTAAACAATGATGGAAAATCTTACTGAACTTTATTGCCTGATGGATGATTTTTGTAAAGACTTCGAGCCAAAAATGCATGAAATTTTGCTGAATAACGGTAGTAAGCCGTCGTAGACGGTCTACTCAGCTTTCATTGGCTGAAATGATGACACTGGTTGTTTTGTTTCATCAACTCCGATTCAGCCAATTCAAGGTATTTTATCTCTATTATGTCCGTTTATATCTCAGGAAGGAATTTCCTAACTTGCCATCATATTCACGCTACGTAGAGTTACTTCCGTGCAGTGCCTTAGCTTTAACGGCACTGTTTGAGTCAATTAAGGGAAAGCGCACGGGTCTGTCGGTTGCCGATTCTACTCCGATAGCTGTGTGATAACTTACGGATCCGCCGGCATAAAGTCTTCGATGGGATAGCTGAACGAGGAAAAACCTCAACAGGTTGGTTCTTTGGTTTCAAACTTCATGTAATTATCAATCACTTGGGGGAAATACTCAGTTTTCGACTTACACCAGGAAACACAGATGATCGGAAACCATTACCTAAACTGATAAAAGATCTTTCTGGTTGTTTGTATGCGGATAAAGGGTATTTATCGGCTTCACTGAAACAGCAACTGAAAACAATGGGAATTAACCTTATAACGAATATCAAGAAGAAAATGAAGCCTGTTGAACAGACTTGTTTCGACAAAGCCATCTTGCGTCATCGTTCTGTCATTGAAACGGTATTTGATGAGTTAAAAAATCTTTGTCAGATAGCGCATACGCAGCACCGCTCTCCTGCTAACTTTGTAGTGAATTTATTAGCAGGGCTGGTTGCATATTGTTTAATTCCATCTAAACCAAAGATACCGGTGGCAGGAACATCTCTTCAAGCATAATTGATAATGCTTATCCCGAACTCAGGTTTTTTTAGCAATTTGATAACCAATTAGTAACATTGTAAACCAAATGGGTACCGCCAATAGCGCCTGGCGAGTATCTTTTTCTAAGGTTAGCAATATTAAAACAAACACAAAAAATAGTAGGCAAACCCAAGACATAACAATGCCATCTGGCATTTTATAAATCGAAGTTTGATGTCGATGCGGTTGTTTTTTGCGATAAGCCAGATAAGCACACAGGATCATACTCCAGATAAACATAAAAAGGATCGCAGCTACGGTGGTGATCAGGACAAAAACCCGCATAACATCGGGAATAAAATAGATCAATACCACCGCCATACTAAGGCAGCAGCAGGTAAAACATAATCCCTTAACTGGCACTGCTTTATTCGATAATTGACTAAATTGGCTGGGGGCATTTGCTTCCTTGGCTAGCCCAAATAACATCCGGCTGGTGGAAAAGACGCCACTATTGGTAGAGGAAGCGGCTGAAGTCAGCACCACAAAGTTGACAATACTGGCCGCAGCCGGCACACCAATTAAGACAAACAACTCGACGAATGGGCTCTTATCGGCAGCAATCTCACGCCAAGGGGTGACTGACATAATAACCACTAAAGAAAGGACATAAAAGGCGATAAATCTAAACGGAATGGCGCTGATCGCTTTTGGTAACACTCGATTTGGATCGCGCGTTTCTGCAGCGGTGGCGCCAACGATTTCAATACCAACGAAAGAGAAGATGGCTAATTGGAAACCGGCAAAAAAATCGTTAATGCCCATGGGAAAGATGTCATCATTCCACAGGTGGCTGAAGGATGCAATATGACCGGTAGGCGTTTTAAAGCCGATAATCACTAATATTACGCCAATCAAAATAAAAAAGACAATGGCAATGATTTTGATAATTGCAAACTAAAATTCTGTTTCACCAAATAAGGAAACCGAGACCAGATTAAGGGTTAATAACAATAGTATGCAAAGTAATGAGGTCAGCCAGGGCGGAAAATCAGGTGCCCAGTAACCAATATAGGCAGTAATAGCAACAATTTCTGCGATTGCAGTGATCACCCAACAAAACCAATAAGTACCAGCCAACGAAAAAGCCGGCCCATGGGCCTAATAGTTCAGCACAAAAATCACTAAAGGATTTATAATTTAAATTGGAAAGGAGTAGTTCCCCCATGGCCCTCATTACGAAAAACAAAACAAAGCCGATAATTAAATAAACACGAGTTTCGCACCAATAAAAAAACGCTCTATTTTTAAGTTTAATTCAGCATAATATATAAATAGACAAAATCTTATAAATTAAAAGCAACTTATTGTAATTTAAAGAAATTTATACGTTTTAGTAACTTGCAAATTAACCATTGCTTTTAAGCCATTTCTGGAATTTTATATGCCTGTGCGAAACTCGTGATAAATAATAATAAGGGACGGGCCAGCTAAAGAGATAGCTTTGCCTGAGCCCATAAATAATCCTGTGCCTATGGCACCACCTATAGCAATCAGTTGAATATGGCGATTTTGTAAACCTTGTTTGAGTTGTCCTTGATCTATGTTTGTTACCGATGATAATGGTTTGTCGTTCATAGATTGTCCAATGTTGTTTTCTTTTATTCAGCAAGGGTTAGCGGGTTATTATTTTAAAAATATCATTATTTAACTTATGGTGACACAATTATAGCAGGATGGAGGATGATATTGATTTAATTAGCTTGGTCTCTAATAATTAATTGCCAATTTTTTATATTCTTTAATAAATAAAATTTGTATAAATAACTTTATTTAAATGATAAGCAAAATAACGGTTTTTTATCAGCTAATTCCAGCAATTGAAATTTTAAGCTGATTTTTTTGTTAACTATCAAGATGATATAATTATTTTTATTTTGTTGTTAATTACCTTTTAACAACAGATGCTTAGCAATTATTATACCGCTCATTTATTCTGTTTACCACTGTTTTTAACTAACTAAGATAATTTAATTTTATCGATATCATACGACTTTCATTATTCGTTACACCCTGATATATATAACGACAAAAATAATGAAAAAGGTATCAATGATGAAAAAATATATTGCCAAAATAGTGACAGCGGTTGCACTTTTTTGGTTGGTCATTGCCCAAAATTGGGCGGCGGAGAATAAAGTGACCGTTTTTGCTGCCGTATCGTTAACCAATGCCTTAAATGATATCGTAACGCAATATGAAAAGGATCATAATACTAAAATTATTGCATTATATGCTTCCTCTTCAACGTTAGCCAGACAAATTGAACAGGATGCTCCGACCGATATTTTTATCTCTGCTGATCAACAATGGATGGATTATGTGCAACAGAAACAACTTATGGTTAATGCCAGTCGCCATACTTTGTTAGGTAATAATTTAGTTCTTATTGCGCCAATAAATTCAGCACTAAAACCAATCACAATTAGCAAAAAAACTGATTGGCGCACACTTGCCAATGGTGAACGAATTGCCGTCGGTGATCCTGATCATGTCCCTGTTGGTATCTATGCTAAACAGGCACTAGTTTCTTTAGGCGCCTGGAAAACCGTTGATACTATGTTAGCTAGAACCAATAATGTTCGCAGTGGTATGGCATTAGTTGAGTTGAATGAAGCATCATTAGGCATAGTGTATGGCTCTGATGTGGGGGTGAGTAAAAAGGTTAAAGTAGTTGGCATATTTCCAGAGAACAGTTATAACGCTATCGAATACCCGATGGCAATTGTTAAAAATCATCAGACTAATCAGGTTAACGATTTTTTTGCCTATTTAAAAACGCCGGCAGCAGCGGCAATATTTAAACATTATGGTTTTAGTCCATTATAGGAAATTAATTCTTGCATATGCTAAGTGAATATGAGTGGCAAGCTATTATTTTAAGCTTAAAAGTATCAAGTGTTGCAGTATTGGTGAGTCTGCCTTTAGGGATATTAATGGCCTGGATCTTGGTGCGTTGTCATTTTCCGGGCAAAACATTACTCGATAGTCTGATCCATTTACCTTTAGTATTACCGCCAGTAGTGGTAGGTTATCTACTCTTACTGTCATTTGGTCGCCATGGGGTAATAGGTGAATGGCTATACGATTGGTTTGGATTTAGTTTTACCTTTAGTTGGCGAGGTGCTGCTTTAGCTTCTGCCATCATCGCTTTTCCATTGTTGGTTAGAGCAATAAGATTAGCATTGGAAGGGGTTGATAGACGCCTTGAGCAGGCCGCCCGAACATTGGGTGCTAATCCATTACGGGTTTTTTTTACCATCACCTTACCGCTCATCTTACCGGGAATTATTGTTGGTATGGTTTTGGCTTTTGCTCGTTCATTAGGTGAATTTGGTGCCACGATTACGTTTGTTTCTAATATTCCAGGTGAAACCAGAACCATTCCATTAGCCATGTATACTCTAATTGAAACACCAGGCGCAGAAATAGCTGCAGCTCGTTTATGTATTATTGCTATCATCTTAGCCTTGCTATCGTTACTTTTTTCTGAATGGTTAACTCGCTGTGGCAGAAAACGTTTGGGGGCAATGTGTTAGCTTTTCGTCTACAACACCAGCTAGGGGATTTATCGCTCTATGCCGATACCACACTTTCGACTCAAGGGATCACCGCTATTTTTGGCGTTTCCGGTGTTGGCAAAACCTCCCTGATAAACATGATAGGTGGGCTTACCAGACCTGATAAAGGACAGATTATCTTTAATGATCGGGTTTTAGTCGATACGGATAAAGGTCTGTTTGTACCACCAGAAAGGCGTAAAATGGGTTATGTTTTTCAAGATGTGCGCCTGTTTCCACATTATAGCGTTAAAGGTAATTTGCAATATGGCATGTCTGGCGCAATGAAATCACACTTTGATGATATTGTTCAATTGCTCGGTATTGAAATATTATTGCCGCGCTTGCCAGCTATGTTGTCAGGTGGCGAAAAACAACGAGTGGCTATTGGCCGCGCATTATTAACCGCGCCTGAATTATTATTAATGGATGAGCCATTAGCTTCGTTAGATTTACCACGCAAAAGAGAGTTACTTCCCTATTTGGAAAAGTTATCGCAAGATATCCAAATCCCTATTCTCTATGTCAGTCATAATCTGGATGAAATAGTCCGGCTGGCTGATAATGTAATTGTTATGTCAGCAGGTAAAATTGAGGCAGTCGCGCCGTTAGCTGATATTTGGTCGAGCAGTGTTTTACGTCCCTGGTTACAAGCTGATGCATTAAGTAGTATCTTAAATGTTAAGGTGATCGAGCATCATACCCTTTATATGATGACATCGGTTGCTATATCGGATCAACGATTGTGGCTTCCCCAGTTGCAATTCCAATTAGGTCAATCGGTTCGGATCCGTATTGATGCCGCAGACGTTTCTTTAACCTTACATAAGCCAACGCAAACGACTATTCGTAATATATTAAGGGGCAAAGTAATGGAGTGCATTGATGACATCGAGCAAGTGGATGTTAAGTTAGCAATAGATAGCCACTTTATCTGGGCTAGGATCACGCGCTGGGCAAGAGATGAGCTAGAAATAAAGCCGGGTAAATGGGTTTATGCCCAAATCAAGAGTCTATCGCTAACTCGTCGGCTTTAATTCTATTGATGATGCAATATTTGCGAACAAAGATTGTTAGCCAGTTGTGCAAATAGCTTTACAGCCTTTATAGCACATATTTTTGGATCACTTGAGCGATCCCTGGCGCGCTATTTTGATCGGTAATTATATCAGCATGTTTTTTCACCTCATCACAGCTATTACCCATTGCAACGCCGAGACCCGCGGCAGTTAGCATGCTGACATCATTAAAATTATCACCAAAAGCTATCACATCTTTCATCGTTAAACCTTGTGATTCGACCCAACGTTGTAAACGCAAACCTTTGCTATTGCCTTTTTTAGCAATATCAACTTGATCAAACCATGACCACTCGCAAGCAAGCTTCAGCTCTTGTTGAATAGTTTGGCTAAAAGCACGTAATTTTTCGATATCAGACGTACAAGTGGCAAATTTCCAAATAGCCGTAACCTGTTGGATTGCTGTATTAAAATTGTCAATTTTATGGATATTGGGACGTTGATTTTTAGGTAAAGAATCTGCCCATTTCAATGTTCGTTCAATAGCATCATTATGTTGTTGATATAGCATGGCGTCATCAACATACATCAAGTGGTTGATATTGGTACCTTGTAAATAGGCAACCACCTTAGTCGCTTCTGCTGCTGATAACGGATCCGATTCCAGTACTTTTTTAGCATGATAGTCATAGAGATAAGTACCATTGCAACAAATTGCCGGTGTATCCAAATTCAGTGCTTGATAAAATGGGTGAATAGCAACGTGATGGCGGCTGGTAGCAATAATAACTTTGATCCCTTGGCGACGAGCTTGGTTTATAGCTGCTAAAGATTGTGGCAAGATCTGTTTATGTGGATCCAATAGGGTACCATCGAGATCTAAAGCGATGACGCGATATGACATAAATCACCCTCATTAAATAGTGATATAGCATTTAATCTAGGTAGTAATTTTAAACAATGTAACTTAGTAAATTATTTATCTTACAGGTGCAAACCGATAAATTTTTCCAAATCTAATCATATCGAATAATAGTCGTTAACTAAACCCGAAAAAATAAATAATTACCCTAATTGAATATTAATAAGCAGAAAAATTTTTGACCCTCTGAGTTAATAGATGGCCATTTTTATTAATTTAATGTCAATGTTGTTAATTTTAAATCGATATTTATTGCCTTTTTTAACAATAAGTGCTGCTATTTGAACAGTATATTTTAATATTAGTTTTTAAATTTATTATGCTGATGGTTGTTAATTTTTAACTGATATTTTAGTTAGATTATAAATTAGGTATTAATTTATTATATTTTATAAAAATGGATTATTTATGAATTAAAATTTTTATTATTATTAAATATAACGTTAGAATAATTTAGCTAAGATTTACTGAAATTATATTTATATCCTATTAAATATATTATTTTATTTATATTTAAGTGAAATATTTTTTAAGCAAAAAATAGATTAATTAAATTGATATTTTAGTTTTATCGGCATAATAATTTACCCTGCTGTAAGTAATGTTATATAAAAATAGTGTTAATTATTAAAAGTAGAAATTATTCAAGGGATGTATTAAATCAAAAGTAAATTACTATTAGCTTCGTTATCACTAATGTGTGCTGCCAATATAGCAACTGCATCTGCAAAACCGGAACCACAGCATGGTTTTATTTTTGAACCTAAGAGCCGGGCAGTTTTATGTTGGATACATGAAAATAACAATTGTGGCGCTGTTGAATATGATCTTATGTCTATTGAAACCTGAGTTCGGGATAAAGATCCTAATTTTTTATCACATATTCAAATAGTCAATTTAAAATAATTACATAAAACAGTATTAATTTTGGTTTTTTTATGATTTTAGTAGAGAAAAATAGCTTCTTTTTTAACCTGCTATCACTAAGAATTTTCCTGCTTTTTTATCTTCTTGATTTTAAAATATTTTTTGATAAATCGGCTATTTTTATTTTCTCACAACTATCGCTTATCCCGAACTCAGGTTATTGAAGGGCCGAAAGGTTTTCCGCAAGGCGGTGCTCGTGATGGTTAAGATAGCCAGTGGTGATAATTCATCATTTTATAAACTCAATGAACAAAGTGTTGATCGCTGGAAAAAGTACCGCTAACTTCAGGCAAAAACACCTTTCGTTGGTCGCTAACACAGCCACACAGAACAGAAAAATGGGAGTTTTTTATTACTACACGAGTTTCGCATCAATAAAAAAACGCTCTATTTTTAAGTTTAATTCAGCATAATATATAAATAGACAAAATCTTATAAATTAAAAGCAACTTATTGTAATTTAAACAAATTTATACGTTTTAGCAACTTGTAAATTAACCATTGCTTTTAAGCCATTTCTGGAATTTCATATGTCGGTGCGAAACTCGTGTTATTTTGATTGTGATGTTCCACAACGCACTGGTTATCAAGTTGTTTTAGGTGTTTGGTCAATTGCTGATACGGTAAATGCCTTTTATCAAGTTGTCGATGTGAATATGCAAGCTAAATAATATTAACTGGCAATTATTATCGAGTGAAGTAACGAATATTATAATTTCAAATCAGATTTGCAAACTTTTGTATTAAGCAATATTTACTATTATCAATTACTAGCTATTTCTACTTAGCTAGCTTTTATCAAATAATTTAGCGTAATGTGAGTTTATTGGTATTTGATATTAATCATCAGTAATTTTCATTAACTGGAATAAATTTTCACTCCTCATGTTGGATAATTTTTTGCCAAATATTGGCAACGTGATGCACTTGATAAAGAGCACAATTAAGCGCATTATCTTGCGTTTTAACGATTGACAACTCATTTTGTAGATTAAAGCCAAGGTTCATTCCCATATCGATAATAGTGTGTACATCACGATCATTACCGACATGCCAAAAAGGGGCTAAATTTGATCTTTCATAAGCGCCTCTTAATATAAAATTAGCGCTTTTCCCCCAGACTTTTAAACCATCCATCCGTTCTTGTGCATTTTCGCGCGCCCAGAAATGTAATTCACGCAGAACATTATCAATTAGTGGTAAACTTTTTTTGGCAATCGTTGCTCGAGCTTCATTGGATTGGCATAACCACCATTTTATGGTTTCGCCATTAACTGTTCCACCGGCAGACATTGATGAAGAGAGATCGACAGCTTGATAAAAGGCAGAACCTGTTTCACCGGTTGTTGGATCAAAAAAAACCGCACCGATTGCTACAATGGCGGCGCAACTACCGATTCCCATGGTTTCTAGGTCTACCATTAAATTTTCGCGGGGTTTCATTACTATTCCTTAATTTTTTATTAACACTTAGTGATGTTAATCTGTTCATCCTGGTATTTTCGGTTTATTATTTTAAAATTTTGCTCACGGCTTTCTGATGTTATTTATGACTTAATTATGCGAGACTGATAAAAATCTATATAAAGCGCTTGGTCAAATAAACTCAGCTTATATGTTGCTTATAGTAAAAAATATTGTGAATTTTATATTAAATCTTTAATGGCCTATATTAATTTTTGTTTCGTTTTTGTTAAAATGCTTTTATTGACAAAATAAATATTTTATATATTTATATAATATTATTTTTTACTTTTTAACAACAGATTTTTATAGGGTTTAATTTAATTGGTGATAATCTGAATACTAAATTTAGTTGAATAAGGCTATATTCAATGGCTCTCAACAATCAGGAAATTATTATCGGTAAATATAAACTTTAGCACACAGTGATAATTTATAAAAACATGCAACATAGTGACATCAGTCAGCTGATGAATAAATTTTTTTATTAACCGTTTGGCTATTTTTGTCATTATTTAGCAGCAAATCGGATATGATAACTGAGGCTATTTTGTCGAATCATTTCTGAGGAGTTAATCAATGAAACAGGTAGTGTATGTTGCCAGTCCAGAAAGCAAGCAAATTCATGTTTGGTCAATGGATGAAAAGGGCAAACTGACATTTTAGTCGTGATGGTCGACACCTTTATGTTGGTATCCGCCCTGATTTTGCGATTATTACTTATCTTATTTCAGCTGAAGGAAAACTTAGCCAACAGGCCATTACCGCTATTCCCGCCACGCCAACCCATATTGAAATTGATAATCAGGGTCGCTGGTTATTTATTCCCTCTTACCATCAGGGTAATTTAATGGTGTTACCGGTTGATCAACAGGGGATCGCTCAATCACCAATTCAAGTTATTGGCGATTTAAAACATCCCCATGGATTGGGGCTAAGTTTTGATAATTCACACTTATTTGTCCCTTGTTTAGCGGAAGATCAGATCCGCGTTTATACCATCAATGGCAATGGACATTTAACCGAACAGGTTGCCTATCGGATTACAACTAACAAAGGCGCAGGGCCCCGCCATTTGGCATTTTCGCCCAACCAGAACTCTTTTTATTGTTTAAATGAGTTAGATGCCACCATTAATGTTTATTCTGCATTTGAACCTTATCAGCAAAAGCAAAATTGTGACATTTTGGCTGCCGGATCGGAATGCAAACCTTGGGCTGCGGATATCCATATTACGCCAAATGGTCGTCATCTTTATGCTAGTGAACGTTCTGCCAGTATTATACGCCACTTCGAGGTGACAACAGAGGGGTTAGAATTAACGCCGATGGCGGCTTATGCAACCGAAACTCAACCGCGTGGCTTCAATATTGATCAAAGCGGTCTTTTTTTGCTGGCCGCAGGCCAAAAGTCCAATCATATTGCGGTTTATAAAATAGATGCGGTGACTGGCGTGCTACAAGCATTAGATCGGTATCCAGTTGGCAAAGGGCCGATGTGGATCACGACCCATATAATTGAAAACTAAATTATTTTTAATTTATAGTTTGATGACTATTTTTTTTATCGCTTGCGTTAACTTAGTCAGCTGTTCAGCGGTAATAATATAGGGTGGCATTAGATAAATTAATTTACCAAATGGCCGGATCCAGACTCCCTCAGCAACAAAATGACGTTGTAATTCAGGCACATTGACGGGGCTTTTTATTTCAACAACGCCAATTGCGCCTAAAACTCGCACGTCAACAACTTGTGGTTGAGCTCGCAATGGGTAGAGTTCAGCCATCAATTGAGTTTCAATGTTTTTCACCCATTTTTGCCATGGGCTATTCCTTAGTAATGTTATGCTCGCATCAGCGATCGCGCAAGCTAATGGGTTACCCATAAAAGTGGGCCCATGCATAAAACAGCCGGCTTTACCTAGGCTGATAGTCTCTGCGATAGAACGGCTGGTCAGAGTGGCTGACAGAGTAACATAACCACCGGTTAGCGCTTTACCTAAACATAAAACATCCGGCGCAATGCCGCTATGTTGACAAGCAAATAATTTGCCGGTACGGCCAAAACCGGTGGCGATTTCATCAGCAATTAGCAAAATATTATAGCGATCGCATAATTCTCTCACTGCCGTCAAATAATTAGGGTGATAAATTCGCATACCGCCCGCTCCCTGAACGATCGGCTCAACGATAATGGCAGCAATTTTGTCGGCCTGTTCGGTTAGTATTTTTTGTAATGGGATCAGAGAGTCGGCTTGCCATTGCTGATAAAAACCGCATTGAGGCGCTTGCACGAAAATATGTTCGGGTAGATAACCCCGATAAAGACTATGCATCGAGTTTTCCGGATCGCAAACTGACGTAGCACCAAAGGTATCACCATGATATCCTTGTTGTAAGGCAATAAACTGGTGGCGCGCTTCGCCTCGTGCCTGCCAATATTGTAATGCCATTTTTAATGACACCTCTACCGCAACTGAGCCGGAATCAGCCAGAAAAATACACTCTAATTTATCATCAGTTATATCGATTAATTGTCGGCACAAAGCAGTCGCTGCCGGATGTGTGATGCCACCAAACATTACATGGGACATTTTCGTTAATTGCTCTGTAGCGGCTTGATTGAGTACGGGATGGTTATAGCCATGAATTGCTGCCCACCAGGAAGCCATACCATCAATCAATTTTCTGCCATCAGCTAATTCAAGTTCGACACCTGAAGCACGCACGACAGGATAAGCCGGTATTGGTTTCGTCATTGAAGTGTATGGGTGCCAAATATGTTTCGCATCAAAATTAAGATCGTCGATTTTCATTATGCATAGTCAACTAATTTTACTTATTTTAGTTGACATGATAACGCAGTTATTTAAACTGGCAATACTTTTTGTTTCAGAAGAGAGAATGGTGAAGATGGAAAAACCATGGACACTTAGCCAGGCACAAGCATTATTTGATTTACCTTTTTTTGCATTACTTTTTCAAGCTCAGCAAGTTCATCGTCAACATTTTGATCCGCAACAGATCCAGATTAGTACTTTACTCTCCATTAAAACCGGCGCTTGCCCTGAAGATTGCAAATATTGCCCACAAAGTGCTCGCTATAAAACCGGATTAAAAGCGGAGCGACTATTAGAAGTCCAGCAAGTGCTCGAATCGGCTAAACAAGCCAAAAAAGCCGGTTCAACCCGTTTTTGTATGGGCGCTGCCTGGCGCAATCCCCATGAACGCGATATGCCTTATCTCGAAACCATGGTGAAAGAAGTCAAAGCGTTAGGCTTAGAAACCTGCATGACACTGGGTAAATTAAATAATCATCAAGCACACCGGTTAGCGGAGGCTGGACTTGATTATTACAATCACAATTTAGACACCTCACCTGAATTTTATGGCAGCATTATTACCACTCGAACCTATCAAGAAAGGCTGGATACGATTGATATAGTTCGTCAGGCAGGCATGAAGGTATGTTCTGGTGGAATTGTTGGTTTAGGTGAAAAGGTTACTGATCGGGCGGCGCTATTGGTTCAATTAGCTAATTTACCACAGGCTCCTGAAAGTGTGCCGATTAATATGCTAATAAAAATAAAAGGCACGCCCCTTGAAGATAATGAAGATGTGGATCCTTTTGACTTTATTCGAACCATCGCTATTGCCCGTATTATGATGCCAACCTCTTTCGTCCGACTTTCTGCTGGCCGTGAACAGATGAATGAACAGATGCAAGCACTCTGCTTTATGGCCGGGGCTAACTCCCTCTTTTATGGCTGTAAGTTATTGACGGCCGCTAATCCCAAAGAAGATAAAGATCAGCAACTTTTTTGCAAACTAAATATTAATCCTCAACCGATTGAAACCGCTTTGACTCACCGCCAGCAAATTGAGCAGCTGGAAGAAGCTATGATGCAGGTGGATACGGAACAGTTTTATAACGCGGCACTATAATGAATTGGTCAACATTTTTAACTCGTCAACTTGATATGCGCAAGCAGCAAGCATTGTGGCGGCAGCGGCAGCTAATAAAAAAAAATGATGCGTGTACGCTAATCTTTGATCAACAGCAGTATGTCAATTTTTCAAGTAATGATTATCTGGGATTAAGTCATCATGCGGCAATTATTAAAGCCTGGCAAACAGGATTAAGCCAATATGGAACAGGTAGTGGAAGCTCTGGTCATGTTATCGGTTTTAATTGCGCTCACGCCCAATTAGAGCAACAGCTTGCCGATTGGTTAGGTTACCCCCATGCTTTGTTATTTATTTCCGGCTATGCGGCAAATCAAAGTGTAATAACGGCCTTAATGAACAAAAATGATCATATTGTGGCCGATAAACTCAGTCATGCATCCTTACTGGAAGCCGCGATGTTATCGCCAGCTAGATTACAACGTTTTGCCCACAATCAACCTGACGCCTTAAGGCATTTTTTGGCGACCAATCATACTGGTAAAACACTGGTTGCCACTGAAGGTATATTTAGTATGGATGGCGATAGTGCCCCTTTAGCTCAATTGCAGGCAGTGGCGAGGCAAGCGCAAGCGTGGTTATTAGTGGATGATGCCCATGGTATTGGCGTAAGAGGCCATGAAGGCAGAGGTAGTTGTTATCTGCATAAGATAAAGCCTGAACTGCTGGTGGTGACATTTGGTAAAGCTTTTGGTCTTAGTGGTGCGGCATTGCTTTGTGATGAAAACACCGCTGATTATTTTCTGCAATATGCTCGCCATTTGATTTATAGTACTTCAATGCCTCCGGCTCAAGCTGTGGCATTAGCTGAGGCCGTTAGACAAATTCGTCAAGCAAATGAATTAAGAGCCAATTTACAGCGCAATATCGATTATTTTCGTCAATTAGCCAACCACTATCAATTGCCACTATTAAATTCCGCTAGCGCAATTCAGCCACTCATTGTTGGTAGTAACCAACGCTGTTTACAGTTATCTCAATTTTTACGCCAGCAAGGATTTTGGGTGCAAGCTATTCGGCCGCCAACGGTACCAGCGGGTAGTGCAAGATTAAGGATCACCTTGATGGCTAATCATCAATTAGCCGATATTGCACAGTTAATGGAAACGTTGAATGACTTCTTTAACAACGACGCCGATGAATAAGCAAGCGATTGCTCAAGCTTTTGGGCGGGCGGCAAAAAATTACGACAATATTGCATTATTTCAACAACAAAGTGGCCAACATCTGTTTGATTGCTTATCTGCAATACTTGGTAACACAGTGCTGGATGCTGGCTGTGGTACCGGCTATTTCAGTGCGCAGTGGCAGTTAGCCGGAAAACGGGTTATTGCCCTCGATCTGTCTGCATCAATGTTAGCCATAGCTCAACAAAAGCAGGCGGCTATGAGCTATATCCAGGCCGATATGGAGAGGTTACCACTCGCCGATGAAAGTGTTGATCTCTGTTTTAGTCATCTTGCTATTCAGTGGTGTAGTAATTTATCTACCCCATTAAGTGAGTTATATCGTGTTACTAAAAAGGGTGGGGTCGTTGCTTTTTCTACTTTAGGCGATGGCTCATTACAAGAGCTACAACAGTGTTGGCAAAAAGTTGATAATAACCGGCATATTAATTCTTTTATGACTTTTGAACAAATTAAGCAGACTTGTCGTGATTGGCCACATAGTTTAGAACAGCGTTCCTGGCATTTAACATACCCTACATTTACTTGTTTACTTCAATCTATAAAAGGTATTGGCGCGACTTATCTAACTGATGGGCGTCAGCAGCAGGGTCTAATGACAAAAAACCAGTTAGCTAAACTGATTGATCATTATCCTCATATTAATCAGCAATTTCCCTTAACTTATCAACTGGTTTATGGAATGTTATATCGTGAATAGATGTTTTTTTCTCACCGGAACTGACACAGATGTGGGTAAGACTGTCGTTAGCTGCGCGATGCTACAAGCGGCTGCGGATCACGGTTATCAAACAGCAGGCTATAAACCGGTAGCCTCAGGCAGTGAACAATTAAACGTTGGCTTAAGAAATTCAGATGCCCTGTTATTAAGAAAAAATAGTAGCGTGAAACTGAATTACCATGATGTTAATCCGATCGTTTTTGCTCAAGCAACGTCACCCCATATTGCTAGTCAACTAACAGGGGAGCTTATCGATTGGCAGATAATGCATGCAGGATTAAATAAATTAAAACAATCTGCTGACTGGATTATTGTCGAAGGTGCTGGTGGATGGTATACACCGCTTTGTGCTGAGCACACTTTGGCTGATTGGGTTATGCAACAGCAATTGCCAGTGATATTAACAGTTGGCATTAAATTGGGTTGTATCAACCATGCAATACTAACCGCACAGGCCATTGAGCAAAGTGGCTTATTATTGGCAGGCTGGGTGGCTAATGAAATTGTTTTACCGGGTCAATATCAGCAGGATTATTTGCTAACATTACAGCAACGGCTGTCAGCACCATGTTTAGGCGCTATTCCGCATTTGCCGAATTGGCAATCTCATTCGATTGGCAAATTTGTTAATTTAGATAACCTACTGTAATAGGAGTAATTTTTAGGCTAAAGCGTTATGCCGCTTTAGCCATATTTTGATTGAATTAGCTTAACTGCAACAAACGAAATGCTATTTTTCTTTTTTCTGATTATTTTTTTGGCAAAAATCTTTGCCAATGCTCAAGTGAAAATCTTACAACTACACGAGTTTCGCACCAATAAAAAAACGCTCTATTTTTAAGTTTAATTCAACATAATATATAAATAGACAAAATCTTATAAATTAAAAGCAACTTATTGTAATTTAAACAAATTTATACGTTTTAGTAACTTGCAAATTAACCATTGCTTTTAAGCCATTTCTGGAATTTTATATGCCTGTGCGAAACTCGTGAACTATTGATGCTGAAAAGAATTTCTTGAGTTATCCACTATTCCTGTGGATAACCTTGTGTATTAGATCCACGAGTTTCGCACCAATAAAAAAACGCTCTATTTTTAACCTGAGTTCGGGATAAGCATTATCAATTATGCTTGAAGATATGTTCCTGCCACCGGTATCTTTGGTTTAGATGGAATTAAACAATATGCAACCCGCCCGGCTAATAAATTCACTACAAAGTTAGCAGGAGAGCGGTGCCGCGTATGCGCTATCTGACAAAGATTTTTTAACTCATCAAATACCGTTTCAATGACAGAACGATGACGCAAGATGGCTTTGTCGAAACAAGTCTGTTCAACAGGCTTCATTTTCTTCTTGATATTCGTTATAAGGTTAATTCCCATTGTTTTCAGTTGCTGTTTCAGTGAAGCCGATAAATACCCTTTATCCGCATACAAACAACCAGAAAGATCTTTTATCAGCTCAGGTAATGGTTTCCGATCATCTGTGTTTCCTGGTGTAAACCGAAAACTGAGTATTTCCCCCAAATGATTGATAATTACATGAAGTTTAAAACCAAAGAACCAACCTGTTGAGGTTTTTCCTCGTTCAGCTATCCCATCGAAGACTTTATGCCGGCGGATCCGTAAGTTATCACACAGCTATCGGAGTAGAATCGGCAACCGACAGACCCATGCACTTTCCCTTAATTGACTCAAACAGTGCCGTTAAAACTAAGGCACTGCGCGGAAGTAACTCTACGCAGCGTGAATATGATGTGTAGTAGCTCAGACTTGATCTGATAGTTACCGGTTATTTATACAGTACCTGTCAGGTTAAATTTGATTTAAATTTTTCTCTCTCCAAAGTTGTTTTCCATCGTGTAAAGTTGCCATAGGCGTTCGACCGCAACACATTTTTCCTTGATGAGTGCGTTGGTTATTATAGCTAGGCGACTTAATTTTGATTACAGCATATGTATTAAAAACAGGTCATCGATAGTGCATCCTGTTTCCATCTTTTTACGTTTAGCTTGAGACCATTTATGTTCTATAGGATTTAAATCTGGTGAATACACAGGCAAATATTCTATCTGGTGTCCTGCGTTTATAATTGCCTGTTCAATATTCTTACCTTTGTGAAAGCTAGCGTTGTCCATAAAAATAACAGAATTTTCAGGAAGTTCTGGGAGCAATATTTTTGTGATCCAAACATAAAAAACATCACGGTTAATATTGCAATCAAATAATCCGATAGCAAAAAGGGTTGTTCCCAATAAAGCGCCAATAACATTTGTTCTTCCCTTAGCACCCCAGTTTTTCAGGCCAAAACAACGGTGACCTTTTGGGGAATAGCCGTGAGTTCGTGGAGTGTCATGTGAAAAACCACTTTCATCAATAAAAACAACAGATTTATCTTTTTTTTTCATACTGTTGTCTTTTTTGCTGATGTGCCAGCCTGTCGCTTTCGTTGGTTTTTGGATGGAATAGAGTTTTTTTTATAGGTCAATCCCAGCTTTTTAAGGGATTGCCAAATAGTCTTTTTACAAACACCGAATCGCTCTGCCCGTTCCTTTTGGTAAGCATCTGGATACTGTTCCACATCTTTTGCTAAAGCATTTTTATCGAGCTTCCTCTTACGTGGCGTTGAATTTTTTGGCTCTGGTCGTTTAAGCCAACGTACTAAAGACGCTTTTCCAATACGGAATTGTTTCGCAGTTTCTCGAATTGTTAAACCTTCGGCTTTCCTTACAGATATTACTTTACGTCGAAAATCAATTGTATAACTCATAACACACCTTGTAATCAAAATTAAGTCGCCTAGCTATATATTCCGCTAACCATTTATCTAAATCAGCATGTAATTCATCTAAAGCCCTATAGATTTTCTTACGAAAAGCCACCTGATAGAACTCTTGTAATACAGTTTTATGAAAGCGTTCACAAATCCCATTAGTTTGAGGTGAACGAGCTTTAGTTGACCACTACAGTCCGTCAGTATACGTAACACCGGTAACCCATGCTGGGAATAAAAAGGGAGAACCTTGTCATTTAATAAATCTGCCGCCGTTATCGCGCTTTTTGTTGTGTAAAGCTTACAATGAACGACTTTACTGTAAGTATCAATGAAAGTTTGTTGATAAACACGATCAACGCCTTTTAAATGACCGACATAAAAAGTATCTTGTGAACCCAGATAACCTGGATGCGCTGTTTCAATCTCACCACAGGCTTCATCATCTTGCGCTTTTTTTTCTAGAGCACTGATTTGTGATTCTGACAGGATAATTCCTTCTGTTGCGATTTTATCTTCAAGCGCTTTTAGGCGTTTTGTAAAATTTTCGAGATTATGGCGCAGCCAAATAGAGCGAACGCCACTCCCCGAAACAAAAATGCCTTTTTTTCTTAGTTCATTACTACTGCGGTGGTGACCGTGTGCAGGGTATTCAATCGCATACTTAACTACAGCGCTTTCAATCTGTTCATCTACTCTATTTTTTACGTTAGGCACCCGTCGATTTTGATTAATTAAAGCGTCTATCCCACCATCGTTAACAAGTTCCTGGTAGCAATAAAACGTATCTCGGGATACCCCCATAATCTTACAGGCTTTTGAGACGTTATAGCTAGGCGACTTAATTTTGATTACAAGGTGTGTTATGAGTTATACAATTGATTTTCGACGTAAAGTAATATCTGTAAGGAAAGCCGAAGGTTTAACAATTCGAGAAACTGCGAAACAATTCCGTATTGGAAAAGCGTCTTTAGTACGTTGGCTTAAACGACCAGAGCCAAAAAATTCAACGCCACGTAAGAGGAAGCTCGATAAAAATGCTTTAGCAAAAGATGTGGAACAGTATCCAGATGCTTACCAAAAGGAACGGGCAGAGCGATTCGGTGTTTGTAAAAAGACTATTTGGCAATCCCTTAAAAAGCTGGGATTAACCTATAAAAAAAACTCTATTCCATCCAAAAACCAACGAAAGCGACAGGCTGGCACATCAGCAAAAAAGACAACAGTATGAAAAAAAAGATAAATCTGTTGTTTTTATTGATGAAAGTGGTTTTTCACATGACACTCCACGAACTCACGGCTATTCCCCAAAAGGTCACCGTTGTTTTGGCCTGAAAAACTGGGGTGCTAAGGGAAGAACAAATGTTATTGGCGCTTTATTGGGAACAACCCTTTTTGCTATCGGATTATTTGATTGCAATATTAATCGTGATGTTTTTTATGTTTGGATCACAAAAATATTGCTCCCAGAACTTCCTGAAAATTCTGTTATTTTTATGGACAACGCTAGCTTTCACAAAGGTAAGAATATTGAACAGGCAATTATAAACGCAGGACACCAGATGGAATATTTGCCTGTGTATTCACCAGATTTAAATCCTATAGAACATAAATGGTCTCAAGCTAAACGTAAAAAGATGGAAACAGGATGCACTATCGATGACCTGTTTTTAATACATATGCTGTAATCAAAATTAAGTCGCCTAGCTATAGCAAGACTTTCACTTTATTTCTTATCCCGAACTCAGGTTATTTTAAAGTTTAATTCAGCATAATAATATAAATAGACAAAATCTTATAAATTAAAAGCAACTTATTGTAATTTAAACAAATTTATACGTTTTAGTAACTTGCAAATTAACCATTGCTTTTAAGTCATTTCTGGAATTTTATATGCCTGTGCGAAACTCGTGAGATCTAGAAAAGTTATGCTAACCGAGATGGGATGAGGTTTGGCTGGCAGTTGATGCCATTCTCGGCTCTAAAGTAAAATTTTATAAATATTAATATGTTATATAAAATCAAGTCTGAAATGATATATAATAAAGTTTTACATTGGCTGATTAGCATAAAATATAATTCAAGGTAAAAAAAACTTGGGGATAACTAAGTTATTAAAATAATAAATATATGTAGATAATTGGTTGTGGATGAAACTGTTTTTTTATCCAGTATGATAAAGATATATTTTTAGTGGAGAGGGTTAGATGAGTAAAGTCTTCAAATTACATGCTGAATTTCAACCTGCCGGTGATCAGCCCGCAGCTATAAAGAAATTAATCGAAGGTCTTAATGATGGATTGGCTCATCAAACCTTACTTGGTGTCACCGGATCGGGTAAAACATTCACTATCGCTAACGTTATTGAGCAGGTTAACCGCCCTGTAATGGTAATGGCTCACAATAAGACGTTGGCTGCACAATTATATAGTGAGATGAAGGCTTTTTTTCCTGACAATGCGGTGGAATATTTTGTTTCTTATTATGATTATTATCAACCAGAAGCGTATGTTCCAAGCTCCGATACCTTTATTGAAAAAGACGCTTCTATTAACGAACATATTGAACAGATGCGACTCTCTGCCACTAAAGCACTGCTTGAAAGACGTGATGTTATTGTTGTTGCTTCGGTATCAGCGATTTATGGTTTAGGTGATCCTGATAGCTATCTAAAAATGATGCTTCATTTAACCAAAGGTATGATTATTGATCAGCGAGCTATCTTACGCCGCCTGGCCGATTTGCAATATAGCCGCAATGATCAAGCATTTCAGCGAGGTACATTTAGAGTTAGGGGGGAAGTGATTGATATTTTTCCTGCCGAATCAGATCAATATGCGTTACGAGTTGAATTATTTGATGAGGAAGTAGAACGGCTAGCGCTTTTTGATCCCTTAACCGGACAGATCCAACATAATGTACCGCGATTTACCATTTATCCTAAAACCCACTATGTAACTCCACGTGAGCGTATCCTTGAAGCCATGGAGCAGATTAAAACTGAATTGGCACAAAGACGTAAATTACTACTGGAAAATAGTAAACTAGTTGAGGAGCAGCGGTTAACACAGCGTACCCAGTTTGATTTGGAGATGATGAATGAATTGGGTTATTGTTCTGGTATTGAAAATTATTCACGTTATCTTTCTGGCCGTGCAACTGATGAACCACCACCAACGTTGTTTGACTATTTACCCGCAGATGGTTTATTAGTTATTGATGAATCGCATGTCACCATCCCACAGATTGGCGGTATGTATCGTGGTGATCGCTCCCGTAAAGAGACATTGGTAGAATATGGTTTTCGCTTACCTTCTGCGTTGGATAATCGCCCGTTACGTTTTGAGGAATTTGAAGCACTTTCCCCACAAACAATTTATATTTCTGCCACGCCAGGTAAGTATGAATTGGAAAAATCGGCGAATGAAATTATTGAGCAAGTTGTCCGGCCAACTGGCTTACTCGATCCCGAAATTGAAGTTCGTCCGGTAGCCACTCAGGTTGATGATCTGTTATCTGAAATCAATTTGCGTACAGCGGTAAATGAACGAGTGCTAGTAACAACGTTAACCAAAAGAATGGCAGAAGATTTGACCGATTATCTGCAAGAACATGACATAAAGGTTCGTTATTTGCATTCAGATATTGATACCGTTGAACGGGTCGAAATTATTCGTGATTTACGATTAGGCTTATTTGATGTTTTAGTGGGCATCAACTTGTTGCGTGAAGGGTTGGACATGCCAGAGGTATCACTAGTTGCTATCTTAGACGCAGATAAAGAAGGATTTTTACGTTCAGAGCGTTCATTAATTCAAACGATTGGGCGTGCAGCGCGTAACCTGAAAGGTAAAGCTATTTTATATGGCGATAAGGTTACTGATTCAATGGCAAAAGCGATTAAAGAAACGGAACGTCGTCGCGAAAAGCAAATCGCCTTTAATCAACAGCATGGTATTGTGCCTAAAGGTTTAAATAAAAAAGTTGGCGATATTTTACAAGTCGGTGTACCGGTATCGGCAAAAGGTAAACATAAACAACCGCAAGTATCACCGATTATCGAAGATTATCAGAAACTTTCGGCCAAAGAATTGGAGCTAAAAATTCAGACGTTAGAAGCACAAATGTATCGTTATGCACAAGATCTTGAATTTGAACAAGCAGCCAGTTTACGCGATCAAATTCAATTGCTACGTGAACAGTTTATTGCTAATTCTTAAAGCATTAGACAATTTTTATCCGCAGTGCGGCGCAACCACGCACTTTAAGGCGGGGTGGGTGCCAAGCAAGGCGCTATCTGGCATTCGGGTAAGGAGATAAGTTAAAAGGTTTAAGTTGATGAATTTTGTGTGCCATGTCTTCAATAGCCTGGCGCAATAAGTCTCGATCATGACGGTAACAGACATTTTGGTCAGCGAGTTTTCTTTGGAGCACGATTCGATCTGGTAGGCTTGATGTATCGGTTACTGGACCAACGATAACCGCATCAATTTTCTGTTGGCAAATGTGTTTTTCAATCATTGCAATTTTTTCGGTTAGTTGCATATTGGCAGCGGGTTGGTTTAGTTCTTTACCAAGATGGTCGCCTATGGCGACGACTTGTCATTGCTTGTTAGTACTGGTATAACCCGATACCTATTTCTCAATCTTTTGGTCCCTTTTATGTCACCGCGTTTTAGTCATGTTTTTCAATTTGGTCAACGCTGGCTCAATTGGCTTAATCGCCAACCCCCTGATAGTGTCCGAACTGTTGTGATGGAAACCATGGTAAAGATTATGGCTTGCGGCACTTCGCTCATGGGGTGGTCAATTTTGTAGTGGCATACTAAATTTGGCCACCTAAGTTGAGGTGATATAGCTAGGCGACTTAATTTTGATTACAGCATATGTATTAAAAACAGGTCATCGATAGTGCATCCTGTTTCCATCTTTTTACGTTTAGCTTGAGACCATTTATGTTCTATAGGATTTAAATCTGGTGAATACACAGGCAAATATTCTATCTGGTGTCCTGCGTTTATAATTGCCTGTTCAATATTCTTACCTTTGTGAAAGCTAGCGTTGTCCATAAAAATAACAGAATTTTCAGGAAGTTCTGGGAGCAATATTTTTGTGATCCAAACATAAAAAAACATCACGATTAATATTGCAATCAAATAATCCGATAGCAAAAAGGGTTGTTCCCAATAAAGCGCCAATATAGCTAGGCGACTTAATTTTGATTACAAGGTGTGTTATGAGTTATACAATTGATTTTCGACGTAAAGTAATATCTGTAAGGAAAGCCGAAGGTTTAACAATTCGAGAAACTGCGAAACAATTCCGTATTGGAAA
This sequence comes from Candidatus Arsenophonus triatominarum, assembly GCF_001640365.1. GTDB lineage: Bacteria > Pseudomonadota > Gammaproteobacteria > Enterobacterales > Enterobacteriaceae > Arsenophonus > Arsenophonus triatominarum. The sequence continues at coordinate 369,987 of NZ_LWMI01000010.1, read as the reverse complement.
AGCGTCTTTAGTACGTTGGCTTAAACGACCAGAGCCAAAAAATTCAACGCCACGTAAGAGGAAGCTCGATAAAAATGCTTTAGCAAAAGATGTGGAACAGTATCCAGATGCTTACCAAAAGGAACGGGCAGAGCGATTCGGTGTTTGTAAAAAGACTATTTGGCAATCCCTTAAAAAGCTGGGATTAACCTATAAAAAAAACTCTATTCCATCCAAAAACCAACGAAAGCGACAGGCTGGCACATCAGCAAAAAAGACAACAGTATGAAAAAAAAGATAAATCTGTTGTTTTTATTGATGAAAGTGGTTTTTCACATGACACTCCACGAACTCACGGCTATTCCCCAAAAGGTCACCGTTGTTTTGGCCTGAAAAACTGGGGTGCTAAGGGAAGAACAAATGTTATTGGCGCTTTATTGGGAACAACCCTTTTTGCTATCGGATTATTTGATTGCAATATTAATCGTGATGTTTTTTATGTTTGGATCACAAAAATATTGCTCCCAGAACTTCCTGAAAATTCTGTTATTTTTATGGACAACGCTAGCTTTCACAAAGGTAAGAATATTGAACAGGCAATTATAAACGCAGGACACCAGATAGAATATTTGCCTGTGTATTCACCAGATTTAAATCCTATAGAACATAAATGGTCTCAAGCTAAACGTAAAAAGATGGAAACAGGATGCACTATCGATGACCTGTTTTTAATACATATGCTGTAATCAAAATTAAGTCGCCTAGCTATAGTAAAAAAATAGAGATGGTTCATTATCAGTATTCAGGTAACGAACATGATGTTATTGCTGGCATAGGTTTAGTTAATTTACTTTGGCATAATCTAACAACTGTTGAATCAATTCTTATTGATTATCGTATTTATGATAAAGATTCCGATGGAAAAACAAAAAATACGCATTTTTCCGAAATGCTCGCACTTGCTAAAAAAAGAGGGATCAAGCCTGAAGCGGTAGCGATGGATGCTTGGTATTCTAGCCTGGATAATCTGAAATCAATTCGATCTCATGGTTGGGTTTGGGTAACTACGTTGAGAAAAAATCGGATTGTTAACCGTAATATAACCTGAGTTCGGGATAAGAAATAAAGTGAAAGTCTTGCTATTCAAATAGTTGAATGCGCATATTTCGTTAAAATACTCTAACAATCTGGTTAAAGAGTAGAGCATTGTTAAACAATTATGGAAAATCTTACTGAACTTTATTGCCTGATGGATGATTTTTGTAAAGACTTCGAGCCAAAAATGCATGAAATTTTGCTGAATAACGGTAGTAAGCTTCGTAGACGGTCTACTCAGCTTTCATTGGCTGAAATGATGAGACTGGTTGTTTTGTTTCATCAACTCCGATTCAGCCAATTCAAGGTATTTTATCTCTATCATGTCCGTTTATATCTCCGGAAGGAATTTCCTAACTTGCCATCATATTCACGCTGCGTAGAGTTACTTCCGCGCAGTGCCTTAGCTTTAACGGCACTGTTTGAGTCAATTAAGGGAAAGTGCACGGATCTGTCGGTTGCCGATTCTACTCCGATAGCTGTGTGATAACTTACGGATCCGCAGGCATAAAGTCTTCGATGGGATAGCTGAACGAGGAAAAACCTCAACAGGTTGGTTCTTTGGTTTCAAACTTCATGTAATTATCAATCATTTGGGGGAAATACTTAGTTTTCGACTTACACCAGGAAACACAGATGATCGGAAACCATATTACCTGAGCTGATAAAAGATCTTTCTGGTTATTTGTATGCGGATAAAGGGTATTTATCGGCTTCACTGAAACAGCAACTGAAAACAATGGGAATTAACCTTATAACGAATATCAAGAAGAAAATGAAGCCTGTTGAACAGACTTGTTGAGGGTGTTCATAATTCTGTGTCAGGGGATTTTATATTTTGATTATACCATCTAGGCGCCCTTTAAAATAGATGGACAATTGAGCAATGGTTAACGCCCAGTTACTAATCGGCATAGTCCATTTGTTGGATACCTGATTGATGCCAATATAAAGTAATTTTAATAAGCTGTTTTCATTAGGAAAGCCCCTTTGGTTTTAGTTAATTTCCTAAACTGCCGATGAACCGCCTCTACTGCATTGGTCGTATAAATGGGTTTTCTAATGGCTTTAGGGTATCGAAAATAAGCACTGAGCAACTCCCATTTACTTCGCCAGGATTCTAGCACTATCGGGTATTTTTCACCCCATTTCGTTTCCAGTTCATCAAGGGCAAGCTCAGCAGCCGCTTTAGTATCTGCACGATAAACCGGCTTTAAATCAGCCATAAAGGCTTTTTGGTCTTTAACTGGCAATATAACGTAAGCTATTGCGAATTTGATGAACTACGCATAGCTGAACTTCTGTCTGCGGGAAAATACTGGCTATCGCTTCTGGAAACCCTTTTAATCCGTCAACACAAGCGATTAAAATATCTTGTATACCACGGTTATGTAAGTCAGTCAGAACGCTCAGCCAATGATGTGCTCCTTCTGTTTCAGACATATAGAGTCCTAACAATTCCTTATGCCCATCGGTGGTTAGTCCAAGTACTGTGTAGATTGCCTTATTGATATAGTGACCATCATGTTTTATCTTGTAATGAATGGCATCGAGCCAGACAAAAGGATAGAGCGCCTCCAGAGGGCGTTGTTGCCAGGCTTTTAATTCAGGGAGTAATTTGTCAGTAATATGCGTAATAGCTCCATCTGATATTTCCAGTCCATATAATTCTGCAACATGTTTTTGAATATCGCGATAACTCATGCCTAATGCAAATAACGATAGGATTTTGTTATCAATATCCTCTGATAATTTTGTCTGATTTTTCTTAATGAGCTGAGGCTCAAAAGCACCTGACCTGTCTCTGGGCGTTTTCAGTTCAAATTGACCTGATGTCGATTTAACCGTTTTTCGAGTATAGCCATTTTTACGCGTATCGATTGACGTTGTCGATAGGTAGTGTTCTATTTCTGCCTGCAGGGCAGCTTCGGTCAGCTGTTTTATGAGTGGTGTGAGTATTCCATCCGTACCGAGTAAATTTTTACCTGATTGTAATTGCTTCAACGCTTCATCAAAATTAAATGATTGATTTCTCATATGTCATACCTCTTTTTTTGAGTTTAAGATATGACACAGATTTTTGAACACTACCGACTTGTTTCGACAAAGCCATCTTGCGTCATCGTTCTGTCATTGAAACGGTATTTGATGAGTTAAAAAATCTTTGTCAGATAGCGCATACGCGGCACCGCTCTCCTGCTAACTTTGTAGTGAATTTATTAGCCGGGCGGGTTGCATATTGTTTAATTCCATCTAAACCAAAGATACCGGTGGCAGGAACATATCTTCAAGCATAATTGATAATGCTTATTCCGAACTCAGGTTATATTACGGTTAACAATCCGATTTTTTCTCAACGTAGTTACCCAAACCCAACCATGAGATCGAATTGATTTCAGATTATCCAGGCTAGAATACCAAGCATCCATCGCTACCGCTTCAGGCTTGATCCCTCTTTTTTTAGCAAGTGCGAGCATTTCGGAAAAATGCGTATTTTTTGTTTTTCCATCGGAATCTTTATCATAAATACGATAATCAATAAGAATTGATTCAACAGTTGTTAGATTATGCCAAAGTAAATTAACTAAACCTATGCCAGCAATAACATCATGTTCGTTACCTGAATACTGATAATGAACCATCTCTATTTTTTTACTACGTGTTTTGGCAATTAGTGTATCGTCAGCTATTAGTACACAAGTTTTTTTTGTCTGTCTATAGATGTTTCAACTAATCTCCACAGGTCTTTAGGTCGAAAACACCTGCTTTTTAGCCATCGACTAATAGTGTCATGAGACAAAGGTGATGGGCTTACTTCTGATAACGCCAAACCAGAGTATCTCACACTGCTTACTTGTAAGAATGTTTTGTAGATATATTTAATGCATGGATAAACTGACAAAATATAAACATCCTAATTTTTTCTTGTTTTCACGAGTTTCGCACCAATAAAAAAACGCTCTATTTTTAAGTTTGATTCAGCATAATATATAAATAGACAAAATCTTATAAATTAAAAGCAACTTATTGTAATTTAAATAAATTTATACATTTTAGTAACTTGCAAATTAACCATTGCTTTTAAGCCATTTCTGGAATTTTATATGCCTGTGCGAAACTCGTGGTTTTGAACTTTATACTTCTTTTTCGGAGCTTGCGAAACTCGTGAACCTTATAACGAATATCAAGAAGAAAATGAAGCCTGTTGAACAGACTTGTTTCGACAAAGCCATCTCGCGCCATCATTCTGTCATTGAAACGGTATTTGATGAGTTAAAAAATCTTTGTCAGATAGAGAGCATACGCGGCACCGCTCACGTGCTAACTTTGTAGTGAATTTATTAGCAGGGCGGGTTGCATATTGTTTAATTCCATCTAAACCAAAGATGCCGGTGGCAGGAACATATCTTCAAGCATAATTGATAATGCTTATCCCGAACTCAGGTTATATTACATTATTTTCAGCTAATTGATTAACTTGTTGAATTGCAACCTATAGATTTGAGTGCTTAATCGCTTTTTTAAATATTTAGCAATAAGATTTATAGCAACCATCACATTACGCTATTATTGTATGTGGTGTTATCAACTCCTAGCCTTTTTACCTAAGTTTGTGAACTTAACATTTAAATAGGGTATTAAGGCCGTGGCATTTATCAGCCACCAGGGTGCAAGGTAGAAATGACTGCATCTCCCATATTTGGAAAGGCGTTATTATGACTCAACTTATTGATACTTTTGCCCGTAAATTCTACTACTTAAGACTATCCATAACGGATGTATGTAATTTTCGCTGCACATATTGTCTACCAAATGGATATAAATCGAATGGTGATCAAGCCTTTTTATCGTTGCAGGAAATTGCTTTTCTGACTAAAGCTTTCGCTGAGCTTGGTACCGAAAAAATTCGCTTAACCGGCGGCGAACCCACCATGCGTCGTGATTTTATTGACATTATTGCTACCATCAAGCAAAACCATGCGATCAAAAAAATTGCCGTAACTACTAATGGTTATCGGCTGGCCAAAAATGTTAGCCAGTGGAAAAATGCAGGTTTAACGGACATTAATGTGAGTGTTGATAGTTTTGATCCGCGGCAGTTTTTAGCCATTACCGGGCAAGATAAATTTTTTCAAGTCATGGCAGGGATTGATGCTGCTTTAGAGGCAGGTTATGACAAAATAAAAGTCAATGTTGTGTTGATGAAAAACATCAATGACAGTAATTTAGCGAGTTTTATAAACTGGATCAAATTGCGGTCAATACAACTACGATTTATTGAATTAATGAAAACTGGCGAGAGTGGTAAAATATTTCGTCGTCACCATGTCTCAGGCGAAAAGATCCGGCGGCGCTTATTAGAGCAAAATTGGCAGCAAGTACCACGCTGTCGTTCTGATGGACCGGCCCAGGTTTTTAAGCACCCTGATTACTGTGGTGAAATTGGTTTAATCATGCCTTATGAGAAGAATTTTTGTCAAAGTTGTAATCGCTTACGGGTCTCTCCTATCGGTCATCTTCATCTCTGTCTGTTTGGCGAGCGCAGTATTATTTTACGCGATCTATTGGTTGATGCATCCCAATCTGAGGCATTAAAAACACGTATTCAGGCAGAATTACAGTTAAAACGTGAAAGCCATTTTCTTCATCAAGGAGATAGTGGTATCACGTCAAATCTTTCAATTATTGGGGGATAAATGCGATTTTTAGCGATCTTAAGGAGCTTAAAATGTCTCAATTAACACATATCAACTCAGCGGGTGAGGCGCATATGGTGGATGTGGCTGCTAAAGCGGAAACCATACGTGAAGCGCGGGCTGAAGCATTTATAACAATGAATGCTAAGACTCTTAATATGATTATCAATGGTAGTCATCATAAAGGTGATGTTTTTGCTACTGCGCGGATTGCTGGTATTCAGGCCGCCAAAAAGACGTGGGATCTGATCCCGCTTTGCCATCCGCTATTACTCAGTAAAGTGGAAGTTTTACTGGAAGCACAAATAAGCAATAATTACATTCGAATTGAGTCATATTGTCGGTTATCCGGTAAAACTGGCGTTGAAATGGAAGCGTTGACCGCTGCATCAATTGCCGCATTAACCATTTATGATATGTGTAAAGCGATGCAGAAAGATATGGTGATTAGTGCGGTTAGATTATTGGAAAAAACGGGTGGTAAATCCGTTGATTTTAAGGTAACACCATGATTAAAGTGCTTTTTTTTGCCCAAGTCCGTGAATTGACAGGCACTGATAGGTTAGAGTTAGAAAATCGCTATTCTACGGTAGAAGAATTACGTGATGCATTAAGCCAACGCGGTGAGCGCTGGGCATTAACACTAGAACACAAAAAACTGCTTTTTGCGGTCAATCATACCTTTGTACAGTCAGATCATCCATTAACTGCCGGCGATGAAATCGCATTTTTTCCACCGGTAACGGGAGGATAAATGACAGATACACGATTGCTTATTCAACAAGCGAATTTTAATGTCGGTGAACAATATGAATGGTTAGCACGATGTCATGATGATGGTGCGGTGGTTACTTTCACAGGTAAAGTGCGTAGTCACAACTTGGGTGATAGTATTAACGCCCTCACTCTTGAACATTATCCTGTCATGACAGAGAAAGCGTTACAGGATATTGCCAATGAAGCGCGTGGTCGTTGGCAATTGCAACGTATCTGTATTATTCATCGGATTGGTACTTTACAGCCGGGTGAGGAAATCGTGTTTGTTGGAGTTACTAGCGTCCATCGTAACACTGCTTTTTTAGCCGCAGAATTTATTATGGATTATATGAAAACAAAAGTGCCATTTTGGAAAAAAGAGCATTTAGCGCAAGGGCAAAACAGTCGTTGGGTTGAGGCCAGACCGAGTGATCAAGCCGCATTTCAGCGTTGGTAACACAATTTTTATTGAATTTATTGAAATTTAGCTAAATAAAGTAAAAGTAATGTAAAACCTTCTCTTATTTGCGCATATCAAACCATGGTTTTAGCCAGAAATTATGATAGACTTAACTTAAGTTTACTGAGTTATTTAGTTTACTAAATAGCTTTATCTTTTTAACTCAAGTGATGAGGGTAATCATAATGGATCGATTTGAACATCAAAATGATTCGATCGTCCAGCGCGCTGGCGCAGGTATTCAAACCTATATGGCGCAAGTATACGGCTGGATGGCGGTAGGTTTGTTATTAACTGCGTTTGTTGCTTGGTATGGGATTAATAATAGTAATATTATTATGTATCTGGCGACGCATAGTTGGGTATTGATAGGCCTCATTGTTGCTGAATTTGCATTAGTCATAGGATTATCATTTCTGTTGCCCAAATTGAGTGGCGCGCTGGCAACGGCCATGTTTATGCTCTACTCGGCGCTGACAGGCTTAACCATTTCTCTAGTATTAGTTGCCTACACTGGTGCTTCGGTTGCCAGCACCTTCTTTATCACTGCTGCTATGTTTGGGGCACTTAGTTTTTATGGTTATACAACCAAACGTAGCTTAAGTGGTATGGGTAGTTTCTTATTTATGGCACTAATCGGGCTAATTATTGCTTCATTGGTCAATATTTGGCTGCAAAGTTCTGGCTTAACGTTGGTTATCACCTACGCCGGTGTATTAATTTTTGCAGGTTTGACGGCTTATGATACACAGAAACTGAAAGACATGGGCAGCCAAATTGATAGCAGTGATCAAGAAGGTATGCGTAAATATGCTATTCTTGGTGCATTGACACTCTATTTAGATTTTATTAACTTGTTCTTAATGATGTTACGTATTTTAGGCGATCGCCGTTAATTTAATCTGTTTTTTTAAAAAAATCCTGCTGATAATGTTAGCGGGATTTTTTATTTTACCATTTAGGCAAATTTTCGGCGAAATAACCAATAAGCCAGGCTTGTGGTACATAATGAAATAATTAGCAATGGCCACAAGTTGTGCCATAGTCCGGCCAAATCGGCATATTTTCTATTGGTGAAACATAATCTGATAGCAATACTGACGGCATCATAAAGACAAATACACCAATAAAAGCTTGTTGCTGAGTTGAGCATATAGCGGAGATCAATAAACCAAAACGCACTAATGACAAACCATAAATCGTCATCGTAGTATAAACAATGAACCGGAAAATGAAATTTTGTAACAGAAAATCCCAATAATCAGCACCAATGTTGCCTGAAAGGTGGCAATAAGTAATGCTGGCACTGCTTTACCAATAAAGATCTGTCAGGGAGTCAGAGGTGAAACCAGTAACTGATCGAGTGTTCCTTGTTCACGGGCAATTAACAATGAAGTGACGACTAATACACCAATGGTAGTAATTAATGCTACCAGGGATGGGACAATAAACCATTTGTAATCAAGATTAGGGTTATACCAATGATGAATGATTAATTCGCTATTATTATGCGCTATCTGCTGGTTTGTTAATTGTTGTTGATAATTTTAATAACATGGCTAACTGTGTTAGCGGCGATTTGGGCACTATTAGAGTTTCTACCATCAAGTATTAGTTGAACCGGCGTCGATTTTCCTTGTGCCAGCTGAGCACTAAAATTTTGCGGAAAATGTACCACTAAAAGTGCTTTACGATTATTGATTGTTTCAGCAACTTGTTGATTATTATTGAGTAGTAAGACTTTAGAGAAAGTCGTCGATTTTACCAATCGTTGTGTCAATTCAATCGAATCTTGGCCTTTATCCGCATTAAATATAGCTATTGCACGAGTTTCGCACAAAACTAATTTGGGTACGCTAATAAAACACGGATGTGCTCAGTAATAGCATTTTTGATTACATGCCAATTTTGTTGATAAAGGGTTATTTTTTCAGATATACGACGTTTATGTTGTTCAAACCACGCAGAAATAGCGAGAAAAATATGATTTCTTTGCGCTCGGCTCGTGTGCGAGCCTGACAGCGTTTAATACCACAATTTTGTTTATTAACTTCTCGATGATAAACTTCAACAGACCAACGGGCATCCATGATAGATTTGACGTATTGACGGGTGGGATTGTCTTTGTTTGTTACTAAGTAATCAATACGGCCGTTTTTGGCTGTAAATTTGAAAACAGTCGCCCAACCGTAGCCTCGTAAGTGTATTGGAGTTCCTTCTTCTGAGATGTCTAACTTGTTCAGTTGTTTGTTATGGTTAACCTGAGTTCGGGATAAGAAATAAAGTGAAAGTCTTGCTATTCAAATAGTTGAATGCGCATATTTCGTTAAAATACTCTAACAATCTGGTTAAAGAGTAGAGCATTGTTAAACAATTATGGAAAATCTTACTGAACTTTATTGCCTGATGGATGATTTTTGTAAAGACTTCGAGCCAAAAATGCATGAAATTTTGCTGAATAACGGTAGTAAGCGTCGTAGACGGTCTACTCAGCTTCCATTGGCTGAAATGATGACACTGGTTGTTTTGTTTCATCAACTCCGATTCAGCCAATTCAAGGTATTTTATCTCTATTATGTCCGTTTATATCTCAGGAAGGAATTTCCTAACTTGCCATCATATTCACGCTGCGTAGAGTTACTTCCGCGCAGTGCCTTAGCTTTAACGGCACTGTTTGTGTCAATTAAGGGAAAGTGCACGGGTCTGTCGGTTGCCGATTCTACTCCGATAGCTGTGTGTGATAACTTACGGATCCGCCGGCATAAAGTCTTCTATGGGATAGCTGAACGAGGAAAAACCTCAACAGGTTGGTTCTTTGGTTTTAAACTTCATGTAATTATCAATCATTTGGGGGAAATACTCAGTTTTCGGTTTACACCAGGAAACACAGATGATCGGAAACCATTATAGCTAGGCGACTTAATTTTGATTACAAGGTGTGTTATGAGTTATACAATTGATTTTCGACGTAAAGTAATATCTGTAAGGAAAGCCGAAGGTTTAACAATTCGAGAAACTGCGAAACAATTCCGTATTGGAAAAGCGTCTTTAGTACGTTGGCTTAAACGACCAGAGCCAAAAAATTCAACGCCACGTAAGAGGAAGCTCGATAAAAATGCTTTAGCAAAAGATGTGGAACAGTATCCAGATGCTTACCAAAAGGAACGGGCAGAGCGATTCGGTGTTTGTAAAAAGACTATTTGGCAATCCCTTAAAAAGCTGGGATTAACCTATAAAAAAAACTCTATTCCATCCAAAAACCAACGAAAGCGACAGGCTGGCACATCAGCAAAAAAGACAACAGTATGAAAAAAAAGATAAATCTGTTGTTTTTATTGATGAAAGTGGTTTTTCACATGACACTCCACGAACTCACGGCTATTCCCCAAAAGGTCACCGTTGTTTTGGCCTGAAAAACTGGGGTGCTAAGGGAAGAACAAATGTTATTGGCGCTTTATTGGGAACAACCCTTTTTGCTATCGGATTATTTGATTGCAATATTAACCGTGATGTTTTTTATGTTTGGATCACAAAAATATTGCTCCCAGAACTTCCTGAAAATTCTGTTATTTTTATGGACAACGCTAGCTTTCACAAAGGTAAGAATATTGAACAGGCAATTATAAACGCAGGACACCAGATAGAATATTTGCCTGTGTATTCACCAGATTTAAATCCTATAGAACATAAATGGTCTCAAGCTAAACGTAAAAAGATGGAAACAGGATGCACTATCGATGACCTGTTTTTAATACATATGCTGTAATCAAAATTAAGTCGCCTAGCTATACCTGAGCTGATAAAAGATCTTTCTGGTTGTTTGTATGCGGATAAAGGGTATTTATCGGCTTCACTGAAACAGCAACTGAAAACAATGGGAATTAACTTTATAACGAATATCAAGCACGAGTTTCGCACAGGTATATAAAATTCCAGAAATGGCTTAAAAGCAATGGTTAATTTGCAAGTTACTAAAACGTATAAATTTGTTTAAATTACAATAACTTGCTTTTAACTTATAAGGTTTTGTCTATTTATATATTATGCTGAATTAAACTTAAAAATAGAGCGTTTTTATTGATGCTAAACTCGTGCAGGCTAGAATACCAGGCATCCATCACTACCGCTTCTTTTAGCAAGAGCGAGCATTTCGGAAAAGTGCGTGTTTTTTGTTTTTCCATCAGAATCTTTATCATAAATACGATAATCAATAGGAATTGATTCAACAGTTGTTAGATTATGCCAAAGTAAATTAACTAAACCTATGCCAGCAATAACATCATGTTCATTACCTGAATATTGATAATGGACCATCTCTATTTTTTTACTACGTGTTTTGGCAATCAATGTATCATCGGCAATTAGTACGCAAGGGCTTTTTTTGTCTATAGAAGGTTGAACTAATCGCCATAAGTCTTTGCACGAGTTTCGCATCAATAAAAACGCTCTATTTTTAAGTTTAATTCAGCATAATATATAAATAGACAAAACCTTATAAATTAAAAGCAAGTTATTGTAATTTAAACAAATTTATACGTTTTAGTAACTTGCAAATTAACCATTGCTTTTAAGCCATTTCTGGAATTTTATATACCTGTGCGAAACTCGTGTAGTTTATTGCCAACCAAAACATTTTATCGAATTTGCCCTGAATTATATCAAGCAAGTAAAACTGTATCAGGTACATTAGTGCGTATTCAATTACTGGGTCAGCATCTGCAATGGTTAGCTGAAAATGCGGCACGAGCAGTAGAGTTAGGCTCTTGGGGGATGGATTTCAATAGTGGCTGCCCGTCTCCGACAGTTAATGGCCATGGCGGTGGGGAGACACTACTAAAACCTGAGTTCGGGATAAGCGATAGTTGCGAGAAAATAAAAATAGCCGATTTATCAAAAAATATTTTAAAATCAAAAAGATAAAAAAAGCAGGAAAATTCTTAGTGATAGCAGGTTAAAAAAGAAGCTATTCTTCTCTACTAAAATCATGAAAAAAACAAAATTAATACTGTTTTATGTAATTATTTTTAGTTAACTATTTGAATATGTGATAAAAAATTATGATCCTTATCCCGAACTCAGGTTACTAAAGGATCCTGAGCGGATATATCAGGCTGCTAAGGCGATCAGGGAAGCAGTACCTACGAATTTACCTACTTCAGTAAAAGTCAGGTTAGGTTGGGATGATCGTTGTCTGGCATTTGAAATTGCCTATGCGATGTAGTAGCTCAGACTTGATCTAACAGTTTTACCGGTTATTTATACAGTATCTGTCAGGTTAAATTTGATTTAAATCTTTTTCTCGCCAAAGTTGTTTTCCCTCATATAAAGTTGCCATAGGAGTTCGACCGCAACACATTTTTCCTTGATAAGTGCGTTGGTTATTGTATTCGTCTAACCATTTGTCTAAATCAGCTTGTAATTCGGCTAAATTACCGAAGATTTTCTTGCGAAAAGCCACCTGATAGAACTCTTGTAATACAGTTTTATGAAAGCGTTCACAAATCCCATTGGTTTGAGGTGAACGAGCTTTAGTTTTTGTATGATCAATATCGTTGATAGCGAGATAAAGTTGATAGTCGTGATGCTCAACTTTACCGCAATACTCACTGCCTCTGTCCGTCAGTATACGTAAAATCGGTAATCCATGCTGGGTGTAAAAGGCAGAACCTTGTCATTTAATAAATCTGCCACCGTTATCCCGCTTTTCGTTGTGTAAAGCTTACAATGAACGACTTTACTGTAAGTATCAATGTAAGTCTGTTGATAAACACGACCAACGCCTTTTAAATGACCGACATAAAAAGTGTCCTGTGACCCCAAATAACCCTGATGTGCTGTTTCGATCTCACCATTGGCCTCATATCCTGTACTTTTTTTTCGAGTGCGCTGATTTGTGATTCTGACAGGATAATCCCTTCTGTCGCTATTTTATCTTCTAGCGCCTTTAGACGTTTTTTTAAATTTTCAAGATGATGACGTAGCCAAATAGAACGAACACCACTTCCCGAAACAAAAATTCCTTTTTTTCTTAGTTCATTACTACCGCGGTGTTGTCCGTGTGCAGGGTATTCAATCGCATACTCAACTACAGCGCTTTCAATCTGTTCATCTACTCTATTTTTTACGTTAGGTACCCGTCGATTTTGATTAATTAAGGCATCGATCCCACCATCGTTAACAAGTTCTTGATAGCAATAGAAAGTATCTCGGGATACACCCATAATCTTACAGGCTTTTGATACGTTATGAAGCTCTTCAGTAAGGTTAAGTAACCCGACTTTATGTTTGATGATAGCATTATTTGTTTGATACATAGAATTACCTTTTATTTAATTATCTAATGATGTTAATTAAAACCGGTAACGCTCTTTTTTAAATCAGAATTGTCAGATTAAGTTAAGACTAATGAACTAAAAAACAGTATAAAATACAACATATTATAAGGCGCCTAATTGACTAATATAAAATGATTATCACAAATTTTTGATAAAAAATAGCTTATCTATTTGCATTTCTGGCGGTTAGGTTCTTTACTAAAAAGTGTTCATATATTTGAAATGTTAGCAAGTTAGTTTTTTAACTTATTTGATATGTTGGATATTTCGGAGGGTGTGTATGGGGATTTTGTCCTGGGTTATTTTTGGTTTGATCGCTGGTATTATTGCTAAGTGGGTCATGCCAGGTGCTTACAATATGGGGATTATCATGACCATTATCCTCGGTATTGTCGGCGCAGTTGTCGGCGGTTATATCAGTACCTTCTTTGGTAAAGGCAAAGTGGATGACTTTAATTTAAGCAGTTTTATTGTTGCCGTAATTGGTGCTATCGTTGTCCTTTTTATCGCCGGAATGATCGGTCGCCCATAGCCCACTATCTAAAGATAATAAGCATTTCTCATATAAAAACATAACTGCAAACTGGCAGTTATGTTTTTATTTTATGATTATTTATCAAATAGATACAAAACAATTATCACTATAACTCACTATTCACTCACGATAAACTTATTTCATTCCATCCTTTACTTTTTTCATCTTGATATTTTGCTGTCATATCCGCTGATTTATGACCGAGCAAATTTTGAGCTAATTCACTGCTCATTTTTGTAGTATATAATCTGGCTGATAAACTACGGATTTCATGAAAAGAGGGAGCAGTTCCCTCCCACGACAAATTTGTTTTGTCTCTTGTTTTTGCAAATTGTACTGAAATTTTTGTAGTAGTAAGTTGTTTTCCGTTTATTGAAATAACAAATTGAGAATTTTTATTTATATTATAGCTAGGCGACTTAATTTTGATTACAAGGTGTGTTATGAGTTATACAATTGATTTTCGACGTAAAGTAATATCTGTAAGGAAAGCCGAAGGTTTAACAATTCGAGAAACTGCGAAACAATTCCGTATTGGAAAAGCGTCTTTAGTACGTTGGCTTAAACGACCAGAGCCAAAAAATTCAACGCCACGTAAGAGGAAGCTCGATAAAAATGCTTTAGCAAAAGATGTGGAACAGTATCCAGATGCTTACCAAAAGGAACGGGCAGAGCGATTCGGTGTTTGTAAAAAGACTATTTGGCAATCCCTTAAAAAGCTGGGATTAACCTATAAAAAAAACTCTATTCCATCCAAAAACCAACGAAAGCGACAGGCTGGCACATCAGCAAAAAAGACAACAGTATGAAAAAAAAGATAAATCTGTTGTTTTTATTGATGAAAGTGGTTTTTCACATGACACTCCACGAACTCACGGCTATTCCCCAAAAGGTCACCGTTGTTTTGGCCTGAAAAACTGGGGTGCTAAGGGAAGAACAAATGTTATTGGCGCTTTATTGGGAACAACCCTTTTTGCTATCGGATTATTTGATTGCAATATTAATCGTGATGTTTTTTATGTTTGGATCACAAAAATATTGCTCCCAGAACTTCCTGAAAATTCTGTTATTTTTATGGACAACGCTAGCTTTCACAAAGGTAAGAATATTGAACAGGCAATTATAAACGCAGGACACCAGATAGAATATTTGCCTGTGTATTCACCAGATTTAAATCCTATAGAACATAAATGGTCTCAAGCTAAACGTAAAAAGATGGAAACAGGATGCACTATCGATGACCTGTTTTTAATACATATGCTGTAATCAAAATTAAGTCGCCTAGCTATATTTAAAACATCATTTAATTTCATATTCTCAATTTCTATATTTAATGGGATAGCTATTTTATTTTCTGTCTTTTGCTGAACAACCCAAAGTTTATTATCATACACGAGTTTCGCAATCTCCAAAAAAGAAGTATAAATTTAAAAACAAGAAAAAATTAGGGTGTTCATATTTTGTCCGGTTATCCATGCATTAAAAATATCTATAAAACATTCTTACAAGTAAGCAGTGTAAGATACTCTGGTTTGGCGTTATCAGAAATAAGCTCATCGCCTTTATCTCATGACACTGTTAGCCGATGGCTAAAAAGTAGATGTTTTCGACCTAAAGACCTATAGCGATTAGTTCAACCTTCTATAGACAAAAAAAGCCCTTGCGTACTAATTGCCGATGGTACATTGATTGCCAAAACACGTAGTAAAAAAATAGAGATGGTCCATTATCAATATTCAGGTAATGAACATGATGTTATTGCTGGCATAGTTTTAGTTAATTTACTTTGGCATAATCTGTATTAGTCTTAACTTAATCTGACAATTCTGATTTAAAAAAGAGCGTTATCGGTTTTAATTAACATCATTAGATAATTAAATAAAAGGTAATTCTATGTATCAAACAAATCAAACATAAAGTCGGGTTACTTAACCTCGCTGAAGAGCTTATAACGTCTCAAAAGCCTGTAAGATTATGGGGGTATCCCGAGATACGTTTTATCGCTACCAGGAACTTGTTAACGATGGTGGGATAGACGCTTTAATTAATCAAAATCGACGGGTGCCTAACGTAAAAAATAGAGTAGACGAACAGATTGAAAGCGCTGTAGTTGTAGTGGCTCAGACTTAATCTAACAGTTACCGGTTATTTATACAGTACCTGTCAGGTTAAATTTGATTTAAATCTTTCTCTCTCCAAAGTTGTTTTCCATCGTGTAAAGTTGCCATAGGCGTTCGACCGCAACACATTTTTCCTTGATGAGTGCGTTGGTTATTATATTCCGCTAACCATTTATCTAAGTCAGCTTGTAATTCATCTAAAGCCCTATAGATTTTCTTACGAAAAGCCACCTGATAGAACTCTTGTAATACAGTTTTATGAAAGCGTTCACAAATCCCATTAGTTTGAGGTGAACGAGCTTTAGTTTTTGTATGATCAATATCATTGATAGCGAGATAAAGTTGATAATCGTGATGTTCAACTTTACCACAATACTCACTGTCTCTGTCCGTCAGTATACGTAACACTGGTAACCCATGCTGGGAATAAAAAGGGAGAACCTTGTCATTTAATAAATCTGCCGCCGTTATCGCGCTTTTTGTTGTGTAAAGCTTACAATAAGCGTGTTGCTTAATAGTGAAATAAGGGTATTTCGGTGATTGAAGTAAATTTTAGGCTGTTCTGAGATGGAAATTCCAAAGACCGGCACTAAGGAGTAAAAAGGTATCATCAATAAAGGGTCTACGATTCCGTAAAATTTGGGTCATACAACCGAGGCGCTTGATACCCGCGATGGCGTGTTCAACCGTAATACGGATGCCCGAGATTATTTTATTTTCTTGTTTTTGTTCAGGCGATAAAGGTCTTTTTCGAGTT
Organism: Candidatus Arsenophonus triatominarum; assembly: GCF_001640365.1. Lineage (GTDB taxonomy): Bacteria > Pseudomonadota > Gammaproteobacteria > Enterobacterales > Enterobacteriaceae > Arsenophonus > Arsenophonus triatominarum. Next base: position 353,253 of record NZ_LWMI01000010.1, on the reverse strand, counting down.
CCTTTTTTTGGGATTTGTGTATTAGGATGCTGTTTATCTATACCTTGAAAACCGGTATCGGCCCAGATGGTTACCTCAGGGGGAATATGGCGAATTATATCGACTTTATCGAGTAAGCGTTTATCGTGACGGCGCCCATTTTTGATCATGGGGATAAATCCAATTTTCCTCGTTTCGTCAGTCATAATAAGCCCTTTTCGTGTGGTCTGTCTTTTCTTTCCCGAATACATTTTTTTTCGCCGACGCAGATTCTTAGGCTTTTGGACAGGTCGCTCTGTCCCATCAATAAAGACGTCTTTAACTCCAGGAAAGACGCGAAAAAATTCCTCAGCAGAGCGAATTTGACGAGCGGGCAAAACACATTCTCGCCCCAAGGTCATCTCTAAAACCGGCAATAATATTTTTACCCAGCGACATACCCGTGTTCTATCTAAACCAAAAAGAAGTCCTTGCAAATCATAGGTCGGATAACATTTTAAATACAATAAAATAAAAAGCAGTTTATCTAATGGGGTTGGGATAAATCCTTTCTGCCCTGCACCCATCTGCCGCTCGTGATCTTTTCGATTCTTTTTCCGATAAATCAAATAACAAGCTGAAAATTCAGCGGCTAAATTTTTCAATTCTTCGACTGATAATCCAATGATTGCTTTACATAAACGATTATCTCGTAACAACCGCTCTTTGTTGATCATTTCAAACCGTTATTTTCTAAGTTAAACCTCTTTTTATTGTCTATAGCGTGACAAAAAATGCAAGTCTCTATTCAGCAACTATTTTAATGAACGACTTTACTGTAAGTATCAATGTAAGTTTGTTGATAAACACGACCAACGCCTTTTAAATGACCGACATAAAAAGTATCTTGTGAACCCAGATAACCTGGATGCGCTGTTTCAATCTCACCACAGGCTTCATCATCTTGCGCTTTCTTTTCTAGAGCACTGATTTGTGATTCTGACAGGATAATTCCTTCTGTTGCGATTTTATCTTCAAGCGCTTTTAGGTGTTTTGTAAAATTATCAAGATTATGGCGCAGCCAAATAGAGCGAACGCCACCCCCGAAATAAAAATGCCTTTTTTTCTTAGTTCATTACTACTGCGGTGTTGACCGTGTGCAGGGTATTCAATCGCATACTCAACTACAGCGCTTTCAATCTGTTCATCTACTCTATTTTTTACGTTAGGCACCCGTCGATTTTGATTAATTAAAGCGTCTATTGTAGTGGTCAACTAAAATTGGCCACCCTACCTGACTGTTCACGGAACAGTCGCTCTGATTCGTTTGGCGTTAATCCACCGTTATACCAGTGAGGTCTTATATCGCTATAGTAGTCGGTTATGTAGCGAATAATGGCTTACTGAGCAGTACTAAAGCTTTGGTAGCCAGTCGTTGGCACCCATTCGGTCTTCAGACTACGGAAGAATCGTTCCATCGGACTATTATCCCAACAATTCCCTCTGCGACTGATACTTTGGGTCATCTGATAACGCCACAATGCCTGCCTATACTGACGACTGGTATAATAAGCCTGTTGCTCAATAGCAAAATTAATTATGACTTACAAAAAAACCAGCCAATGATGATAAAATAATCAATTTTTGCATTAAAAATAACCCATATAAGATTAAAAAATAAACTATTTTTGTATTTTTTAGATGTATCTAACTTGTTTTTATTTTAAGCAACTTTATTTCACTATTGAGCAACATGCTTAATGACTTCCCTGATCACTATGGAACATCACCTGTTTGGGATGCCCACGTAGTTCCCAAGCCATTTGTAGTGCTTTGGCGGTTAATTCTGAGTCTGGTGCAAATGACATTGCCCAGCCCACCGGTTTTCGGGCAAACAAATCCAATACCACAGCCAGATAGGCCCATCGTGAGCCTGTCCAAATATAGGTTACTTCGCCGCACCAAACCTGGTCAGGCTTTGTAACAGCGAACTGCCTATTGAGCAGATTTGGAATATCAATACGTTCATTTCCACCGCGGTTGTATTTATGTTTTCGCTCTTGGCAACTGACGATGATTAATTCTTTCATCAACTTACCCGCTAACCACCGCCCAAGTTTCACGTTGTGTGTATTGGTAACCATCGTGGCGATAGTCCTTGCGCCAGCAGAGCCGCCACTAACCTTCCACGCTTCGCTGACTAGGCTACGTTTTATCGTCCGCTCAATATCTGGCTCCTTAGGCCGACACCAATAGCGATAACTGCTTCGGTGAACATTAAAAATACGACACAAAGTTTTCACCGGATAAAGCACTCTTAGCTTTTCAACTACCGAAAATTTTTCAGTGAGTCGGACATTAAGAGCGCAGTAGCCTTTTTTAAGATGTCATTCTCCATTTCCAGCCGGTGGATTTTTTTCTTCATTTCTCTGAACTCAATTTGTTCAGGTGTTAATGGCAGACCAGGCGATGTTTTCCCTTGACGTTCTAAACGAAGGGCTCTTACCCACCGGCTAATCGCTGAAAGACTGACGTTCATGCCTTTCGCGGCTTCCTGGTAGGTGTAATTTTGGTCAAGGACTAATTTGGCGGTTTCACATTTAAATTCAGCAGTAATTATTTTACTCATTTCGGCACCTATAAAAATTATGAGGTAAGCATATCACCTCAACTTAGGTGGCCAAATTTAGTATGCCACTACATTACTACTGCGGTGTTGTCCGTGTGCAGGGTATTCAATCGCATACTCAACTACAGCGCTTTCAATCTGTTCATCTACTCTATTTTTTACGTTAGGCACCCGTCGATTTTGATTAATTAAAGCGTCTATCCCACCATCGTTAACAAGTTCCTGGTAGCGATAAAACGTATCTCGGGATACCCCCATAATCTTACAGGCTTTTGAGACGTTATTAAGCTCTTCAGCGAGGTTAAGTAACCCGACTTTATGTTTGATGATAGGATTATTTGTTTGATACATAGAATTACCTTTTATTTAATTATCTAATTTAAATCAGAATTGTCAGATTAAGTTAAGACTAATATAGTTAATTAAAACCGGTAACGCTCTCACGAGTTTCGCACCAATAAAAAAACGCTCTATTTTTAAGTTTAATTCAGCATAATATATAAATAGACAAAATCTTATAAATTAAAAGCAACTTATTGTAATTTAAACAAATTTATACGTTTTAGTAACTTGCAAATTAGCCATTGCTTTTAAGCCATTTCTGGAATTTTATATGCCTGTGCGAAACTCGTGGCTCTTTTTTAAATCAGAGTTGTCAGATTAAGTTAAGACTAATACACTTTAATGAAAAAGATTCCCGCTTCTTCTAAAACTTTACATTGTTTGGATGGTTTCTGATAGCCTGTTAACTCTTTCATTTGTTCATCTGTAATAAACATAAAGCCTGTTGCTAAATAAGGGCATTAATTAGAATTTATCAAAAAATTAAAAGTTGACTATAAAATAATCACATTTTAAATTGAAAATAATCCATTTTAGATTAAAAAACAAACCACTCTCGTGTTTTTGAAGTGTATGTGAGTCGTTTTTGTTTAAAGCAGCGTGAGTTCACTATTTGGCAACAGGCTTATAGAATTATTATTCACGTTTATGTCCTCATTGAAAAACTCACACTATTCTCAGGCGGTTCATTGCCCCACAAAAACATATAGCCTAAGTACGAATGGTTATATTCGTTCTTTGTCAGGTGATAGATATGATTTAGTATGGGAAAGTATGAGTATTGCGGTGCGCCGTTTGATGCTCTGTTATAGTACTCCCATGGGTATCATTTTATAAATTCTCTTAAATGAACGGTTATTTTGGGTTCTGGTATTTCTACGCTGCAATCAAACAAAGCCTGACCCTATGCAAATGTCATGTAGGTCAAAAGCAATCAAATATATCGTTTTTATAGAATTATCGCTGTGATTATACAAATATGTCTCTGCACAGTATTCTAATAATTCTTTCTTATCTCTTTTTTGAGTAGATATGAAGCAGACTCTACCGAATTTACCATGTTCCTTTCTAACCTTGTCGATATTATTAGATTCAAATTTAAACTCGTTTTTCACAAAATACAATAAATCATACGAATGTTCTTCTTTCACTTTAAGACCTTGAAGTTAATTATCTATACCAATAAATTATTTTCATCATCTCACCATGATAAATAACCTGCATCCCTGCTTTTATATGATCACGAGTTTCGCACAGGCATATAAAATTCCAGAAATGGCTTAAAAGCAATGGTTAATTTGCAAATTACTAAAACATATAAATTTGTTTAAATTACAATAAGTTGCTTTTAATTTATAAGATTTTGTCTATTTATATATTATGCTGAATTAAACTTAAAAATAGAGCGTTTTTTTATTGGTACGAATACGAAACTCGCGTGATGTAACGTTTTTCGGTATTTATGGACGTTATTCATAATATTTATCCGGTTATTGATAAAATAGTAGTGTAAAATTCTTAGCTTTATTGATTAAATGAATGCAAATGTTGATAAAAAAGTGATCATTTATGAATTATTTATGGTAGCATTGTTGGCGTTGTGTGTTAGTTAACAGCAACATTTTCCCTGGTGTTGGCCAGCCTTGCGCTGGTCTTTTTTTTAGTGATGCGGAAATACCAAATAGCTGTCAATTTCTAGTGAATACTTTGGCTATTAGCAAATAACGATTTCAGATTGATACCGTATACCTGTAGCCATGATTCAGCAGGCCATGACTTTACCTGACCATAACGGATATCCGGTATTTCTTTAGCTTCCACCTTGTTCTCACGACACCATTGACGAAGTGGGGCAAATTAAATGTATTAGTCTTAACTTAATCTGACAATTCTGATTTAAAAAAGAGCGTTACCGGTTTTAATTAACATCATTAGATAATTAAATAAAAGGTAATTCTATGTATCAAACAAATAATCCTATCATCAAACATAAAGTCCGCTGAAGAGCTTAATAACGTCTCAAAAGCCTGTAAGATTATGGGGGTATCCCGAGATACGTTTTATCGCTACCAGGAACTTGTTAACGATGGTGGGATTGTAGTGGCATACTAAATTTGGCCACCTAAGTTGAGGTGATATGCTTACCTCATAATTTTTATAGGTGCCGAAATGAGTAAAATAATTACTGCTGAATTTAAATGTGAAACCGCCAAATTAGTCCTTGACCAAAATTACACCTACCAGGAAGCCGCGAAAGGCATGAACGTCAGTCTTTCAGCGATTAGCCGGTGGGTAAAGAACGTCAAGGGAAAACATCGCCTGGTCTGCCATTAACACCTGAACAAATTGAGTTCAGAGAAATGAAGAAAAAAATCCACCGGCTGGAAATGGAGAATGACATCTTAAAAAAGGCTACTGCGCTCTTAATAAGCCTGTTGCTCAATAGCAAAATTAATTATGACTTACAAAAAAACCAGCCACTGATGATAAAATAATCAATTTTTGCATTAAAAATAACCTATTCAAGATTAAAAAAATAAACTATTTTTGTATTTTTTAGATGTATCTAACTTGTTTTTATTTTAAGCAACTTTATTTCACTATTGAGCAACATGCTTAATGTCCGACTCACTGAAAAATTTTCGGTAGTTGAAAAGCTAAGAGTGCTTTATCCGGTGAAAACTTTGTGTCGTATTTTTAATGTTCACCGAAGCAGTTATCGCTATTGGTGTCGGCCTAAGGAGCCAGATATTGAGCGGACGATAAAACGTAGCCTAGTCAGCGAAGCGTGGAACGTTAGTGGCGGCTCTGCTGGCGCAAGGACTATCGCCACGATGGTTACCAATACACACAACGTGAAACTTGGGCGGTGGTTAGCGGGTAAGTTGATGAAAGAATTAATCATCGTCAGTTGCCAAGAGCGAAAACATAGATACAACCGCGGTGGAAATGAACGTATTGATATTCCAAATCTGCTCAATAGGCAGTTCGCTGTTACAAAGCCTGACCAGGTTTGGTGCGGCGATGTAACCTATATTTGGACAGGCTCACGATGGGCCTATCTGGCTGTGGTATTGGATTTGTTTGCCCGAAAACCGGTGGGCTGGGCAATGTCATTTGCACCAGACTCAGAATTAACAGCCAAAGCACTACAAATGGCTTGGGAACTACGTGGGCATCCCAAACAGGTGATGTTCCATAGTGATCAGGGAAGTCATTATACCAGTCGTCAGTATAGGCAGGCATTGTGGCGTTATCAGATGACCCAAAGTATCAGTCGCAGAGGGAATTGTTGGGATAATAGTCCGATGGAACGATTCTTCCGTAGTCTGAAGACCGAATGGGTGCCAACGACTGGCTACCAAAGCTTTAGTACTGCTCAGTCAGCCATTATTCGCTACATAACCCACTACTATAGCGATATAAGACCTCACTGGTATAACGGTGGATTAACGCCAAACGAATCAGAGCGACTGTTCCGTGAACAGTCAGGTAGGGTGGCCAATTTTAGTTGACCACTACAGATAGACGCTTTAATTAATCAAAATCGACGGGTGCCTAACGTAAAAAATAGAGTAGATGAACAGATTGAAAGCGCTGTAGTTGAGTATGCGATTGAATACCCTGCACACGGTCAACACCGCAGTAGTAATGAACTAAGAAAAAAAGGCATTTTTATTTCGGGGGGTGGTGTTCGCTCTATTTGGCTGCGCCATAATCTCGAAAATTTTACAAAACGCCTAAAAGCGCTTGAAGATAAAATCGCAACAGAAGGAATTATCCTGTCAGAATCACAAATCAGTGCTCTAGAAAAGAAAGCGCAAGATGATGAAGCCTGTGGTGAGATTGAAACAGCGCATCCAGGTTATCTGGGTTCACAAGATACTTTTTATGTCGGTCATTTAAAAGGCGTTGCTCGTGTTTATCAACAAACTTACATTGATACTTACAGTAAAGTCGTTCATTGTAAGCTTTACACAATAAGCGTGTTGCTTAATAGTGAAATAAGGGTATTCGGTGATTGAAGTAAATTTTAGGCTGTTCTGAGATGGAAATTCCAAAGACCGGCACTAAGGAGTAAAAAGGTATCATCAATAAAGGGTCTACGATTCCGTAAAATTTGGGTCATACAACCGAGGCGCTTGATACCCGCGATGGCGTGTTCAACCGTAATACGGATGCCCGAGATTATTTTATTTTCTTGTTTTTGTTCAGGCGATAAAGGTCTTTTTCGAGTTCCTTTTTTTGGGATTTGTGTATTAGGATGCTGTTTATCTATACCTTGAAAACCGGTATCGGCCCAGATGGTTACCTCAGGGGGAATATGGCGAATTATATCGACTTTATCGAGTAAGCGTTTATCGTGACGGCGCCCATTTTTGATCACGGGGATAAATCCAATTTTCCTCGTTTCGTCAGTCATAATAAGCCCTTTTCGAGTGGTCTGTCTTTTCTTTCCCGAATACATTTTTTTTCGCCGACGCAGATTCTTAGGCTTTTGGACAGGTCGCTCTGTCCCATCAATAAAGACGTCTTTAACTCCAGGAAAGGCGCGAAAAAATTCCTCAGCAGAGCGAATTTGACGAGCGGGCAAAACACATTCTCGCCCCAAGGTCATCTCTAAAACCGGCAATAATATTTTTACCCAGCGACATACCCGTGTTCTATCTAAACCAAAAAGAAGTCCTTGCAAATCATAGGTCGGATAACATTTTAAATACAATAAAATAAAAAGCAGTTTATCTAATGGGGTTGGGATAAATCCTTTCTGCCCTGCACCCATCTGCCGCTCGTGATCTTTTCGATTCTTTTTCCGATAAATCAAATAACAAGCTGAAAATTCAGCGGCTAAATTTTTCAATTCTTCGACTGATAATCCAATGATTGCTTTACATAAACGATTATCTCGTAACAACCGCTCTTTGTTGATCATTTCAAACCGTTATTTTCTAAGTTAAACCTCTTTTTATTGTCTATAGCGTGACAAAAAATGCAAGTCTCTATTCAGCAACTATTTTAATAAAAAGCGCGATAACGGCGGCAGATTTATTAAATGACAAGAAGCATGTTGCTCAATAGTGAAATAAAGTTGCTTAAAATAAAAACAAGTTAGATACATCTAAAAAATACAAAAATAGTTTATTTTTTAATCTTGCATAGGTTATTTTTAATGCAAAAATTGATGATTTTATCATCATCGGCTGGTTTTTTTGTAAGTCATAATTAATTTTGCTATTGAGCAACAGGCTTAAGGTTCTCCCTTTTTATTCCCAGCATGGGTTACCGGTGTTACGTATATATACTGACGGACAGAGGCAGTGAGTATTGTGGTAAAGTTGAACATCACGATTATCAACTTTATCTCGCTATCAATGATATTGATCATACAAAAACTAAAGCTCGTTCACCTCAAATTAATGGGATTTGTGAACGCTTTCATAAAACTGTATTACAAGAGTTCTATCAGGTGGCTTTTCGTAAGAAAATCTATAGGGCTTTAGATGAATTACAAGCTGATTTAGATAAATGGTTAGCGGAATATAATAACCAACGCACTCATCAAGGAAAAATGTGTTGCGGTCGAACGCCTATGGCAACTTTACACGATGGAAAATAACTTTGGAGAGAGAAAGATTTAAATCAAATTTAACCTGACAGGTACTGTATAAATAACCGGTAATTGTCAGATCAAGTCTCAGCTACTACAAATTAAATTTGTATTCTTTCCCTGTAGCATTCTTTACTGCTGTGATGGTGGCATGTTTAACACTTTCTCCTAATCGTTCCGTGAGTTCCCTATTTTTACGTGTAGCAACACTGAGTTTACCCATTGCAGAAGCTTCACGAGTGCGACTGATTTGTGATTTTGTCCTAATTGCTTCATTCACGCTCACTACTTATTTTTTCTACTTGCTCGGTATAGCTAATCAGCATTTTTCGTAATTGTGCGGGATTATCTAACCAGTCTGTTATTGGGATGATAGGAGCTAATCTTCCTGTTTTGTAATCAAGGAAGGTTTGGTTAACCATCAATCTGAACTTTGGAGCAATCCATCCTGCATACTCAATGGCTAAAAGCTCATGAGCAAACGTGCCTGGTGATGAGCCACCATTAACAATATTGACTACTTTATGAGCAGGCTGCATATTTGCAGTGTGGTTATTTTTCAATAAGTTAGCCTCTAATTCCAACCTGAGTTCGGGATAAGCGATAGTTGCGAGAAAATAAAAATAGCCGATTTATCAAAAAAATATTTTAAAATCAATAAGATAAAAAAGCATGAAAATTCTTAGTGATAGCAGGTTAAAAAAGAAGCTATTTTTCTCTACTAAACATGAGTTTCGCACCAATAAAAAACGCTCTATTTTTAAGTTTAATTCAGCATAATATATAAATAGACAAAATCTTATAAATTAAAAGCAACTTATTGTAATTTAAACAAATTTATACGTTTTAGTAACTTGCAAATTAACCATTGCTTTTAAGCCATTTCTGGAATTTTATATGCCTGTGCGAAATTCGTGAATTATAGTAAAAAAATTGATTGATATTAAGTGGATAAATAAACATAAAAAAGCCACACAGGAGTGTGGCTAAATGACGACATTTTGTTTTTATATAGTTATCGAGAGATACAACGGTTATTTTCAATATTGGCTTCGATAAACCAGAGATATTTATCCAGATCACGAGAAGCACCAGTGAGAATATCTTCAGCATCCACTTCACCAACTTCATCAATTGCTTTACGAACATTATTGGCAACCACCGCAGCACGATCGGCCAAGGCTTTCAAATGATCTTGTACATCGTGAATATTGGTTGGGTATGCTTTTAATGGTGTATGGCCATAAACACTCTCTATTGTGCCCATAGCTGTACCACCCATTTGTACCACGCGTTCCGCTAATTCATCTTGATGTTCTAAAATAGAGGAATTAAATTCATCTAATAATTCATGAACAGCAATAAAGTTCCTACCGCGCAGATTCCAATGTGCTTGTTTTGTCATCAATGACAGATTAATAAGTTGTGCAACTAGCGGGTTTAAAACAGAAATAGCGTGTTTTTTAGTACTATCACTAATATCATTACGGGTATAAAGTAAATTAATTTTCGGTACTTTAACTAATTTAGCTGTGCTCATTATTACGCTCCCGTTATATCAAATAATGTATTAATACTTTATCTAAACAATAACTTATTATTAATCAATAGTCTTATCATTTGATCCTAAAATTGATAGGTAATATTGATTAAGCGTTATTTTATAACTTACAATTATAAATATGGTGATAAAAAATAGTAATGCAAGGGAAATTAGCAACAAGTTACAGTGTCAATTTAGGCTTGAATTCACACTGTTTGGGCGTGAAAAACGACTTAATTGATTTCGACAATTTCGTTTTTTGTTTTCATGGTAGATGTTGAACCAATTGATGCGCCAATGATACAAAATAGAGCGAACCACTGGGTTAATGTTAAGTGTTCATTAAGAAATATCATGCCCATAAAGGCCCCCATTGCCGGTTCCAAACTCATGTAAGGTACCAAATTTTTTCGCCGGCATACATGTTAGGGCAAACATTTCAAGCGTGTAAGGGAAGGCAGTTGACAAAATAGCCACCGCAAGTGCAATTGGTAGAATTGACAGATCAAATAGCGGTTCAATGCCAACGGTAAGAAGACTGACCGGAAAAAAATCAATGTCGAGATAAACGAACCTAAAGCCACTGTTGCTGTACCATAACCCGCCCCAGCCCGCTGACCAAAGATGATATACATTCCCCAGCAAATACCGGCAGCTAAGGCATAAATAATACCAACCGGATCTAAACTATTAATATTATTTCCAAAAGGTAGTAGAAAGGCTAATCCAACAATAACCATTAATATCCAAACAAAGTCAATCGCGCGGCGAGATAAGAACATTGCTACGGCTAAAGGGCCGGTGAACTCTAATGCCATGGGATCCTTTCTAGCGATAGATAAAACAGCAAGCATGTTGCTCAATAGTGAAATAAAGTTGCTTAAAATAAAAACAAGTTAGATACATCTAAAAAATGCAAAAATAGTTTATTTTTTAATCTTACATAGGTTATTTTTAATGCAAAAATTGATGATTTTATCATCATCGGCTGGTTTTTTTGTAAGTCATAATTAATTTTGCTATTGAGCAACAGGCTTAGCGAATTCATTGAGTCTAAGGATATACCATAAATAAGTAAATGTTTTAATGAATGGCCGCGTAACTTTTTTTGCCAAAGCTTAAAAATTATAAAAAGAATAATCGTTGCCAAAAATAGTCTTAAAGCTGTTACGCCAAGTGCACCGATAGTTGGAAATAGACTTTTTACTAATGAAGCTCCACTTTGTATTGATATCATTGCACATAGCAACAACAATACGGGCAACAGCGTTTTACGCTTTTGATTTAAGACAAATGACATCTGGAGGTAACCTCAAAAACAGAGAACAAAATAAATGTTAGGAAACTAAATAATAACTCAGTAATAGCAAGATTTGCTTAATTATATTGTGTAATTATTACATAAAAGATAATTAAACAAATATTCTTTTCAATGCCGATTGTAAATAGGATATTCACTATAATAATTGTTAATTTTAAAAAAGAAATGACATGAAAAATATTTATGCGTTTGTTAGATTTGATTAATGTCTGCTAAGGCTGTAGTAGCTCAGACTTAATCTGACAGTTACCGGTTATTTATACAGTACCTGTCAGGTTAAATTTGATTTAAATCTTTCTCTCTCCAAAGTTGTTTTCCATCGTGTAAAGTTGCCATAGGCGTTCGACCGCAACACATTTTTCCTTGATGAGTGCGTTGGTTATTATATTCCGCTAACCATTTATCTAAATCAGCTTGTAATTCATTTAAAGCCCTATAGATTTTCTTACGAAAAGCCACCTGATAGAACTCTTGTAATACAGTTTTATGAAAGCGTTCACAAATCCCATTAGTTTGAGGTGAACGAGCTTTAGTTTTTGTATGATCAATATCATTGATAGCGAGATAAAGTTGATAATCGTGATGTTCAACTTTACCACAATACTCACTGCCTCTGTCCGTCAGTATACGTAACACCGGTAACCCATGCTGGGAATAAAAAGGGAGAACCTTGTCATTTAATAAATCTGCCGCCGTTATCGCGCTTTTTGTTGTGTAAAGCTTACAATGAACGACTTTACTGTAAGTATCAATGTAAGTTTGTTGATAAACACGACCAACGCCTTTTAAATGACCGACATAAAAAGTATCTTGTGAACCCAGATAACCTGGATGCGCTGTTTCAATCTCACCACAGGCTTCATCATCTTGCGCTTTCTTTTCTAGAGCACTGATTTGTGATTCTGACAGGATAATTCCTTCTGTTGCGATTTTATCTTCAAGCGCTTTTAGGCGTTTTGTAAAATTTTCGAGATTATGGCGCAGCCAAATAGAGCGAACGCCACTCCCCGAAACAAAAATGCCTTTTTTTCTTAGTTCATTACTACTACGGTGTTGACCGTGTGCAGGGTATTCAATCGCATACTCGACTACAGCGCTTTCAATCTGTTCATCTACTCTATTTTTTACGTTAGGCACCCGTCGATTTTGATTAATTAAAGCGTCTATCCCACCATCGTTAACAAGTTCCTGGTAGCGATAAAACGTATCTCGGGATACCCCCATAATCTTACAGGCTTTTGAGACGTTATTAAGCTCTTCAGCGAGGTTAAGTAACCCGACTTTATGTTTGATGATAGGATTATTTGTTTGATACATAGAATTACCTTTTATTTAATTATCTAATGATGTTAATTAAAACCGGTAACGCTCTTTTTTAAATCAGAATTGTCGGATTAAGTTAAGACTAATACAAATTATATCGACTTTATCGAGTAAGCGTTTATCGTGACGGCGCCCATTTTTGATCATGGGGATAAATCCAATTTTCCTCGTTTCGTCAGTCATAATAAGCCCTTTTCGAGTGGTCTGTCTTTTCTTTCCCGAATACATTTTTTTTCGCCGACGCAGATTCTTAGGCTTTTGGACAGGTCGCTCTGTCCCATCAATAAAGACGTCTTTAACTCCAGGAAAGGCGCGAAAAAATTCCTCAGCAGAGCGAATTTGACGAGCGGGCAAAACACATTCGCGCCCCAAGGTCATCTCTAAAACCGGCAATAATATTTTTACCCAGCGACATACCCGTGTTCTATCTAAACCAAAAAGAAGTCCTTGCAAATCATAGGTCGGATAACATTTTAAATACAATAAAATAAAAAGCAGTTTATCTAATGGGGTTGGGATAAATCCTTTCTGCCCTGCACCCATCTGCCGCTCGTGATCTTTTCGATTCTTTTTCCGATAAATCAAATAACAAGCTGAAAATTCAGCGGCTAAATTTTTCAATTCTTCGACTGATAATCCAATGATTGCTTTACATAAACGATTATCTCGTAACAACCGCTCTTTGTTGATCATTTCAAACCGTTATTTTCTAAGTTAAACCTCTTTTTATTGTCTATAGCGTGACAAAAAATGCAAGTCTCTATTCAGCAACTATTTTTATGTATCAAACAAATATAGCTAGGCGACTTAATTTTGATTACAAGGTGTGTTATGAGTTATACAATTGATTTTCGACGTAAAGTAATATCTGTAAGGAAAGCCGAAGGTTTAACAATTCGAGAAACTGCGAAACAATTCCGTATTGGAAAAGCGTCTTTAGTACGTTGGCTTAAACGACCAGAGCCAAAAAATTCAACGCCACGTAAGAGGAAGCTCGATAAAAATGCTTTAGCAAAAGATGTGGAACAGTAAGCCTGTTGCTCAATAGCAAAATTAATTATGACTTACAAAAAAACCAGCCGATGATGATAAAATCATCAATTTTTGCAATAAAAATAACCTATGTAAGATTAAAAAATAAACTATTTTTGTATTTTTTAGATGTATCTAACTTGTTTTTATTTTAAGCAACTTTATTTCACTATTGAGCAACATGCTTAGTATCCAGATGCTTACCAAAAGGAACGGGCAGAGCGATTCGGTGTTTGTAAAAGACTATTTGGCAATCCCTTAAAAAGCTGGGATTAACCTATAAAAAAAACTCTATTCCATCCAAAAACCAACGAAAGTGTAGTGGCATACTAAATTTGGCCACCTAAGTTGAGGTGATATGCTTACCTCATAATTTTTATAGGTGCCGAAATGAGTAAAATAATTACTGCTGAATTTAAATGTGAAACCGCCAAATTAGTCCTTGACCAAAATTACACCTACCAGGAAGCCGCGAAAGGCATGAACGTCAGTCTTTCAGCGATTAGCCGGTGGGTAAGAGCCCTTCGTTTAGAACGTCAAGGGAAAACATCGCCTGGTCTGCCATTAACACCTGAACAAATTGAGTTCAGAGAAATGAAGAAAAAAATCCACCGGCTGGAAATGGAGAATGACATCTTAAAAAAGGCTACTGCGCTCTTAATGTCCGACTCACTGAAAAATTTTCGGTAGTTGAAAAGCTAAGAGTGCTTTATCCGGTGAAAACTTTGTGTCGTATTTTTAATGTTCACCGAAGCAGTTATCGCTATTGGTGTCGGCCTAAGGAGCCAGATATTGAGTGGACGATAAAACGTAGCCTAGTCAGCGAAGCGTGGAACGTTAGTGGCGGCTCTGCTGGCGCAAGGACTATCGCCACGATGGTTACCAATACACACAACGTGAAACTTGGGCGGTGGTTAGCGGGTAAGTTGATGAAAGAATTAATCATCGTCAGTTGCCAAGAGCGAAAACATAAATACAACCGCGGTGGAAATGAACGTATTGATATTCCAAATCTGCTCAATAGGCAGTTCGCTGTTACAAAGCCTGACCAGGTTTGGTGCGGCGATGTAACCTACATTTGGACAGGCTCACGATGGGCCTATCTGGCTGTGGTATTGGATTTGTTTGCCCGAAAACCGGTGGGCTGGGCAATGTCATTTGCACCAGACTCAGAATTAACCGCCAAAGCACTACAAATGGCTTGGGAACTACGTGGGCATCCCAAACAGGTGATGTTCCATAGTGATCAGGGAAGTCATTATACCAGTCGTCAGTATAGGCAGGCATTGTGGCGTTATCAGATGACCCAAAGTATCAGTCGCAGAGGGAATTGTTGGGATAATAGTCCGATGGAACGATTCTTCCGTAGTCTGAAGACCGAATGGGTGCCAACGACTGGCTACCAAAGCTTTAGTACTGCTCAGTAAGCCATTATTCGCTACATAACCCACTACTATAGCGATATAAGACCTCACTGGTATAACGGTGGATTAACGCCAAACGAATCAGAGCGACTGTTCCGTGAACAGTCAGGTAGGGTGGCCAATTTTAGTTGACCACTACAATAGACGCTTTAATTAATCAAAATCGACGGGTGCCTAACGTAAAAATATAGAGTAGATGAACAGATTGAAAGCGCTGTAGTTGAGTATGCGATTGAATACCCTGCACACGGTCAACACCGCAGTAGTAATGAACTAAGAAAAAAAGGCATTTTTGTTTCGGGGAGTGGCGTTCGCTCTATTTGGCTGCGCCATAATCTCGAAAATTTTACAAAACGCCTAAAAGCGCTTGAAGATAAAATCGCAACAGAAGGAATTATCCTGTCAGAATCACAAATCAGTGCTCTAGAAAAGAAAGCGCAAGATGATGAAGCCTGTGGTGAGATTGAAACAGCGCATCCAGGTTATCTGGGTTCACAAGATACTTTTTATGTTGGTCGTGTTTATCAACAAACTTACATTGATACTTACAGTAAAGTCGTTCATTGTAAGCTTTACACAACAAAAAGCGCGATAACGGCGGCAGATTTATTAAATGACAAGGTTCTCCCTTTTTATTCCCAGCATGGGTTACCGGTGTTACGTATACTGACGGACAGAGGCTGTGAGTATTGTGGTAAAGTTGAACATCACGATTATCAACTTTATCTCGCTATCAATGATATTGATCATACAAAAACCAAAGTTCGTTCACCTCAAACTAATGGGATTTGTGAACGCTTTCATAAAACTGTATTACAAGAGTTCTATCAGGTGGCTTTTCGTAAGAAAATCTATAGGGCTTTAGATGAATTACAAGCTGATTTAGATAAATGGTTAGCGGAATATAATAACCAACGCACTCATCAAGGAAAAATGTGTGCGGTCGAACGCCTATGGCAACTTTACGCGATGGAAAACAACTTTGGAGAGAAAAAGATTTAAATCAAATTTAACCTGACAGGTACTGTATAAATAACCAGCATCTGTCAGATAAAGTCTGAGCTACCACATATAAAATTCCAGAAATGGCTTAAAAGCAATGGTTAATTTGCAAGTTACTAAAACGTATAAATTTGTTTAAATTACAATAAGTTGCTTTTAATTTATAAGATTTTGTCTATTTATATATTATGCTGAATTAAACTTAAAAATAGAGCGTTTTTTATTGGTGCGAAACTCGTGAAGTTTTTACTTGGGGTCAAATTGGCTTACATACAAAACCATGCGGCTTATTAAATGTTAATAATTATTGGGCACCGTTAGTTGCTATGATAGAAAAAATGGTTGATGAAAAGTTTTTACAAGAAAAATATCGACATATGGCGATTGTTGAAGATAAGGCGGCCAATTTACTTGATCGTTTTTTACACTACACGGGACCTTCAGTAAAAATTTATGATGATTTATAGCTGTGTTAATTTTTCATCACTTGGTTAGTACTAACAAAACAAATAATTAAAAAGTGATATATTGGTCTCACAGCTATAAAAGTTAGCTCTATATGGTGGTTGCCTGACAGATTTCACAATTAGGATCAGGCATTAAATTAATCGTTCGAAATTCTGTTGACATAGCATCATAAAATAGCACTTTTCCGCTGATAATTTTACCATAGTTAGTGAGTAATTTTAGTGTTTCCATCGCTTGCAAGCTACCAATAATACCAACCAGTGGAGACATAACGCCGGTTTCGATGCAAGAGAGATTATTTTCACCAAATAAACGACTTAAACAGTGATAGCAGGGGGTATTATCTTGATAAGTTAATACCACCAGTTGTCCTTCCATGCGAATAGCTGCACCTGATATTAATGGGCGCTTTAGCGTTAAACATAGGTGATTAAGCTGTTCGCGAATAGTCACATTATCGGTACAATCAACAATTACATCTTGTTGTTTGATTAAAGTATTCAGTTCATATTCTGCCAGTTTTCTATTAACCGTAGAAATTTCTATGTACGGATTTATTTTATGTAATGTGGTTTTGGCCGAGTCAACTTTTGCGCTACCGATAGATTGGACGTTATATAGGATTTGCCGTTGCAAATTTGGTAGAGAAACGGTATCAAAATCCAATAATGTCAGCTGCCCGATGCCTGCTGCGGCTAAATATTGAGCGGCGGCACAACCTAAACCACCCATTCCGACAATCAACACTTTTGCTGCTTTTAGTTTTTCTTGTCCGTCAAAATCGAAGTTTTGTAAAATAATTTGGCGATTATAACGGAGTAACTCTTGATCAGATAATTCAATAGCCATACTTATTCACTTATTAATAAATGATTAAAATACTCAATGTCAACTAATTCACCTGCGTCAACCGCGCCACGATTTTGCTCTAAAACGATAAAACAGTTACTTTGGTTAAAGGAACTCAAAATGTGTGAACCTTGTTGTGGCATGGGGGTTACCTCTAAATCGGCTTGAGAATTTACCCTGGCAACCCCTCGTTGGAACTCAAGGCGGCGTCCTGGTGATGTTTTTATCAGGCTGGTGGTGCGCGCTTTTAAATAGGGTGTACTTTGCCATTGGCTAAAAGCGGAAAGGTGATTGATAATGGGTTGTACCAGTTGATAAAAGGTGACTATAGCGGATACAGCATTACCGGGTAAACCACAAAACCAAGCAGATTTTAGTTTACCAAAGGCAAATGGTTTACCTGGTTTGATTGCCAGTTGCCAAAAATTGATGCTGCCTATTTCATTAAGGATCTGCTTGGTATAATCAGCTTTCCCCACCGACACACCACCGCTGCTAATAACCAGATCGGCTTGTTGATCCGCTTGTTTAAACGCTTGATAGAGTTTGCCAGGCTCATCGGCAATAATTCCTAAATCAATCACTTGGCAGTTCATTTTTTCTAACATCAAGCGTATTGCCAGCCGATTGGTATCATAGATTTGACCGGCAGCCAGTGGCTGGCCAATAGTTTGTAGTTCATCGCCAGTAGAGAAAATAGCCACTTTCAACTGGCGAAAAACTTCAATCTCACTTACTCCCAATGATGCAATAAGGGATATCTGAGTGGCAGAAAGTTTGCTGCCTATTGTCAATACCGTATCACCTTGTCGAATATCTTCGCCGGCAAAACGAATATTACTACCTGGTTTTATTGGCTGAGTGAAACTAATGGTATTTTCAACTAACCGGGTGTTTTCTTGCATGATGACCGTATCAACGCCAGAGGGGATCGGCGCTCCTGTCATAATGCGAATACAAGACTTGGCTGGCAGCGGATCACGAAAAGGAGAACCAGCTAGAGCTTTACCCGCAACAATCAATGGGGCGGCGTCATGCCAATCATTAAAGCGTATTGCATAACCATCCATGGCTGAATTATCGAATGGAGGGACATTAATTGGCGATATAATTTCTCTGGCAGTAATGCGATTAATTGATTCTGTTAGTGGGATAATTTCTTTTTCTACAATTGGGGTGATTAGGGTAAATATATTATTTAATGCTTCCTTCAGCGATAATAATTGGTCGGTATGATAATGCTCCATATTTGGCTCCAAATAATACTACCGTTTTGACTGATATTGGCATAATTTTGCCAAATATTTTCAGTGTATTATGACAACAATCTCACTTATTAACAAAGAAGTTATCTACTATAAGAAATAATAAAATATTAGATAAAAAATAGAGCTGACTGAAATTGCACGCTTAATATTAAAATTTGCCGCTGACTTCTTTTTAAATCTGGATTTTATTAAACTGATTACACAGAAATTTTGCTGCAGCAAATTATTTGTATATTAAGGGTGCATCAAGCGAAATGTTTTTTATAAATTTATTCATCAAACCGATCTGTTACAAACATGTAAGATAATAAAAGAGATACTGAGTCCGTTTAATTTATCACCAGAACAGTTATTAATTATGAAATATTTATCGGAAGAGGATGGAATCAATCAAACATGTAGTAGCTCAGACTTGATCTGACAGTTACCGGTTATTTATACAGTATCTGTCAGGTTAAATTTGATTTAAATCTTTTTCTCTCCAAAGTTGTTTTCCCTCGTATAAAGTTGCCATAGGCGTTCGACCGCAACACATTTTTCCTTGATGAGTGCGTTGGTTATTATATTCCGCTAACCATTTATCTAAATCAGCTTGTAATTCATCTAAAGCTCTATAGATTTTCTTACAAAAAGCCACCTGATAGAACTCTTGTAATACAGTTTTATGAAAGCGTTCACAAATCCCATTGGTTTGAGGTGAACGAGCTTTAGTTTTTGTATGATCAATATCGTTGATAGATAGATAAAGTTGATAATCGTGATGTTCAACTTTACCACAATACTCACTGCCTCTGTCCGTCAGTATACGTAAAATAGGTAATCCATGCTGGGTGTAAAAAGGCAGAACCTTGTCATTTAATAAATCTACCGCCGTTATCCCGCTTTTCGTTGTGTAAAGCTTACAATGAACGACTTTACTGTAAGTGTCAATGTAAGTCTGTTGATAAACACGACCAACGCCTTTTAAATGACCGACATAATAAAGTGTCCTGTGACCCCAAATAACCCTGATGTGCTGTTTCAATCTCACCATTGGCCTCATCATCCTGTGCTTTTTTTTCGAGTGCACTGATTTGTGATTCTGACAGGATAATCCCTTCTGTCGCTATTTTATCTTCTAACGCCTTTAGACGTTTTTTAAAATTTTCAAGATGATGACGTAGCCAAATAGAACGAACACCACTTCCCGAAACAAAAATTCCTTTTTTTCTTAGTTCATTACTACACGAGTTTCTCACAAAACTAATTTGGGTACGCTAATAAAACACGGATGTGCTCAGTAATAGCATTTTTGATTACGTCCCAATTTTGTTGATAAAGGGTTATTTTTTCAGATATACGACGTTTATGTTGTTCAAACCACGCAGAAATAGCGAGAAAAATATGATTTCTTCGCGCTCGGCTCGTGCGAGCCTGACAGCGTTCAATACTACAATTTTGTTTAACTTCTCGATGATAAACTTCAACAGACCAACGGGCATCCATGATAGATTTGACGTATTGACGGGTGGGATTGTCTTTGTTTTTTACTAAGTAATCAATACGGCCGTTTTTGGCTGTAAATTTGAAAACAGTCACCCAACCGTAGCCTCGTAAGTGTATTGAAGTTCCTTCTTCTGAGATGTCTAACTTGTTCAGTTGTTTGTTATGGTTAACAATCCTGTTTTTCCTCAGCGTGGTTACCCAGACCCAACCATGAGAGCGAATTGATTTCAGATTATCCAGGCTAGAATACCAGGCATCCATCACTACCGCTTCTGGTATGATCCCTCTTTTTTTAGCAAGAGCGAGTATTTCGGAAAAGTGCGTGTTTTTTGTTTTTCCATCAGAATCTTTATCATAAATACGATAATCAATAGGAATTGATTCAACAGTTGTTAGATTATGCCAAAGTAAATTAACTAAACCTATGCCAGCAATAACATCATGTTCATTACCTGAATATTGATAATGGACCATCTCTATTTTTTTACTACGTGTTTTGGCAATCAATAAGCGTGTTGCTTAATAGTGAAATAAGGGTATTTCGGTGATTGAAGTAAATTTTAGGCTGTTCTGAGATGGAAATTCCAAAGACCGGCACTAAGGAGTAAAAAGGTATCATCAATAAAGGGTCTACGATTCCGTAAAATTTGGGTCATACAACCGAGGCGCTTGATACCCGCGATGGCGTGTTCAACCGTAATACGGATGCCCGAGATTATTTTATTTTCTTGTTTTTGTTCAGGCGATAAAGGTCTTTCTCGAGTTCCTTTTTTTGGGATTTGTGTATTAGGATGCTGTTTATCTATACCTTGAAAACCGGTATCGGCCCAGATGGTTACCTCAGGGGGAATATGGCGAATTATATCGACTTTATCGAGTGAGCGTTTATCGTGACGACGCCCATTTTTGATCATGGGGATAAATCCAATTTTCCTCGTTTCGTCAGTCATAATAAGCCCTTTTCGAGTGGTCTGTCTTTTCTTTCCCGAATACATTTTTTTTCGCCGACGCAGATTCTTAGGCTTTTGGACAGGTCGCTCTGTCCCATCAATAAAGACGCCTTTAACTCCAGGAAAGGCGCGAAAAAATTCCTCAGCAGAGCGAATTTGACGAGCGTGCAAAACACATTCTCGCCCCAAGGTCATCTCTAAAACCGGCAATAATATTTTTACCCAGCGACATACCCGTGTTCTATCTAAACCAAAAAGAAGTCCTTGCAAATCATAGGTCGGATAACATTTTAAATACAATAAAATAAAAAGCAGTTTATCTAATGGGGTTGGGATAAATCCTTTCTGCCCTGCACCCATCTGCCGCTCGTGATCTTTTCGATTCTTTTTCCGATAAATCAAATAACAAGCTGAAAATTTAGCGGCTAAATTTTTCAATTCTTCGACTGATAATCCAATGATTGCTTTACATAAACGATTATCTCGTAACAACCGCTCTTTGTTGATCATTTCAAACCGTTATTTTCTAAGTTAAATCTCTTTTTATTGTCTATAGCGTGACAAAAAATGCAAGTCTCTTCAGCAACTATTTTAATGTATCATCGGCAATTAGTACGCAAGGGCTTTTTTTGTCTATAGAAGGTTGAACTAATCGCCATAGGTCTTTAGGTCGAAAACATCTACTTTTAGCCATCGACTAATAGTGTCATGAGACAAAGGTGATGGGCTTACTTCTGATAACGCCAAACCAGAGTATCTTACACTGCTTACTTGTAAGAATGTTTTGTAGATATTTTTAATGCATGGATAACCGGACAAAATATGAACACCCTAATTTTTTCTTGTTTTTAAATTTATACTTCTTTTTTGGAGATTGCGAAACTCGTGTACTACTGCGGTGTTGTCCGTGTGCAGAGTATTCAATCGCATACTCAACTACAGCGCTTTCAATCTGTTCATCTACTCTATTTTTTACGTTAGGTACCCGTCGATTTTGATTAATTAAGGCATCGATCCCACCATCGTTAACAAGTTCTTGATAGCGATAGAAAGTATCTCGGGATACACCCATAATCTTACAGGCTTTTGATACGTTATGAAGCTCTTCAGCAAAGTTAAGTAACCCGACTTTATGTTTGATGATAGGATTATTTGTTTGATACATAGAATTACCTTTTATTTTATTATCTAATGATTTTAATTAAAACCGGTAACGCTCTTTTTTAAATCAGAATTGTCAGATTAAGTTAAGACTAATGCAAATAATGCCGATCTTTTTTAAATAATTATTCAATTTCGACTATTCTTTGCGTTCTTATCGATTTTGCGCTCTTAATAATCGATCAGCCTGTCCTTCATAACATGAAAATCTTCATCGAACATTTTTTAACCTTTATGTGCTGAAAACAATAGGCTATTAAAAATCTGAACGTTATGGTTAAAATAATTTCTTTGCTGTCACTCACAATGAATAACAATATAAGTATACAAAAACGACGGCAACTATTTATTTTGTTGTGATATTAAAGCAATCAATTTTGCTAGCTAACACGCTCATTTTTTTTTGATAAAATATTTAGTCGCAACTCGATGGGTTTAAAATGAGGGTATAGTCAGTAAATCGATTATTTATAGTAATATAAATTGATGTTTTTATATAAATGAACAGAAAAAACAAAGAATAAATAGTGACTCTGATATGAAAATTAGCGCGATATAAAAAATATTTTGCTAGGATAGACTATTGTAATGGGATAATGGTATCCATTTATTGAATATGTAGTTGGATTAATGTTGAATTTTATTGTTGGAGAAATGCATGTCATCGCTCAGTCAAGAAGCGCATCTTGTTCGTGAAGCACTAGAAGCTCGTGGTCTTGAAACCCCTCTTTGCGGTCAATCTCTTTCCTCAAATGAGCGTAAACAACAGATTGAAGGGCACATTAGTGAAATTATGCGTTTACTTAATCTCGATCTTAAAGATGATAGCTTAGTGGAAACACCTAAGCGCGTTGCTAAAATGTATGTTGACGAAATTTTCTCAGGGCTCGATTATAATAACTTTCCTAAAATTACTTTGATCGAAAATAAAATGGATTTCGACGAAATGGTAACGGTTCGCGATATTACGTTAACTAGTGTCTGTGAGCATCATTTTGTCACTATCGATGGTAAGGCGACTGTGGCCTATATTCCAAAGGATAAAGTGATTGGTTTATCTAAAATTAATCGTATTGTTCAATTTTTTTCTCAACGGCCACAAGTTCAGGAGCGTTTGACCCAGCAGATTTTAATTGCGCTACAAACTTTATTAGGTACAAGTAATGTCGCGGTTTCAATTGATGCTGTTCATTATTGTGTGAAAGCCAGAGGCGTTCGTGATGTAAGCAGCAGCATGACAACCTCGCTAGGTGGTTTATTTAAATCTAGTCAAAATACCCGTCAGGAGTTTTTACGCAATATTTCTCGCCTGCGTTACCGCTAATTAATGTTTGTTATTAAAGCCAGGCGGTAGCGGATTGAACAAATTGATCTGCTGCGCGCAAGCGCTATTTTAGCTATTTTGCTGGTTAATATTTTTGCTTTTGCGCTACCTGAATTAGCTTATGTAAATCCAGTTTATATTGCTAGCACAACAGCCGGGGATATTTGGTGCTTGGTATTTTTGAATATCTTTGTGCAGGGAAAATTTCTGGCAATTTTTAGTTTGTTATTTGGTGCAAGCTCAAGCTTTGAATTTTTGTCTAAGCAGGGTTTATATTGGAATCAAATTCGTCTGTTTGCGTTGGCTACTATTGGTCTGCTGCATGGCATTGGGTTATAAAATGGGGATATTCTATTGCCTTATGCTTTGACGGGGCTATTGGCAATAAAATTTATTCATTTTAATAACACTAGGCAGCTATATTATAACCTGAGTTCGGGATAAGAAATAAAATGAAAGTCTTGCTATTCAAATAGTTGAATGCGCATATATCGTTAAAATACTCTAACAATCTGGTTAAAGCGTAGAGCATTGTTAAACAATGATGGAAAATCTTATTGAACTTTATTAAGCATGTTGCTCAATAGTGAAATAAAGTTGCTTAAAATAAAAACAAGTTAGATACATCTAAAAAATACAAAAATAGTTTATTTTTTAATCTTACATAGGTTGTTTTTAATGCAAAAATTGATTATTTTATCATCAGAGGCTGGTTTTTTTGTAAGTCATAATTAATTTTGCTATTGAGCAACAGGCTTATTGCCTGATGGATGATTTTTGTAAAGACTTCGAGCCAAAAATGCATGAAATTTTGCTGAATAACGGTAGTAAGCGTCGTAGACGGTCTACTCAGCTTTCATTGGCTGAAATGATGTGTGGTAGCTCAGACTTGATCTGACAGTTACCGGTTATTTATACAGTACCTGTCAGGTTAAATTTGATTTAAATCTTTCTCTCTCCAAAGTTGTTTTCCATCGTGTAAAGTTGCCATAGGAGTTCGATCGCAACACATTTTTCCTTGATGAGTGCGTTGGTTATTATATTCCGCTAACCATTTATCTAAATCAGCTTGTAATTCATCTAAAGCCCTATAGATTTTCTTACGAAAAGCCACCTGATAGAACTCTTGTAATACAGTTTTATGAAAGCGTTCACAAATCCCATTAGTTTGAGGTGAACGAGCTTTAGTTTTTGTATGATCAATTTGATAGCGAGATAAAGTTGATAATCGTGATGTTCAACTTTACCACAATACTCACTGCCTCTGTCCGTCAGTATACGTAACACCGGTAACCCATGCTGGGAATAAAAAGGGAGAACCTTGTCATTTAATAAATCTGCCGCCGTTATCGCGCTTTTTGTTGTGTAAAGCTTACAATGAACGACTTTACTGTAAGTATCAATGTAAGTTTGTTAATAAACACGACCAACGCCTTTTAAATGACCGACATAAAAAGTATCTTGTGAACACGGATAACCTGGATGCGCTGTTTCAATCTCACCACAGGCTTCATCATCTTGCGCTTTCTTTTCTAGAGCACTGATTTGTGATTCTGACAGGATAATTCCTTCTGTTGCGATTTTATCTTCAAGCGCTTTTAGGCGTTTTGTAAAATTTTCGAGATTATGGTGCAGCCAAATAGAGCGAACGCCACTCCCCGAAACAAAAATGCCTTTTTTTCTTAGTTCATTACTACTGCGGTGTTGACCGTGTGCAGGGTATTCAATGGCATACTCAACTACAGCGCTTTCAATCTGTTCATTGTAGTGGTCAACTAAAATTGGCCACCCTACCTGACTGTTCACGGAACAGTCGCTCTGATTCGTTTGGCGTTAATCCACCGTTATACCAGTGAGGTCTTATATCGCTATAGTAGTGGGTTATAGCTAGGCGACTTAATTTTGATTACAGCATATGTATTAAAAACAGGTCATCGATAGTGCATCCTGTTTCCATCTTTTTACGTTTAGCTTGAGACCATTTATGTTCTATAGGATTTAAATCTGGTGAATACACAGGCAAATATTCTATCTGGTGTCCTGCGTTTATAATTGCCTGTTCAATATTCTTACCTTTGTGAAAGCTAGCGTTGTCCATAAAAATAACAGAATTTTCAGGAAGTTCTGGGAGCAATATTTTTGTGATCCAAACATAAAAAACATCACGATTAATATTGCAATCAAATAATCCGATAGCAAAAAGGGTTGTTCCCAATAAAGCGCCAATAACATTTGTTCTTCCCTTAGCACCCCAGTTTTTCAGGCCAAAACAACGGTGACCTTTTGGGGAATAGCCGTGAGTTCGTGGAGTGTCATGTGAAAAACCACTTTCATCAATAAAAACAACAGATTTATCTTTTTTTTCATACTGTTGTCTTTTTTGCTGATGTGCCAGCCTGTCGCTTTCGTTGGTTTTTGGATGGAATAGAGTTTTTTTTATAGGTTAATCCCAGCTTTTTAAGGGATTGCCAAATAGTCTTTTTACAAACACCGAATCGCTCTGCCCGTTCCTTTTGGTAAGCATCTGGATACTGTTCCACATCTTTTGCTAAAGCATTTTTATCGAGCTTCCTCTTACGTGGCGTTGAATTTTTTGGCTCTGGTCGTTTAAGCCAACGTACTAAAGACGCTTTTCCAATACGGAATTGTTTCGCAGTTTCTCGAATTGTTAAACCTTCGGCTTTCCTTACAGATATTACTTTACGTCGAAAATCAATTGTATAACTCATAACACACAAATTAAGTCGCCTAGCTATATGTAGCGAATAATGGCTGACTGAGCAGTACTAAAGCTTTGGTAGCCAGTCGTTGGCACCCATTCGGTCTTCAGACTACGGAAGAATCGTTCCATCGGACTATTATCCCAACAATTCCCTCTGCGACTGATACTTTGGGTCATCTGATAACGCCACAATGCCTGCCTATACTGACGACTGGTATAATGACTTCCCTGATCACTATGGAACATCACCTGTTTGGGATGCCCACGTAGTTCCCAAGCCATTTGTAGTGCTTTGGCGGTTAATTCTGAGTCTGGTGCAAATGACATTGCCCAGCCCACCGGTTTTCGGGCAAACAAATCCAATACCACAGCCAGATAGGCCCATCGTGAGCCTGTCCAAATATAGGTTACATCGCCGCACCAAACCTGGTCAGGCTTTGTAACAGCGAACTGCCTATTGAGCAGATTTGGAATATCAATACGTTCATTTCCACCGCGGTTGTATTTATGTTTTCGCTCTTGGCAACTGACGATGATTAATTCTTTCATCAACTTACCCGCTAACCACCGCCCAAGTTTCACGTTGTGTGTATTGGTAACCATCGTGGCGATAGTCCTTGCGCCAGCAGAGCCGCCACTAACGTTCCACGCTTCGCTGACTAGGCTACGTTTTATCGTCCGCTCAATATCTGGCTCCTTAGGCCGACACCAATAGCGATAACTGCTTCGGTGAACATTAAAAATACGACACAAAGTTTTCACCGGATAAAGCACTCTTAGCTTTTCAACTACCGAAAATTTTTCAGTGAGTCGGACATTAAGAGCGCAGTAGCCTTTTTTAAGATGTCATTCTCCATTTCCAGCCGGTGGATTTTTTTCTTCATTTCTCTGAACTCAATTTGTTCAGGTGTTAATGGCAGACCAGGCGATGTTTTCCCTTGACGTTCTAAACGAAGGGCTCTTACCCACCGGCTAATCGCTGAAAGACTGACCTTCATGCCTTTCGCGGCTTCCTGGTAGGTGTAATTTTGGTCAAGGACTAATTTGGCGGTTTCACATTTAAATTCAGCAGTAATTATTTTACTCATTTCGGCACCTATAAAAATTATGAGGTAAGCATATCACCTCAACTTAGGTGGCCAAATTTAGTATGCCACTACACATTACTCTATTTTTTACGTTAGGCACCCGTCGATTTTAATTAATTAAAGCGTCTATCCCACCATCGTTAACAAGTTCCTGGTAGCGATAAAACGTATCTCGGGATACCCCCATAATCTTACAGGCTTTTGAGACGTTATTAAGCTGTTCAGCGAGGTTATAGCTAGGCGACTTAATTTTGATTACAAGGTGTGTTATGAGTTATACAATTGATTTTCGACGTAAAGTAATATCTGTAAGGAAAGCCGAAGGTTTAACAATTCGAGAAACTGCGAAACAATTCCGTATTGGAAAAGCGTCTTTAGTACGTTGGCTTAAACGACCAGAGCCAAAAAATTCAACGCCACGTAAGAGGAAGCTCGATAAAAATGCTTTAGCAAAAGATGTGGAACAGTATCCAGATGCTTACCAAAAGGAACGGGCAGAGCGATTCGGTGTTTGTAAAAAGACTATTTGGCAATCCCTTAAAAAGCTGGGATTAACCTATAAAAAAAACTCTATTCCATCCAAAAACCAACGAAAGCGACAGGCTGGCACATCAGCAAAAAAGACAACAGTATGAAAAAAAAGATAAATCTGTTGTTTTTATTGATGAAAGTGGTTTTTCACATGACACTCCACGAACTCACGGCTATTCCCCAAAAGGTCACCGTTGTTTTGGCCTGAAAAACTGGGGTGCTAAGGGAAGAACAAATGTTATTGGCGCTTTATTGGGAACAACCCTTTTTGCTATCGGATTATTTGATTGCAATATTAATCGTGATGTTTTTTATGTTTGGATCACAAAAATATTGCTCCCAGAACTTCCTGAAAATTCTGTTATTTTTATGGACAACGCTAGCTTTCACAAAGGTAAGAATATTGAACAGGCAATTATAAACGCAGGACACCAGATAGAATATTTGCCTGTGTATTCACCAGATTTAAATCCTATAGAACATAAATGGTCTCAAGCTAAACGTAAAAAGATGGAAACAGGATGCACTATCGATGACCTGTTTTTAATACATATGCTGTAATCAAAATTAAGTCGCCTAGCTATAAGTAACTCGACTTTATGTTTGATGATAGGATTATTTGTTTGATACATAGAATTACCTTTTATTTAATTATCTAATGATGTTAATTAAAACCGGTAACGCTCTTTTTTAAATCAGAACTGTAAGATTAAGTTAAGACTAATACAGCTACTCGTTGTCTTGACGAAGGTGTTATTCGGCATATAAATGATGCACGAGTTTCGCACCAATAAAAAAACGCTCTATTTTTAAGTTTAATTCACCATAATATATAAATAGACAAAATCTTATAAATTAATAGCAACTTATTGTAATTTAAACAAATTTATACGTTTTAGTAACTTGCAAATAAACTATTGCTTTTAAGCCATTTCTGGAATTTTATATGCCTGTGCGAAACTCGTGTGATGGTGAGATTGGTGCAGTGTTTGGAATTGGTTTTCCTCCTTTTACTGGTGGACCATTTAGATATATGGATCAACAAGGTATATCAAATATTGTTGACATAATGCATCGACTAGCACAGAAATATGGTAACAATTTTGTTCCTTAGTTGATTATTATTAGTAGTATCTTAAACCTTATTAATATCATGGTCTTAGGCGTAATTTCTATTTAACTTGATATAAAATAAACTTTTTTTTCGTTTTTTATGAAAATAAAGCGGTTCCTTTTTTGTGATTTTAGTGCAGAATCTCGGGTTGCCTTGCCCTGGATATTTTCCGACAATAACATTAGCGAGTAATGAGAGGGCTCCTATGTTGGGGGTTAAATGGTGAATTATGCAAGTTTTTATTATGCGTAATGGTGACGCAACGATGAATACAATAAATCACGAGTTTCGCACCAATAAAAAAACGCTCTATTTTTAAGTTTAATTCACCATAATATATAAATAAACAAAATCTTATAAATTAATAGCAACTTATTGTAATTTAAACAAATTTATACGTTTTAGTAACTTGCAAATTAACCATTGCTTTTAAGCCATTTCTGGAATTTTATATGTCTGTGCGAAACGCGCGTAAATGATGAAGCAAGAGAACTTACTCTTAAAGGAATTGAAGAATCTAAATTAATGGCCAATTGGCTAGCACAACAGAATCCAGTGTTCGAACGAGTGTTTACCAGTCCATATGTAAGAGCAGTACAAACTTATCAGGCAATGCAGCCATTATTGCCCTATTCAGGCGGACAAGAAGTATTATCAGAACTTATCCTGATGGTGATCCGCAATCTATTGCTAATTATTTGCGATTACTTGCTGAAGGAGGTGTAAGAACAGCATTGATTATTTCTCATTTGCCATTAGTCGGTTATTTGGTATCAGCCTTATGCCCACAAGAAATCCCTCCTATATTTGCAACTTTTATGTAGAGATAAATACGGAAATGCGGCGCGCTGAATATAGATGGCTACGGGGACCTTCTCAAATATTGCATAATGTTAATAAACTAGCGGCACATTTCTAGTTTTGTTTTACGTGTTATCTGCGCTGAGTTTCATCAGTTTCGATCAAGATAAGCAACGAGGCGCTACCACCCCAAGCTTTGGGGGCTTGATGAAAAGCAGTGATATTAGGGTGTTGAGCAAGCCAAAGGGGAATCTGCTGTTTTAAAATGTGTTTTCCGTGGCCATGCATAATACAGGCACAATGGATATTATCTCTGTAGCAAGCAGCGATTAGAGCTCCAATTTCTTGTTTAGCTTGTCGTTGGGATAAGCCATGTAAATCGAGAAATAGTTCGGGAATATAATCATTCCGACGTAACTTTTTTAATTCATAAGGATTAATATCGGGTCGTAAATATCGAATCGGTCCATCTGCTTCTAGCACCGGTTGATACACATCTGAAAAGTAATAACTAGCATCGAGTTGTTCTTGGAGCAAACGTTTTGTCACAAGTTGTGATTTTATTCGATGATGTCGTAGTGGTGGATGACTAACAATGTCATGTAATAAAGGTTTGGTCCCTGCAGTCGCCTCTTTAAATAGTTTAATTTCCTCAGCACTCAATTTGAACTTATTTTTCATTGCGATTCTATCAATCAGTTAGTCAATTATTCTGTTAAGTTTATCTTAACACGAGTTTCGCAAGCTCCGAAAAAGAAGTATAAACACGCGTTTCGCACCAATAAAAAAACGCTCTATTTTTAAGTTTAATTCAGCATAATATATAAATAGAAAAAACCTTATAAATTAAAAGCAACTTATTGTAATTTAAATAAATTTATACGTTTTAGTAACTTGCAAATTAACCATTGCTTTTAAGCCATTTCTGGAATTTTATATGCCTGTGCGAAACTCGTGATATAGCTAGGCGACTTAATTTTGATTACAAGGTGTGTTATGAGTTATACAATTGATTTTCGACGTAAAGTAATATCTGTAAGGAAAGCCGAAGGTTTAACAATTCGAGAAACTGCGAAACAATTCCGTATTGGAAAAGCGTCTTTAGTACGTTGGCTTAAACGACCAGAGCCAAAAAATTCAACGCCACGTAAGAGGAAGCTCGATAAAAATGCTTTAGCAAAAGATGTGGAACAGTATCCAGATGCTTACCAAAAGGAACGGGCAGAGCGATTCGGTGTTTGTAAAAAGACTATTTGGCAATCCCTTAAAAAGCTGGGATTAACCTATAAAAAAAACTCTATTCCATCCAAAAACCAACGAAAGCGACAGGCTGGCACATCAGCAAAAAAGACAACAGTATGAAAAAAAAGATAAATCTGTTGTTTTTGTTGATGAAAGTGGTTTTTCACATGACACTCCACGAACTCACGGCTATTCCCCAAAAGGTCACCGTTGTTTTGGCCTGAAAAACTGGGGTGCTAAGGGAAGAACAAATGTTATTGGCGCTTTATTGGGAACAACCCTTTTTGCTATCGGATTATTTGATTGCAATATTAATCGTGATGTTTTTTATGTTTGGATCACAAAAATATTGCTCCCAGAACTTCCTGAAAATTCTGTTATTTTTATGGACAACGCTAGCTTTCACAAAGGTAAGAATATTGAACAGGCAATTATAAACGCAGGACACCAGATAGAATATTTGCCTGTGTATTCACCAGATTTAAATCCTATAGAACATAAATGGTCTCAAGCTAAACGTAAAAAGATGGAAACAGGATGCACTATCGATGACCTGTTTTTAATACATATGCTGTAATCAAAATTAAGTCGCCTAGCTATAAAGTTCAAAACAAGAAAAAATTAGGATGTTTATATTTTGTCAGTTTATCCATGCATTAAAGATATCTATAAAACATTCTTACAAGTAAGCAGTGTGAGATACTCTGGTTTGGCGTTATCAGAAGTAAGCCCATCACCTTTGTCTCATGACACTATTAGTCGATGGCTAAAAAGCAGGTGTTTTCGACCTAAAGACCTATGGCGATTAGTTCAACCTTCTATAAGCGTGTTGCTTAATAGTGAAATAAGGGTATTTCGGTGATTGAAGTAAATTTTAGGCTGTTCTGAGATGGAAATTCCAAAGACCGGCACTAAGGAGTAAAAAGGTATCATCAATAAAGGGTCTACGATTCCGTAAAATTTGGGTCATACAACCGAGGCGCTTGATACCCGCGATGGCGTGTTCAACCGTAATACGGATGCCCGAGATTATTTTATTTTCTTGTTTTTGTTCAGGCGATAAAGGTCTTTTTCGAGTTCCTTTTTTTGGGATTTGTGTATTAGGATGCTGTTTATCTATACCTTGAAAACCGGTATCGGCCCAGATGGTTACCTCAGGGGGAATATGGCGAATTATATCGACTTTATCGAGTAAGCGTTTATCGTGACGGCGCCCATTTTTGATCATGGGGATAAATCCAATTTTCCTCGTTTCGTCAGTCATAATAAGCCCTTTTCGAGTGGTCTGTCTTTTCTTTCCCGAATACATTTTTTTTCGCCGACGCAGATTCTTAGGCTTTTGGACAGGTCGCTCTGTCCCATCAATAAAGACGTCTTTAACTCCAGGAAAGGCGCGAAAAAATTCCTCAGCAGAGCGAATTTGACGAGCGGGCAAAACACATTCTCGCCCCAAGGTCATCTCTAAAACCGGCAATAATATTTTTACCCAGCGACATACCCGTGTTCTATCTAAACCAAAAAGAAGTCCTTGCAAATCATAGGTCGGATAACATTTTAAATACAATAAAATAAAAAGCAGTTTATCTAATGGGGTTGGGATAAATCCTTTCTGCCCTGCACCCATCTGCCGCTCGTGATCTTTTCGATTCTTTTTCCGATAAATCAAATAACAAGCTGAAAATTCAGCGGCTAAATTTTTCAATTCTTCGACTGATAATCCAATGATTGCTTTACATAAACGATTATCTCGTAACAACCGCTCTTTGTTGATCATTTCAAACCGTTATTTTCTAAGTTAAACCTCTTTTTATTGTCTATAGCGTGACAAAAAATGCAAGTCTCTATTCAGCAACTATTTTTATAGACAAAAAAAGCCCTTGGGTACTAATAGCTGACGATACACTAAATTGCCAAAACACGTAGTAAAAAAATAGAGATGGTCCATTATCAATATTCAGGTAATGAACATGATGTTATTGCTGGCATAGGTTTAGTTAATTTACTTTGGCATAATCTAACAACTGTTGAATCAATTCCTATTGATTATCGTATTTATGATAAAGATTCTGATGGAAAAACAAAAAACACGCACTTTTCCGAAATGCTCGCTCTTGCTAACACGAGTTTCGCACAGGCATATAAAATTCCAGAAATGGCTTAAAAGCAATGGTTAATTTGCAAGTTACTAAAACGTATAAATTTGTTTAAATTACAATAAGTTGCTTTTAATTTATAAGATTTTGTCTATTTATATATTATGCTGAATTAAACTTAAAAATAGAGCGTTTTTTTATTGGTGCGAAACGCGTGGCTAAAAAAAGAGGGATCAAGCCTGAAGCGGTAGTGATGGATGCTTGGTATTCTAGCCTGGATAATCTGAAATCAATTCGCTATCATGGTTGGGTCTGGGTAACCACGCTGAGGAAAAACAGGATTGTTAACCATAACAAACAATTGAACAAGTTAGACATCTTAGAAGAAGGAACCTTAATACACTTACGAGGTTATGGTTGGGTGACAATTTTCAAATTTACAGCCAAAAACGGCCGTATTGATTACAGAGTAACAAACAAAGACAATCCCACCCGTCAATATGTCAAATCTATCATGGATGCTCGTTGGTCTGTTGAAGTTTATCATCGAGAAGTTAAACAAAATTGTGGTATTGAACGCTGTCAGGCTAGCACGAACAGAGCGCAAAGAAATCATATTTTTCTCGCTATTTCTGCGTGGTTTGAACAACATAAACGTCGTATATCTGAAAAAATAACCCTTTATCAACAAATTGGGACGTAATCAAAAATGCTATTACTGAGCACATCCGTGTTTTATTAGCGAACCCAAATTAGTTTTGTGCGAAATTTGTGTTCTAATGTCAATTAATGAGATTGCTATAAAATTCCTTAACAATAAGCTGATTTGTTGGGTAGTTCGTGGCAGACTATCTGTATTAAATATATGAACTTTGTATTGGCTAGGAGGCGTTTTGGACAAGATTTTTGTTGATGAAGCGGTTGCGGAACTACATACCATCCAAGATATGTTGCGTTGGGTAATTAGTCGGTTTAATGCAGCAAATATTTATTACGGTCATGGAACAGATAATTGTTGGGATGAAGCTTTACAACTTGTTTTGCCATCACTTTTTTTGCCCTTAGATATCCCTCAACAATTATGGGTTTCTCGTCTGACTTTAAGTGAACGTCATCGTATCGTTGAACGGGTGTTACGCCGTATTAATGAACATATTCCTGCTGCCTATTTAACCAATAAAGCCTGGTTTTGTGGACATGAGTTTTATGTTGATGAACGAGTTTTGATCCCACGTTCTCCTATAGGAGAACTGATTAATAAGCATTTTGCCGTTATCATTGATTATGAACCTGTAACTATTTTAGATATGTGTACGGGTAGTGGATGTATTGCTATTGCCTGTGCCTATCAATTTCCGCAAGCGCAAATTGATGCGGTTGATATTTCTGCTGATGCATTGGCGGTAGCTGAACAAAATATTACTGCTCATGGGTTCTCTGAACGGATAGTACCTATTCGTTCAGACTTATTTTTGAATATGCCTATGATTAAATATGATTTAATCGTCACTAATCCACCTTATGTGGATACTGAAGATATGTCTGATTTACCAGCTGAATATCTGGTAGAGCCTAAATTAGCGCTTGCAGCGGGTTCTGATGGTTTAAAACTTGTCAGAAGAATTCTAGCTAATGCTTCCCGTTTCCTAACGGACAATGGGGTGCTTATTTGTGAAGTTGGTAATAGTATGTTACACCTTATTGAGCAATATCCGGATATTCCTTTTACTTGGTTGAAGTTCGAACAGGGGGGCGATGGTGTGTTTATGCTAACTCAGAAACAACTTATTGAGCATCAAGAGAAATTTAAATTATTTATCGATTAACGGGTAATTACATTTTTCATACAATAAAATAATTTATTAATTATTGTAATGAGTGAGAAAAATAGGAAACAAAGGGGATGGCAGGAAATTCGATTGGACAGCTTTTTCGTGTTACCACATTTGGTGAATCGCATGGTTTAGCGTTAGGCTGCATTGTGGATGGCGTTCCGCCTGGTATGGCATTATCAGAAAAAGATCTGCAAACCGACTTAGATCGTCGTCGGCCTGGCACTTCTCGTTATACAACTCAACGGCGTGAACTTGATCAGGTTAAAATTTTATCCGGCGTTTTTAATGGCATAACGACAGGAACACCCATTGGTTTGTTGATTAAAAATCAGGATCAACGGTCGCAGGATTATAGTGAGATCAAAGATATTTTTCGTCCTGGGCATGCAGATTATACCTACCAACAAAAATATGGTTTACGTGACTATCGTGGTGGTGGGCGATCTTCAGCACGTGAAACGGTGATGCGTGTTGCTGCGGGTGCGATCGCAAAAAAATATTTGCAACAAAAACTAGGTATAACCGTTCGGGCTTATTTAAGTCAAATGGGAGATATTTCTTGTGAACTAAAGGATTGGGATTTGGTTGAACAGAATCCTTTCTTTTGTCCTGATGCAACAAAATTGGAGGCAATGGACACCTTATTACGTTCATTGAAAAAAGAAGGTAATTCTATTGGTGCTAAAGTAACCGTCATTGCTGAACATGTTCCGGCTGGATTAGGTGAACCTGTTTTTGATCGATTAGATGCGGGTATTGCCCATGCAATGATGAGTATTAATGCAGTTAAAGGGGTTGAAATTGGTGGTGGTTTTAATGTGGTCACATTAAAAGGGAGTGAAAATCGGGATGAAATAACCCGTGATGGATTTGTCAGTAATCATGCCGGTGGCATATTAGGTGGCATAAGTAGTAGTCAACCGATTATTGCCCATTTAGCCTTAAAGCCAACTTCGAGTATTAGTATACCGGGTAGAACGATTAATCGGCAAGGTGATGAGGTCGAAGTGGTTACAAAAGGACGTCATGATCCCTGTGTTGGTATCCGAGCGGTACCGATAGCAGAAGCGATGATGGCAATCGTGCTTATCGATCATTTTTTACGTCATCAGGCTCAATGTGGTAAATTAGCTTTTAATCGTATGATATAAATATTAATGAAAGAACATAATTATAATCATCTAATTAACATTTTTAGTATTTGTTTTGAGAAAGAGTATCGCATACGTTTAATTAAAGGAGATGATGAACCTATCTATCTGCCTGCAGATGATAAGATACCGTATCATCGAATTATTTTTGCTCGCGGCTTTTATGCTAGTGCTTTACACGAAATTTCCCTCTGGTGTATTGCCGGAGAAACTAGACGTCAACAAATAGATTTTGGTTATTGGTATTATCCAGATGGGCGAAATGAGCAAACACAGAGCACTTTTGAGAATATTGAAGTCAAACCGCAAGCACTTGAATGGATGTTTTGTGTGGCGTCAGACTTTCCCTTTAATGTTAGTTGCGATAATTTGGCCGCTAATTTTGAGCCAGACCGGCATGTTTTTCAGCGCAAAGTCTATCGGCAGGTGCTGAACTACTTTACAAATGGCATTCCAGCCAGAGCTGAGAGATTTATTCAAGCTCTACAGTTGTTTTATAATACGCCTCCCTTGGTGAAGCAAAATTTCATTTGCCTCGAAAAGTTGTAAAAAATTTAGTTAGTATAAAGGAACAAAACCATGCTTGCGGAATTGGAAACACGTATTTTAACGCAAATTGATAATAATGTTGATGATATAGCTAGGCGACTTAATTTTGATTACAAGGTGTGTTATGAGTTATACAATTGATTTTCGACGTAAAGTAATATCTGTAAGGAAAGCCGAAGGTTTAACAATTCGAGAAACTGCGAAACAATTCCGTATTGGAAAAGCGTCTTTAGTACGTTGGCTTAAACGACCAGAGCCAAAAAATTCAACGCCACGTAAGAGGAAGCTCGATAAAAATGCTTTAGCAAAAGATGTGGAACAGTATCCAGATGCTTACCAAAAGGAACGGGCAGAGCGATTCGGTGTTTGTAAAAAGACTATTTGGCAATCCCTTAAAAAGCTGGGATTAACCTATAAAAAAAACTCTATTCCATCCAAAAACCAACGAAAGCGACAGGCTGGCACATCAGCAAAAAAGACAACAGTATGAAAAAAAAGATAAATCTGTTGTTTTTATTGATGAAAGTGGTTTTTCACATGACACTCCACGAACTCACGGCTATTCCCCAAAAGGTCACCGTTGTTTTGGCCTGAAAAACTGGGGTGCTAAGGGAAGAACAAATGTTATTGGCGCTTTATTGGGAACAACCCTTTTTGCTATCGGATTATTTGATTGCAATATTAATCGTGATGTTTTTTATGTTTGGATCACAAAAATATTGCTCCCAGAACTTCCTGAAAATTCTGTTATTTTTATGGACAACGCTAGCTTTCACAAAGGTAAGAATATTGAACAGGCAATTATAAACGCAGGACACCAGATAGAATATTTGCCTGTGTATTCACCAGATTTAAATCCTATAGAACATAAATGGTCTCAAGCTAAACGTAAAAAGATGGAAACAGGATGCACTATCGATGACCTGTTTTTAATACATATGCTGTAATCAAAATTAAGTCGCCTAGCTATACTAGTCAAGATGAACTTTTTGCTGGCGGTTATTTACGTGGACATTTGACATTAGCCATTGCTGAATTAGAAACTGAAAATAAAAATAATATTG
The DNA here is from genome assembly GCF_001640365.1 of Candidatus Arsenophonus triatominarum. Taxonomy (GTDB): domain Bacteria; phylum Pseudomonadota; class Gammaproteobacteria; order Enterobacterales; family Enterobacteriaceae; genus Arsenophonus; species Arsenophonus triatominarum. The sequence goes on along the minus strand of NZ_LWMI01000010.1, from coordinate 315,376 downwards.
AAGCGCTTTCTGAGCGTGTCGAAGCGAGTATTGACAAAGCAATTAAGGCGGGTGAATTAAATCCCCCTGATCAGCGATTGATATTAAATACTTGGCGGAAGTTGTTAGAAAATGCCGCTCGATAAGCAAAAAAGCAAGTAAATTTAAACAACGTATTGTTGCACTTTTTTAAAATGGGGTAACGATGTTGGTAAGATTGGCAGTACCCGATGAAGCAGAAAAGTTAGTCAATATTGAACGTTCAGCAGCAGTCAAATTCCAGCGCTTGCTTGGGCTGCTGATGCACAAGGCAAATCCGTTAACCAACATTTAGAATTTATTGTTGATGGCGATTGTTGGGTGGCGGTTGAACAGCAACAGCTTGTTGGTTTCATTGAGGTTGAAGTAATGGATCAAGCTTTGCGTATTTGGGAATTATCTGTTGATAGCCGATGGCAGAGAAGAGGAATTGGTAAGGCTTTACTGCAAAAAGTCATTATGCAAGCAAAACAGCTAAACTGTGATCATGTTACTTTAACCACTTTTCGTGATGTTGCTTGGAATGGCGCGTTTATTATCAAAAATTGTGCTTCACAATTATTCCGGCCGAAAAGTTAACTGTGTCACTACAACACGAGTTTCGCAATCTCCAAAAAAGAAGTATAAAGTTCAAAACAAGAAAAAATTAGGGTGTTTATATTTTGTCAGTTTATCCATGCATTAAAGATATCTATAAAATATTCTTACAATTAAGCAATGTAAGATACTCTGGTTTGGCGTTATCAGAAGTAAGCCCATAGCCTTTATCTCATGACACTATTAGTCGATGGCTAAAAGTAGATGTTTTCGACCTAAAGACCTATGGCGATTAGTTCAACCTTCTATACACGAGTTTCGCACCAATAAAAAAACGCTCTATTTTTAAGTTTAATTCAGCATAATATATAAATAGACAAAATCTTATAAATTAAAAGCAACTTATTGTAATTTAAACAAATTTATACGTTTTAGTAACTTGCAAATTAACCATTGCTTTTAAGCCATTTCTGGAATTTTATATGCCTGTACGAAACTCGTGTATAGAAAAAAAAGCCCTTGGGTACTAATTGCCGATGATACATTGATTGCCAAAACACGTAGTAAAAAAATAGAGATGGTCCATTATCAATATTCAGGTAATGAACATGATGTTATTGCTGGCATAGGTTTAGTTAATTTACGTTGGCATAATCTAACAACTGTTGACTCAATTCCTATTGATTATCGTATTTATGATAAAGATTCTGATGGAAAAACAAAAAACACGCACTTTTCCGAAATGCTCGCTCTTGCTAAAAAAAAGAGGGATCATACCAGAAGCGGTAGTGATGGATGCCTGGTATTCTAGCCTGGATAATCTGAAATCAATTCGCTCTCATGGTTGGGTCTGGGTAACCACGCTGAGGAAAAACAGGATTGTTAACCATAACAAACAACTGAACAAGTTAGACATCTCAGAAGAAGGAACTCCAATACACTTACGAGGCTACGGTTGGGTGACTGTTTTCAAATTTTCAGCCAAAAACGGCCGTATTGATTACAGAGTAACAAACAAAGACAATCCCACCCGTGAATACGTCAAATCTATCATGGATGCCCGTTGGTCTGTTGAAGTTTATCATCGAGAAGTTAAACAAAATTGTGGTATTGAACGCTGTCAGGCTCGCACGAGCCGAGCGCAAAGAAATCATATTTTTCTCGCTATTTCTGCTTGGTTTGAACAACATAAACGTCGTATATCTGAAAAAATAACCCTTTATCAACAAAATTGGGACGTAATCAAAAATGCTATTACTGAGCACATCCGTGTTTTATTAGCGTACCCAAATTAGTTTTGTGCGAAACTCGTGTTAAAAAGAGAAGTGGCTTATGGATTTACTGCATCCTCACGTTGTATAATGCAGTACATCCTTTAATGGTGATTAAATTTTTTGCTAGAAAGCTAATTGTCCAGTTTAACCGCCCTGCCTTGTAATAATTTTCTGATCCAAAAACGGTTAGGATTGAGATTTGCCAATATATCATCGTCAAAAGGCAATGGTTCAGCAAAAATTTGACTGCAAAGTAGCTCTGCGCAAATTGGCGCACTATAGCTAGGCGACTTAATTTTGATTACAAGGTGTGTTATGAGTTATACAATTGATTTTCGACGTAAAGTAATATCTGTAAGGAAAGCCGAAGGTTTAACAATTCGAGAAACTGCGAAACAATTCCGTATTGGAAAAGCGTCTTTAGTATGTTGGCTTAAACGACCAGAGCCAAAAAATTCAACGCCACGTAAGAGGAAGCTCGATAAAAATGCTTTAGCAAAAGATGTGGAACAGTATCCAGATGCTTACCAAAAGGAACGGGCAGAGCGATTCGGTGTTTGTAAAAAGACTATTTGGCAATCCCTTAAAAAGCTGGGATTAACCTATAAAAAAAACTCTATTCCATCCAAAAACCAACGAAAGCGACAGGCTGGCACATCAGCAAAAAAGACAACAGTATGAAAAAAAAGATAAATCTGTTGTTTTTATTGATGAAAGTGGTTTTTCACATGACACTCCACGAACTCACGGCTATTCCCCAAAAGGTCACCGTTGTTTTGGCCTGAAAAACTGGGGTGCTAAGGGAAGAACAAATGTTATTGGCGCTTTATTGGGAACAACCCTTTTTGCTATCGGATTATTTGATTGCAATATTAATCGTGATGTTTTTTATGTTTGGATCACAAAAATATTGCTCCCAGAACTTCCTGAAAATTCTGTTATTTTTATGGACAACGCTAGCTTTCACAAAGGTAAGAATATTGAACAGGCAATTATAAACGCAGGACACCAGATAGAATATTTGCCTGTGTATTCACCAGATTTAAATCCTATAGAACATAAATGGTCTCAAGCTAAACGTAAAAAGATGGAAACAGGATGCACTATCGATGACCTGTTTTTAATACATATGCTGTAATCAAAATTAAGTCGCCTAGCTATACATAATCCTCTTGCGCCTAATGCACCAATAACAAATAGATTGTCATGAATTGGGGCTTGCAAAATATGCTGTTGCTCATTAAAATAGTTGCTGAATAGAGACTTGCATTTTTTGTCACGCTATAGACAATAAAAAGAGGTTTAACTTAGAAAATAACGGTTTGAAATGATCAACAAAGAGCGGTTGTTACGAGATAATCGTTTATGTAAAGCAATCATTGGATTATCAGTCGAAGAATTGAAAAATTTAGCCGCTGAATTTTCAGCTTGTTATTTGATTTATCGGAAAAAGAATCGAAAAGATCACGAGCGGCAGATGGGTGCAGGGCAGAAAGGATTTATCCCAACCCCATTAGATAAACTGCTTTTTATTTTATTGTATTTAAAATGTTATCCGACCTATGATTTGCAAGGACTTCTTTTTGGTTTAGATAGAACACGGGTATGTCGCTGGGTAAAAATATTATTGCCGGTTTTAGAGATGACCTTGGGGCGAGAATGTGTTTTGCCCGCTCGTCAAATTCGCTCTGCTGAGGAATTTTTTCGCGCCTTTCCTGGAGTTAAAGACGTCTTTATTGATGGGACAGAGCGACCTGTCCAAAAGCCTAAGAATCTGCGTCGGCGAAAAAAAATGTATTCGGGAAAGAAAAGACAGACCACTCGAAAAGGGCTTATTATGACTGACGAAACGAGGAAAATTGGATTTATCCCCATGATCAAAAATGGGCGCCGTCACGATAAACGCTTACTCGATAAAGTCGATATAATTCGCCATATTCCCCCTGAGGTAACCATCTGGGCCGATACCGGTTTTCAAGGTATAGATAAACAGCATCCTAATACACAAATCCCAAAAAAAGGAACTCGAAAAAGACCTTTATCGCCTGAACAAAAACAAGAAAATAAAATAATCTCGGGCATCCGTATTACGGTTGAACACGCCATCGCGGGTATCAAGCGCCTCGGTTGTATGACCCAAATTTTACGGAATCGTAGACCCTTTATTGATGATACCTTTTTACTCCTTAGTGCCGGTCTTTGGAATTTCCATCTCAGAACAGCCTAAAATTTACTTCAATCACCGAAATACCCTTATTTCACTATTAAGCAACACGCTTATTGAGCTGTTTATCTAGCTGTGCATATTGAAGGATAAGTTGATTAACATCCGGTACATTACCGACCATCGGTAGATGATCACGTGTAACACAGCGGATGCTTTGGCGTGATGTATTTTGGTTGATATCAATTTCTTTTGTCCAACCAACATCTGGCAAACAGGTTAATAAGCGAGCGTGGTTTTCTTGTTGCTCCAATTTGGAATATTTTAGCCTGAGTTGATGACGTTTATAGCTAGCACCTAAGCAATGATATTGATGATGAGTGGGTGTTATATATAGCTAGGCGACTTAATTTTGATTACAAGGTGTGTTATGAGTTATACAATTGATTTTCGACGTAAAGTAATATCTGTAAGGAAAGCCGAAGGTTTAACAATTCGAGAAACTGCGAAACAATTCCGTATTGGAAAAGCGTCTTTAGTACGTTGGCTTAAACGACCAGAGCCAAAAAATTCAACGCCACGTAAGAGGAAGCTCGATAAAAATGCTTTAGCAAAAGATGTGGAACAGTATCCAGATGCTTACCAAAAGGAACGGGCAGAGCGATTCGGTGTTTGTAAAAAGACTATTTGGCAATCCCTTAAAAAGCTGGGATTAACCTATAAAAAAAACTCTATTCCATCCAAAAACCAACGAAAGCGACAGGCTGGCACATCAGCAAAAAAGACAACAGTATGAAAAAAAAGATAAATCTGTTGTTTTTATTGATGAAAGTGGTTTTTCACATGACACTCCACGAACTCACGGCTATTCCCCAAAAGGTCACCGTTGTTTTGGCCTGAAAAACTGGGGTGCTAAGGGAAGAACAAATGTTATTGGCGCTTTATTGGGAACAACCCTTTTTGCTATCGGATTATTTGATTGCAATATTAATCGTGATGTTTTTTATGTTTGGATCACAAAAATATTGCTCCCAGAACTTCCTGAAAATTCTGTTATTTTTATGGACAACGCTAGCTTTCACAAAGGTAAGAATATTGAACAGGCAATTATAAACGCAGGACACCAGATAGAATATTTGCCTGTGTATTCACCAGATTTAAATCCTATAGAACATAAATGGTCTCAAGCTAAACGTAAAAAGATGGAAACAGGATGCACTATCGATGACCTGTTTTTAATACATATGCTGTAATCAAAATTAAGTCGCCTAGCTATATCCGGATAACAGAGTGTTGTTTGCAGTTGATTGAGTATCGGTGTCGTCGGAATATGGCTTACTTGTCCGCGAACAGCACTAACGGGCAATTTTTCCGTTTGAGAAAATAAAGGCAGTTGATAACCATTAGCGATAATGACGGTTTTATGGGTTATTTGTTGTTGCATATCTCCTTGTTTAAATAGCAACTTCCAGCCAGCGGCAGTATTTTCAAGCTGAATAAGACGATGATTAAAATGACTTATTAAACCTTGTTGTTGCGCATATTGCCAACTATTGGATGTCAGCTCAGCTGGACATAACCAACCAGCAGCTGGATAGTAGATGCCATCATGGTTAACATCAACACCACAAATGGTTTGTAATGTTTGTCGAGTTTCATAGTGTGCAAAATCAGCTGGCCAATTTTTTGTTAATATTTGATCGATTTTTTGTCGGCTTTTTAAGTCATAAGCTAACAGCACTAAACCGTTCCAATCGTGAGCAAATGCAATGCCTAACTGTTGAAGTTGGGTGTAATAGCGTTTTGCAAAAGTAAAAGCGGTAATAAAAAAGCGTTCTAAACCATCGTGGTGACCAGTTAATAATGGATAAAGTGCGCCTTGACGATTGCCGGAAGCATTTTGTGCCACACTGGGATCTTGGCAATATAAAGTTACCTGACTTCCTCTACGTAATAAAGCAAGAGCAGTCATCATACTGGCAATACCACCGCCAATAATGGCAATATCCTCGGTTGTTGATGCGGCTTGTCGAGCGAACCAGGGTTGTGGATCAGATTGCTGATTTGCTAGTAATTGACCGGTTAGCATTTCACGTTTACGGCCAAAACCTTTGATTTTTTTTATTTGAAAACCGGCTTTTTCTAATCCACGGCGAACTATACCGGCAGAAGTAAAGGTAGCAAAAGTACAACCATCACGTCCCCAATTTGCCATTGTAGTGAACAGTTGTTCACTCCACATTTGAGGGTTTTTAGCTGGAGCAAAACCGTCTAAAAACCAACTATCTATTTTATTGAAAAAATTAGATTTTAATTGAGATAATTGTATATTTATATCGCCAAACCAGAGATCGAGAATGATTGCCCCATTTTCCATAACTATTCTATGACAACCTGGTAACGACTGAGGCCATTGTTGACAAATTTGTTTAGAAAAAGTGGCGAGTTCAGGCCAACATTGATGAACTCTTAGCAAATCAGTAATGGACAAAGGATATTTTTCAAAACTGATATAGTGTAAAAGTTGTAACTGGTTGTTAGGCGCTTGTTGGCGAAACTGAATAAATAACTGATAGACTGCCATAAAGTTTAGCCCAGTACCAAAACCAGTCTCTGCAATAACATATTGTTTTGCTGAGTGAGAGAAAAAGCGATTTGGTAACTGATTACCGGCTAAGAACACATAACGCGATTCTTCTAAACCATTTTGATTAGAATAATAGACATCACCAAAGTGTTCAGAGATAGGGATATCTTGCTCGTTCCAGCTTAATTTAGCTTGGCTTATCTCATTTGTATTCACAAAATTATCTACAATATTTTAAATAATCAGCCAATTTTAACGAATTTAACCTGAGTGCGCTAGCTATCGCAAAATATAAAAGTTAGCCAAGATAATATTTTCTACAAATTTTTACCTGATCGGACTTGTTCAGCTTACAAGTGTAAGCTAAAGTAACAGGCTAAGCTCCCAGTAAATGAATTTCGACTATGAGGTAATATAATCAATGAAGTGTGCAGTCATCACTGGTCTGGGCATTGTCTCCAGCATAGGTAACAACCAGCAAGAGGTACTGGCTTCCCTGAAAGCGGGTCGTTCTGGCATCAGGTTTTCAAAAGAATTTAAAGAAATTGGTTTACGCAGCCATGTCTGGGGTAATATTCAGCTGACGGAAGATGATATTAAACAAAAGATTGACCGCAAAATTCTTCGTTTTATGAGTGATTGCTCTATTTATGCCTACTTGGCGATGGAAGAGGCAATTCAGGACGCTAAACTGACAGAAGAGCAGATCTCAAATATTCGTACCGGTTTAGTTGCTGGTTCTGGTGGCGGTTCGCCCCGTAATCAAGTGGCTGGCTCTGATGGTATGCGTGCCAAAGGATTACGTGGTGTTGGTCCTTATATGGTGACCAAAGCAATGGCTTCTGGTGTCTCAGCTTGTTTAGCCACACCGTTTAAAATTAAGGGCGTTAATTATTCTATTAGCTCTGCTTGCTCAACTTCAGCCCACTGTATTGGCCATGCGGTTGAATTGATCCAATTAGGTAAACAGGATGTTGTTTTTGCTGGTGGAGGTGAAGAACTAAGCTGGGAATTGACCTGTGAATTTGATGCAATGGGAGCATTATCTACCAAATATAATGCAACCCCAGAAAAAGCTTCACGTACCTATGATCAGGATCGGGATGGTTTTGTGATCGCTGGTGGCGGTGGTATCGTTGTGGTAGAAGAGTTAGAGCATGCTTTGGCACGTGGAGCACATATTTGCGCTGAAATTGTTGGTTATGGAGCGACTTCAGACGGTTATGATATGGTTGCTCCGTCAGGTGAGGGTGCGGTACGGTGTATGAAAATGGCATTGGCAGATGTCAAACAGGTTGATTATATCAATACTCATGGCACTTCAACGCCAGTTGGCGATACAAAAGAGCTAGAAGCAATTACTGAAGTGTTTGGTACTAATACGCCAGCGATTTCAGCGACTAAAGCAATGACTGGCCATTCTCTGGGCGCGGCTGGGGTACATGAAGCTATTTATAGTTTGTTAATGTTAGAGCATGGATTTATTGCTCCAAGCATCAATATTGATAATTTGGATGAAAAAGCGCAAGCAATGAATATTATTACGCAACCCACTGATAAGAAATTAAATACTGTAATGTCAAATAGTTTTGGTTTTGGTGGAACTAATGCGTCGTTGGTAATGAGTAAATACCATTCATAATTATTTTACCAAAAAAAATAACCACCTACTGATAATCTATCAGTAGGTTTTTTTATTGTTTTCGATATAATTAATTGATTTAATCACGAGTTTCGCACAAAACTAATTTGGGTACGCTAATAAAACACGGATGTGCTCAGTAATAGCATTTTTGATTACGTCCCAATTTTGTTGATAAAGGGTTATTTTTTCAGATATACGGCGTTTATGTTGTTCAAACCACGCAGAAATTGCGAGAAAAATATGATTTCTTTGCGCTCGGCTCGTGCGAGCCTGACAGCGTTCAATATAGCTAGGCGACTTAATTTTGATTACAAGGTGTGTTATGAGTTATACAATTGATTTTCGACGTAAAGTAATATCTGTAAGGAAAGCCGAAGGTTTAACAATTCGAGAAACTGCGAAACAATTCCGTATTGGAAAAGCGTCTTTAGTACGTTGGCTTAAACGACCAGAGCCAAAAAATTCAACGCCACGTAAGAGGAAGCTCGATAAAAATGCTTTAGCAAAAGATGTGGAACAGTATCCAGATGCTTACCAAAAGGAACGGGCAGAGCGATTCGGTGTTTGTAAAAAGACTATTTGGCAATCCCTTAAAAAGCTGGGATTAACCTATAAAAAAAACTCTATTCCATCCAAAAACCAACGAAAGCGACAGGCTGGCACATCAGCAAAAAAGACAACAGTATGAAAAAAAAGATAAATCTGTTGTTTTTATTGATGAAAGTGGTTTTTCACATGACACTCCACGAACTCACGGCTATTCCCCAAAAGGTCACCGTTGTTTTGGCCTGAAAAACTGGGGTGCTAAGGGAAGAACAAATGTTATTGGCGCTTTATTGGGAACAACCCTTTTTGCTATCGGATTATTTGATTGCAATATTAACCGTGATGTTTTTTATGTTTGGATCACAAAAATATTGCTCCCAGAACTTCCTGAAAATTCTGTTATTTTTATGGACAACGCTAGCTTTCACAAAGGTAAGAATATTGAACAGGCAATTATAAACGCAGGACACCAGATAGAATATTTGCCTGTGTATTCACCAGATTTAAATCCTATAGAACATAAATGGTCTCAAGCTAAACGTAAAAAGATGGAAACAGGATGCACTATCGATGACCTGTTTTTAATACATATGCTGTAATCAAAATTAAGTCGCCTAGCTATAAATGGTAGCTGTGCATTTTTTCATTTAAAAATAGGACAGCGATAATGGCAGTAAATATCGGTGCCAGATTCATAAATGTTGAAGCTGTATTAGCGCCAAATCGAAATACACCCTGGATCATGAGTAGGGTGCAATTAGCGAGGCGACAATGCCGGCAAACAAGATCAAATTAATATTTGCCGCGGTAATTTCTACTGTTTTAGCCAGTAAAAAATTAGGCAATAGTAGGATCACAGCAAAGCTAAATTTGGATATAAAGTGATTGCCAATTGGGTAATGGGATTGCCCAGTGCTTGGTTAATACACCATATAGAGAATAAGAGAGAGCAGCGATAAACATGAGTAATTGCCCGCTCTTCATTCCCTGCATAAAAAATATCATTGGATTACCTTGACTGATAAGCCAGATAAGCCCAATTAAGGATAAGAGGGGACCAATTACAATACCAATGGTAGGAATAGTGCGTAGCACAAAAATGCTGAGTATCACCGTTAACAAAGGAATAACCGAATTTAATACTCCCATAAAGGTTGCGTTAACCGTGTGTGCAGCATAATAAGCCAAACTTTGGTAAAGCACCATGCCAAGGGCCCCTAAAATAAAAAGTTTCCAGCCATATTGCATCACTACTGCGCGATTTTTAACTATCCCTTTGATCATAAAAGGGGTAAGTAATAAAAACGCCAATAACCAGCGATAAAAGGAAATAGCCGCAGGGTCAATAACATTTGCAGCTGCTTTACTTACGACTGCATTAATTGACCATAATAAAACTGCAAAAAGGGGAAAAAGAAAATTTTTCATTATTTAGTCATATCTATCATTTGGTAATAATTTTGTTATTTTAGCATTGTCTGATTTATTATATATATTTATAATAAGGCAAACGATCCGTTCTTTCTGCCAATATTACTGTGATGGAAAAAATCAAATATATACTTGAACCAAATATTATTGAGCCAGAATCCATAGTTTTTCGTAATAATGAATTGTTAGGTGATACTGAGTGTAAATTACATCGCCATAACTTTGGCCAATTAATTTATGTGGTTAAAGGTATTATAGAGATGCAAGTTGCTGCTCAGCATTATATTGCTCCGCCGGAATTTTGTATCTGGATCCCAAGCGGTGTTGAACATGCCACTTACAACAAAAAAAGTGTTAAGTTTAATATATTAGATAATTCTCGACACTCAGTCATGTTCTGTGTAAAAAACCGTGTATTATTCGTCAAACAGCTATTTTCATACCATATTATTAGATTTTTATGCACGTCAGATAAGCCAACCAAAGACCGTAGAAGATATGCGCTTAGCCAATGTTTTGATTGATCAATTAAAACGTTCACCTATTCAAAAAACCTATTTACCTGCCAGTAAGGATAAATTTTTAGCGCCTATTTTAGCGCAATTACAGCAAAATCCAGCCGATAATACCGCTTTAGCTATATGGGCCAAGCGGGTATATACCTCAACCTTGTCACACCGTTGTCAGCAGGAACTGGGGATGCCATTTAGTGAATGGCGCCAGCGATTACGTTTTTTACATGCCATAATGAAATTAGAACAAGGTAATAGTGTCCATCAGTTGGCTTTTGATGTCGGCTATAGTTCCTCATCGGCTTTTATTACCATGTTTCAGCAGATTTCAGGCACAACACCAGAACGTTTTCGACAAAAAAGTGACGGTGATTAAACCGGTTGTTAGGATTTATTTCATTAACATGGCAAAATAGCAACTTGTTACCTTATCGAATAGTAAAAAATGATGGGTTAATTTTGATAAATATAACTGGGCATTAAATAAGTGAAAATATTGGTTGATGAAAATATGCCTTACGCAACACAATTGTTTCAAACAATGGGTGAAGTCAAGGCAGTTTCTGGGCGTTCAATCTCATCGTCAGAGCTAGCAACAACGGATGCTTTAATGGTGCGTTCTGTTACTCAAGTCAACGAAGCATTACTTAAAGAGAGTAAGGTAAAATTTGTTGGTACTGCAACGGCCGGATTTGATCATGTTGATAGGCAATGGTTAGCGCAAGCGGGCATCGCTTTTTCTGCCGCACCGGGTTGTAATGCGACAGCTGTGGTAGAGTATGTTTTTTCCGCTTTATTGGTACTGGCTGAACGTGATTGCTTTGATTTGCGAGAAAAAACAGTCGGTATTGTTGGGGTTGGTAATGTTGGCAATCGTCTTAATGCGCGTTTAAAGGCTTGGGGTGTGAATACGTTACTTTGTGATCCACCTCGTGCAGACGCTGCCGATAATAGTGAGCAATTTTGGCCACTGGAAAAATTAGTTAGTCAGGCGGATATTTTAACTTTTCATACCCCGCTAAATAAATCTGGCCGTTATTCATCTTATCATTTATTAAATGAAGAGTTGCTTGCAGCTATGCCTGCAGGACGTATTTTACTAAATACTAGCCGCGGATCAGTTGTTGATAATCAGGCATTGTTAACAGCCTTAGAAAATGGTAAGAAAATCGACGTTATATTAGATGTTTGGCAACATGAACCCGCTATTTCCCTACCTTTGTTAGTTAAAGCTAGAATTGGCACGCCACATATTGCTGGCTATTCTCTGGAAGGTAAAGCACGCGGTACCAGCCAGATTTTTGCCGCATTTAGCCAGTTTTTAGGCCAAGAACAGCAAATTAAAATCGCTGATTTATTACCTAGTGCAGAGTTTAATGAAATTACTTTTAGCGGTGAATTAACGCAGGCAAGTTTAAAACGTTTAGTGCATTTAGCTTATGATGTCCGTCGTGATGATGCGCCATTAAGAAAAATTGCCCATCTTGCTGGCCAATTTGATCATCTGCGTAAATATTATCCAGAACGGCGTGAATGGTCATCTCTTAAGGTGAGTTGTAATGATGTCGATGCCGCGAATGCACTAAAAATGCTAGGCTTCAATACCAAATTAATTTGATTAAACATGCTAATGAAATTGGATAAAACCAACATGACAGAAGGTTGGAATATTGCACTATTAGGTGCTACCGGTGCGGTCGGAGAGGCCGCATTGAGTTTATTACAAGAACGTCAGTTTCCTATTGGTGAGTTATTTCTATTAGCCAGTGAAAATAGTGCGGGAGAAAGCATTCGTTTTAATGGCAAGCAATATACGGTTATTGATGCTCAATTATTTGACTGGACACAGGCGCAATTAGCTTTTTTTGTTGCTGGTAAAGAAGTGTCTGCTCGTTATGCAGAGCAAGCAGCACAAGACGGTTGTATTGTCATTGATAGTAGTGGTTTATTTGCGCTGGAGCCAGATATTCCATTAGTCGTGCGGAGCGTTAATCCTCATCTATTGGCTAATTATCGTAACCGTAATATTATTGCCATCGCTGATAGTTATGTCAGTCAATTGTTGGTCGCCGTTAAACCGCTAATTAATGTTGCCGGCATTCATCGTTTAATTTTAACCAATTTGTTTTCAGTTTCGGTGCATGGCAAAAGTGCAGTGGATGAATTGGCAGGTCAAAGTGCCCGATTATTAAACGGTTTACCCGTTGATAATGAACGTTTTATTAAGCAGCTAGCATTTAATCTATTACCATTATCAAGTGATGATGAAGGCTCTGCACCACAAGAGCGCAGTTTAGTTGATCAAGTGCGTAAAATTTTACAAAACGATGGGTTATCCATTATTGTCAGTTGCTTACAAGCACCGGTTTTTTATGGCAATGCTCAAGTGGTTCATGTGGAAACATTACGTCCAATGACCGTACAAGAAGCCTGGCAAGAAATTGCTCAATTTGATGATATTGAGCTAGTTTGTGAAGATGATTTTCCAACTCAAGTAACAGATGCTTCAGGTAGTGATCGATTAAGTATTGGTTGTATGCGTAATGATTATGGTGCACCTGAGATATTACAGTTTTGGTCGGTTGCCGATAATACCCGATTTGGTGGTGCTCGAATGTTAATAGAAACTGCGGAGCGATTAGTGCAGGAGCAATATTATTAATGTTGGAGAAGCAACCCCCTTTGTCGATGTCTAAAATTGCGTTAGGCATTGAGTATGATGGTAGCCATTATTATGGCTGGCAGCGTCAACGACAGGTAAAAAGTATTCAAGCTTGTTTGGAGTTCGCGCTAACAAAAGTTGCAAATGAATTTATCCACGTTTATTGCGCCGGACGCACTGATGCAGGTGTACATGCTACTGGTCAGGTTATCCATTTTGAAACATCTGTCATACGTAAAGATTCTGCCTGGACGATGGGGGTTAATAGTTACTTACCATCCGACATTGCAGTACAGTGGTGCAAAATTGTTGAGCCAGATTTTCATGCTCGTTTTTCTGCCACCGCGCGTCGATATCGCTATATTATTTTCAATCATCGACTTCGACCTGCGATATTAGCCGCAGGCGTAACGCATTACCATGCCCCCTTAGATGCGGAAAAAATGCATCTTGCCGCTCAGGCATTGGTTGGAGAGCGGGATTTTTCTACATTTAGGGCTATTCAGTGCCAATCTAAATCACCTTGGCGTAATATAAAGCATGTTCATGTCAACCGTTATGGTGACTATATTGTGGTTGATATTAAAGCTAATGCCTTTGTTCATCATATGGTACGCAATATTGTTGGTAGTTTGCTTGCAGTAGGGTGCGGTGATCAGGATATTAGTTGGATAGCAGAGCTTTTAGCATTGAAAGATAGAACAAAAGCGGCGGCGACTGCAAAAGCAGAGGGGCTCTATTTAGTTGCTGTCGATTATCCGGCAAAATATAATTTACCTCAACGATCGTAGGACCGCTTTTTTTACCAGAATAATGAATTTAATTTTGAGTTTAATTACACAGCGCTGAAGCTGTCAACTGTTGGATTTTTTATGGAATTTATTACTTTTATTATTGATTTTATTATACACATCGATCTTCATTTAGCTGAGCTGGTTGCTGAATATGGCATTTGGCTATATGCCATTCTATTTTTGATAGTATTTTGTGAAACTGGATTAATTGTTACGCCTTTTTTACCGGGTGACTCCCTATTATTTGTTGCTGGGGCATTAACGGCACTGGAGAGCAATGATCTTAATGTTCATTTAATGGTAGTATTAATAATTATTGCCGCAATTATTGGTGATGCGGTTAATTATACTATTGGTCGTTTATTCGGCGAACGCCTATTTAGCGATCCTAATTCAAAAATTTTTCGACGGGTTTATTTGGAAAAAACACACCAATTTTATGAAAAACATGGTGGTAAAGCGATTATTTTAGCTAGATTTATACCTATCATTAGAACGTTTGCTCCATTTGTAGCAGGGATGGGAAAAATGTCATATCGGCATTTTGCTTTTTATAATGTGGCAGGGGCTTTAATATGGGTTCTATTATTTACTTATGCGGGTTACTTTTTTGGTGATTTGCCAATTGTTCAGCAGAATTTAAAATTATTAATTGTGGCAATTATTTTAATTTCTATTCTGCCGGGTATTATTGAGATTTGGCGCCATCGTCGATAATCAATAAAAGAAAAATAGGTTGTTAAACAAAAAAATAGATAGTCATTAGCAGGTTTGATCAGTTTTTTTATCCACTATGCTTTGTCATTGTGGTTTAATGATTAACATAATAATGAGACTGATAATGTAATTTCAGACAGAAAGGTCTATTAATGAGTTGGATTGAAAAGATTCTTAATAAAAGCAATATTAGCCAGACCCGTAAAGCGAATATCCCTGAAGGGGTTTGGACAAAATGTGATAGCTGCGGACAAGTACTCTATCGCGCTGAATTAGAAAGTAATTTAGCCGTATGTCCAAAATGTGATCATCATATGCGTATTTCGGCCCGTCAACGTCTGGCCTCTTTTCTTGATGAAGGAACCACGGCTGAATTAGGTAGTGAATTAGAGCCGAAAGATATTTTAAAATTTCGTGATTCAAAGAAATACAAAGATCGCATATCAGCAGCACAAAAAGCGACACATGAAAAAGATGCTTTAATCGTGATGAAAGGCACGCTTAAAGGTATGCCGGTCATTGTAGCCGCTTTTGAATTTGCTTTTATGGGCGGCTCAATGGCTTCAGTTGTTGGTGCACGTTTTGTGCGTGCGGTAGAGCAAGCACTGGAAGATAATTGTCCGTTAGTTTGTTTTTCTGCCAGTGGCGGTGCTCGCATGCAAGAAGCATTAATGTCCTTGATGCAAATGGCAAAGACCAATGCGGCACTGGCGAAGATGCAGGAACGAGGGCTTCCCTATATCTCAGTACTTACCGATCCAACTATGGGCGGTGTATCAGCAAGTTTAGGCATGTTAGGCGATATTAATGTTGCCGAACCTAAAGCGTTAATCGGCTTTGCTGGTCCTCGGGTTATTGAGCAAACGGTACATGAAAAATTACCACCAGGTTTTCAGCGCAGTGAATTTCTGATTGAAAAAGGTGCGATTGATATGATTGTCAGGAGGCCTGAAATGAGGGACAAATTAGCCGAAATACTGGCTATGCTCACTCATCAAACCGTTCAAGATGCAAGTCAAATTGATGTTATTACCTTAGTTGACGATGATCTGGAGCCACCCTATCGTGAGAAACCCGAAATTGACAACAAATCAGATCAAAAATGAAAAGATATCTGAATCCTTGATGATACCAGGGGTGACCTCTTCTTTAGCTACCTGGTTAACTTATTTAACCCATCAGCATAGCAAAATTATCGATATGGGGCTTGAGCGGGTTGGTGTCGTTGCTCGACAACTGGATCTTTTATATCCCGCCTCGAAAGTCGTTACTGTTGCTGGCACTAATGGTAAAGGAACGACTTGCCATACATTGGAATCTTTTTTAATCGAAGCAGGATTAAAAGTCGGAGTTTATAGTTCTCCTCACTTGTTGGATTATACTGAGCGCGTTAGGATCCAGGGTAAGATGTTACCTGAAGCTGAATTTTGTCGGGTTTTTGCCGATATTGAATCGAAACGCGGCACAACAGCGCTGACCTATTTTGAATATGGCACCTTAGCTGCTTTACAGTTATTTAAACAAGCTAAACTTGATGTGGTTATTTTAGAAGTCGGTTTGGGTGGACGGTTAGATGCAACCAATATCATTGATGCGGATATTGCTGCTATCACTAGCATTGCATTGGATCACATTGGCTGGCTTGGTGGTGATCGTGAGCAGATTGGCTACGAAAAAGCCGGTATTTTTCGCTCAGGACGTTATGCGGTTGTGGGTGAACCGGATATGCCGCAGTCGATTAATGAAGTGGCTCAAACCTTAGGGGCAAAGTTATTTCGTTGCGGGGTAGATTGGCAATTTGAGCTACAAAATGATCATTGGCATTGGCGATCCCATGATCACGATTTTAAACAGTTACCTATGCCAAATGTCCCACTGGCCAATGCTGCAACGGCATTGGCAATTATTGATTGTTTAATCAAACAGGATGATGCCATTGGTCAGGCGATATCATTGCCAGCTATTCAGCAGGGATTGATTAAGGCGAAATTACCAGGACGTTTTCAAATTATCTGCGAGCAACCTTGTGTAATTTTAGATGTTGCGCACAATCCCCATGCGGCAGCTTATTTAGCCGATAGACTGGCTCGCTTACCCAGGCAGAAAAATACTAAAGTTCATGCCGTTGTAGCGATGTTAGCCGATAAAGATATAAAAAGTACTTTATCTTATTTGGCTGCGCAGGTTGATAAATGGTATCTCGCTTCATTAAGTGGGATACGCGGTGCCGATGCAGCCCAATTAGCGCAGTATGTTGAATCGCCATACCAATTTGTGACGGTTAAAGATGCCTGGTTGCAGGCTATGGCCGAGGCTGACAAACAGGACATTGTGTTGGTTTGTGGCTCATTTCATACTGTTGCAGAGGTTATGGAACTGCAGACAAAAGAGGAAAGTTTAAGTGGCCAGTAAGTTTCAAAACCGTTTGGTGGGAACGATTGTTATTGTTGCAGTTGGTGTTATTGTATTACCCATATTATTGGATGGTAATAAGAAATATAATGAGACTGAATTTGCAGCGATCCCTTTGGTGCCTAAAGCCAGCGATGAATATGAAATTGAACCTATTGCGCCGATTAATCCGAAGCCACTAGCGACATCTTCAGAGAGCGCTGCAGAAGCCATGATTTCTGAGGTCATTTCTGATTCGAAGGCCAAATCAGCAGATAGTCTGTCTGCTCAACAACAAGCAAAGTCTAAACCAGCTGTCAAAGTTGAAAAACCCACGCTAGTGCCAGAACATATCACTAAGTCAAATGAGAAAACTCAAGCACCGCAGGCGCGGGCTTATGTTATTCAGTTGGCGGTGCTGAAAAATGCAGCAAAAGTGGAAGAGATTATTGCCAAATTACGTTTATCTGGCTACCAGGTTTACACCGAGCCATCATTACCAATTAATGGTCAATTGACTCGAATTTTTGTTGGCCCAAATGCTTCGAGAGATAAATTGCGATCCAGTTTGTCGGAATTGAAAGATTTAACCGGCTTACAGGGGCAAATACGCGGTTATAAACCGTAAAATGGGTATGTACTAATAGATAAAACATATTGATACTAAACAGTTATATTAATTATTTCTGCGGCGATCATTATTTGTCTTTTCGCCGCAATTTATTGCTACTTTTCAGCAAAATATCTAACTCAAACGTTTTCGTTTTCTGCTAGAATGCGTTCGACCATGCTGAATGTTTAATTTTTTGGATTAAAATTATGGTTTGGATTGATTACGCTATTATTGCCATTATTGGCTTTTCGGCCTTGGTTAGTTTAATTCGTGGTTTTGTACGAGAAGCTTTGTCACTTATTACTTGGGGTTGTGCTTTTTTTGTTGCCAGCCAATTTTATCCTTATCTGGCGACTTATCTCACCCGCTTAGATGACGCGCTGATTAGAAATGGTATTGCAATTGCAATTTTATTTATCGCCACTTTAATTGTGGGTGCGGTAGTCAATTATGTGATTAGCTCGTTAGTTGAGCGAACAGGATTATCAGGTACTGATCGCGTGTTAGGCGTCTGTTTTGGTGTATTACGCGGTATATTAATTGTGTCGGCAATCCTGTTTTTCTTGGATACTTTTACACCCTTGCCAAAAAGTGAAGATTGGCAACGTTCTGAATTGATACCCCAATTTAGTCATATTATTAGATGGTTTTTTGATTATTTAAAAAATGCGTCAAGTTTTTTACCTGAAAATATCACTCCGTTTGGTTGATGAGGAAAAAGTAGATGTGCGGTATTGTCGGTATTGCTGGTTTTACACCAGTTAACCAATCAATTTATGATGCGCTAACAGTGCTTCAACATCGTGGGCAAGATGCTGCAGGTATTGCAACAATTGATGAAAATAAACAATTTCGCCTACGTAAATCAAATGGCTTAGTAAAAGATGTATTTGCTGCCCGCCATATGCTGCGTTTGCGGGGTAAAATGGGAATTGGCCATGTGCGTTACCCAACCGCGGGTAGCTCCAGCGTTTCCGAAGCGCAACCTTTTTATGTTAATTCTCCTTTTGGCATTACATTGACCCATAATGGTAATTTGACAAATGCACATGAATTAAGAAAAACGTTATTTGAAACGGCCCGTCGTCATGTAAATACTTCTTCAGATTCAGAAATCTTGCTCAATGTCCTTGCCCATGAATTGGATCAATTTGATCATTTTCCGCTGACTGCAGAAGATATTTTTACCGCTATAGCTGCGATGCATAACAAAGTTCGTGGCGCTTATGCTTGTGTTGCAATGATTATTGGCCATGGTTTAGTGGCGTTTCGTGACCCATTTGGCATCCGCCCTCTGGTGCTTGGTAAGCGCACATTGGAAGACGGTCAAAATGAGTACATGGTTGCTTCGGAAAGTGTCGCTTTAGATACCCTTGGTTTTGAGTTCTTGCGTGATGTCGCGCCCGGTGAAGCGATTTATATTACTGAACAGGGAGAACTTTACAGCCGGCAATGTGCAGAAAATCCACAATTAACCCCTTGTTTGTTTGAGTTCGTCTATTTAGCCAGACCAGATTCTTTTATCGATAAGATATCGGTTAATAAAGCTCGTTTGCGGATGGGGCAAAAATTGGGCGCAAAAATTGCCCGTCAATGGCAGGATTTAGATATTGATGTTGTGATTCCGATCCCTGAAACATCTTGTGATAGCGCACTGGAAATAGCTTATATTTTGGGTAAACCCTATCGTCAAGGTTTTGTTAAAAATCGTTATGTGGGTCGCACTTTTATCATGCCGGGGCAGCAGGCGAGACGCCAGTCGGTACGTCGTAAACTAAATGTCAATCGAGCCGAATTCCGTGGTAAAAATGTTTTATTAGTTGATGACTCTATTGTGCGCGGAACAACCTCTGAACAAATTGTTGAGTTAGCACGCGAAGCTGGGGCAAAAAAGGTCTATTTTGCTTCGGCATCACCAGAAGTTCGTTTTCCAAATGTTTATGGTATTGATATGCCGTCCGCTAATGAATTGATTGCCCATGGGCGTGAAGTGGATGAAATTCGTCAACTTATTGGTGCGGATGATTTAATTTTTCAGGATCTTACTGATCTGATTGCCGCAGTTAGGGAGGAAAATCCCGATATCACCACTTTCGAGTGTTCGGTTTTTAATGGGGTTTATGTTACCAAGGATATTGATCAAGCTTATCTGGATTATCTGGAAAATCTGCGTAAGGACGATCAGTTAAAAGAACATGATGAGATTGAAAATTTGGAAATTTACAACGAAGGCTAACTTGTTGTTATCGTTTGAATTAAGTTAGACTTTAACGGATATAGTTAAGCTGACAATACTGAAATCTATTTTATCGTTATTATTGAGCAAAAATGATGCAAAGAATAATTATCGGATTGACAGGCGCTAGTGGTGCAATTTACGGTATTCGTTTACTTGAGTTTTTATGTTCTGTTGCTGAGGTTGAAACACATTTAATTGTCAGTTCAGCAGCTAAGCAAACTATAGCGCTGGAGACCTCTTATCGCCTACGCGATGTTCAAGCAATGGCAGATGTTGTCTATGAAGATAGAGACATTGCTGCGGCGATTTCTTCTGGTTCATTTATTACCTCCGGTATGATTATTATTCCGTGTTCAATAAAAACGTTATCTGGTATTGCCAATAGTTATAACGATACATTAATTACGCGGGCGGCTGATGTGGTTTTAAAAGAGAAGCGTAAATTAATCTTGGGTGTTAGGGAAACACCTTTACATCTAGGTCATTTGAGATTAATGATGAATGTCATAGAGATTGGAGCGATAATTTTTCCACCGATGCCAGCCTTTTATCATCAGCCAGAAACCGTACAGGATATTGTCGATCAAACTGTCAATCGAATATTAGATCAATATGGTATCACCTTACCACAAACCTTATTTACTCGTTGGAAAGGTATTAAGTAATGGTCTCTTGCGACGTAGTTAACAGTAATGACTCGAGTGCTTCTTTTAATTCAATATAGTGAAATTTAAATCCAGCTTCTTCAAGACGCTTTGGAATCGCTTGTTGCCCACCTAACATTAATGCTGCAGATTCGCCCATAATCGATTTAATAACAAATTCTGGCGTTCTAATCAGTGCCGGACGATTAAGTACTTCGGCCAGTATTGCACTGAACTGATTATTATGCACGGGGTAGGGTGAAGTAATATTAAACGCACCAGATAATGAAGGTGACTCAAGCAGGTAATTAATCGCATTGACGACGTCATCAATATGGATCCAGGGAATATATTGTTTGCCTTTGCCGATTGGTCCGCCTAATCCGGCTTTAAATATCGGTAACAATTTCTTCAGTACACCGCCTTCTTTTGCCAGTACCACTCCGGTTCGTAGCAAACAAACGCGTGTTTTATCACTTTCTGCTTGTAATGCCAATGATTCCCATTTTTGGCATAGCTGGTGAGTGAATTCGGCATGTGGCATATCGGATTCAGTGACAACGCTTTGTCCCTGATCACCATAATAGCCAACCGCTGAACCAGAAATAAACGTTTTTGGTGGTTTTTTACTGTCTTTGATCAGTTGGCTTAAGCGTTCTGTCATTTTCCAGCGGCTTTCACACAGAATTATTTTTTGTTCCTTAGTCCATGGTTTATTTGCAATAGGTCCACCGGCAAGATTGATAATGGCATCGAAACCATCAAGATTATTAATCTCATTTAAGCTTGTCAGACAATCAACATGTCGACCAAATAGGGTGTAAACTTTTTGGCATGATCGACTCAATACGGTGATAGTGTGGGAATGTATAACCAGTTGTTGAACAAGTCTTGAGCCAATTAAGCCGGTACTGCCAGTAATAAAAATCCGCATTCTCACTCCGTGGTTTTCAATAACGATATAAGTAACTATAGCATTGATATTTAAAGAAACAGCAGATCATTAGACTGTGAGTACAATCAATAAACTGGCTAGTAAAATTGTCGCCGATTTGTTGTTTAAAAAATTTCATTAAATTTGGCTAATTGATATTATTTAGCACTTTAAATGTTACTCTTTAGTTAGTTTATTGATTAATTAAAACTAAAAAAATGAAATAGTGGGTTACATAATAATCATGTATTCATATTTCTTGTAAGACTATTAAATCAATTCTAAAAATCATATTAGCTAAGCTTATTTATTTTAATTTTTTATGAAAAGAGATTTATATTCATCAATAAATTAATTTTAACAATAAGTTGTTATTTTACACATTGCTAATATATTAACATTAAAGGTAAGATAATAGCAATATTTTAACGCCTAAGAATTTTAAAAATTTTTAACAAAAAATTAACTTATTTTTGAATAGAATAACGCTGTGAAAATAAATAATTTTTCCATTTTTAGGCGTGATTGCTGTTTGTAAACAGAGTGACATGATGTTTTGATGAGCAATATGAGGTGATTTTGTGCAATTGAGCATATTTTAAATATAGCTCCCCTTACCCCAAAACGGGGACATACCGCATTCGGGCAATATCTAAAGCATGATCAACAAATTGAGCTAACCTCAATCCTTCGATAAAACGAGAAAATCGCATCCTGCCACCACAAAGAATGCAACTAAACAGATCTACACCTAAAAACCGCTGGCTTAGCAATGCAAAAGGAACAGACACTTTTTTTTTGAATGCCGATTGTCCGACGGCTTTTCTAACAATATCGAGTAATTTTCCAACCACCCGATTTGCCAAAAAACAAAAATAACGGATCATCCGAAAATGTTTCTCGGGGATCTGTTTGATAAGCCGTAAAATTAATTCTTTCTGCGATAAATCCAGATTTTTGTAATGGCCACGAGTTTCGCAATCTCCAAAAAAAAGTATAAAGTTCAAAACAAGAAAAAATTAGAGTGTTCATATTTTGTCCGGTTATCCATGCATTAAAAATATCTATAAAACATTCTTACAAGTAAGCAGTGTTAAGATACTCTGGTTTGGCGTTATCAGAAGTAAGCCCATCGCCTTTATCTCATGACACTGTTAGCCGATGGCTAAAAAGTAGATGTTTTCGACCTAAAGACCTATGGCGATTAGTTCAACCTTCTATAGACAAAAAAAGCCCTTGCGTACTAATTGCCGATGATACATTGATTGCCAAAACATGTAGTAAAAAAATAGAGATGGTCCATTATCAATATTCAGGTAATGAATGCTGGCATAGGTTTAGTTAATTTACTTTGGCATAATCTAACAACTGTTGAATCAATTCCTATTGATCATCGTATTTATGATAAAGATTCTGATGGAAAAACAAAAAACACGCACTTTTCCGAAATGCTCGCTCTTGCTAAAAAAAGAGGGATCATACCAGAAGCGGTAGCGATGGATGCCTGGTATTCTAGCCTGGATAATCTGAAATCAATTCGCTCTCATGGTTGGGTCTGGGTAACCACGCTGAGGAAAAACAGGATTGTCAACCATAACAAATAACTGAACAAGTTAGACATCTCAGAAGAAGGAACACCAATACACTTACGAGGCTACGGTTGGGTGACAGTTTTCAAATTTACAGCCAAAAACGGCCGTATTGATTACAGAGTAACAAACAAAGACAATCCCACCCGTCAATACGTCAAATCTATCATGGATGCCCGTTGATCTGTTGACGTTTATCATCGAGAAGTTAAACAAAATTGTGGTATTGAACGCTGTCAGGCTCGCACGAGCCGAGCGCAAAGAAATCATATTTTTCTCGCTATTTCTGCGTGGTTTGAACAACATAAACGTCGTATATCTGAAAAAATAACCCTTTATCAACAAAATTGGGACGTAATCAAAAATGCTATTACTGAGCAGATCAGGGGTTTATTAGTATAGCTAGGCGACTTAATTTTGATTACAGCATATGTATTAAAAACAGGTCATCGATAGTGCATCCTGTTTCCATCTTTTTACGTTTAGCTTGAGACCATTTATGTTCTATAGGATTTAAATCTGGTGAATACACAGGCAAATATTCTATCTGGTGTCCTGCGTTTATAATTGCCTGTTCAATATTCTTACCTTTGTGAAAGCTAGCGTTGTCCATAAAAATAACAGAATTTTCAGGAAGTTCTGGGAGCAATATTTTTGTGATCCAAACATAAAAAACATCACGATTAATATTGCAATCAAATAATCCGATAGCAAAAAGGGTTGTTCCCAATAAAGCGCCAATAACATTTGTTCTTCCCTTAGCACCCCAGTTTTTCAGGCCAAAACAACGGTGACCTTTTGGGGAATAGCCGTGAGTTCGTGGAGTGTCATGTGAAAAACCACTTTCATCAATAAAAACAACAGATTTATCTTTTTTTTCATACTGTTGTCTTTTTTGCTGATGTGCCAGCCTGTCGCTTTCGTTGGTTTTTGGATGGAATAGAGTTTTTTTTATAGGTTAATCCCAGCTTTTTAAGGGATTGCCAAATAGTCTTTTTACAAACACCGAATCGCTCTGCCCGTTCCTTTTGGTAAGCATCTGGATACTGTTCCACATCTTTTGCTAAAGCATTTTTATCGAGCTTCCTCTTACGTGGCGTTGAATTTTTTGGCTCTGGTCGTTTAAGCCAACGTACTAAAGACGCTTTTCCAATACGGAATTGTTTCGCAGTTTCTCGAATTGTTAAACCTTCGGCTTTCCTTACAGATATTACTTTACGTCGAAAATCAATTGTATAACTCATAACACACCTTGTAATCAAAATTAAGTCGCCTAGCTATATACCCAAATTAGTTTTGTGCGAAACTCGTGTAATATAAAGGCAGCAAAAACTGCTCGGATCAGCGATATAATACAACATATTTTCTTCTGTCATGATAAACTCTCTGCCGTTTATCAAAAAAATAATGCATAAATACCATCTACAATAGATAATTTATGCTGTGTACATTAGTGTTATTATTTAAAAATTTACAAGGATACGGCTTATGGGCTTTATGAGCGGCAAGCGCATTCTGATCACTGGTTTAGCTAGTAAACTATCTATTGCTCACGGTATTGCACAAGCAATGCACCAACAAGGGGCTGGACTGGCCTTCAGTTATCAAGGTGATAAACTGAAATCTCGCGTAGAAGAGATGGCAAACAGCTTTGGCTCTAGTATTGTTTTGCCATGTGATGTCGCTTCCGATGAAAGTATCACTACCTTATTTGCCGAGCTGGCGAAAGTATGGCCCAAATTTGATGGTTTTGTCCATTCAATTGCCTATGCACCAGCCAATCAACTTGATGGTGATTATGTCGATGTAGTGACACGCGAGGGCTTTCGGATTGCCCACGATATTAGTTCCTATAGCTTTGTTGCGTTGGCAAAAACTTGTCGAAGTATGTTAAATCCTCATTCTGCCCTGGTTACCCTAAGTTATTTGGGCGCTGAGCGTGCGATCCCTAACTATAATATTATGGGATTAGCAAAAGCTTCCCTTGAAGCAAATGTTCGTTATATGGCTAACGCAATGGGGCCTGAAGCTATTCGCGTTAATGGCATTTCAGCCGGTCCAATCCGCACATTAGCAGCATCGGGCATAAAAGATTTTCGTAAAATGCTATCACATTGTGAATCAGTAACCCCCATTCGCCGTACTGTAACAACGGAAGATGTTGGCAATTGTGCTGCTTTCCTTTGTTCTAATTTATCAGCGGGTGTGACAGGTGAAATTTTACACGTTGACGGTGGCTTCAGTATTGCTGCTATGAACGAACTAGAGTTAAATGCATAGTACAATAATCAGCCCGCCAAATCTATTGATTGATAACGATACAATTTAACGGCGGGCTGCGTTATTAGCGAGACAAATTAATGATACTTAAATAAGATAATTTGCCATCAAATCGGTGATCATCTCTTTTTGATCGTTATAACTGATAAAATTTTCAGGCGTTATATCGATGATCCTAGGTAACATTGATGTCACAATACTCGATTTTGTTAAGCCTTGAATACCCTGATCATGCTCAACCAAACGCAACGTCTCTGCCATTGAACCAAAACAAGATTTCAGATTATTTTGTGTTTGTTCTGAGCCGCTAGCATTAATTTTTTCATTGATTAAATTATCAAAGTCTTCTTGCGCAAGGACCTTGTCTGATTGTTGCAATGCTTCTGAACTACTGTTATCGATTGACAAAATATTATCAAATTCATTCATGTCGACTTTGGGGAAAAATTCACCTAAAAAGGTTTTTACCATCCATCCATGATAAAGAAATGGGTTCAGATTGAAGTGCTTCGTTGCTAAATACCTTAATCAATTTGCTATTATTATCCTTATTGTATATTGCTTTATTCGCCTCTCTTCTAAAAATACCCTCAACGTTTTTGTCCATAATAAATTGATTTAACTTGTCGCAAATTCCTGTGACATTAGCTATATTAGCTCATACTTAATCTGACAGTTACCGGTTATTTATACAGTACCTGTCAGGTTAAATTTGATTTAAATCTTTCTCTCCCCAAAGTTGTTTTCCATCGTGTAAAGTTGCCATAGGAGTTCGACCGCAACACATTTTTCCTTGATGAGTGCGTTGGTTATTATATTCCGCTAACCATTTATCTAAATCAGCTTGTAATTCATTTAAAGCCCTATAGATTTTCTTACGAAAAGCCACCTGATATAGCTAGGCGACTTAATTTTGATTACAAGGTGTGTTATGAGTTATACAATTGATTTTCGACGTAAAGTAATATCTGTAAGGAAAGCCGAAGGTTTAACAATTCGAGAAACTGCGAAACAATTCCGTATTGGAAAAGCGTCTTTAGTACGTTGGCTTAAACGACCAGAGCCAAAAAATTCAACGCCACGTAAGAGGAAGCTCGATAAAAATGCTTTAGCAAAAGATGTGGAACAGTATCCAGATGCTTACCAAAAGGAACGGGCAGAGCGATTCGGTGTTTGTAAAAAGACTATTTGGCAATCCCTTAAAAAGCTGGGATTAACCTATAAAAAAAACTCTATTCCATCCAAAAACCAACGAAAGCGACAGGCTGGCACATCAGCAAAAAAGACAACAGTATGAAAAAAAAGATAAATCTGTTGTTTTTATTGATGAAAGTGGTTTTTCACATGACACTCCACGAACTCACGGCTATTCCCCAAAAGGTCACCGTTGTTTTGGCCTGAAAAACTGGGGTGCTAAGGGAAGAACAAATGTTATTGGCGCTTTATTGGGAACAACCCTTTTTGCTATCGGATTATTTGATTGCAATATTAACCGTGATGTTTTTTATGTTTGGATCACAAAAATATTGCTCCCAGAACTTCCTGAAAATTCTGTTATTTTTATGGACAACGCTAGCTTTCACAAAGGTAAGAATATTGAACAGGCAATTATAAACGCAGGACACCAGATAGAATATTTGCCTGTGTATTCACCAGATTTAAATCCTATAGAACATAAATGGTCTCAAGCTAAACGTAAAAAGATGGAAACAGGATGCACTATCGATGACCTGTTTTTAATACATATGCTGTAATCAAAATTAAGTCGCCTAGCTATAGAACTCTTGTAATACAGTTTTATGAAAGCGTTCACAAATCCCATTAGTTTGAGGTGAACGAGCTTTAGTTTTTGTATGATCAATATCATTGATAGCGAGATAAAGTTGATAATCGTGATGTTCAACTTTACCACAATACTCACTGCCTCTGTCCGTCAGTATACGTAACACCGGTAACCCATGCTGGGAATAAAAAGGGAGAACCTTGTCATTTAATAAATCTGCCGCCGTTATCGCGCTTTTTGTTGTGTAAAGCTTACAATGAACGACTTTACTGTAAGTATCAATGTAAGTTTGTTGATAAACACGACCAACGCCTTTTAAATGACCGACATAAAAAGTATCTTGTGAACCCAGATAACCTGGATGCGCTGTTTCAATCTCACCACAGGCTTCATCATCTTGCGCTTTCTTTTCTAGAGCACTGATTTGTGATTCTGACAGGATAATTCCTTCTGTTGCGATTTTATCTTCAAGCGCTTTTAGGCGTTTTGTAAAATTTTCGAGATTATGGCGCAGCCAAATAGAGCGAACGCCACTCCCCGAAACAAAAATGCCTTTTTTTCTTAGTTCATTACTACTGCGGTGTTGACCGTGTGCAGGGTATTCAATCGCATACTCAACTACAGCGCTTTCAATCTGTTCATCTACTCTATTTTTTACGTTATAGCTAGGCGACTTAATTTTGATTACAGCATATGTATTAAAAACAGGTCATCGATAGTGCATCCTGTTTCCATCTTTTTACGTTTAGCTTGAGACCATTTATGTTCTATAGGATTTAAATCTGGTGAATACACAGGCAAATATTCTATCTGGTGTCCTGCGTTTATAATTGCCTGTTCAATATTCTTACCTTTGTGAAAGCTAGCGTTGTCCATAAAAATAACAGAATTTTCAGGAAGTTCTGGGAGCAATATTTTTGTGATCCAAACATAAAAAACATCAC
Organism: Candidatus Arsenophonus triatominarum; assembly: GCF_001640365.1. Classification (GTDB taxonomy): domain Bacteria; phylum Pseudomonadota; class Gammaproteobacteria; order Enterobacterales; family Enterobacteriaceae; genus Arsenophonus; species Arsenophonus triatominarum. Next base: position 287,072 of record NZ_LWMI01000010.1, on the reverse strand, counting down.
GATTAATATTGCAATCAAATAATCCGATAGCAAAAAGGGTTGTTCCCAATAAAGCGCCAATAACATTTGTTCTTCCCTTAGCACCCCAGTTTTTCAGGCCAAAACAACGGTGACCTTTTGGGGAATAGCCGTGAGTTCGTGGAGTGTCATGTGAAAAACCACTTTCATCAATAAAAACAACAGATTTATCTTTTTTTTCATACTGTTGTCTTTTTTGCTGATGTGCCAGCCTGTCGCTTTCGTTGGTTTTTGGATGGAATAGAGTTTTTTTATAGGTTAATCCCAGCTTTTTAAGGGATTGCCAAATAGTCTTTTTACAAACACCGAATCGCTCTGCCCGTTCCTTTTGGTAAGCATCTGGATACTGTTCCACATCTTTTGCTAAAGCATTTTTATCGAGCTTCCTCTTACGTGGCGTTGAATTTTTTGGCTCTGGTCGTTTAAGCCAACGTACTAAAGACGCTTTTCCAATACGGAATTGTTTCGCAGTTTCTCGAATTGTTAAACCTTCGGCTTTCCTTACAGATATTACTTTACGTCGAAAATCAATTGTATAACTCATAACACACCTTGTAATCAAAATTAAGTCGCCTAGCTATAGCACCCGTCGATTTTGATTAATTAAAGCGTCTATCCCACCATCGTTAACAAGTTCCTGGTAGCGATAAAACGTATCTCGGGATACCCCCTAATCTTACAGGCTTTTGAGACGTTATTAAGCTCTTCAGCGAGGTTAAGTAACCCGACTTTATGTTTGATGATAGGATTATTTGTTTGATACATAGAATTACCTTTTATTTAATTATCTAATGATGTTAATTAAAACCGGTAACGCTCTTTTTTAAATCAGAATTGTCAGATTAAGTTAAGACTAATATATATTAGCATGCATTGCTTGTTCTACTGCTATACGCTCTTCAGCAACTTGACCTGCTTCTATTTTGTTCTGCTCGACATTATCATTATCGCTGGCTGAGGACATTTTTTCTGCCAAAAACTGGGATTACTCAATTTGACACGAGTTTCGCAATCTCCAAAAAAGAAGTATAAAGTTCAAAACAAGAAAAAATTAGGGTGTTTATATTTTGTCCGGTTATCCATGCATTAAAGATATCTATAAAACATTAAGCATGTTGCTCAATAGTGAAATAAAGTTGCTTAAAATAAAAACAAGTTAGATACATCTAAAAAATACAAAAATAGTTTATTTTTTAATCTTACATAGGTTGTTTTTAATGCAAAAATTGATTATTTTATCATCAGCGGCTGGTTTTTTTGTAAGTCATAATTAATTTTGCTATTGAGCAACAGGCTTATTCTTACAAGTAAGCAGTGTAAGATACTCTGGTTTGGCGTTATCAGAAGTAAGCCCATCACCTTTATCTCATGACACTGTTAGCCGATGGCTAAAAAGTAGATGTTTTCGACCTAAAGACCTATGGCAGTTAGTTCAACCTTCTATAGACAAAAAAAGCCCTTGCGTACTAATTGCCGATGATACATTGATTGCCAAAACACGTAGTAAAAAAATAGAGATGGTCCATTATCAATATTCAGGTAATGAACATGATGTTATTGCTGGCATAGGTTTAGTTAATTTACGTTGGCATAATCTAACAACTGTTGACTCAATTCCTATTGATTATCGTATTTATGATAAAGATTCTGATGGAAAAACAAAAAACACGCACTTTTCCGAAATGCTCGCTCTTGCTAAAAAAAGAGGGATCATACCAGAAGCGGTAGCGATGGATGCCTGGTATTCTAGCCTGGATAATCTAAAATCAATTCGCTCTCATGGTTCATGGTTGGGTCTGGGTAACCACGCTGAGGAAAAAACAGGATTGTTAACCATAACAAACAACTGAACAAGTTAGACTTCTCAGAAGAAGGAACCTTAATACACTTACGAGGCTACGGTTGGGTGACTGTTTTCAAATTTACAACCAAAAACAGCCGTATTGATTACAGAGTAACAAACAAAGACAATCCCACCCGTCAATACGTCAAATCTATCATGGATGCCCGTTGGTCTGTTGAAGTTTATCATCGAGAAGTTAAACAAAATTGTGGTATTGAACGCTGTCAGGCTCGCACGAGCCGAGCGCAAAGAAATCATATTTTTCTCGCTATTTCTGCGTGGTTTGAATAACATAAACGTCGTATATCTGAAAAAATAATCCTTTATCAACAAAATTGGGACGTAATCAAAAATGCTATTACTGAGCACATCCGTGTTTTATTAGCGTACCCAAATTAGTTTTGCGCGAAACTCGTGAATGATAAAAATTCCGATGGAAAAACAAAAAATACGCATTTTTCCGAAATGCTCGCACTTGCTAAAAAAAGAGGGATCAAGCCTGAAGCGGTAGCGATGGATGCTTGGTATTCTAGCCTGGATAATCTGAAATCAATTCGATCTCATGGTTGGGTCTGGGTAACTACGCTGAGAAAAAATCGGATTGTTAACCGTAATATACAATTGAACAAGTTAGACATCTCAGAAGAAGGAACTCCAATACACTTACGAGGCTACGGTTGGGTGACTGTTTTCAAATTTACAGCCAAAAACGGCCGTATTGATTACTTAACCTGAGTTCGGGATAAGGAACCTAATTTTTTATCACATATTCAAATAGTTAACTTAAAATAATTACATAAAACAGTATTAATTTTGGTTTTTTTCATGATTTTAGTAGAGAAAAATAGCTTCTTTTTTAACCTGCTATCACTAAGAATTTTCCTGCTTTTTTTATCTGCTTGATTTTAAAATATTTTTTGATAAATCGGCTATTTTTATTTTCTCGCAACTATCGCTTATCCCGAACTCAGGTTACTTAGTAACAAACAAAGACAATCCCACCCGTGAATACGTCAAATCTATCATGGATGCCCGTTGGCCTGTTGAAGTTTATCATCGAGAAGTTAAACAAAATAGTGGTATTGAACGCTGTCAAGCTTCGCACGAGCTGAGCGCAAAGAAGTCATATTTTTCTCGCTATTTCTGCTTGGTTTGAACAACATAAACGCCGTATATCTGAAAAAATAACCCTTTATCAACAAAATTGGCATGTAACCAAAAATGCTATTGCTGAGCAGATCAGGGGTTTATTAGTATACCCAAATTAGGTTCGTGCGAAACTCGTGTTTGAGTAAACCATCGTACAGCATATTAAAGCCAGTTTTCTGCGGTTTTTCATTTAAAATAGCACTTTCTGATTTCATTGTAGTTGATTGTGCTGACTCAGGCGATTTTTTGCCAGTTAACGTCATTCCTTCTGATGATAAATGAACTCACTCTACGCAATTCAACGGGAAATTTTTGTGGTTGAGATGAATAGCTGAATGAATCATTTGATTTCCAGTCAAATTCGCTGGAACTATTTTTTACGCCAATTGTTAAATCTTTAAAATTATTAAAGCTGTTTTGAATGCTTGATAACATCGAAGTGGTTTGTGTCCGCGGTGCTTCAGTATTGCTAGTGTTGGAAAAACTATCTAAACGCATGTTAACTCCATTATTTATTTTATATAATTTGCCTTAGTAAGCATTAATATAATTAAATAGCACCAATACCAAATTTAGCTTTTCTATTATTTACAAAATAAATATCTGACTTTTGATAAACAGTAAATAGATTATGTGTAGATAAATAGCTATTTATAACCTGAGTTCGGGATAAGAAATAAAGTGAAAGTCTTGCTATTCAAATAGTTGAATGCGCATATTTCGTTAAAATACTCTAACAATCTGGTTAAAGAGTAGAGCATTGTTAAACAATGATGGAAAATCTTACTGAACTTTATTGCCTGATGGATGATTTTTGTAAAGACTTCGAACCAAAAATGCATGAAATTTTGCTGAATAACAGTAGTAAGCGTCGTAGACGGTCTACTCAGCTTTCATTGGCTGAAATGATGAGACTGGTTGTTTTGTTTCATCAACTCCGATTCAGCCAATTCAAGGTATTTTATCTCTATTATGTCCGTTTATATCTCAGGAAGGAATTTCCTAACTTGCCATCATATTCACGCTGCGTAGAGTGTAGTGGCATACTAAATTTGGCCACCTAAGTTGAGGTGATATGCTTACCTCATAATTTTTATAGGTGCCGAAATGAGTAAAATAATTACTGCTGAATTTAAATGTGAAACCGCCAAATTAGTCCTTGACCAAAATTACACCTACCAGGAAGCCGCGAAAGGCATGAACGTCAGTCTTTCAGCGATTAGCCGGTGGGTAAGAGCCCTTCGTTTAGAACGTCAAGGGAAAACATCGCCTGGTCTGCCATTAACACCTGAACAAATTGAGTTCAGAGAAATGAAGAAAAAAATCCACCGGCTGGAAATGGAGAATGACATCTTAAAAAAGGCTACTGCGCTCTTAATGTCCGACTCACTGAAAAATTTTCGGTAGTTGAAAAGCTAAGAGTGCTTTATCCGGTGAAAACTTTGTGTCGTATTTTTAATGTTCACCGAAGCAGTTATCGCTATTGGTGTCGGCCTAAGGAGCCAGATATTGAGCGGACGATAAAACGTAGCCTAGTCAGCGAAGCGTGGAACGTTAGTGGCGGCTCTGCTGGCGCAAGGACTATCGCCACGATGGTTACCAATACACACAACGTGAAACTTGGGCGGTGGTTAGCGGGTAAGTTGATGAAAGAATTAATCATCGTCAGTTGCCAAGAGCGAAAACATAAATACAACCGCGTTGGAAATGAACGTATTGATATTCCAAATCTGCTCAATAGGCAGTTCGCTGTTACAAAGCCTGACCAGGTTTGGTGCGGCGATGTAACCTATATTTGGACAGGCTCACGATGGGCCTATCTGGCTGTGGTATTGGATTTGTTTGCCCGAAAACCGGTGGGCTGGGCAATGTCATTTGCACCAGACTCAGAATTAACCGCCAAAGCACTACAAATGGCTTGGGAACTACGTGGGCATCCCAAACAGGTTATACCAGTCGTCAGTATAGGCAGGCATTGTGGCGTTATCAGATGACCCAAAGTATCAGTCGCAGAGGGAATTGTTGGGATAATAGTCCGATGGAACGATTCTTCCGTAGTCTGAAGACCGAATGGGTGCCAACGACTGGCTACCAAAGCTTTAGTACTGCTCAGTCAGCCATTATTCGCTACATAACCCACTACTATAGCGATATAAGACCTCACTGGTATAACGGTGGATTAACGCCAAACGAATCAGAGCGACTGTTCCGTGAACAGTCAGGTAGGGTGGCCAATTTTAGTTGACCACTACAGAGTTACTTCCGCGCAGTGCCTTAGCTTTAACGGCACTGTTTGAGTCAATTAAGGGAAAGTGCACGGGTCTGTCGGTTGCCGATTCTACTCCGATAGCTGTGTGTGATAACTTACGGATCCGCTGGCATAAAGTCTTCGATGGGATAGCTGAACGAGGAAAAACCTCAACAGGTTGGTTCTTTGGTTTCAAACTTCATGTAATTATCAATCATTTGAGGGAAATACTCAGTTTTCGACTTACACCAGGAAACACAGATGATCGGAAACCATTACCTAAACTGATAAAAGATTTTTCTGGTTGTTTGTATGCGGATAAAGGGTATTTATCGGCTTCACTGAAACAGCAACTGAAAACAATGGGAATTAACCTTATAACGAATATCAAGAAGAAAATGAAGCCTGTTGAACAGACTTGTTTCGACAAAGTCATCTTGCATCATCGTTCTGTCATTGAAACGGTATTTGATGAGTTAAAAAATCTTTTTCAGATAGCGCATACGCGGCACCGCTCTCCTGCTAACTTTGTAGTGAATTTATTAGCAGGGCGGGTTGCATATTGTCACGAGTTTCGCACAAAACTAATTTGGGTACGCTAATAAAACATGCGAGCCTGGCAGCGTTCAATACCACAATTTTGTTTAACTTCTGATGATAAACGTCAACAGACCAACGGGCATCCATGATAGATTTGACGTATTGACGGGTGGGATTGTCTTTGTTTGTTACTCTGTAATCAATACGGCCGTTTTTGGCTCAAAATTTGAAAACAGTCACCCAACCGTAGCCTCGTAAGTGTATTGGAGTTCCTTCTTCTGAGATGTCTAACTTGTTCAGTTGTTTGTTATGGTTAACAATCCTGTTTTTCCTCAGCGTGGTTACCCAGACCCAACCATGAGAGCGAATTGATTTCAGATTATCCAGGCTAGAATACCAAGCATCCATCACTACTGCTTTTGGTATGATTCCTCTTTTTTTAGCAAGAGCGAGCATTTCGGAAAAGTGCGTGTTTTTTGTTTTTCCATCAGAATCTTTATCATAAATACGATAATCAATAGGACACGAGTTTCGCACAGGCATATAAAATTCCAGAAATGGCTTAAAAGCAATAGTCAATTTGCAAGTTACTAAAACGTATAAATTTGTTTAAATTACAATAAGTTGCTTTTAATTTATAAGATTTTGTCTATTTATATATTATGCTGAATTAAACTTAAAAATAGAGCGTTTTTTTATTGGTGCGAAACTCGTGTAGAAATTGATTCAACAGTTGTTAGATTATGCCAACGTAAATTAACTAAACCTATGCCAGCAATAACATCATGTTCATTACCTGAATATTGATAATGGACCATCTCTATTTTTTTACTACGTGTTTTGGCAATCAATGTATCATCGGCAATTAGTACGCAAGGGCTTTTTTTGTCTATAGAAGGTTGAACTAATCGCCATAGGTCTTTAGGTCGAAAACATCTACTTTTTAGCCATCGGCTAACAGTGTCATGAGATAAAGGCGATGATCTTACTTCTGATAACGCCAAACCAGAGTATCTTACACTGCTTACTTGTAAGAATGTTTTATAGATATCTTTAATGCATGGATAAACTGACAAAATATAAACATCCTAATTTTTTCTTGTTTTGAACTTTATACTTCTTTTTCGGAGCTTGCGAAACTCGTGTTTTAGTCATATTGTACCTATAAGATTTTGCTTAATTGTAAGCTATAAATCTCTACAGTTTTATTAGACCATTACATTGTGATATATTCCGTAACAGATAAAAAGTGTTTTAGATTAAATGTTAAACATATTGTTATTAATTAAAGGAGTAGAAAATGAAAAAAGTATTAATTGCGTCGACAGTCGCTAGTGTATTTGCGTTTATGTCTGCTAATTCCTATGCCGTTGGCGAAAGTACTCTCTCACTGGGTTATGCTCAAAGTCATTTGAAGGTCGGAGGTGAGAAAATTGGTGACAACAACCCAAAAGGATTTAATATTAAATATCGCTATGAAATTGATAATCATTGGGGAGTCATTGGTTCATTTGCCTATACGCATCAAGGATACAATTTCTATTATGATAAGATTAAAGTTGCTGATGTGGATGTTGATTACTACTCATTAAATGCGGGGCCGGTTTATCGTTTTAACGAATATATTAGTGCCTATGGTTTAATTGGTCTCGCGCATGGCAAAGTTGAAGTGGGAGCAGAGGGTGACTCTGCTAATGACTCTGCAACTCGATTGGCTTATGGGGTAGGTTTACAATTTAACCCAGTTAAAAATATTGCTATTGATGCATCTTATGAATATTCGAAGCTCGATGAACTCAAAGCGGGTACATGGATGATTGGAGTCGGTTATCGATTCTAAGTTAACCTGAGTTCGGGATAAGAAATAAACACGAGTTTCGCACAGGCATATAAAATTCCAGAAATGGCTTAAAAGCAATGGTTAATTTGCAAGTTACTAAAACGTATAAATTTGTTTAAATTACAATAAGTTGCTTTTAATTTATAAGATTTTGTCTATTTATATATTATGCTGAATTAAACTTAAAAATAGAGCGTTTTTTATTGGTGCGAAACTCGTGATAAAGTGAAAGTCTTGCTATTCAAATAGTTGAATGCGCATATTTCGTTAAAATACTCTAACAATCTGGTTAAAGAGTAGAACATTGTTAAACAATGATGGAAAATCTTACTGAACTTTTATTGCCTGATGGATGATTTTTGTAAAGACTTCGAGCCAAAAATGCATGAAATTTTGCTGAATAACGGTAGTAAGCATCGTAGACGGTCTACTCAGCTTTCATTGGCTGAAATGATGACACTGGTTGTTTTGTTTCATCAACTCCGATTCAGACAATTCAAGGTATTTTATCTCTATCATGTCCGTTTATATCTCAGGAAGGAATTTCCTAACTTGCCATCATATAGCTAGGCGACTTAATTTTGATTACAAGGTGTGTTATGAGTTATACAATTGATTTTCGACGTAAAGTAATATCTGTAAGGAAAGCCGAAGGTTTAACAATTCGAGAAACTGCGAAACAATTCCGTATTGGAAAAGCGTCTTTAGTACGTTGGCTTAAACGACCAGAGCCAAAAAATTCAACGCCACGTAAGAGGAAGCTCGATAAAAATGCTTTAGCAAAAGATGTGGAACAGTATCCAGATGCTTACCAAAAGGAACGGGCAGAGCGATTCGGTGTTTGTAAAAAGACTATTTGGCAATCCCTTAAAAAGCTGGGATTAACCTATAAAAAAAACTCTATTCCATCCAAAAACCAACGAAAGCGACAGGCTGGCACATCAGCAAAAAAGACAACAGTATGAAAAAAAAGATAAATCTGTTGTTTTTATTGATGAAAGTGGTTTTTCACATGACACTCCACGAACTCACGGCTATTCCCCAAAAGGTCACCGTTGTTTTGGCCTGAAAAACTGGGGTGCTAAGGGAAGAACAAATGTTATTGGCGCTTTATTGGGAACAACCCTTTTTGCTATCGGATTATTTGATTGCAATATTAATCGTGATGTTTTTCTATGTTTGGATCACAAAAATATTGCTCCCAGAACTTCCTGAAAATTCTGTTATTTTTATGGACAACGCTAGCTTTCACAAAGGTAAGAATATTGAACAGGCAATTATAAACGCAGGACACCAGATAGAATATTTGCCTGTGTATTCACCAGATTTAAATCCTATAGAACATAAATGGTCTCAAGCTAAACGTAAAAAGATGGAAACAGGATGCACTATCGATGACCTGTTTTTAATACATATGCTGTAATCAAAATTAAGTCGCCTAGCTATATAGTGACTTTAATTTATTGCCGACAAGATATTGCTTAGATTGCTGCCAGTGGTTTAATTTTCTTGCAAGCATCGGGTGGCCGCTTTCTCGATTACTGATTCTTATTTGAATTTTGATTCTCTGACAAGTTATGTTTTTTCAGTAGTCCCCTTAATTGATGATAAGTTAATTTTAATTGTGAAGCGGCCAAGCGCTGATTAAACTGGCTTATTTGTAATGCCTGTTCGAGCAAATTTTTTTCTGCCGCATGCTGCCATTGTTTCAAATCAATGGGAAGTTGAGGTAGCTCATCATTTTCTTTTTTTACCACCGACATCATTGACTCATTAGCAAAGGGATTGAAGACAATCAAATCTAATGGTTCAGCTCTATCGCCATAACGATAGACGGAACGTTCAATGACATTCTTTAATTCACGCACATTACCTGGCCAGGGATAAGCTAACAGATTTTTTTGTGCTTTAACAGTAAATCCAGGGAAAAAAGAGAGATTGAGCTCGCGGCACATATTAATTGCGAAATGTTCAGCTAGTAATATAATATCAGCTAATCGCTCACGTAAGGGCGGAATGTGGATGACATCAAAGGCCAGACGGTCAAGTAGATCTGCTCGAAACAAGCCTTTGCAAGCTAATTGGGGTAGATTAGCGTTGGTTGCGCAAATAAGCCTAACATCGACTTTAAGGCTTTGACTACTACCGACACGCTCTAGTTGGCCATATTCGATCACCCGCAATAATTTTTCTTGTACAATCATGGTGGCGGTTGCCAGTTCGTCAAGGAAAAGTGTGCCTCGATCTGCCCGTTCAAATCGGCCTAAATGTCTTTTTTGTGCACCAGTAAATGCGCCTGCTTCATGGCCAAATAATTCGGAATCTAATAAATTTTCATTCAGTGCACTGCAATTAAGGGAAATAAATGGTTCTTGCCAACGTGGTGAAAGGTAATGAAGACGGCTAGCAATCAGCTCCTTGCCTGTTCCTCGCTCACCTGTGACTAAAACCGGTTTACTCAGTTTGGCAAGTGCAGAAGTTTGCTCCAGTATTTCTAAGAAATTATCAGCAGTGCCAAGAATATTATCTGTAGAGAGTTGCATGGTCATTTTAGCCATTTATTGGTCATTTTAATTAATCTGCAAATTATAACGAAAATTCGGATAAAAGATAACAAAATAAAAATTTAATAATTTCATATGGTTATGTTTTTTGTCAGATTGGCATGAATATTGTTTATCAATGATTAAGGTTAAAAAAATTTAATGACAAATCAATCATTCAATATTAATTAAGGAATTTATCGATGGGCATTTTCACACGTTTCGCAGATATCATTAATGCAAATATTGCTTCTTTACTAGATAAGGCAGAAGATCCACAAAAAATGATCCGTTTAATGATCCAAGAAATGGAAGATATGTTAGTTGAGTCTCGTTCAATCTCGGCACGCACTTTAGCTGAGCAGAAAGGATTAGAGCGCCGTATTGCTAGCGGTGAAAAACAAGTTATACAATGGCAAGAAAAAGCAGAATTGGCGCTAGTTAAAGGTAAAGAGGATTTAGCTCGCGACGCATTAATTGAAAAGCAAAAAGTGGCTACCATTATTGATACACTGAAAAGTGAGTTAATTATGGTAAATGAAACATTAGTACGTATGAAAGACGAGATTGCTGAATTAGAGCAAAAACTGACTGAAACACGGGCAAAGCAGCAAACTATGGTATTAAGGCATCAAGCCGCGCAATCCAGTCGTGATGTGCGTCGTCAATTAGATAGTGGTAAATTGGATGAAGCATTAGCGCGGTTTGAACAGTTTGAGCAGCGGATCGATCATATGGAAAGTGAAGCGCAAAGTTATCATTTAGGTAAACAAAAATCCTTAGACCAACAGTTTGCTGAATTAAAAGCTGATGATGAAATCAGTGAGCAATTGGCTGCGTTGAAAGCTAAACTGAACAAAGAAGAGTAATCTATTGGTAGCAAAAATTAATGATGAATAAGGAAATGTGATGGGCTCTATATTTATTGGTTTAGTTTTATTGATCTTTGTTATCTTTATTCTGCCTATTTGGTTATGGTGCCACTATGGTAAAAAAGGAAATAGCCATAGTCAATTAACGCAGAATGAGATCCAGCGATTGACGCAGTTAGCCGAGCGAGCACAACGCATGCAGCAACGTATTAAAGCGCTGGAAGATATTCTGGATGCAGAGCATCCAAATTGGAGGCAAATATAATGGTAAAAATGGACGCGCGAAAACTTTATCGACGTACCGATCAACGTATGATTGGTGGCGTTTGTGCGGGGCTGGCGCATTACTTTGATTTACCGGTTAATTTAGTACGGGCACTGGCGGTTGTGGCATTATTCTTGGGATTTTTTGCCATTACCATCGTTATTTATCTGTTAATGTGGTTTTTTATCGAACCGGCACCGGCAGGTTATCAGGATGAAACTGATATTAGTGTTAAAGTGACTAAGTTAATGAATGAAATCGATCAGCAATTGAAAGCGGGTGAAAAAAAACTGCGCCAAATGGAACGCTATATCACTTCTGATAGTTTCAGTATTGATAGTCGCATCAATAAATTGTAACTAACTATCAAATTACGGTAGAGTAAATGATGCTCTACCGTAAAATCATTTTTCCTTATTCAATTAAAATTATCCTATGTTTTAACAGAAGAATATGCTGATTAGCAGACCGAAAATTAAGCTTTTAAGCGAAAAAATTGCAAGAATAGCAATAATTATGGTTATTCATTACGCACCAACAGGAATAATTGGACTAATGTTAAAATACACTAGCCGCAAACCTTTGCGATGGTTTATGTTAATAATTATACAGCTATTGCAACGTCCAGGCATTGCTAAACTTGTGCGTAAGTTGTTATGGGAGAAATATGAAAAGATTGCGAAGTGAGCTTAGTGAACTGGTCAATCGAAGCGTAGATCGTCATGTTCGTTTAGCTGTTACCGGGCTTAGTCATAGTGGTAAAACGGCATTTATTACCTCGCTGGTTAATCAGTTACTACATGTGCACAGTGGAGCGCGTTTGCCACTGTTTTCCGCCGCAAGAGATGGCCGTCTATTAGGTGCAAAACGGATCCCGCAGAAACATTTTAATATTCCTCGCTTTGCTTATGACGAAAATATAGCAGCATTGTACAATTCTCCTCCTCAATGGCCGACTCCTACTCGTGGGATCAATAAGCCTGTTGCTCAATAGCAAAATTAATTATGACTTACAAAAAAACCAGCAGCTGATGATAAAATAATCAATTTTTGCATTAAAAATAACCTATGTAAGATTAAAAAATAAACTATTTTTGTATTTTTTAGATGTATCTAACTTGTTTTTATTTTAAGCAACTTTATTTCACTATTGAGCAACATGCTTAATGAAATATGTTTGCAACTACGTTAAGCGTGTTGCTTAATAGTGAAATAAGGGTATTTCGGTGATTGAAGTAAATTTTAGGCTGTTCTGAGATGGAAATTCCAAAGACCGGCACTAAGGAGTAAAAAGGTATCATCAATAAAGGGTCTACGATTCCGTAAAATTTGGGTCATACAACCGAGGCGCTTGATACCCGCGATGGCGTGTTCAACCGTAATACGGATGCCCGAGATTATTTTATTTTCTTGTTTTTGTTCAGGCGATAAAGGTCTTTTTCGAGTTCCTTTTTTTGGGATTTGTGTATTAGGATGCTGTTTATCTATACCTTGAAAACCGGTATCGGCCCAGATGGTTACCTCAGGGGGAATATGGCGAATTATATCGACTTTATCGAGTAAGCGTTTATCGTGACGGCGCCCATTTTTGATCATGGGGATAAATCCAATTTTCCTCGTTTCGTCAGTCATAATAAGCCCTTTTCGAGTGGTCTGTCTTTTCTTTCCCGAATACATTTTTTTTCGCCGACGCAGATTCTTAGGCTTTTGGACAGGTCGCTCTGTCCCATCAATAAAGACGTCTTTAACTCCAGGAAAGGCGCGAAAAAATTCCTCAGCAGAGCGAATTTGACGAGCGGGCAAAACACATTCTCGCCCCAAGGTCATCTCTAAAACCGGCAATAATATTTTTACCCAGCGACATACCCGTGTTCTATCTAAACCAAAAAGAAGTCCTTGCAAATCATAGGTCGGATAACATTTTAAATACAATAAAATAAAAAGCAGTTTATCTAATGGGGTTGGGATAAATCCTTTCTGCCCTGCACCCATCTGCCGCTCGTGATCTTTTCGATTCTTTTTCCGATAAATCAAATAACAAGCTGAAAATTCAGCGGCTAAATTTTTCAATTCTTCGACTGATAATCCAATGATTGCTTTACATAAACGATTATCTCGTAACAACCGCTCTTTGTTGATCATTTCAAACCGTTATTTTCTAAGTTAAACCTCTTTTTATTGTCTATAGCGTGACAAAAAATGCAAGTCTCTATTCAGCAACTATTTTGTTATCGATCGCAACAGAGTTTGCTACGCCACGTCAAAGAGACTTCTAATTTATATATTGAAATTATTGACTATCCAGGCGAATGGTTGCTGGATCTGCCTATGTTGACTCAGGACTATTTTAGTTGGTCACGGCAAATTCAACAGCTATTAAAAGGCCGTGATGAGGAGAGTGCACAGCAATGGTTGCAACTTTGTCAACAGTGCGACCCCTTTGCAGCGGCTGATGAGAAATTATTAGCTAATATTGCTCAGGTTTACACCGATTACTTGGTTTTTTGTAAACAACAGGGGCAATATTTTATTCAGCCAGGGCGATTTGTATTACCTGGTGATCTTGCAGGGGCACCGATATTGTAGTTTTTTCCTTGGCCCAATATTGATACAACAGATGAACAGAAATTAAAGCAAGCGGACAAACAGTCTAATATTGGTATGTTGCAACAGCGTTATCACTATTATTGTCAAAAAATTGTTAAGCGTTTTTATAAAAAGCCTGTTGCTAAATAAGGGCATTAATTAGAATTTATCAAAAAATTAAAAGTTGACTATAAAATAATCACGTTTTAAATTGAAAATAATCCATTTTAGATTAAAAAATAAACCACTCTCGTGTTTTTGAGGTGTATGTGAGTCGTTTTTGTTTAAAGCAGCGTGAGTTCACTATTTGGCAACAGGCTTAAAGAATACTTTCAACATTTTGATCGTCAAATTGTTTTAGTTGACTGTTTAGCTGCATTAAATAACGGTCCGGCAGCATTTAATGATATGCAGGCCGCATTAACCCAAATTATGCTTAGCTTTCATTATGGTAAACGGACACTATTGCGGCGCATGTTCTCACCACATATTAAGCGTGTTGCTTAATAGTGAAATAAGGGTATTTTTTCGGTGATTGAAGTAAATTTTAGGCTGTTCTGAGATGGAAATTCCAAAGACCGGCACTAAGGAGTAAAAAGGTATCATCAATAAAGGGTCTACGATTCCGTAAAATTTGGGTCATACAACCGAGGCGCTTGATACCCGCGATGGCGTGTTCAACCGTAATACGGATGCCCGAGATTATTTGATTTTCTTGTTTTTGTTCAGGCGATAAAGGTCTTTTTCGAGTTCCTTTTTTTGGGATTTGTGTATTAGGATGCTGTTTATCTATACCTTGAAAACCGGTATCGGCCCAGATGGTTACCTCAGGGGGAATATGGCGAATTATATCGACTTTATCGAGTAAGCGTTTATCGTGACGGCGCCCATTTTTGATCATGGGGATAAATCCAATTTTCCTCGTTTCGTCAGTCATAATAAGCCCTTTTCGAGTGGTCTGTTTTTTCTTTCCCGAATACATTTTTTTTCGCCGACGCAGATTCTTAGGCTTTTGGACAGGTCGCTCTGTCCCATCAATAAAGACGTCTTTAACTCCAGGAAAGGCGCGAAAAAATTCCTCAGCAGAGCGAATTTGACGAGCGGGCAAAACACATTCTCGCCCCAAGGTCATCTCTAAAACCGGCAATAATATTTTTACCCAGCGACATACCCGTGTTCTATCTAAACCAAAAAGAAGTCCTTGCAAATCATAGGTCGGATAACATTTTAAATACAATAAAATAAAAAGCAGTTTATCTAATGGGGTTGGGATAAATCCTTTCTGCCCTGCACCCATCTGCCGCTCGTGATCTTTTCGATTCTTTTTCCGATAAATCAAATAACAAGCTGAAAATTCAGCGGCTAAATTTTTCAATTCTTCGACTGATAATCCAATGATTGCTTTACATAAACGATTATCTCGTAACAACCGCTCTTTGTTGATCATTTCAAACCGTTATTTTCTAAGTTAAACCTCTTTTTATTGTCTATAGCGTGACAAAAAATGCAAGTCTCTATTCAGCAACTATTTTATTGATAAATTACTTTTCGCGGCAAGTAAGGTTGATCATATAACTCATGATCAACATGCCAATTTAGTTTCATTGCTACAGCAATTAGTTCGTGCGGCCTGGCAAAGTGCGGCTTTTGAAGGGATCAGCATGGATTGTCTGGCACTAGCTTCAATTCAGGCGAGAAAATGGCATGATTGAATATCAGGGAGAACGGGTACCTGCCTTAAAGGGACATAGATTAACAGATGGTCGATTAATGACTTTTTTCCAGGTAAGGTACCACGGCGTTTGCCTAATGCTGATTTTTGGTTAAAGCAGGGATTTGATTTTGAATCTTTTCGGTCTCGCGAAACAGAGACTGATCAACCTGTTGCTCATATTCGATTGGACAGTGCTTTAAAATTTTTACTCGGAGATAAATTGAAATGAGTAAACCGCTAAAATCCCGCATCGATTTTGATGAGTCTTTGCCGGCAAACAAAAAAACAAAGTTAAAAAAAGTCAAAGTGTTTGGATCAATTAGCGCCTGAACAATTTGAGGCTAGCAGCCACGAAACAGAAAATGATGAACGAGAAGGTGAAATTGAGGCATTGGCCAATGTTGAACTCAAACCCAAACCGCGCTATAGTTTTTGGCGTAGACTGGTGGTTATTGCTTTAAGTTTAATCGTGGTGAGTATTTTTGCTCAGACCGGCCAATGGATCTACCAAGTGTGGATAAAGCAAAATTGGGTTTCTTTAGCTATTGTCGCGGCTGGTGGCTTAATTATTATTGCTGCTATTGGCGTCATAATAACTGAATGGCGACGGCTTTATTATTTAAAAGAATGTAGTCAAGAACGCATCCAGGCTAGAGAATTTTTGCAAAGTCATGGTATGCATGGCGGGCGTAAATTTTGTCAAAAGCTAGGCAAACAATCGGCGATTGGCTTAGATCATCCGGCGATGAAACGTTGGCAGATAACAATCCATGATAGTCATAATGATAAAGAAATCGTGACACTTTATAGCCAAGATAGTGTAACCTATTTTGGATGAGCAGGCTAGAAAAGAGATTAATCGTTCATCAGCTGAATCTGCGTTAATGATTGCCGTTAGTCCTTTAGCTATTGTCGACATGACATTTATTGCCTGGCGCAATATTCGATTAATTAATCGCATTGCAGCTATTTATGGCATTGAGCTGGGGTATTATAGCCGTATCCGATTATTTAAAATGGTATGACTTAATATTGCTTTTGCTGGAGCAAGTTAGTTGGTGCGTGAAATTGGCATGGATTGGTTATCGCAAGATATTATGGCCCTGCTCTCTACTCGAGCGGCTCAAGGGATCGGCGCCGGTTTACTCACAGCTAGATTAGGTATTAAAACGATGGAGTTATGCCGTCCTTTACCGTGGATGGATGATAAACCTAAATTGGCTGGTTTTCGTCGTCAATTATTCAGCCAGTTAAAAAATATTATGCCAAAAAGCGTTGAACATAAAAATATTTAACTAATTCACCATCAAGCTTAATTGGGTAATTTTTTAATCAAGATCCATGTTGACTAAATGGTGACCAGCAATATTAGTTTAATGCTTATCCGTTTATCATTTCTGGTGCTAGTGTTTATGTTATAAAACGTTTCCTATGGTAGCTTAATAAATAAAAATGCATACTTAATTAATTGAATAACTTGAGTTCGGGATAAGAAATAAAGTGAAAGTCTTGCTATTCAAATAGTTGAATGCGCATATTTCGTTAAAATACTCTAACAATCTGGTTAAAGCGTAGAGCATTGTTAAACAATGATGGAAAATCTTACTGAACTTTATTGCCTGATGGATGATTTTTGTAAAGACTTCGAGCCAAAAATGCATGAAATTTTGCTGAATAACGGTAGTAAACGTCGTAGACGGTCTACTCAGCTTTCATTGACTGAAATGATGATTGGTTGTTTTGTTTCATCAACTCCGATTCAGCCAATTCAAGGTATTTTATCTCTATCATGTCCGTTTATATCTCAGGAAGGAATTTCCTAACTTGCCATCATATTCACGCTGCGTAGAGTTACTTCCGCGCAATGCCTTAGCTTTAACGGCACTGTTTGAGTCAATTAAGGGAAAGTGCACGGGTCTGTCGGTTGCCGATTCTACTCCGATAGCTGTGTGTGATAACTTACGAATTAGCCGGCATAAAGTCTTCGATGGGATAGCTGAACGAGGAAAAACCTCAACAGGTTGGTTCTTTGGTTTCAAACTTCATGTAATTATCAATCATTTGGGGGAAATACTCAGTTTTCGACTTACACCAGGAAACACAGAAGATCGGAAACCATTACCTGAGCTGATAAAAGATCTTTCTGGTTGTTTGTATGCGGATAAAGGGTATTTATCGGCTTCACTGAAACAGCAACTGAAAACAATGGGAATTAACCTTATAACGAATATCAAGAAGAAAATGAAGCCTGTTGAACAGACTTGTTTCGACAAAGCCATCTTGCGTCATCGTTCTGTCATTGAAACGGTATTTGATGAGTTAAAAAATCTTTGTCAGATAGCGCATACGCGGCACCGCTCTCCCTGCTAACTTTGTAGTGAATTTATTAACAGGGCGGGTTGCATATTATTTAATTCCATCTAAACCAAAGATAGCTGTGGCAGGAACATATCTTCAAGCATAATTGATAATGCTTATCCCGAACTCAGGTTGAATAGTAAATTATATAGATATAAGGTTCTCAGTGATGCGATTAGAAGTGATTTGCCAAGATCGAATGGGGCTAACACGTGAATTACTTGATTTACTTGTTTTACAAAACATTGACCTTGAAGGGATTGAAATTTCACCAAATCGTAATATTTATCTCAAATTTGCTCAAATCGACACCACGACGTTTCAACTGTTAATGACTGAAATTCGGCGTATTCGTGGTGTTAAAGATGTTAAGACGGTCTCTTTTATGCCTTCTGAGCATGAAAAAAAATTATTATTAACTTTATTAAATACTTTCCCTGATCCTATTTTTTCGGTTAATGCTAAAGCTAACATCGAATTAGCCAATTCAGCGATGTTAAAATTGTTCGCTATTGATAATAATCAGTTAAAAGAAAAAAAATTTAATCAGTTAATAAATCACCCGCGTTTGGCAAAATTACTAGAGCAAAATAATTTACAATCTTATTCTGAACAAGTGATGATTAAAGGTAATAAATATTTGCTGCAGGTTACGCCAATTAACAACCATAAAGCAACGGGTTCGATTGAAAATGCAGGCGCCATTATTCTACTAAAAGTATTACCCACAGAGCAGCAGTATCAAGCAGATAAAATAGCAGCAGCAGATAGTTTTGCTCAGATCATTGCAGTCAGTCCCAAAATGAGCCAGCTGGTTGAGGATCTAAAAAAAATAGCCCTACTTGATGAACCACTTCTATTGGTTGGGGAAACCGGAACGGGTAAAGATATTTTAGTTAAAGCTTGTCACTTGCAGAGCATCAGAGGCGATAAACCTTTCTTAGGGCTTAATTGTGCATCGATGCCAGAGGATGTGGTAGAAAACGAGCTCTTTGGTTATGCTGCAGAGGCTTATCCAAATGCCATTGAGGCTAAAAAAGGATTTTTTGAGCAAGCGGATGGAGGTACTGTTTTACTTGATGAAATTGGTGAAATGTTGCCACAAATGCAGATCAAACTATTACGTTTCTTAAATGATGGTACCTTTCGTCGGGTAGGTGAAGTGCAAGAAGTTAAAGTTGATGTCAGAGTGATCTGCGCAACACAAAAAAACTTGCTGGAATTAGTTGAAAAAGGACAATTCAGGCAAGATTTATATTACCGCTTGAATGTATTAACGGTGAACTTACCCCCGCTGCGTGAACGACAAGCTGATATAATGCCGCTTACGGTAGAATTTGTTAGGCAATTTTCACAAGAGCAAGGTATTGAAAAACCGAAACTTTCGCCTAAGTTAGGGCATTACCTTGCAAGTTATCATTGGCCTGGTAACGTGCGGCAGCTACGTAATATTCTCTATCAGGCCTTAATTCAATTGGCAGGACGAGAATTAACGCCGCAAGATATTAATTTGCCAGATCTAAAAGATATTTCATTGTTTAGCGCCGATCAATTAAATGGTACGTTAGATGAATTAACAAAACATTTTGAAGCTTCAATATTGGCGCGACTTTATCAAGATTATCCAAGTACGCGTAAATTAGCTAAACGGCTTAATGTATCGCATACAGCAATTGCAAATAAGTTGCGGGAGTATGGATTAAGCCATAAAAAAGAGAGTGAGGGTGAGTGATAGTGTAATCTGGATCAAGATAGCGATAAGTTTTATCGCTATCGAATTAAAACTAGACAAATAGTTTAATTAAAAAACAGATATTTTTATTAAGTATTAATATCACTATTTTAATGCATTGAGAGCGGCATCATAGTTGGGTTCATGGGTGATTTCATCAACTAATTCACTATAAATGACTTTATCGTTTTCATCGATGATAACCACTGCACGCGCTGCTAATCCTTTTAATGGCCCAGAGGTCATTTCTACGCCGTAGTCTTTACTGAAGGTTGGTGCGCGAAAAAACGATAATGTAACTACATTCTCAAGTGCCTCAGCGCCACAAAACCGGCGCTGTGCAAAAGGAAGATCGGCAGAAATACACAATACAACACTGTTTTCTAGTTGGCTGGCTATTTGGTTAAACTTGCGAACAGAGGTAGCGCAAACACCGGTATCAATACTGGGAAATATATTAAGAATTTTTCGTTTGCCTTGATAATCTGACAAAGATTTTTCTGCAAGATCGCTCGCTACAAGGGTAAATTGTTTAGCTTTATCACCAGGTTGCAAGAAAGTACCATTGATAGCAACACCTTCCTCTTTGAAATTTGTACTAGTTGACATCTTATCCTTTCCTTCTTAATAACATTTAGTTCAACAATTCTAAATGAAAATAATTAAGTTTCCTATCTAAATCGTTACAACAACTTGTGTTATATCTAATTGTTTTAACCAAATTATTTTCTATAATTATAATAACATCGGGATATAATATGGAAATCTATATGCTTCGCTATAGAACAGCATTAGCAATATTCTTTTTAAATTGTATCGTGAACACTAAACCTGCCGTAGCTGCGTTGGTGGTTGAGGGGACTTATTAGCACGAGTTTCGCACCAATAAAAAAACGCTCTATTTTTAAGTTTAATTCAGCATAATATATAAATAGACAAAATCTTATAAATTAAAAGCAACTTATTGTAATTTAAACAAATTTATACGTTTTAGTAACTTGCAAATTAACCATTGCTTTTGAGGATGTTCATAATTCTGTGTCAGGGGATTTTATATTTTGATTATACCATCTAGGCGCCCTTTAAAATAATGGACAATTGAGCAATGGTTAACGCCCAGTTACTAATCAGCATAGTCCATTTGTTGGATACCTGATTGATGCCAATATAGAGTAATTTTAATAAGCTGTTTTCATTAGGAAAAGCCCCTTTGGTTTTAGTTAATGTCCTAAACCGCCGATGAACCGCCTCTACTGCATTGGTCGTATAAATGGGTTTTCTAATGGCTTTAGGGTATCGAAAATAAGCACTGAGCAACTCCCATTTACTTCGCCAGGATTCTAGCACTATCGGGTATTTTTCACCCCATTTCGTTTCCAGTTCATCAAGGGCAAGCTCAGCAGCCGCTTTAGTATCTGCACGATAAACCGGCTTAGCCATAAAGGATTTTTGGTCTTTACTGGCAATATAACGTAAGCTATTGCGAATTTGATGAACTACGCATAGCTGAACTTCTGTCTGCGGGAAAATACTGGCTATCGCTTCTGGAAACCCTTTTAATCCGTCAACACAAGCGATTAAAATATCTTGTATACCACGGTTATGTAAGTCAGTCAGAACGCTCAGCCAATGATGTGCTCCTTCTGTTTCAGACATATAGAGTCCTAACCATTCCTTATGCCCATCGGTGGTTAGTCCAAGTACTGTGTAGATTGCCTTATTGATATAGTGACCATCATGTTTTATCTTGTAATGAATGGCATCGAGCCAGACAAAAGGATAGAGCGCCTCCAGAGGGCATTGTTGCCAGGCTTTTAATTCAGGAAGTAATTTGTCAGTAATATGCGTAATAGCTCCATCTGATATTTCCAGTCCATATAATTCCGCAACATGTTTTTGAATATCACGATAACTCATGCCTAATGCAAATAACGATAGGATTTTGTTATCAATATCCTCTGATAATTTTGTCTGATTTTTCTTAATGAGCTGAGGCTCAAAAGCACCTGACCTGTCTCTGGGCGTTTTCAGTTCAAATTGACCTGATGTCGATTTAACCGTTTTTCGAGTATAGCCATTTTTACGCGTATCGATTGACGTTGTCGATAGGTAGTATTCTATTTCTGCCTGCAGGGCAGCTTCGGTCAGCTGTTTTATGAGTGGTGTGAGTATTCCATCCGTACCGAGTAAAATTTTACCTGATTGTAATTGCTTCAACGCTTCATCAAAATTAAATGATTGATTTCTCATATTGTCATACCTCTTTTTTTGAGTTTAAGATATGACACAGATTTTTGAACACTACCTTGCTTTTAAGCCATTTCTGGAATTTTATATTCCTGTGCGAAACTCGTGATTAGCTGAAAAACAAGAGATAGTTAGACAGATTAATGCAGATCCAACTTCCAGTGATCCTATTAGCAATGTTGGTTTAGCAGAATCGCATGTAATACGTGATTTATTTGAAGGATTAACTAGGTAGTCCCATTCCTGGTGTAGCAAATCGTTGAACAACCGCCGGTAATCGGATTTGTTTTTTTTTATTTAAGACCGAATGCCAAGTGGTGACACTGTCACGGCTAAAGATTTTGTTTATAGCTGGCGTCGCTTGGTTGATCCAGTAAATAATTCACCATTTGCTTATTTTGCCCCCCTGGCGGGTATCAAAAATGCGCAAAAAATTATTAATAATGAACTACCAATTGGTAGTTTTCTATAATTAAAATACTTATTTATCAAATGGATATAAACTAATTATCACTATAATTCACTATTCACTCACTATAAATTTTAGATCTTAATCCAATTATCACTTCTATCATCCTAATATTTTGCTGTCATTTCCTCTGACTTATGGCCTAACAATTTACGAGTAAATTCACTTCCATTTTTTTCTGTATACAATCTGGCAGACAAACTCCTTATCTCATGAAAAGATGGAGGCGAACCGTTCCATACTAATTTCGTTTTATCCCTAAATTTTGTAAATTCGGGTGATATTTTTACTGCTGTAATTTGTCTTTTATTTTTTGTAATAACAAAGTCAGCTTCATGATTAATGTTTTTCAAAATATTGCCTAATTTTGTAGACTCAATTTCAAGATCCAGTGGAATAGCTATTTTAGTTTCGGTTTTTTGTTCAAGATGGTCGCCTATGGTGACGACTTGTCATTGCTTGTTAGTACTGGTATAACCCGATACCTATTGTCTCAATCTTTTGGTCCCTTTTTATGTCACCGCGTTTTAGTCATGTTTTTCAATTTGGTCAACGCTGGCTCAATTGGCTTAATCGCCAACCCCCTGATAGTGTCCGCACTGTTGGAAACCATGGTAAAGATTATGGCTTGCGGCACTTCGCTTATGGGGTGGTCAATTTGGCGCTGTCCTGACCCTCAATGTAATTCTGAGAAACGGGTTAAATTTACCTGCAAAAGTCGAAGCTGCCCACATTGTGGCGTCAAAGCTTGCCTACAATGGATTAACAATACGCTAGCTTGGTTACCCGAAGTTCTTTGGCAGCACATCACTTTTACCATGCCTTGTGAATATTGGCCTATTATTTGCGCCAACCGTTGGCTTCTCGGTGAAATGAATCGATTAGCCGCTGATGTGATATTAACCATCTGCCGTGACCTCAATATCACCCCAGGCGTTTTCACTGCCATCCATACCTGGGGACGAGCCCAAAAATGGCATCCGCATATTCATTTTTCAACCACAGCCGGCGGGGTGACTAAAAAGAATACCTGGCGGGATATCAGCTTTTATCGCGAAAACATTATGACAATGTGGCAATATCGGATAACGGCATTATTGAGAAAACATTATTACACGCTCACCATTCCCGATGAGCTTAAAGCTGAAGGAAGAAGTAAAGCATCATGGAATCAATTACTTAACACTCACTACAAGCGCGGGTGGAATATTAATCTTTCTGATATTCTTTCCAATATTACCCATGTCACCCTTTATCTCAGATTTTATCTAAAGAACCCCCTGTCTCGCTCAGTCGCTTAAAATATTATTCCGGCGAAGATAACATCACGTTACGCTATAAGAGCCACCGCACGAAAAAACAGGAAGACTTGGTCATAACATCCGATGAATTTATTACCCTGTTTGCGTCTCATGTGCCAGAAAAATGGTTTCACATGATCCGCTATTACGGCTTTTTAAGTCCATCAGCACGGATGCGAAAAATGTTAACGGAGGTTGTTTATCCTTCACGAGTTTCGCACAGACATATAAAATTCCAGAAATGGCTTAAAAGCAATGGTTAATTTGCAAGTTACTAAAACGTATAAATTTGTTTAAATTACAATAAGTTGCTTTTAATTTATAAGATTTTGTCTATTTATATATTATGCTGAATCAAACTTAAAAATAGAGCGTTTTTTTATTGGTGCGAAACTAATTTGGGTACGCTAATAAAACACGGATGTGCTCAGTAATAGCATTTTTGATTACGTCCCAATTTTGTTGATAAAGGATTATTTTTTCAGATATACGGCGTTTATGTTGTTCAAACCACGCAGAAATAGCGAGAAATATGATTTCTTTGCGCTCGGCTAGTGCGAGCCTGACAGCGTTCAATATAGCTAGGCGACTTAATTTTGATTACAAGGTGTGTTATGAGTTATACAATTGATTTTCGACGTAAAGTAATATCTGTAAGGAAAGCCGAAGGTTTAACAATTCGAGAAACTGCGAAACAATTCCGTATTGGAAAAGCGTCTTTAGTACGTTGGCTTAAACGACCAGAGCCAAAAAATTCAACGCCACGTAAGAGGAAGCTCGATAAAAATGCTTTAGCAAAAGATGTGGAACAGTATCCAGATGCTTACCAAAAGGAACGGGCAGAGCGATTCGGTGTTTGTAAAAAGACTATTTGGCAATCCCTTAAAAAGCTGGGATTAACCTATAAAAAAAACTCTATTCCATCCAAAAACCAACGAAAGCGACAGGCTGGCACATCAGCAAAAAAGACAACAGTATGAAAAAAAAGATAAATCTGTTGTTTTTATTGATGAAAGTGGTTTTTCACATGACACTCCACGAACTCACGGCTATTCCCCAAAAGGTCACCGTTGTTTTGGCCTGAAAAACTGGGGTGCTAAGGGAAGAACAAATGTTATTGGCGCTTTATTGGGAACAACCCTTTTTGCTATCGGATTATTTGATTGCAATATTAATCGTGATGTTTTTTATGTTTGGATCACAAAAATATTGCTCCCAGAACTTCCTGAAAATTCTGTTATTTTTATGGACAACGCTAGCTTTCACAAAGGTAAGAATATTGAACAGGCAATTATAAACGCAGGACACCAGATAGAATATTTGCCTGTGTATTCACCAGATTTAAATCCTATAGAACATAAATGGTCTCAAGCTAAACGTAAAAAGATGGAAACAGGATGCACTATCGATGACCTGTTTTTAATACATATGCTGTAATCAAAATTAAGTCGCCTAGCTATACCACAATTTTTTTAACTTCTCGATGATAAACTTCAACAGACCAACGGACATCCATGATAGATTTGACGTATTGACGGGTGGGATTGTCTTTGTTTGTTACTAAGTAATCAATACGGCCGTTTTTGGCTGTAAATTTGAAAACAGTCACCCAAGCGTAGCCTCGTAAGTGTATTGGAGTTCCTTCTTCTGAGATGTCTAACTTGTTCAGTTGTTTGTTATGGTTAACAATCCTGTTTTTCCTCAGCGTGGTTACCCAGACCCAACCATGAGAGCGAATTGATTTCAGATTATCCAGGCTAGAATACCAGGCATCCATCACTACCGCTTCTGGTATGATCCCTCTTTTTTTAGCAAGAGCGAGCATTTCGGAAAAGTGCGTGTTTTTTGTTTTTCCATCAGAATCTTTATCATAAATACGATAATCAATAGGAATTGATTCAACAGTTGTTAGATTATGCCAACGTAAATTAACTAAACCTATGCCAGCAATAACATCATGTTCATTACCTGAATATTGATAATGGACCATCTCTATTTTTTTACTACGTGTTTTGGCAATCAATGTATCATCGGCAATTAGTACGCAAGGGCTTTTTTTGTCTATAAGCATGTTGCTCAATAGTGAAATAAAGTTGCTTAAAATAAAAACAAGTTAGATACATCTAAAAAATACAAAAATAGTTTATTTTTTAATCTTACATAGGTTGTTTTTAATGCAAAAATTGATGATTTTATCATCATCGGCTGGTTTTTTTGTAAGTCATAATTAATTTTGCTATTGAGCAACAGGCTTTATAGAAGGTTGAACTAATCGCCATAGGTCTTTAGGTCGAAAACATCTACTTTTTAACGTGTCATGAGATAAAAGCGATGGGCTTACTTCTGATAACACTAAACCAGAGTATCTTACACTGCTTACTTGTAAGAATGTTTTATAGATATTTTTAATGCATGGATAACCGGACAAAATATAGATACCCTAATTTTTTCTTGTTCACGAGTTTCGCACAGGCATATAAAATTCCAGAAATGGCTTAAAAGCAATGGTTAATTTGCAAGTTACTAAAACGTATAAATTTGTTTAAATTACAATAAGTTGCTTTTAATTTATAAGATTTTGTCTATTTATATATTATGCTGAATTAAACTTAAAAATAGAGCGTTTTTTTATTGATGCGAAACTCGTGAAGGTATTATTCCAGTTTTAGAGTCATCACACACCCTGGCTTACACCTTAAAAATGATTGAGGCAGAACAACTACTGATTGTTAATATCTCCGGCCGTGGAGATAAAGATATTTTTACTGTACAGGCTATTTTGCAAGCCAAAGGAGAGATCTAATGGAGCGTTATCAGTAACTGTTTAACACCTTTAATGCTAAAAATCAGGGAGCATTCGTCCCATTCATCACCTTAGGCGATCGCAATGCAGAAATGTCATTAAAAAATTATTGATACATTAATTGAAGCAAAAACCGATGCATTAGAGATTGGTATCCCTTTTTCTGATCCATTGGCTGATGGTCCAACGATTCAAAAGGCGAATTTACGCGCACTTAATGCGAACATCACGCCAACATACTGTTTTGAGCTACTAACACAGATCCGCAAAAAGCACCCTTTGATTCCTATTGGCTTACTAGTTTATGCAAATCTGATTTTTAACCATGGTATTGATAATTTTTATGCTCAATGCCGGAATGCCGGCATCGGTTCCGTTTTAATCGCGGATGTACCAATGAATAAGTCCCTGCCATTTCGCACTTCAGCGTTGCAACATAATATTGCACCAATATTTATTTGTCCTCCTAATACTGATGACGATCTTTTACGCCAAATTGCTTTATATGGTCGTGGCTATACTTATTATACTCTCGCGTTCAGGTGTAACAGGCACAGAAAAAAAGCCAATATTCCTGCTAGCCAGTTATTAACCAAGTTACAAGCCTACCATTCCGCCCCACCACTGTTAAGTTTTGGCATTGCTGAACCAAAACAAGTCACTGATGCAATCAAAAATGGTGTAGTTGGCGCAATATCTGGCTCTGCAGTTGTAAAATTAATTGAAATTCATCATCAGCAACCTGATATATTACTGGCCAAATTAAAACAGTTTGTTTCGCAGATGAAAATGGCTACGCAAAAATAGTCAATTTAAAGCTATCGGAAAAATGGTAGTTAGACTTGCTATTTTGTAATTACTAATTATCGATTCTAATAAACTATTGTAATTAACAAGTCGCTATCGATACCAGCCATTCATTTGTAATTTATATATATTTCATCAATAATCAGTATATTGACTGCGATGAAATTTTCATTTAGCACTCATATACGATAAATAAAAATAACCCTCGTATTAATGGAGAATTGAATAATGAAATATCTTAAATCAATAACAGCGCTCTGTACCGTGCTATTTATGGCATTATTCCTTTCTGCTTGTGCTCCAACAGCAAAAACAGAAGGAACTGGTGGATATATTGATGATACAGTTATTACAACGAAAGTGAAGACAGCATTATTGGCAGAAAAAAACTTGAAATCAACGCAAATCAATGTTGAAACTTTTAAAGGTCGTGTGCAATTGAGCGGTTTTGTCAGTTCGCGTGCCGACGCTCAGCGTGCAATTCAAGTAACACAAGGTGTAGCAGGTGTACAATCAGTCATTGATTCAATGAAAATACGATGATTGTTTTATTCTTCAGCCCCAATATAGGGGCTGAAATAAATATAATTTATCGCCATTAGTCCCTCAAATCAGATAATAAAATAACCGCTTTTATCACCATAAAGTCATTACCATATCAATTATTAAAACCAATCATTATATTGTTATATTCAAAATCACTATAATATAAATATCACTCTATTTTTAGTATTTTATCCTTACTTATAGAATAACCACAAAATTTACTGATATAGCAATATCTTTACCATAGAAAAGCTATACGCTCTCTTCACTGTCAGTTACAATATACAATAAAAATGTGATGATAAAAACCAGTTATAGGAGCAGTTTTCATGTCCATTACGGCCAACTCACTTATCAGCGATAGCTTTAATTTTTTTAAAAATCAGCTGAGCGGCCTTTTTATCCTGTCATTCATTTCAGCTACCATCAGTCTAATACTTTATTATTTTCTGGTTCCCATCGATGAAATGGCAACCATTGTCAAAACCCTTGGTGGTCAAAATGACTCAACTTCACTTTTAACCTGGGTAAGTCAACTATCTGATGAAGAAAAAACGATAATGATGAGAGTCTCACTACTCTCATTGGCTGCGGTTTTTATCGGATTAATATTATTAGTTTCTTCAGTAGTTACTTATTTGTCAGAACTCAGTATCGGCAATAGCATCAGTGCATGGCAAGCTTTTATACTTTCGTTACGTATATTACCTAACATGTTAATTTTGTTAGTCATATGCACAATTATAATTTATTTTGGCTTTATGCTATTCATCTTACTCGGTATCATTTTAGCTATCGGTTTTTCCTTATCACCCATCATCTTAATAACCGTCAAAAACATTATGCCGCTACGAGCCATGAGTCAAAGTTGGAAAATAGCATTTCGTCATTGGTGGTTAATTCTAGCAATTTTATTACTTTGGTTAGCATTGCAAATGTTACTCACTATGCTACTTGGACAATTTCGTTTTTTACCGAGTATGGTGAATAATATTATCTCTTTTACATTGAATAATTTACTTACCTCTTTTACATTGATCTATTTTTTCCGCTTTTACATGTTAGTTGGAAAAACAACAAATTAACCAGATAAAAATACTACGGCTATTATTTACCATTAGATAGCGTGGTAAAAATTTACTATTAACTTAAACAATTAAACATTAATTACAGAACCAACGTTCTGACTCAAAATTGCATTTTATTCGTAATAACAAGTTAATTACTTTAATATGTTAATAGTGAATTTTATTGCTCAGTAGATAATTTTATCGATAAAAATATACACCTACTAACTGTGTAACATTATTATCAAATAAGGTAATATAATATAAAACAAATTGGCAATATGATATTTTATAATTTATTAATCAAATAATTATAAAAATTCATATTTACTCGAAAAGGATCAGGACAAGCGCCCTCATGAGACAACTATTAGATTTTATTCCTCTCATTGTTTTCTTTATTGTATATAAAAAAGTAGATATTTTTTACGCATCTGGCGCATTAATGATTGCAACCGCTTTATCTATGCTGGCCATTTATCTTATCTATAAAAAAATTGAAAAAAGTTCGTTAATTACTTTAGTAATCGTGATCATTTTTGGTGGACTGACGTTGATTTTCCACAGTGATCTTTTTATTAAATGGAAAGTGACAGTTATTTACGCTATTTTTTCATTAGCACTGTTAATCAGCCAATATTTTACCCAAAAACCATTAATCCAGAGAATGCTGGGTAAAGAGATCCATTTAGCTAATGAGATTTGGCATAAATTAAATTTATCATGGGCAATCTTTTTTGCTATCTGTGCGCTAGTAAATATTTATGTTGCCTTTTGGCTGCCTCAGGATGTCTGGGTTAACTTTAAAGTTTTTGGTTTGACCGCGGTCACACTAATATTTACAATACTTAGCATGGTGTATATCTATAAACATCTGCCTAAAGAGCAAAAGTAATTGATATGATAACAACGGATACCTACTTCCAGCAGGTATATAGCTAGGCGACTTAATTTTGATTACAAGGTGTGTTATGAGTTATACAATTGATTTTCGACGTAAAGTAATATCTGTAAGGAAAGCCGAAGGTTTAACAATTCGAGAAACTGCGAAACAATTCCGTATTGGAAAAGCGTCTTTAGTACGTTGGCTTAAACGACCAGAGCCAAAAAATTCAACGCCACGTAAGAGGAAGCTCGATAAAAATGCTTTAGCAAAAGATGTGGAACAGTATCCAGATGCTTACCAAAAGGAACGGGCAGAGCGATTCGGTGTTTGTAAAAAGACTATTTGGCAATCCCTTAAAAAGCTGGGATTAACCTATAAAAAAAACTCTATTCCATCCAAAAACCAACGAAAGCGACAGGCTGGCACATCAGCAAAAAAGACAACAGTATGAAAAAAAAGATAAATCTGTTGTTTTTATTGATGAAAGTGGTTTTTCACATGACACTCCACGAACTCACGGCTATTCCCCAAAAGGTCACCGTTGTTTTGGCCTGAAAAACTGGGGTGCTAAGGGAAGAACAAATGTTATTGGCGCTTTATTGGGAACAACCCTTTTTGCTATCGGATTATTTGATTGCAATATTAACCGTGATGTTTTTTATGTTTGGATCACAAAAATATTGCTCCCAGAACTTCCTGAAAATTCTGTTATTTTTATGGACAACGCTAGCTTTCACAAAGGTAAGAATATTGAACAGGCAATTATAAACGCAGGACACCAGATAGAATATTTGCCTGTGTATTCACCAGATTTAAATCCTATAGAACATAAATGGTCTCAAGCTAAACGTAAAAAGATGGAAACAGGATGCACTATCGATGACCTGTTTTTAATACATATGCTGTAATCAAAATTAAGTCGCCTAGCTATATTGTGGCAAATAACAAAAGTAAATTTTTCATGACACAACAACAATTACAACAAGGAGAATTAGTTCCCCATAATTTTGGTAATCTTCGCAATTTGCACAGTATCAAAGTGATGACGAATAATGCCTTTTGATGGTTAAGCCTTTTTACATTCCAGGATAAATGCTGGATGGCTTTGCGAAAGAGCAGTATAAAAATGGCGTTCACTTGGCGTAATTTGCCCAATAAAGCTAACTAATGGTTGCTTTAATTTTCTTACCGCTAAATATGCCATCTTATCTGCAATAATTTTTTGTAAAATAAGTCGCTTGCATTAGTGAAACTTCCTCCTATTGGCTAGTGTGGTTAACCGTTGATAGGCTTTTCCACTACCAATAACCCGCAAAGCAAAATCGGTATTGGTTTTTAGATCTTCATGGCTATTAAGCTTCATCAGTAATGCGACATTGGCAGCAACGGTGCTAGCATGGGCTGACTTCCCGTGACCCTGTAACAATGTGGTAATAAGTTGATAATTTTTATCAACAGAGCCGCCAGTTAATTCTGATAGAGAGTAGGTAGGTAAGCCAAAGTCTTGGGCGGTTAGCTGGTAAGTTAAAATTTCATCCTGTTTTAATTCAGCCACTCGAATAGGGGCATGTAAGGCAACTTCATCCATACCTCCACTATGTTACGACAGCAGCACGTTTATATCCTATTAATTGCAATGCCTTAGCAATAGGTAAAATTAGCTTAGGATCATAAACACCAATAAGTGAAATTGGCGGTTTAGCTGGATTGATTAGCGGGCCAAGATGGTCGCCTATGGCGACGACTTGTCATTGCTTGTTAGTACTGGTATAACCCGATACCTATTGTCTCAATCTTTTGGTCCCTTTTATGTCACCGCGTTTTAGTCATGTTTTTAAATTTGGTCAACGCTGGCTCAATTGGCTTAATCGCCAACCCCCTGATAGTGTCCGCACTGTTGTGATGGAAACCATGGTAAAGATTATGGCTTGCGGCACTTCGCTTATGGGGTGGTCAATTTGGCGCTGTCCTGACCCTCAATGTAATTCTGAGAAATGGGTTAAATTTACCTGCAAAAGTCGAAGCTGCCCACATTGTGGCGTCAAAGCTTGCCTACAATGGACTAACAATACGCTAACTTGGTTACCCGAAGTTCCTTGGCAGCACATCACTTTTACCATGCCTTGTGAATATTGGCCTATTATTCGCGCCAACCGTTGGCTTCTCGGTGAAATGAATCGATTAGCCGCTGATGTGATATTAACCATCTGCCGTGACCTCAATATCACACCGGGCGTTTTCACTGCCATCCATACCTGGGGACGAGACCAAAAATGGCATCCACATATTCATTTTTCAACCACAGCCGGCGGGGTGACTAAAAAGAATACCTGGCGGGATATCAGCTTTTATCGCGAAAACATTATGACAATGTGGCGATATCGGATAACGGCATTAAAATAGTTGCTGAATAGAGACTTGCATTTTTTGTCACGCTATAGACAATAAAAAGAGGTTTAACTTAGAAAATAACGGTTTGAAATGATCAACAAAGAGCGGTTGTTACGAGATAATCGTTTATGTAAAGCAATCATTGGATTATCAGTCGAAGAATTGAAAAATTTAGCCGCTGAATTTTCAGCTTGTTATTTGATTTATCGGAAAAAGAATCGAAAAGATCACGAGCGGCAGATGGGTGCAGGGCAGAAAGGATTTATCCCAACCCCATTAGATAAACTGCTTTTTATTTTATTGTATTTAAAATGTTATCCGACCTATGATTTGCAAGGACTTCTTTTTGGTTTAGATAGAACACGGGTATGTCGCTGGGTAAAAATATTATTGCCGGTTTTAGAGATGACCTTGGGGCGAGAATGTGTTTTGCCCGCTCGTCAAATTCGCTCTGCTGAGGAATTTTTTCGCGCCTTTCCTGGAGTTAGAGACGTCTTTATTGATGGGACAGAGCGACCTGTCCAAAAGCCTAAGAATCTGCGTCGGCGAAAAAAAATGTATTCGGGAAAGAAAAGACAGACCACTCGAAAAGGGCTTATTATAGCTAGGCGACTTAATTTTGATTACAGCATATGTATTAAAAACAGGTCATCGATAGTGCATCCTGTTTCCATCTTTTTACGTTTAGCTTGAGACCATTTATGTTCTATAGGATTTAAATCTGGTGAATACACAGGCAAATATTCTATCTGGTGTCCTGCGTTTATAATTGCCTGTTCAATATTCTTACCTTTGTGAAAGCTAGCGTTGTCCATAAAAATAACAGAATTTTCAGGAAGTTCTGGGAGCAATATTTTTGTGATCCAAACATAAAAAACATCACGATTAATATTGCAATCAAATAATCCGATAGCAAAAAGGGTTGTTCCCAATAAAGCGCCAATAACATTTGTTCTTCCCTTAGCACCCCAGTTTTTCAGGCCAAAACAACGGTGACCTTTTGGGGAATAGCCGTGAGTTCGTGGAGTGTCATGTGAAAAACCACTTTCATCAATAAAAACAACAGATTTATCTTTTTTTTCATACTGTTGTCTTTTTTGCTGATGTGCCAGCCTGTCGCTTTCGTTGGTTTTTGGATGGAATAGAGTTTTTTTTATAGGTTAATCCCAGCTTTTTAAGGGATTGCCAAATAGTCTTTTTACAAACACCGAATCGCTCTGCCCGTTCCTTTTGGTAAGCATCTGGATACTGTTCCACATCTTTTGCTAAAGCATTTTTATCGAGCTTCCTCTTACGTGGCGTTGAATTTTTTGGCTCTGGTCGTTTAAGCCAACGTACTAAAGACGCTTTTCCAATACGGAATTGTTTCGCAGTTTCTCGAATTGTTAAACCTTCGGCTTTCCTTACAGATATTACTTTACGTCGAAAATCAATTGTATAACTCATAACACACCTTGTAATCAAAATTAAGTCGCCTAGCTATATGACTGACGAAACGAGGAAAATTGGATTTATCCCCATGATCAAAAATGGGCGCCGTCACGATAAACGCTTACTCGATAAAGTCGATATAATTCGCCATATTCCCCCTGAGGTAACCATCTGGGCCGATACCGGTTTTCAAGGTATAGATAAACAGCATCCTAATACACAAATCCCAAAAAAAGGAACTCGAAAAAGACCTTTATCGCCTGAACAAAAACAAGAAAATAAAATAATCTCGGGCATCCGTATTACGGTTGAACACGCCATCGCGGGTATCAAGCGCCTCGGTTGTATGACCCAAATTTTACGGAATCGTAGACCCTTTATTGATGATACCTTTTTACTCCTTAGTGCCGGTCTTTGGAATTTCCATCTCAGAACAGCCTAAAATTTACTTCAATCACCGAAAATACCCTTATTTCACTATTAAGCAACACGCTTATTGTGGTATTGAACGCTGTCAGGCTCGCACTAGCCGAGCGCAAAGAAATCATATTTTTCTCGCTATTTCTGCGTGGTTTGAACAACATAAACGTCGTATATCTGAAAAAATAATCCTTTATCAACAAAATTGGGACGTAATCAAAAATGCTATTACTGAGCACATCCGTGTTTTATTAGCGTACCCAAATTAGTTTTGTGCGAAACTAGTGTAGTGCTAAGAGCGGCAAAAATAACTTGCTGTTGGTTGGTGGTAATTCGTAATGCACTATCAACGATCAGGATACTTTGTAGATTTTGCTTATTATTAACGGTAGCGGACTCTAACAATAACCTGAGTTCGGGATAAGCGATAGTTGCTAGAAAATAAAAATAGCCGATTTATCAAAAAATATTTTGAAATCAAGAAGATAAAAAAGCAAGAAAATTCTTAGTGATAGCCGGTTAAAAAAGAAGCTATTTTTCTCTACTAAAATCATGAAAAAAACCAAAATTAATACTGTTTTATGTAATTATTTTAAATTAACTATTTGAATATGTGATAAAAAATTAGGATCCTTATCCCGAACTCAGGTTAACAATAGTGTGCCTGGGCGATTGCTGCATAAATGATGAAATAACAGACAAACTTCAGGCTGATAATTAATTTTATTCTCAAACACAAGTTTCGCACCAATAAAAAAACGCTCTATTTTTAAGTTTAATTCAGCATAATATATAAATAGACAAAATCTTATAAATTAAAAGCAACTTATTGTAAACTTGCAAATTAACCATTGCTTCTAAGCCATTTCTGGAATTTTATATGCCTGTGCGAAACTCGTGTCTAATATGCGAAAAGTTGTTTGATTGACTGCTATGTTTTCCGTATTGGCTGCCTTTCATATTATATTAATTGGCTATAAAAACCCGCTTCATGGCGGGTCTTGATCTGGTGCTGTGTTATTAATTCACGCGCAGGAAGAAACTGCCCATTAAAGGGAGTTTTGCCACCAACGGATTTTAGCGATGATAAAAAATACCAATGTCATTTTTGTTCTTCCTCGCAATGTGTCATGATAGGTTAGCTCTATCGCTAACCACCATACTAGTAAACTAGATCATTCGGATTGTGTCAGGTAATTTATGCCACACTATGAATTTTTTCTATAATCGTCAACTGTAAATGAGGATAAAGCTTTGGCACACGACAATGAGAAGCTGTCTGTTATTTATGATCTACATAGTCACACAAAAGCTTCTGATGGTGATCTCACCCCCTTAGAATTAGTAGACAGAGCGGTATTAATGGGAGTCGATGTATTAGCTATCACTGATCACGATACAGTTAATGGAATTTTGCCAGTATGGCAGTATATTAATGAAAAAAGTAAGCTACTAACATTAATTGCCGGTGTTGAAATTTCCACAATTTGGGAAAAAATTGAAATTCATATCGTCGGTCTTAACATTAACCTGGATGCAAAGTGTCTTAAACATTTACTGGAAATGCAAACTGCACGGCGTAACCTGCGGGGGAAAAAAATAGGCTATAAATTAGAAAAACTCGGTATTTCTGATGCCTGGCAAAATGCTAAAGCTTATGCCGCCGGTGGACAGGTAACACGTAGCCATTTTGCGCGTTATATTATGGATTACGCTAAACAAAAAAGCATTGGTCATGTTTTTAAAAAATATTTAACCCGAGGTAAAGCAGGTTACGTCCCTGCTGATTGGTGTAAGCTTGATGAGGCAATAGACGTTATTCATCAAGCGGGAGGCGTTGCCGTCTTGGCACATCCTGGTCGCTACTCGCTATCAGTAAAATGGCAAAAAAGGTTAGTTTTATATTTTAAACAGCAACAGGGTGATGCGATTGAAATTGCTCAATGCCAACAATCGCCTGATGAACGAAAAAATTTAACTGAATTAGCTAGACTACATGATTTATATGCTTCGGTCGGTTCTGATTTTCATCGCCCTTGCGCCTGGACTGAGCTAGGTAGAAATCTTTGGTTGCCCGCAGGTGTTACACCGATTTGGCAAACGTGGCAATAAAAATTGGGGATTATCGTTTAGGCTTAAATATTATATAGTAAGCGGCTTAGATATATTGATAGCTTAATTTTCAAGTTTAATTAAATAATATAGTGATTAAATAAATATATAGAGAACATTCATGGGACAATCTATCCATATTCACCCACAAAATCCGCAACCTCGATTAATTAGCCAATGCATAGAAATATTAAACAAAGGCGGCATTATTGTTTATCCGACTGATTCCGGCTATGCAATTGGCTGTAAGTTAGATAATAAAAACGCGCTTATGCAAATTTGTCGCCTACGTCAATTGGATTCCCGCCACAATTTTACCCTAATGTGTTGTTATTTATCTGAAATAGCTGAATATTCTTATCTAGATAATCAGGTGTTTAGAATGATTAAAAATAGTACACCAGGTCATTACACTTTTTATTTTACGTGCAACAAAAGAAGTCCCACGTCGAATAATGAATAAAAAGCGTAAAACAATAGGGATACGTTTACCCAATAATCCGATTGCCAGAGATCTGCTTGCCGGAATTGGCGAACCTTTACTATCAACGAGTTTAATATTGCCAGATGAAGATTTTGCACAGTCTTCAGCAGATGAGATAGAAAGTTTAATTGGTCAACAAGTTGACTTGATTATAAATGGTGGTTATTTAAGTGAAAAACCAACCACTGCAGTTGATTTAACAGAGAGTACGCCAAATATCATCAGGGTTGGAATGGGTTCCACGATACCATTTGAATAAAAAAGCTTCAGATGAGGTTAATAGAAAAACGGTGTATAATAGCCACAGTTTATTTTTTTAGTTATTTTTATAATTATGACGCCTGTGAAGGTGACACAAGAGGTTTACGCTATGAGCGTTAAAAAGCAGCAAAGTGAAAAGTTACAAAAAGTACTTGCTCGTTGTGGTTATGGATCGCGCAGGGAAATAGAAAGTTTTATTCAATCCGGTAGGATCAGTGTTGATGGTCAATTAGCGACCTTGGGTGATCGAATAGAAGTTAAATCTAACACTAAAATTCGCTTAGATGGTCACCTTTTGAAAATCAAAGAAGCGGAGAAAACAGTCTGTCGGATCTTGGCTTATTATAAGCCAGAAGGCGAACTATGTACTCATCATGATCCAGAAGGACGTCCAACCGTATTTGATCGCTTACCTAAATTAACCGGCTCTCGCTGGATTGCGATAGGGCGCTTAGATATAAATACGTGTGGTTTATTATTATTTACCGTAGATGGGGAACTGGCTAATCGTTTGATGCATCCTCGTCATGAGGTCGAACGTGAATATGCAGTTCGTGTTTTTGGTGAAATTAATGATGCTAAAATTCGGCAATTAACCAAAGGTATCCAACTTGAAGATGGTGAAGCTAATTTTAAGACACTGAAGTTTCGTGGCGGAGAAGGCATGAATCAATGGTTTAATGTTACTTTAACGGAAGGTCGTAATCGTGAAGTAAGGCGTTTATGGGAAGCGGTAGGCATACAAGTCAGCCGCCTGATCCGCGTTCGTTATGGTGATATTTATTTACCAAAGGGATTACCCAGAGGAGGATGGACGGAATTAGGTTTAGCCCAGATTAATTATTTGCGTCAACTGGTTGGTCTTACAGATGAAACAGCCAGTAAAATATCGGTTGAGCAAGATAGACGTCGTATTAAAGCAAATCAGATCCGTCGTGCTGTAAAACGGCATACAAAAGTTTCTTCGATGCGAGTAGCAAATAAACGAGCAACGGGGACTACCAGGGGACGTAATACATCTTCGCGTAAAGGATAATATAAAATTAAAGCAATATTAGAGTCGAATTAAGCTGCCTAATGCTTTTTTAATAGATAAAAATAGTGCTATATAAATACTTTTAATTTAATTGAGATGATCTTAGAATAGGCTACTTTCATTAGGCTAAGTTTGATTAGAGGGTTGAAATTTTATATGCCACAATTTAGGCAAATTATTGCTAGCAGCATATTTATATTGCTGTTAGCAAGCTGTGATGAGCCGCAATTAACCCATTCTGCTGATGGGAAATTTTACGTTAGCCATAATAATAAATATGCCCTTTATTTTAAGATTGATAATCAACCTGTTAAACTTGTTCAGGGTGTAATTACATTTACACGAGTTTCGCACCAATAAAAAAACGCTTTATTTTTAAGTTTAATTCAGCATAATATATAAATAGACAAAATCTTATAAATTAAAAGCAACTTATTGTAATTTAAACAAATTTATACGTTTTAGTAACTTGCAAATTAACCATTGCTTTTAAGCCATTTCTGGAATTTTATATGCCTGTGCGAAACTCGTGATTTAAAAACATTATTATCAATAAATAAGGCATTACTACTTAGTATTGGACCCTGTACTTTTATTCCATCAACAACAATTTGATTATATTTCGAAGAGAATAATTGGTTAGAAATGATTTCTTTAAAAACTGAACTATAAGCATAATAATATCGTTGGGTTGGATTAATAATTCCCCC
Organism: Candidatus Arsenophonus triatominarum; assembly: GCF_001640365.1. GTDB lineage: Bacteria > Pseudomonadota > Gammaproteobacteria > Enterobacterales > Enterobacteriaceae > Arsenophonus > Arsenophonus triatominarum. Next base: position 248,393 of record NZ_LWMI01000010.1, on the reverse strand, counting down.
CCTGATTACCAGGGTAAATAATAAATTCAGTTTTTTGGCCAATGGGGTATTCAATCGTATGCTTGCCAGATCGTAAATCAACTTGTTTAATTACCCTATAGGCGCATCTTTTCTCAATGTTTTAGCTTTAAATAAAACACGAGTTTCGCACAAAACTAATTTGGGTACGCTAATAAAACACGGATGTGCTCAGTAATAGCATTTTTGATTACGTCCCAATTTTGTTGATAAAGGATTATTTTTTCAGATATACGACGTTTATGTCGTTCAAACCACGCAGAAATAGCGAGAAAAATATGATTTCTTTGCGCTCGGCTCGTGCGAGCCTGACAGCGTTCAATACCACAATTTTGTTTAACTTCTCGATGATAAACTTCAACAGATCAACGAGCATCCATGACAGATTTGACGTATTGACGGGTGGGATTGTCTTTGTTTGTTACTCTGTAATCAATACGGCCGTTTTTGGCTATAAATTTGAAAACTGTCACCCAACCATAACCTCGTAAGTGTATTAAGGTTCCTTCTTCTGAGATGTCTAACTTGTTCAGTTATTTGTTATGGTTAACAATCCTGTTTTTCCTCAGCGTGGTTACCCAGACCCAACCATGAGAGCGAATTGATTTCAGATTATCCAGGCTAGAATACTAGGCATCCATCACTACCGCTTCTGGTATAGCTAGGCGACTTAATTTTGATTACAAGGTGTGTTATGAGTTATACAATTGATTTTCGACGTAAAGTAATATCTGTAAGGAAAGCCGAAGGTTTAACAATTCGAGAAACTGCGAAACAATTCCGTATTGGAAAAGCGTCTTTAGTACGTTGGCTTAAACGACCAGAGCCAAAAAATTCAACGCCACGTAAGAGGAAGCTCGATAAAAATGCTTTAGCAAAAGATGTGGAACAGTATCCAGATGCTTACCAAAAGGAACGGGCAGAGCGATTCGGTGTTTGTAAAAAGACTATTTGGCAATCCCTTAAAAAGCTGGGATTAACCTATAAAAAAAACTCTATTCCATCCAAAAACCAACGAAAGCGACAGGCTGGCACATCAGCAAAAAAGACAACAGTATGAAAAAAAAGATAAATCTGTTGTTTTTATTGATGAAAGTGGTTTTTCACATGACACTCCACGAACTCACGGCTATTCCCCAAAAGGTCACCGTTGTTTTGGCCTGAAAAACTGGGGTGCTAAGGGAAGAACAAATGTTATTGGCGCTTTATTGGGAACAACCCTTTTTGCTATCGGATTATTTGATTGCAATATTAATCGTGATGTTTTTTATGTTTGGATCACAAAAATATTGCTCCCAGAACTTCCTGAAAATTCTGTTATTTTTATGGACAACGCTAGCTTTCACAAAGGTAAGAATATTGAACAGGCAATTATAAACGCAGGACACCAGATAGAATATTTGCCTGTGTATTCACCAGATTTAAATCCTATAGAACATAAATGGTCTCAAGCTAAACGTAAAAAGATGGAAACAGGATGCACTATCGATGACCTGTTTTTAATACATATGCTGTAATCAAAATTAAGTCGCCTAGCTATATGATCCCTTTTTTTTAGCAAGAGCGAGCATTTCGGAAAAGTGTGTGTTTTTTGTTTTTCCATCAGAATCTTTATCATAAATACGATAATCAATAGGAATTAATTCAACAGTTGTTAGATTATGCCAACGTAAATTAACTAAACCCATGCCAGCAATAACATCATGTTCATTACCTGAATATTGATAATGGACCATCTCTATTTTTTACTACGTGTTTTGGCAATCAATAAAATAGTTGCTGAATAGAGACTTGCATTTTTTGTCACGCTATAGACAATAAAAAGAGGTTTAACTTAGAAAATAACGGTTTGAAATGATCAACAAAGAGCGGTTGTTACGAGATAATCGTTTATGTAAAGCAATCATTGGATTATCAGTCGAAGAATTGAAAAATTTAGCCGCTGAATTTTCAGCTTGTTATTTGATTTATCGGAAAAAGAATCGAAAAGATCACGAGCGGCAGATGGGTGCAGGGCAGAAAGGATTTATCCCAACCCCATTAGATAAACTGCTTTTTATTTTATTGTATTTAAAATGTTATCCGACCTATGATTTGCAAGGACTTCTTTTTGGTTTAGATAGAACACGGGTATGTCGCTGGGTAAAAATATTATTGCCGGTTTTAGAGATGACCTTGGGGCGAGAATGTGTTTTGCCCGCTCGTCAAATTCGCTCTGCTGAGGAATTTTTTCGCGCCTTTCCTGGAGTTAAAGACGTCTTTATTGATGGGACAGAGCGACCTGTCCAAAAGCCTAAGAATCTGCGTCGGCGAAAAAAAATGTATTCGGGAAAGAAAAGACAGACCACTCGAAAAGGGCTTATTATGACTGACGAAACGAGGAAAATTGGATTTATCCCCATGATCAAAAATGGGCGCCGTCACGATAAACGCTTACTCGATAAAGTCGATATAATTCGCCATATTCCCCCTGAGGTAACCATCTGGGCCGATACCGGTTTTCAAGGTATAGATAAACAGCATCCTAATACACAAATCCCAAAAAAAGGAACTCGAAAAAGACCTTTATCGCCTGAACAAAAACAAGAAAATAAAATAATCTCGGGCATCCGTATTACGGTTGAACACGCCATCGCGGGTATCAAGCGCCTCGGTTGTATGACCCAAATTTTACGGAATCGTAGACCCTTTATTGATGATACCTTTTTACTCCTTAGTGCCGGTCTTTGGAATTTCCATCTCAGAACAGCCTAAAATTTACTTCAATCACCGAAATACCCTTATTTCACTATTAAGCAACACGCTTAATGTATCATCGGCAATTAGTACGCAAGGGCTTTTTTGTCTATAGAAGGTTGAACTAATCGCCATAGGTCTTTAGGTCGAAAACATCTACTTTTAGCCATCGACTAATAGTGTCATGAGATAAAGGCGATGGGCTTACTTCTGATAACGCCAAACCAGAGTATCTTACACTAAGCATGTTGCTCAATAGTGAAATAAAGTTGCTTAAAATAAAAACAAGTTAGATACATCTAAAAAATGCAAAAATAGTTTATTTTTTAATCTTACATAGGTTATTTTTAATGCAAAAATTGATGATTTTATCATCATCGGCTGGTTTTTTTGTAAGTCATAATTAATTTTGCTATTGAGCAACAGGCTTACTGCTTACTTGTAAGAATGTTTTATAGATATTTTTAATGCATGGATAACCGGACAAAATATGAACACCCTAATTTTTTCTTGTTTTGAACTTTATACTTCTTTTTTGGAGATTGCGAAACTCGTGTAAAAGCAAAAAATCAGATGTTCAAGTGAAAACAAAATGTTTTACTAAAGAAGAGTTTATTGATTTTTTGTTAGTAGTAGGATCAAAAGTTAATAATACACGAGTTTCGCACAGGAATATAAAATTCCAGAAATGGCTTAAAAGCAATGGTTAATTTGCAAGTTACTAAAACGTATAAATTTATTTAAATTACAATAAGTTGCTTTTAATTTATAAGATTTTGTCTATTTATATATTTATGCTGAATTAAACTTAAAAATAAAGCGTTTTTTTATTGGTGCGAACCTCGTGTAATATTCATATTGTTGATAAAGGAATAAAGGAATAAAGGAATAAAGGAATAAAGGAATAAAGGAATAAAGGAACAAAACACGGTAACGCATTCGTTTGAATATGCACTTCCAATTGCAAATTTTAATAATTATTCTTTACAATCTTATGCTAATAAAATTGTTGATGATTTTAAAAACATCAGTAATATAGAATCAAAAGCGCAAATTTATGATGAATATTACCACTATATTTACAATATGGCGAAAATTTATAGCACTTTCCATTTAGGGCAGAATAAACATGATCGTGATGAGTATTCTGCTTTTATTAATCAAACAAATATGATTTTTAATGCAGGGATATTAAAGCAGCATCCAGTAAATAACTATAAAGCCCGTTAATTGAGTAATTACTTTGTTTGATAATTGGCTATATCATTTATTATTAATTTTTATTGCTGTTAGTTTTTATACCTAAATATTAAATCGCCACACCGGGTTTACGATTAGGCTGTGCATCAAAACTTACTCCTGATTCCTTAATACTATCTTCTCCCATTAGATAAAGATATATCGGCATAATTTCTTGTGGAGTTTTTAGCTGCATAGGATTCTCTGAAGGAAAAGCATTCGCTCTCATTTGCGTTCTTGTGCCACCGGGATTAATGCAATTAACACGTAAATTAGTATCTTTATATTCATCAAATAATACTTGCATTAGACCTTCGGTTGCGAATTTGGAAACTGAATAGGCCCCCCAATTAGCACGACCTCGTCTGCCGACGCTTGAAGTGGTAAATATTAAGGAACTATTTGGTGCTTGTAGCAGCAGTGGTAGTAAGGCTTGTGTTAGCATAAAAGTTGCGTTAACGTTTATTTGTATAACTTCATGCCAAAGTTTTATAGGTTGATCAATAATCGGCGCAATTTTTCCTAATATGCTTGCGTTATGTAATACACCATCAAGATAGGGATAATGTTGGCTAATGTCAGTTGCTAACCTATGGCATTGTGATTCGGTTATTGTTAATAAATCAAAGGCATAAATAGAAACTGAAGGTGTAAATTTTCTATTAGAAATAATTTCTTGTTTGACTTGTTCTAGTTTTGCGGTTGTTCTACCGACTAAAATAAGATTGGCGCCATAACGTGAATAAGTTAATGCCGCTTCACGTCCAATGCCATCGCCCGCGCCTGTAATTAAAATGGTTCTTTGCTTAAGTAAATCAGCTTTAGCTTGGTAAGGTAGCATGATATTTTCCTACTTTTGATTATTCAAATTTATTAATATAGAGCTATAAGTACTTTATCAAGTTTTTAGTTACAATACCCCTATTGTTTATATTCTGTAAAGAAGGATAGAATTGTGGAATTTCTTTCATCGTATGGATTATTTGTTGCTAAAATAGCAACAGTAGTTGTTGCTATTATATTAATTTCATTGGTTATTTTTAGCTTTGGACAGCGTAAACAGAGCAAAAAAGGTGATTTAAAACTTATTGATTTAAGTGAAGCCTATCGTCAACGTCAACGTGAAATGCAACAGGTTAAGATGAGTGACGCTGAATATAAAGTTTGGTTAAAAACCTATAAAAAACAACGTAAAATTGAAGAAAAAAAGCAGAAATCAGATGCTAAAGTTGGTCAAACAACGCTAAAAAAACCTTGTCTTTTTGTGATTAATTTCAAAGGCAGCATGAATGCTCATGAAGTCAATACATTACGTGAAGAAATCACTGCAATTCTATCAATTGCTGATAACAAAGATGAAGTATTACTTAGGCTTGAAAGTCCAGGTGGCATTGTGCATGGCTATGGCTTAGCTGCCTCTCAACTAAATCGTTTACGGGAAAAAGGCCTTAAATTAATTGTTTCGGTGGATAAAGTGGCGGCCAGTGGCGGTTATATGATGGCTTGTGTCGCCGATCGTATTGTGGCGGCTCCTTTTGCGATTATTGGCTCTATTGGTGTAGTTGCGCAAGTACCCAATTTTCATCGATTACTGAAGAAAAAGGATATTGATGTAGAATTACATACAGCCGGAGAATATAAACGTACACTAACTTTATTAGGTGAAAATACCGAGCAAGGACGCAAGAAGTTTGTACAAGATTTAAATGAAACACATCAACTATTTAAAGATTTTGTGCATCAAAAACGTCCGGCCCTTGATATTAATGCTGTTGCAACAGGTGAGCATTGGTATGGTATCCAGGCAAAAGAAAAAGGGTTAATTGATGAAATAGGCGTTAGTGATGACATTATTATCAATCAAATTGATGCTCGTGAAATTATTGAGGTAACTTATACTCCGGCTAGACGTTTTGTTGATCGTTTAATGGGCAGCATGGTAGAAAATGCAGATAAGTTGTTAATATGCTGGTGGCAAAGAGGACAGAGACCACTGCTTTAAATTATGAATAAGAAATACATACCGGCGTTTTCAGCCGGTATTTTTATAACGTAATAGTTAAAACTTAATTATTTAATTGCAAATAAAATATTAATTAATTAAAAACATGATAAACAATTTTATAAAGCTATTTTTATTTGGAAATTAATTTCTTTCTGAAAATTTTATTTATATATCTGTTTGAACTAGATTTCTGCTACTTTTTATTATAATTTTATTGATTTTTTTATAATCTATTCATAACTTATTGAGGTGGTTTTTGTTGTCATAACAATACCTATGAATAAAATAAGTGGTTGCGCATCATTTTTTATCAGGTAGAGTGTAGGCTTTTTATTACTTACGATGCTTTACTTTTGTCATTGTTTTGCTGACAAAATTGTACTATTGAATCTGATTACAGTATGAATTAACAAAGTTTTTTATCTTTATGGCAAAGTATTTAAGCAAAAAAAGTTGATATATTGTGAATCTGACGCAATATAAAAAGAAATTTCATTCCATCTGGCTGGAAAGCCAGTACGCTTAGACAATATTTTAGGTAAAGATAACTATGGGTAAAGCTCTTGTTATTGTGGAGTCCCCGGCAAAAGCCAAGACTATCAATAAATACCTTGGTAATAACTACGTTGTTAAAAGTAGCGTAGGGCATATACGTGATTTGCCAAAAAGTGGTGGTTCCAGCTCACAAAAGAATACAAACTCAGCCAACAAGGTTAAAAAAGTAAAAAAAGATGAACATGAGGCGCTTGTAAATAGAATGGGAGTTGACCCATATCATGGGTGGAAAGCCAATTATCAAATTTTACCTGGCAAAGAAAAAGTCGTTGCTGAATTAAGATCGCTTGCCTCCGACGCAGAGCATATCTATCTGGCAACGGATCTCGATCGTGAGGGGGAAGCGATTGCCTGGCATTTGCGAGAAGTGATTGGCGGTGATAATCAGCGCTTTAGTCGAGTAGTTTTTAATGAAATTACTAAAAATGCAATTAAGCAAGCTTTTGATAATCCTGGTGAATTAAATATTGATCGTGTTAATGCTCAACAAGCTCGGCGTTTTTTAGATCGGGTTGTTGGTTATATGGTTTCACCGCTATTATGGAAAAAAATTGCTCGCGGCCTTTCTGCCGGTCGTGTTCAGTCAGTCGCTGTACGTCTGATTGTAGAACGGGAACACGAAATTAAAGCATTTGTCCCACAAGAGTATTGGCAGCTGCATACTGAGTTACTGACCGTAGATACAGCATTGATTCGAATGGAAGTGACACATGAAAAGGGTAAGCCTTTTAAGCCCGTCACTAAAGCACAAACTGATGCTGCCGTTGCATTATTAAAAAATGCCCATTATCAGGTGTTAGATCGTGAAGATCGGCCCACAATTAGTAAACCCAGCGCCCCTTTTATTACCTCAACCCTGCAACAAGCGGCAAGTACACGTCTTGGCTTTGGCGTTAAAAAAACCATGATGATGGCACAGCGTCTCTATGAAGCAGGTTATATTACCTATATGCGTACTGACTCAACTAACTTAAGTCAGGATGCTTTAAGTATGGCTCGCAATTATATTGACCATAAGTTTGGCAGCAAATACCTGCCTAAACAGGCGAATGTTTATACCAATCAAAAAAGTTCGCAGGAAGCACATGAAGCTATTCGTCCTTCTAATATTGACGTTGGTGTTAATGCTCTAAAAGAGATGGAAGCGGATGCCAAAAAACTATATCAGCTGATTTGGAACCAATTTGTCGCTTGCCAAATGACACCAGCTGAATTTGATTCAACCACAATAACCGTCAAAGCTGGAGATTTTGAGTTGAAGGCTAAAGGGCGTATTTTGCGTTTTGATGGTTGGACTAAAGTTATGCCCGCATTGCGCAAAGGTGATGAAGATAAAATATTACCCATGGTCAAAGTTGGTAGTCAGCTTGAATTGGATAAATTGTGTCCTAGCCAACACTTTACTAAACCCCCAGCACGTTTTGGTGAAGCTTCTTTGGTTAGAGAACTTGAAAAACGCGGCATTGGCCGGCCATCAACCTATCCGGTTATTATTTCAACTATCCAAGATCGGGGTTATGTAAAAATTGAAAATTGCCGTTTTTATGCTGAAAAAATAGGTGAAATAGTTACTGACCGGTTAGATAAAAATTTTAGTGAATTAATGGACTATGATTTCACTGCTCGAATGGAAGATCAGCTTGACTTGATAGCAGAAGATCGTATCGAGTGGAAGAGTGTATTAGATGAGTTTTTTGCTGCTTTTACCGAACAGCTAGAAAGCGCAAATAAAGCACCCGAGGAAGGTGGCATGCGTCCCAATCCGATGGTATTAACATCGATTGAATGTCCTGACTGTCACCGAAAAATGGGGATTAGAACTGCTTCTACGGGTGTTTTTCTGGGATGCTCTGGTTACAGCTTACCAGCAAAAGAGTGTTGCAAAAAAACCATTAATTTAATTCCTGAAGATGAATTATCAAATATCCTGGTAGGAGAAGAAGAGGATGTGGAAACGCATGCTTTGCGAGCCCGCCGGCGATGCCCTAAATGTGGTACCGCGATGGATAGCTACCTTATTGATGATAAACGTAAATTACATGTATGTGGGAATAATCCAATATGTAATGGTTATGAGGTTGAAGAAGGTGAATTCCGCATTAAAGGCTATGATGGGCCAGTTATTGAATGTGATAAATGTGGCTCTGAAATGCATCTGAAAATGGGTCGATTTGGAAAATATATGGGCTGTACGAATGAAGCTTGTAAAAATACTCGCAAGATCTTAAAGAGTGGTGAAGTGCTTCCACCTAAAGAAGATCCTATTCCATTGCCGGAATTAGTTTGTGAAAAATCTGATGCTTATTTTGTATTAAGAGATGGCGCAGCAGGAATATTTTTAGCTGCTAACACTTTTCCAAAATCAAGAGAGACCCGCGCACCATTGGTTGAAGAATTGATACTTTTTAAAGATCGTCTGCCAGCCAAATTTAGTTATTTAACCCTGGCGCCATCGGTGGATCCTGAGGGTAATAAAACGATTGTTAGATTTAGTCGTAAGACTAAACAACAATATGTTTCCTCAGAAAAAAATGGTAAAGCCACTGGCTGGAGTGCATTTTATATCGATGGCAAATGGATAGAAAAAAACAAATAAAATTTTATCTATTTTCTATAATTAAACAAGGCTACTGAAATCAGTAGCCTAATTTTTAGTTTATATATCGTCGCTATTTCAAATCATAACAAGGATTAATATATGAATTGAAAATATTACTAATTAACCTGAGTTCGGGATAAGCATTATCAATTATGCTTGAAGATATGTTCCTGCCACCGGTATCTTTGGTTTAGATGGAATTAAACAATATGCAACCCGCCCTGCTAATAAATTCACTACAAAGTTAGCAGGAGAGCGGTGCCGCGTATGCGCTATCTGACAAAGATTTTTTAACTCATCAAATACCGTTTCAATGACAGAACGATGACGCAAGATGGCTTTGTCGAAACAAGTCTGTTCAACAGGCTTCATTTTCTTCTTGATATTCGTTATAGCTAGGCGACTTAATTTTGATTACAAGGTGTGTTATGAGTTATACAATTGATTTTCGACGTAAAGTAATATCTGTAAGGAAAGCCGAAGGTTTAACAATTCGAGAAACTGCGAAACAATTCCGTATTGGAAAAGCGTCTTTAGTACGTTGGCTTAAACGACCAGAGCCAAAAAATTCAACGCCACGTAAGAGGAAGCTCGATAAAAATGCTTTAGCAAAAGATGTGGAACAGTATCCAGATGCTTACCAAAAGGAACGGGCAGAGCGATTCGGTGTTTGTAAAAAGACTATTTGGCAATCCCTTAAAAAGCTGGGATTAACCTATAAAAAAAACTCTATTCCATCCAAAAACCAACGAAAGCGACAGGCTGGCACATCAGCAAAAAAGACAACAGTATGAAAAAAAAGATAAATCTGTTGTTTTTATTGATGAAAGTGGTTTTTCACATGACACTCCACGAACTCACGGCTATTCCCCAAAAGGTCACCGTTGTTTTGGCCTGAAAAACTGGGGTGCTAAGGGAAGAACAAATGTTATTGGCGCTTTATTGGGAACAACCCTTTTTGCTATCGGATTATTTGATTGCAATATTAATCGTGATGTTTTTTATGTTTGGATCACAAAAATATTGCTCCCAGAACTTCCTGAAAATTCTGTTATTTTTATGGACAACGCTAGCTTTCACAAAGGTAAGAATATTGAACAGGCAATTATAAACGCAGGACACCAGATAGAATATTTGCCTGTGTATTCACCAGATTTAAATCCTATAGAACATAAATGGTCTCAAGCTAAACGTAAAAAGATGGAAACAGGATGCACTATCGATGACCTGTTTTTAATACATATGCTGTAATCAAAATTAAGTCGCCTAGCTATATAAGGTTAATTCCCATTGTTTTCAGTTGCTGTTTCAGTGAAGCCGATAAATACCCTTTATCCGCATACAAACAACCAGAAAGATCTTTTATCAGCTCAGGTAATGGTTTCCGATCATCTGTGTTTCCTGGTGTAAGTCGAAAACTGAGTATTTCCCCCAAATGATTGATAATTAAATGAAGTTTGAAACCAAAGAACCAACCTGTTGAGGTTTTTCCTCGTTCAGCTATCCCATCGAAGACTTTATGCCGGCGGATCCGTAAGTTATCACACACAGCTATCGGAGTAGAATCGGCAACCGACAGACCCGTGCACTTTCCCTTAATTGACTCAAACAGTGCCGTTAAAGCTAAGGCACTGCGCGGAAGTAACTCTACGCAGCGTGAATATGATGGCAAGTTAGGAAATTCCTTCCTGAGAAATAAACGGACATAATAGAAATAAAATACCTCGAATTGTCTGAATCGGAGTTGATGAAACAAAACAACCAGTGTCATCATTTCAGCCAATGAAAGCTGAGTAGACCGTCTACGACGCTTACTACCGTTATTCAGCAAAATTTCATGCATTTTTGGCTCGAAGTCTTTACAAAAATCATCCATCAGGCAATAAAGTTTCAGTAAGATTTTCCATCATTGTTTAACAATGCTCTGCGCTTTAACCAGATTGTTAGAGTATTTTAACGAAATATGCGCATTCAACTATTTGAATAGCAAGACTTTCGCTTTATTTCTTATCCCGAACTCAGGTTAATTATGGGCACTTTTTTGCTGCAACATCGCTAGCCAATACAATGATAGTTCCAATGAAGATAGTTACTAAAAAAGATAACGGCCAATCGGTAGGTGAAATTAAGATCACGGAAACAAAATTTGGTTTATTATTTATCCCCAAACTTACAAGGATTAGTGCCTGGAATGCATGGTTTCCATGTTCACGAATATCCTAGTTGTGATGCTTTGCAAAAAGATGCAAAGTTAATTGCAACAGGAAAAGCGGGTGGCCATTTTGATCCTAACACGAGTTTCGCACCAATGAAAAACGCTCTATTTTTAAGTTTAATTCAGCATAATATATAAACAGACAAAATCTTATAAATTAAAAGCAAGTTATTGTAATTTAAATAAATTTATACGTTTTAGTAACTTGCAAATTAACCATTGCTTTTAAGCCATTTCTGGAATTTTATATGCCTGTGCGAAACTCGTGCCTAATAAAACAGCTCAACATAAAGGTCCATATAGTAGTAGCGGCCATTTAGGTGATTTACCGGGTTTAGTTGTCACGAGTTTCGCACAGACATATAAAGTTCTAAAAATAGCTAAAATAATGTTTTATCCGCAAGATACTAAATAATATAAAATATATATTTATTTCAATAAGTTATATTTGAATTAGCAATTTTTGCAAATTATATATTATGTTGAATTGAACTTAAAAATAACTTGTTTATTTGTCGGTGCGAAACTCGTGGTTGTTAATGCTAATGGTAGTGCTGATTATGCCATTTTAGCGCCGCGGTTAAAATCAATAAGTCAAATTAAGCATAGAGCATTAATAATCCATGAAGGTGGAGATAATTATTCAGATCATCCAGAAACATTAGGCGGTGGTGGTTTAAGGGTAGTTTGCGGTATTATTAAATAAATAAATAAATAAATAAACAAATAAATAAATAAATAAATTTTACGCCATTCAAAGTTAGTTTAGGAAACCTTTAGTAATAGTAAACGGCGTTGTTTGGCTTTTTATTTTAGCATTCAGTTAATTAATAATCTTGCCAAAATTTATATTCATTATAACTAATAAATATATAATTAATTGTTAGTAAAGTAAGCGCATTATATAAATAATATTTAATTTGTAATTTATTTGTTGTTATATTTTTAATCGTATATATTATTGATTATAATAAATAATGCTTATATTTCTTTTTGTTATAATAAAATTACTATAAGTTATTAAATAATTAATCCTTTATTCAATTTATAAGGACTCTGAATAAGATGAAATTACAGCAATTACGTTACATTGTAGAGATTGAAAATCATAATTTAAATGTTTCATCAACAGCAGAAGGGTTATACACATCACAACCAGGTATAAGCAAACAGGTTCGTATGCTTGAAGATGAATTGGGAGTGCAAATTTTTGGTCGCAGTGGTAAACACTTAACTCATGTTACCCCAGCAGGAAAGGAAGTCATTAAAATTGCTCGAGAAGTGATGACGAAAATGCATGCTATCCGAGCAGTCGTTGGTGAACATACTTATCCTGATCGTGGCATATTAGCCATTGCTACCACACATACTCAAGCAAGGTATGCTCTTCCTCCAGTTATTAAACAATTTATCGAACATTATCCACAAGTTTCATTACATATGAGTCAGGGTTCGCCGATACAAATTGCGGAAGATGTCAGTAAAGGAAATAGCGACTTTGCTATTGCGACTGAAGCGTTACATCTTTACAAAGATTTAGTGATGTTACCTTGTTATCATTGGAATCGTTCAGTTGTCGTTAAAGCTGATCATCCTTTAGCTGACAAGAAAAATATTACTATTAATGAACTAGCTCAATACCCGATTGTGACTTATACCCATGGTTTTACAGGCCGCTCTGAATTGGATGAGGTTTTTTATAAGGCAGGTTTACAGGCTAAGATTATTTTTACCGCCACTGACGCTGATGTTATTAAGACTTATGTAAGATTGGGATTAGGTATAGGAATTATTGCTAGCATGGCAGTTGACCCTAATCAAGATCAAGACTTAGTTATTATTGATATGCGGGATAAGTTTAGCTATAGCACTACAAAAATAGGTTTTCATCGTAATAGTTTTCTACGTAGCTATATGTATGATTTTATTTGGCGTTTTGCACCACATTTAACGCCTGATGTTGTTGATAAAGCGATTGCTTTACGTTCAAATGAAGAAATTGAAGAAATGTTTAAAGAGACTCGATTACCAACAATATAATTTTAATAAAAATTAGAGTTTATTTTCTATTCATGTTTTTTTTATTTTATATTTTTTCTTATGCACTAATTCCACATCAAGCCAGGGCTATTTAGCGTTAATACTTTTAATTTATTTTGAACGAAATCATATTTAATGATCATTATGTGTTACATAACCGAAAAATATTTCTAATATATTATCTTTATAAGATGCGTCATCTTAGTTATCTAGATAAAAAATAATAAAATAAAAGGAGGAGTTATGTCGTTAAGTCTAAGAACGGACTGTGCATCCACACTCTCCGCTAGAAGTAAACACTATGAATATTTTAGCTTACCTATTGCAGCCAAACAGTTAGGTGATATTTCGAATCTGCCAAAATCACTTAAAGTACTATTTGAAAATTTGTTGCGCCATCTGGATGGAAAATCTGTTGTATTAAAAGATTTGCAGGCTATGGTTGATTGGCAGCATACGGGGCATGCTGAGCGTGAAATTGCCTATCAACCAGCCCGAGTTTTGATGCAAGATTTTACTGGTGTGCCAGCAGTGGTTGATCTTGCTGCAATGCGAGAAGCCGTGCAACGATTAGGTGGTGATGTTAATAAGGTAAATCCACTATCGCCGGTCGATTTAATTATTGACCATTCGGTTATGGTCGATGAGTTTGCCACTCCTCAAGCCTTTAGTGATAACGTAAAATTTGAAATGCAACGCAACCATGAACGTTACCTATTTTTACGTTGGGGACAAAAGGCATTTAATCGTTTTAGAGTTGTGCCGCCCGGAACAGGTATTTGTCACCAGGTAAATTTGGAGTATTTAGGTAAGGCAGTGTGGTATGAAGAACGAGAAGGAAAATTATTCGCTTATCCAGACACATTGGTTGGTACTGATTCTCATACCACGATGATCAATGGTTTGGGGGTCTTAGGTTGGGGAGTGGGCGGTATTGAAGCAGAGGCTGCAATGTTGGGACAACCGATTTCGATGCTCATTCCAGATGTAGTTGGTTTTAAATTAATTGGCAAACTAAACGAAGGGATCACCGCTACTGATTTAGTTTTGACTGTCACCCAAATGCTGCGCAAACATGGCGTAGTGGGTAAATTTGTTGAATTTTACGGTGATGGTTTAGCTGATTTACCGCTCGCGGATCGTGCTACCATTGCCAACATGTCTCCTGAATATGGAGCTACATGTGGTTTCTTCCCTGTTGACGAAATCACATTAAGCTATATGCGGTTAACAGGGCGTTCGGAAGATGAAATTGCTTTAGTTGAAAATTATACTAAAACACAAGGATTATGGCGCCATCCAGGTCAAGAGCCTATTTTTACCAGTACATTAGTATTAGATTTAGCATCGGTGGAAGCCAGTCTGGCTGGGCCCAAACGCCCTCAAGATCGGGTTGAATTGAGCCAGGTTCCGCATGCGTTTAAAGATTCAGTCGAACTTGAATTAAATAAATCAACCAAAGAACCTGCTCCATCGGTCAGTTATGATGGTAAAAATTTTCAGTTACAAGAGGGAGCGGTTGTTATTGCGGCGATAACTTCCTGTACCAATACTTCAAACCCAAGTGTTTTAATGACGGCAGGATTACTCGCTAAAAAGGCGGTTGAAAAAGGTTTAGTGCGTAAACCTTGGGTAAAATCTTCGTTAGCACCAGGTTCGAAAGTGGTTACTGATTATTTAGCTAAAGCGGGATTGACTGATTATTTAAATCAGTTAGGTTTTAATCTAGTTGGCTATGGCTGCACCACTTGCATTGGTAACTCAGGGCCACTACCGGCGCCAATAGAAGAAGCAATTAAGAAACATGATCTAACTGTAGGTGCGGTGCTATCAGGCAATAGAAATTTTGAAGGTAGGATCCATCCATTAGTAAAAACCAATTGGTTGGCATCGCCACCTTTAGTGGTAGCTTATGCGTTAGCGGGTAATATGCAAATAAATCTTGCTGATGAGCCGTTGGGACAAGATAAAAATGGTAAAGATGTTTTACTAAAAGATATATGGCCTACCAGTCAGGAAATTGCTGAGGCAATACAGTTAGTAAAATCTGACATGTTCCATAAAGAATATAATGCAGTTTTTGATGGCGATGAAGCATGGCAGGCACTTGATGTAAAAAGTTCAGACACTTATTCATGGCAACCTGATTCAACTTATATTCGTAATCCTCCGTTTTTTGATGGGATGCAGCTTGCGCCGGCGCCGATCACTGATATTCATGGTGCTCATATTCTTGCAATCTTAGGTGATTCTGTTACGACGGATCATATTTCACCAGCTGGAAATATTAAAGCGGATAGTCCAGCCGGCCGTTATTTACAGTTCCATGGCGTACAAGCAAAAGATTTCAATTCGTATGGTTCAAGGCGAGGTAATCACGAAGTTATGATGAGAGGTACATTTGCCAATATTCGTATTCGTAATGAGATGCTACCTGGGGTTGAAGGGGGATTTACTCGCTATATACCGACACAGACTCAGCTAGCTATCTATGATACAGCCATACAATATCAGCAAAAAAAGATACCTTTAGCAATTATTGCTGGCAAAGAGTATGGTTCCGGCTCTAGTCGTGACTGGGCGGCTAAAGGAACCTTATTACTAGGGATAAGGGTGATTATTGCTGAATCTTATGAACGAATTCATCGCTCTAATTTGATTGGTATGGGGGTCTTACCGTTAGAATTTCCGGCTAATGTAAACCGCAAAACGTTAAAATTGACCGGTGATGAGACAATTGACATTGCAGGCTTGCAATCGATTACCCCAGGCGAGATGATTACAGTAACCATTACTGATAAAAATGATCAGATAACGACAATAGCGATGCGTTGCCGCATTGATACGATGACTGAATTAGAATATTTTCGTCATGGCGGTATTCTGCAGTATGTTATTCGTCAAATGTTAAAATAAACGGATTTAAACCATCAAAAACTGCTCTGTTAAAAACAGACAGTTTTTGATAATAATTGATTGATTATTTTTTAGCATTATCAGATAGAATATGGCCTAATTTGCTGGCTTTTACATTGAGGTAGTCACTATTTTTGGGATTACGGCCAACAATGAGAGGAACTCGTTCTACGACATTGATTCCAGCTTCTTTCATAATTTCTAGTTTTTTAGGATTATTGGTTAATAATCTCACTTCATTTATCGCCAATAATTTATACATGTCAGCACAGACAGTAAAATCACGTTCATCGGGTTTGAACCCGAGTTTTAAATTGGCCTCAACAGTATCCAGCCCCTGATCTTGCAGAGCATATGCGCGGATTTTATTTAATAATCCGATATTACGCCCCTCTTGACGATGGTATAGTAGTACTCCGCTACCTTCTTCGGCAATTTGTTTAAGTGCTGCTTCTAGTTGAAAACCACAATCACAACGTAAACTAGATAAGGCATCTCCGGTCAAACATTCCGAGTGAATACGGGAAAGAACGGGTTTTCCATCAGTAATATCACCATAAATAAGTGCAATATGATTATTACCATTAACAATTTCTTCAAAACCAACAAGTAAAAACTCACCAAAAGGAGTAGGTAATTTGGCTTCAGCTATACGTTTTAACTGCATAGTGTTATACATAATGAACGAAACTCTAGATTTAAAATTAAGGAAAAAGGCGTTAAAAAATAGTTAAATATAGTTATCAAATTATTTTTACCTATATATTTTACTAGGCTAGTGGATATCATCAGTAGATAAGTTTATGTTCATATTACTACAATATGATTATTAAAAAATTAACTATTTAACTATAAGCACATTTTGTTTATCAATTTAGATTGAGATCGGTGCCTAATATAAATAAATGTTCTGAGCTTTTTTCATATATTCACGAGTTTCGCAATCTCCAAAAAAGAAGTATAAATTTAAAAACAAGAAAAAATTAGGGTGTTCATATTTTGTCCGGTTATCCATGCATTAAAAATATCTATAAAACATTCTTACAAGTAAGCAGTGTAAGATACTCTGGTTTGGCGTTATCAGAAGTAAGCCCATCGCCTTTATCTCATGACACTATTAGTCGATGGCTAAAAGTAGATGTTTTCGACCTAAAGACCTATGGCGATTAGTTCAACCTTCTATAGACAAAAAAAGCCCTTGCGTACTAATTGCCGATGATACATTGATTGCCAAAACACGTAGTAAAAAAATAGAGATGGTCCACTATCAATATTCAGGTAATGAACATGATGCTATTGCTGGCATAGGTTTAGTTAATTTACGTTGGCATAATCTAACAACTGTTGAATTAATTCCTATTGATTATCGTATTTATGATAAAGATTCTGATGGAAAAGCAAAAAACACGCACTTTTCCGAAATACTCGCTCTTGCTAAAAAAAGAGGGATCATACCAGAAGCGGTAGTGATGGATGCCTGGTATTCTAGCCTGGATAATCTGAAATCAATTCGCTCTCATGGTTGGGTCTGGGTAACCACGCTGAGGAAAAACAGGATTGTCAACCATAACAAACAACTGAACAAGTTAGACATCTCAGAAGAAGGAACTCCAATACACTTACGAGGCTACGGTTGGGTGACTGTTTTCAAATTTACAGCCAAAAACGGCCGTATTGATTACAGAGTAACAAACAAAGACAATCCCACCCGTGAATACGTCAAATCTATCATGGATGCCCGTTGGTCTGTTGAAGTTTATCATCGAGAAGTTAAAAAAATTGTAGTATTGAACGCTGTCAGGCTCGCACGAGCCGAGCGCAAAGAAATCATATTTTTCTCGCTATTTCTGCGTGGTTTGAACAACACAAACGTCGTATATCTGAAAAAATAACCCTTTATCAACAAAATTGGGACGTAATCAAAAATGCTATTGCTGAGCACATCCGTGTTTTATTAGCGTAACCAAATTAGTTTTGTGCGAAACTCGTGTTATTGAAAAAAATAGCCAGCAACACTAGTATTTGGTTGAATGGGATAAATTTAATAAGGAATTTTTTGATTAAAAATATTTTTGCACCATTAACATGTTATAGGAAAATTTTTGTGGTAACCCATTCTGTTATCTACCATTGAAATGTTTATTTAAATAAAAAGGTGAGTGTTGATATAATTCACTTTCTTTATTGGGTTCAGATGCTAAGTTAAGCAACGAAAAGTGTTTTTACCGCTTTTCTATCATTAAGCAACAATAGGAAAAAATGTGAAATATTTTTTTATTTTATTACTTGTTGTAGCCATTTTTATTATTTCCGTAACACTTGGCTCAAGCAATAATCAGATAATAACATTTAATTATTTGATTGCTAAAGGTGACTATCCAATATCGACATTACTAGCCGTCCTTTTTGCGGTTGGATTCTTGCTGGGTTGGCTTATTTGCGGGGTGTTTTACGCTAAAGCATTAATTTCATTATCAAATGCAAAACGTAAGATTAAACGTTTAGAAAGTCAATTAACTGAATCAACTCAAAGTGAACACGATACTAAAGTGGCAGTTGTTACAAATGAAAAAAGGTAATTTTTTATGTTAGAGCTGCTATTTCTGCTACTGCCTATTGCCGCTGCCTATGGTTGGTATATGGGACGCAGAAGTGCTCAACAAGATAAACAACAAAATGCTGATCGTTTATCCCGTGAATATGTAGCTGGTGTCAATTTCTTGCTATCTAATCAACAAGATAAAGCCGTTGATCTGTTTTTAGATATGCTTAAAGAAGATAGCTCGGCGTTTGAGGCTCATTTGACATTAGGCAATCTTTTCCGTTCAAGGGGGGAGATTGAACGGGCTATCCGTATTCATCAATCCTTGTTTGAAAGTAACTCATTATCCTTTGAGCAGAAACTATTAGCTACACAGCAGCTTGGGCGAGATTATTTAGCGGCAGGAGTTTATGATCGGGCGCGAAATATTTTTTTGCAGCTAGTTGATGAGCAAGATTTTCGCTTTAGTGCGTTACAATCTTTACTTACTATTTATCAAGCAACTAGCGATTGGTATAAAGCAATCGAGGTTGCCGAAAAATTAGTCAAAATGGGCAATCCTCAATTTAAACAAGAAATAGCTCATTTTTATTGCGAACTGGCACTATTGGAGCTGAGTAGTGACGATCTTGATGGCGCATTTCTTTTACTAAATAAAGCCGCTCAATCAAGTAAAAACGCTACTCGAGTTTCTATTATGAAAGGGCGCATTCATATCGCCCGAGCTGAATACGAAAAAGCCATTTCAGTACTTAAGCAAGTTTTTGATCAAGATAGAGATTTAGTCAGTGAAACTTTAGCCATGCTTTATGAATGTTATCATCATTTAGCGAATTGGCATGATTGGGAAGCTTATATCCAGCAATGTGTTGCTGGCGATTGTGGAGCAACTGCTCAGCTTTATCTGGCGGAAATAATTGAAAAAAGAAAAGGGCTAGAAAAAGCGCAAATATTTATTAAACAGCAACTTGAACGTCATCCAACGATGCGATTGTTTTATAAACTGATCGATTATCATTTGGCAGACGCAGAAGAAGGCAGAGCAAAAGAGAGTCTGGAATTACTGCGTAATATGGTTGGCGAGCAAATCCGCTCTAAACCTGATTACCGTTGCTGCAAATGTGGTTTTACTACCCATTCTTTATATTGGTATTGTCCTTCATGCCGCTCTTGGGATACGATCAAACCAATAAAAGGCCTTGATGGTCGGTGACAACGTAACAGATATTGCATTCATTAAATTTAAAAAGGTTAAATATGATAGCCCACACGCAAAATAAACTTCCTGTCTCTACTAATTCCCCTGTTATTGTTGCATTAGATTATCATGATCTGGCTAAGGCATTATCTTTTGTTGACAATATCAGCCCGCAGGATTGCCGCCTGAAAGTGGGTATGCAGATGTTTATTTTATATGGCCCACAACTTATTCAAACTTTACATAACCGAGGGTTTCAGGTTTTTTTGGATTTAAAATTTCATGATATTCCTAATACGGTGGCGCAAGCTGTTAAAGCAGCGGCGGAAATCGGGGTTTGGATGGTTAATGTACATGCCAGTGGTGGGGTCAGAATGATGATGGCGGCTAAAGAAACATTAGTTGAATATGGTAAAGATGCTCCGCTATTGACTGCGGTTACCATATTAACCAGTATGGAACAAGTGGATCTGCATCAGATTGGTATTACACAACCGCCGGCTGATCGCGCCTTGCAGCTAGCAAAATTAGCCAAGGAGTGTGAGTTGGATGGTGTAGTCTGTTCAGCACAAGAAGTAGCAACACTGAAATCAGCTTGTGGTAGCGATTTCTTATCAATCACCCCAGGCATTCGTCCCAGTGGTGCAGAAGCCTATGATCAGCGGAGAATTATGACTCCAGAGCAGGCTATTAATGTAGGCGTTGATTATATGGTTATTGGTCGTCCTATTACCCATAGTGCTGATCCAGTGTTAACGCTGGCGCAAATTAATCGTTTAATTGGATGGATAAAATGAGTGACTCGCGTTTAGTTTATTCGACGGAAACTGGCAGAATAGTTGAAGTAGAAAAAAAATCATCGCCAACGAAAGGCGATGGTATAATTCGTATCAGACGTGAAAGCTCGGGCCGAAAAGGCAAGGGCGTTTGTGTTATTACTGGCTTGGATTTGAATAAAGATCAATTAATGATGCTTGCTGCTGAATTAAAGAAAAAATGTTGTTCAGGCGGTGCAATCAAACAAGGTAATATTGAGATCCAAGGCGATAAACGCGAGCTTATTAAGCAATTATTAGAAGCTAAGGGAATGAAAGTTAAACTGGCCGGTGGTTAATCATATTTATAAATAAAGTATAGTAGCTCAGACTTGATCTGACAGTTGCCGGTTATTTATACAGTATTTGTCAGGTTAAATTTGATTTAAATCTTTTTCTCTCCAAATAAAGTTGCCATAGGAGTTCGACCGCAACACATTTTTCCTTGATGAGTGCGTTGGTTATTGTATTCGTCTAATCATTTGTCTAAATCAGTTTGTAATTCGGCTAAATTACCGAAGATTTTCTTACGAAAAGCCACCTGATAGAACTCTTGTAATACAGTTTTATGAAAGCGTTCACAAATCCCATTGGTTTGAGGTGAACGAGCTTTAGTTTTTGTATGATCAATATCATTGATAGCGAGATAAAGTTGATAATCGTGATGTTCAACTTTACCGCAATACTCACTGCCTCTGTCCGTCAGTATACGTAACACCGGTAACCCATGCTGGGAATAAAAAGGGAGAACCTTGTCATTTAATAAATCTGCCGCCGTTATCGCGCTTTTTGTTGTGTAAAGCTTACAATGAACGACTTTACTGTAAGTATCAATGTAAGTTTGTTGATAAACACGACCAACGCCTTTTAAATGACCGACATAAAAAGTATCTTGTGAACCCAGATAACCTGGATGCGCTGTTTCAATCTCACCACAGGCTTCATCATCTTGCGCTTTCTTTTCTAGAGCACTGATTTGTGATTCTGACAGGATAATTCCTTCTGTTGCGATTTTAGGCGTTTTGTAAAATTTTCGAGATATGGCGCAGCCAAATAGAGCGAACGCCACTCCCCGACACAAAAATGCCTTTTTTTCTTAGTTCATTACTACTGCGGTGTTGACCGTGTGCAGGGTATTCAATCGCATACTCAACTACAGCGCTTTCAATCTGTTCGTCTACTCTATTTTTTACGTTAGGCACCCGTCGATTTTGATTAATTAAAGCGTCTATCTGTAGTGGCATACTAAATTTGGCCACCTAAGTTGAGGTGATATGCTTACCTCATAATTTTTATAGGTGCCGAAATGAGTAAAATAATTACTGCTGAATTTAAATGTGAAACCGCCAAATTAGTCCTTGACCAAAATTACACCTACCAGGAAGCCGCGAAAGGCATGAACGTCAGTCTTTCAGCGATTAGCCGGTGGGTAAGTGTAGTGGCCAATTTTAGTTGACCACTACAATCCCACCATCGTTAACAAGTTCCTGGTAGCGATAAAACGTATCTCGGGATACCCCCATAATCTTACAGGCTTTTGAGACGTTATTAAGCTCTTCAGCGAGGTTAAGTAACCCGACTTTATGTTTGATGATAGGATTATTTGTTTGATACATAGAATTACCTTTTATTTAATTATCTAATGATGTTAATTTGTAGTAGCTCAGACTTAATCTGACAGTTACCGGTTATTTATACAGTACCTGTCAGGTTAAATTTGATTTAAATCTTTCTCTCTCCAAAGTTGTTTTCCATCGTGTAAAGTTGCCATAGGAGTTCGACCGCAACACATTTTTCCTTGATGAGTGCGTTGGTTATTATATTCCGCTAACCATTTATCTAAATCAGCTTGTAATTCATTTAAAGCCCTATAGATTTTCTTACGAAAAGCCACCTGATAGAACTCTTGTAATACAGTTTTATGAAAGCGTTCACAAATCCCATTAGTTTGAGGTGAACGAGCTTTAGTTTTTGTATGATCAATATCATTGATAGCGAGATAAAGTTGATAATCGTGATGTTCAACTTTACCACAATACTCACTGCCTCTGTCCGTCAGTATACGTAACACCGGTAACCCATGCTGGGAATAAAAAGGGAGAACCTTGTCATTTAATAAATCTGCCGCCGTTATCGCGCTTTTTGTTGTGTAAAGCTTACAATGAACGACTTTACTGTAAGTATCAATGTAAGTTTGTTGATAAACACGACCAACGCCTTTTAAATGACCGACATAAAAAGTATCTTGTGAACCCAGATAACCTGGATGCGCTGTTTCAATCTCACCACAGGCTTCATCATCTTGCGCTTTCTTTTCTAGAGCACTGATTTGTGATTCTGACAGGATAATTCCTTCTGTTGCGATTTTATCTTCAAGCGCTTTTAGGCGTTTTGTAAAATTTTCGAGATTATGGCGCAGCCAAATAGAGCGAACGCCACTCCCCGAAACAAAAATGCCTTTTTTTCTTAGTTCATTACTACTGCGGTGTTGACCGTGTGCAGGGTATTCAATCGCATACTCGACTACAGCGCTTTCAATCTGTTCATCTACTCTATTTTTTACGTTAGGCACCCGTCGATTTTGATTAATTAAAGCGTCTTTCCCACCATCGTTAACAAGTTCCTGGTAGCGATAAAACGTATCTCGGGATACCCTCATAATCTTACAGGCTTTTGAGACGTTATTAAGCTCTTCAGCGAGGTTAAGTAACCCGACTTTATGTTTGATGATAGGATTATTTGTTTGATACATAGAATTACCTTTTATTTAATTATCTAATGATGTTAATTAAAACCGGTAACGCTCTTTTTTAAATCAGAATTGTCGGATTAAGTTAAGACTAATACAGTTAATTAAAACCGGTAACGCTCTTTTTCAAATCAGAATTGTCAGATTAAGTTAAGACTAATATATAATGCCTTCAAGTGCCAGATTCCATAGTTTCCAGCCATTAAATTTGGTCTTGACCGCTATACGTTCTGAACGCATATACTCGACAATTTCCACTTTTCCTATAAACTTCATAAACAGATTGCGTTCAGGGAGCTGTTTAATATTGTCAACGACTTCTCTTGACATCAAACGGAAATCACCCACATTTTCTTCAATTTTTGGATTGCTGATTTTGTTGTGGAGTTTATAGAACCATTCAGCGGTTTTGCATTTCAGATAACCATCATGAGAACGGTCATTGCGTTTTGCTAAAACAACATCAGCACCTTGTTGCCATTTTCCGATTAATTGTGGAATAACTTCTATTGGGTCTTGTAAGTCAACATCGATAGGGATTACTGCATCACCTGTGGCATTATCAAGACCTGCAAAAAGTGCAGGTTCTTTTCCAAAATTGCGCGTGAATGACAATGCTTTGACTAATTTATCTGACAATGCAAAAGAATTTATGATTGACTCTGTCGCATCTTTACTACCATCATTAATAAAAATTATTTCAATCTCATATTTTTGTAATTTTTCATTTTCCCTTACAGTTTTATAGAAGATTGGAATAGCTTCTTCTTCATTGAAAACGGGAACAATTAATGAAATTTTCATTATTCAATACCTTTAAATACAACAAATTTTGAATATAAGAAACCCAAAATAAGACTAATGGTTGAAAATGTAAGTATTGTGATAACAGGGTGAATATTTAATTTATCCGAGAAACATCCTATCAGGTAACTCATCATTCCCATAAAACCAATGAAAGCTATGTATCGACAACCAGTTGCCTTTTTATTAAAAGTGAATTTAGCGTTAGCAAAGAAAGAAAATGTTACTGACACTAAGAAAGCGATAAGGTTAGCATAAGCCTGTGGAATATGTGTTATAGAAACAATAATAGCAAATATAATCCAATGGATAAGCGTATTGATAATTCCAATTGAAAAGTATTTAGCGAAATGTGTCACAATATTTATCTATCATTAAATTTGATTGTGGAGTTTATCATATAGGTAATTTGATTATTACTGTGAATAATTACAGTTTAATCAGATGAAAATAAAAAACCAGCAAGATTGGTTAAGTATTTTTTGATGTTAAAAACTGTGTGAAAATTATCCATAAAAAACATAAAAAATACCAGCAATTGTCACTCACTATGAGCTGTAACTTATTGATTTATAGTGAGTGAAATCGCTTGTTTTTGTTTGTAAATGCGTATATTAAATGAGCTGTATTTTTATAACTTATTGATATTTCAGCTTTATGTTTTTATTTAATAGCTTATTATCAGTAAGCTATCTGTGAAATGTCCTTAGGATACCAGTCGTGCAATAATATTGCGGGTTTCCATTCGAACTTCTTCAAGTTGAACATTAATCACATCGTTAAGTTTATAAACAGCAACACCTTTAATAATTATAGCACCTGCTTCTTGACTACACTGTATTTCTTCCCGTACAGAATGGATAAAAGGTGCCGGAATGAAGGCATTAGCACCATTATCGGTTAAACGGATCCGGAGCCCACCTCGCGTAATGTCGGTTATTTCGGCAGCAAAAATAGTGTTAGTTTTGGCGAAAGGTTTTAGATAACGCGCATATAACCAGTCACCGACATCGCGTTCAGCTAAACGATTAGCGCGCTTGCGATCAGTAATTTTTGCCATCAAAGTTTCAGAAGGCTTTGTGATATTATGCTGCTCATTATTTATTATGGCTTTTAAAAAGCGGTGATTGATGATATCTGTATACTTACGGATAGGGGATGTCCAGGTTGCATAGGCATCAAACCCCAAACCATAATGGGCAGCTGGCGTAGTTTTAATTTCAGCAAAAGCTTGAAAACGGCGTATTCGACTATCTAGAAATTGAGTGGGTTGGCCATCTAATAAACGCCGTAAACGACAAAATCCTTCAAGTGTTAACAGTGTTTGTGCATTTTGTTCGATATCATGTTCTTGCAAAATGGCAACAACGTTCTCAATTTGACTGGGTTCAAAGCCATTATGAACATTAAAAATACCGGTTGCTAATTTATCTTTTAATACTTTTGTTGCACAAAGATTGGCTGCAATCATCGCTTCTTCGACGATACGATTAGCAATCCGCCGTTTCTCTGCCAATATATTAGTGACATTACCATTTTCATCAAGTACAAAGCAATAATCAGGACGCTCTTTAAATACTAATGCATGAGTTAGGCGCCAGGCGGCACGTTTTTCGCACATTTCATTAAGCAATAATATTTGCTGTTTGATGATTTCATTTTCGGGTTGCCATTTATCTTGTTGCTGTTCTAGCCAGTCAGAGACATCATCGTATACCAATTTATTTTTTGATTCGACCCATGCCAGGCAAAATTGAATATTTTCAGCCAATTGTCCATCTTGTTTAATATCAAATTGACAGACTAGTGCAGGGCGGCGCTCATTAGGACGCAGAGAACACAAATTATCCGATAATTCACGTGGCAACATCGGAATATTGAAGCCAGGTAAGTAATTGGTATAGCAACGTTGTTGGGCTATGGTATCTAACTCACTATTTACCGTGATATAACTGGTTGGATCAGCAATGGCAACAAATAGACGCAATTGATCATCGCCAATACGCTCTATATAAAGCGCATCATCCATATCTTCGGTACTGGCACTGTCAATGGTAATAAAGTTGAGGTGAGTAAGATCATGGCGTTCTGCTGTCTGCTCCCCAATGGTACAATTTTGCATTTCCGGAGCTTCGCGCTCTAATTGATGCCGACTCAATGTTACCCACCAAGGGGCAAAATGGTCATCGCTATGGGTAATATATTGGATTATTTCTGCTTGAAATCCGCCTTGATTTTTTAATGGATGACGACGGATTTCTGCTATTACCCAATCATCTTGCATCAAATCATTAGCTATATGTTGCGCCGGACGACAAAAAATATTTTCTTTTAATACTGGGTGATCGGGTTTGACATAAAGCCGATTATCATTATTTCTTTTTTGAATACGTCCTACAAATCGGGTAAGGAAGGGCTCAATTAATTGTTCTGGTTCAACAATTTCACGATCTTTATTTGTGTGAATGGTGGCGATTATTCGATCACCATGCATCACTTTTTTCATTTGTGGTGGTGGAATGAAATAAGTTTTCGTTCCATCGACCTCAAGAAAACCAAAACCTTTTTCGGTACTTTTGACAATCCCTTCAACACGAGGCGTTTGGGCATGTAATTGCTGTTTTAGCTGCGCTAGCAGCGGGTTATCTTGAAACATACTATCCGTATTTGCGTCGTTAAATTAAAATTTACCCACAAGTTGAGTGCTATGGGCAAGCAGAATAATAATATTTGTCACTTCAATAAATGGCATATATAAAGTTGTCTTGAAAATCCGTTTGTTAATCGTTTAGGTTGCGGGGTATTGTTTGTCGTTAAATTCACATAAATCTTCAATAATACAAGAGCCACAGCGTGGCTTTCTGGCAATACACGTGTAACGGCCGTGTAGTATAAACCAGTGGTGGCAATCCACTTTAAATTCAATCGGCACTACTTTGAGTAATTTTTGTTCAACCTCGATAACATTCTTACCTGGGGCAAAATTCGTGCGATTACAAACGCGAAAAATATGGGTATCAACAGCAATTGTTGGCCAGCCGAAGGCGGTGTTCAATACCACATTTGCCGTTTTGCGGCCGACACCGGGTAAGGATTCCAAGGCTTCGCGATTTTCCGGCACCTGGCCATTATATTTATCAATTAATATCTGACAGGTTTTAATAATATTTTCAGCTTTGGTATTAAATAAGCCAATTGTTTTGATGTAATGCTTTATTTCATCGATGCCTAGGGCTAGCATTTTTTCAGCGGTATTTGCAATCGGGTAGAGTTTTGCCGTTGCTTTATTGACACTAATATCGGTTGCTTGAGCGGAAAGTAATACAGAAATAAGTAATTCAAAAGGCGAATTAAAAACAAGCTCCGTTGTTGGTGTTGGATTGTTGTCACGTAAGCGAGTCAAGATGTCTATCCGCTTTTGTTTATTCATATTTTATTTGCTCTCGATCCTTTGCTAAATGATTTTTATTGGGGAATATCGCCGATTTTACCGCAGATTGCTGTTGTTTCTGACTAATATATTTTTTTACTTTTTCATCGATTAAATATTTACCTGCTAGCATCAAACCTAATCCAATGAAAGCCCCTGGGGGTAATATGGCTAATAAAAAAGGAGAATTAAGATGAATAACTTCAATACGTAATATTTTCGCCCATTCTCCTAACAGCAAATCTGCACCATCAAACAGCGTACCATTACCTAAAATTTCTCGCATGGCACCTAAAAAAAACAGTGCTATCGTGGCACCCGCTCCCATCGCTAAGCCATCAATTGCTGAGTTATAGACATTATTTTTGGCGGCGTAAGCTTCAGCTCGCCCAATAACAATACAGTTAGTAACAATCAGCGGAATAAAAATACCTAAAGACTGATATAAATCAACTGCATAGGCGTTAATTAACATCTGCACAGAGGAGACGACCGATGCAATAATCATTACATAGATTGGAATACGTATTTCGCTTAGGATCCAATGACGAAAAGTTGAGACAGTAATATTAGTGAAAAACAACACTAATGTTGTTGCTAATCCCAGTCCTAACGCATTGGTGGCTGTCGAAGAAACCGCTAGCAACGGACACAGACCTAATAATTGAACCAGTGCTGAATTGTTTCTCCATAATCCTTGGATAAAAAGTTTCTTAGTTTCATTCATGGTAATTAATTTGAGCATGCTGGATAAGTTGATAATTTTTGCGGCACCGACTGTATAAACCAGGCAGCACGCTCAGTGGCATTAATAACTGCTCTTGGTGTAATAGTGGCGCCAGTAAATTGGTCAAAATCACCACCATCTTTTTTTACCGCCCAATGGGGACTATGTTTTGAGTCAATTTTTTTACCTGAGAAATAGTTGATCCAATTTGAAATACGAATATCAATTTTATCACCTAATCCAGGTGTTTCATGATGTTCAGTTACACGAACACCAAGCACTTTACCATGGAAATCGGCTGCGACCAGCAATTTTATTGCTCCTGAGTAACCATCTGGTGCGATACTTTCTATGATGGCAGCAATCGGTTTTCCCTCTTTTCTGGCAATATAGAGATGATGGTGCAGTTCGCTACCTAATGCTTCATTTTTACTTACTAAGTAACACTCTTTGGTTAAATTATTATCATAAAACTCAGGAGCAATAATTTGATCAAACAGTTTTTGTTGTTGGATAAGTAGCTGGTTATTGATGGTACTTTTTGTGATGGTATAAACCGCTGCTGTCAGTCCAGTGGTAGCGGCAGCAAAAACAGCTAATATCAAGCCATGATGTCTAATGGATTTTAACATAACCACTCCTTATTTATGGCCATAAACACGAGGCTGGCTATAGTGATCAATGAGTGGTACAGCGATATTGGCCAGTAATACCGCAAAAGCAACAGCATCAGGATAACCACCATAAACACGAATGATCCAAATTAATAATCCAATCATTGCACCATAAATAAGACGACCACGCGGTGTAGTTGCCGCCGTAACTGGATCGGTAGCGATAAAAAAGGCACCAAGCATGGTTGCTCCTGAAAAGAGATGTATCATAGGAGAAGCGTATTGTGATGGCATAATAAGCCAGCTCAATAATGAACAGAATATTAGCGTGGCTAAAAATGCCAGCGGAATTTGCCAGCTGATTATTCGGCGATAAAGCATAATAATGCCACCAAACAGATAAGCAATATTAACCCATTGCCAACCGATGCCAGCTAAAGAACCTTGTAAAATAGGTTGTTGCAGTATTTGACTAATTGAGTGTGTTAGTGAACCCGTTTTAAAGCTATCGAGTGGTGTCGCTTGAGTTACACCATCAAAACCTAACGTTAATTGGTTTAAAGTTGCTCCTGCATCGGTATGACCGGAAAAAATGACTTGTAGGCTAGCTAAAGTATCGGCATGGATCGATTGAAGCTCTATTGGGGGTAACCAACTGGTCATTTGAACAGGAAATGAAATCAATAATACCACATAACCTACCATGGCTGGATTAAATGGATTTTGGCCTAATCCGCCATAGATGTGTTTAGCTATTAATATGGCAAAGGCCGTACCTAAAACTACCAGCCACCAGGGTGATAATGGTGGAATACTTATAGCCAATAATAAGGCGGTTACTAAGGCGGAATTATCTTTTAAATGAGTTATAACCGGTAATTTTCGTAGCTGTAAAGCTGCTGCCTCACAAATAAATGCAGTTATGATAGCGAGTAAAATTTGGTAAATCGTTCCACTACCAAAAAAGTAAATTTGGCAGGCAATACCGGGAATGGCAGCAATAACAACCCACAGCATGAGTTTACTGGTACTTTGTTTTTCATGAGTAAAGGGTGAAGTCGTCATTTTTAACCGGTTCACCCGACTATTAGTCGGTATTGGTCTGAATTTCATTTTTCAGCTCATGTATTGTTCAATTATTAGGGAGTTTTACTCTGCGCATCACGTTTGGCTTTAACCCTGGCAATAGCGGCGGCAACGGCCGCTTTGCGTGGATCAGCTGGTTGCGGCTCGATTGTTGCTTCTGTTGCTGCAACTGATTGGTTTTCTGCTGCTTGTCTGGCAGCTTGAATAGCACGCAGTTGGGCTTTTCTGGCTTGACGCGCTTCAATCGCTGCTTGGTTATTCAATGGTTCAGTTCTACTATTGTCAGCCTGATTTTTTTGTGCATTAATTGCAGCTTTGTCTGTTGCTTCGGGCTTAACCGCAGCTTGATTATGCCGTTGCTGACGCAGAATTTTTTCTCGTTCAAGCCGGGTTTTTTTAGCCTCAAACCGTTTCTTAGCATCCGATGAACGTTGTTTTTCTTGAGTAATGGCTTTAATTTCTGCCTTTTCTTGTCGATAGTATTGGACAAGTGGAATATTACTTGGGCAAACATAAGTACAAGCACCACATTCTATGCAATCGGATAAATTATATTGTTCCGCTTTTTCATGCTCCTGTCCTCGACTAAACCAATAAAGTTGTTGTGGTAATAAATTAGCTGGACAAGCTTGGGTACAAAGACCACAGCGAATGCAAGCTTCTTCATTGTTAGGTTCACCGATTTCTGCTATGGTAGGAGCAAGGATACAGTTGCTAATTTTAACAATAGGAGTGATTAAATCAGACAAAGTAAAGCCCATTAGTGGCCCTCCCATAATAACCATTTGCTCTGATTGTGGCACCAGACCGACCTGTTGTAATAGAAAATTGATCGGGGTACCCAAACGAACCCAATAATTACCAGGCTTTTGTATAGCATCGCCGGTTAATGTAACCGCCCGTTCAATTAATGGTTCACCATCGATAATGGCTCGTTTAATCGCAAACACAGTACCAACATTTTGCATTAATATACCAATGAACGAAGAGTGAACACCGCAAGGTATCTCCTTGCCGGTTAATATCTTAGTTAATTGTTTAGCGCCGCCTGAAGGATACTTTGTTGGGATCACTCGTAATTTAATCATAGCTTTTTGGCCTAAAAGTGCTTCTTTTAAGGCGGCTATTGCTGCGGGCTTATTATCTTCAATACCAATAATGACTTCTTTCGGTTTTAAAATATGTATCAGTATCAGTATACCTTCGATAATTTCATCAGCATGCTCCTGCATTAATCGATCATCGGCGGTTATATAAGGTTCACACTCTGCGGCATTGATAATCAACGTATTAATTAACTTATTGCCATTTTTCAACTTTGTTGCCGTCGGAAAGCCTGCGCCGCCTAATCCTGCTATACCGGCTTGCTCGATATGTGACAATAAGAATTTAGCAGAATATTGTAAGTAGTTGGGTAAAGGTTTGCGCTCACACCATTGATCTTTACTATCTGGCTTTAGCCGAATACAAAGCTCTTTTAGGCCGGAAGGGTGTGCGGTTATATGGGGGGCTATGTCAGTAATAGTACCTGAAGTCGTAGCATGGACAGGGATCCTACGATCACAACCTTTAGTTAATGCTTGTCCTTTTAAAACATAGTCATTGGTTTTAACAATGATATCACCCGCTGAGCCTACATGTTGCTGAATAGGAATAATCAATTCATCAGCTAAAGGAAGCGTAACTAACGGAACTTGGCTTGACTGTATTTTCATTTCAGGCGGATGTATGCCACCAGAAAAAGACCAAATTTTTTCTTTAGTTGTAGTAAGCTTTTTGAAAAAGTTAAACATTTGCTCGCTCCTTGCTAGCAAATGTAACGGTCGGTGTTGAGTTCGATGATGTAGTAATATTTTTTACTGGAATAGTAGTGAGATCCCATTTCCAGTTTTTGATGGTGGTTTTTATTGGTAGCATCGTAATACAGTCTGTTGGGCAAGGGGCAACACAAAGATCACAACCGGTACAGAGATCTTCTACCACTGTATGCATAGCGCGCGTTGCTCCAACAATTGCATCAACGGGGCAAGCCTGAATACATTTAGTGCAGCCAATACAGTTGGCTTCATCAATAAAAGCAACTTTCCGTTCTAGCGTTAATTTATCTTCATCAAGCGCTTGTGGCTCTACATTAAGTAATTCGGCAATTTTTAACATAGCTTGTTCGCCGCCGGGAGCGCACTTATTTATGGTTTCACCATTATTGGCAATTGCTTCAGCATAGGGGCGGCAACCTGGATAGCCACATTGGCCACACTGGCTTTGTGGTAAAATATGATCAATTTTTTCTACTATTGGATCGTCTTCTACTTTAAAGCGAAGCGCGGCAAATCCTAAAATAAGACCAAAAATAAGGCCAAATCCGGCAATAACACCGATTGCAATTAATAAAGTACCCATTAGAATTTTACCAAACCACTAAATCCCATAAATGCTAAAGACATTAGGCCGGCTGTAATGAGACCAATCGATGAACCGCGAAAGGGAGCCGGAACATTTGCCACCGCGATACGTTCACGGATGGCAGAAAATAGCACCATCACTAAAGAAAATCCTACTGCAGCCGCAAAACCGTAAACGGCAGATTGTAAAAAATTATGCGATTGATTGATATTCAGTAAAGCCACACCAAGAACTGCACAGTTTGTGGTGATTAACGGTAAAAAAATACCTAAAAGACGGTATAGTGTCGGGCTGGTTTTGCGCACCACCATTTCAGTAAATTGAACAACAACAGCAATAACTAATATAAAGCTTAAAGTACGTAAATAGATTAAATCTAACGGTATTAAAACCAATGTATCCATGAGCCATGAACAGATGGATGCTAAAGTCATCACAAATGTTGTAGCAAATCCCATACCAATAGCAGTTTCTAATTTTTTAGTAACCCCCATAAAAGGGCATAAGCCAAGAAATTTTACCAGCACGAAATTATTTACCAAAACGGTAGCGATAAATAATAAAAAATAATCTGTCATCTGAACGCCTAAATTTTTCATTTAGTCAGTCGAAGTTGTAAACCTAAATGGTCGGCTATGATAGCAACTGATAGTCATATAGGTTATCGATCTTGTGTGAAAGTCAATTTTACACGAGTTTCGCACAGGCATGTAAAATTCCAGAAATGGCTTAAAAGCAATGGTTAATTTGCAAGTTACTAAAACGTATAAATTTGTTTAATTTACAATAAGTTGCTTTTAATTTATAAGTTTTTTTCTATTTATATATTATGCTGAATTAAACTTAAAAATAGAGCGTTTTTTTATTGGTGCGAAACTCGTGTTTTAGTCAGTTAATGATTTTTAAGAAAATGAAAAATAGTGATTGCAGCTAAAAAATAAAAAGGTACGCTAAATAATATACATCAGCTGGTCCTGGTTGTAATATATGGTTTTAAATTTGACATGTCATTGTTTTAAGGGGTAGTTATGAATAAACCAATTAAGGTTGGTTTGATTGGTTACGGTTTTTCCGGTAAAACCTTTCATGTTCCTTTTATTACCACAATAGAAGGATTTCAATTATCAGCTATTGTAAGTAGTGATGAACAAAAAGTAAAAAAAGATTGGCCTAATGTCCCTGTTTTTGCTTTACTTGAACAACTTTTGGCTGAGCAGCCAGAAGTCTCTTTGATTGTTATTCCAACACCAAATAAAACCCATTTCCCATTGGCTAAACAAGCACTTGAAGCCGGTAAACATGTAATCGTCGATAAACCGTTTACCTTGACTGTGCAAGAAGCTGTAACGTTAAATCAATTAGCACAAACAAAAGGTAAGTTATTATCTGTTTATCACAATCGCCGCTGGGACTCAGGTTTTTTAACGGTGAAATCGTTGTTAGAAAACCAAATATTAGGCGAGCTAAAATATTATGAATCGCATTTTGATCGTTATCGGCCTGATGTGCGTCAACGGTGGCGAGAGTCAAAAGAGGCGGGCAGTGGTCTATGGTATGATTTGGCGCCTCACATGCTTGATCAAGTATTGCAACTTTTTGGCCAACCTAAATCGATTTTTGCCGATATAGCGATGATTAGGCCAAAAGCTGATGCAGTTGATTATTTCCATGTTTGCTTAAATTATCCAACCTTAAAGGTTGTTTTACATGCCACCACCATCGCAGCAGCAGAGTCGCCGATTTATCTACTACATGGTATGGAAGGCAGTTATGTAAAATATGGTCTCGATCCACAAGAAGAGTGTTTAAAAGCTGGGCAATTACCAACAGCAAAAGATTGGGGTAAGGATAGTCACGATGGAAATGTGACGCTGTCACAAAATGGTGAGCTGATCGTTAAGCCATTAGAAACTAAACAGGGTAATTATGGTCAGTATTATCGTGCTATCCGTCAGGCAATTACTAATGATGCACCTAATCCAGTTAGCGCCGAAGAAGCTATTTTGGTGATGAAATTGATTGAAGCGGGAATGGAGTCGGCAAAAATGCAACACACAGTAGAGCTGGCGCTTTAATTTTATTCATTTTGCCTATTCATATTTTTAAATATTAAATGAAGCGTTATGTATTGGTGGCGTCGTTTACAAATTGATTATTTTTTGCTGCTTATGTTAATGACTATCATGCTTGCTTCCTTTTTCCCTTGTCAAGGTAAGGTAAAAATAGTCTTTCAACATTTAACGACTATAGCCATTGCGTTACTTTTTTTTCTCCATAGCGCAAAACTTTCACGCCAGGCTATTTTTGCCGGTATCGGTCATTGGCGATTACATCTGTTAATTTTTTGCAGTACCTTTATTTTGTTTCCGATTATTGGCTTAGCGTTAAAGCCGTTAGTGCCTGAGTGGATGTTACCGACTGTTTATATCGGATTTCTTTACCTTTGCGCCTTACCTGCGACAGTACAGTCTGCGATTGCGTTTACTTCTGTTGCCGGCGGCAATGTTGCCGCTGCCATTTGTAGTGCATCAGCTTCCAGTTTGTTAGGGGTGTTTTTGTCGCCAATATTAGTCAGTTTCTTAATAGATATTGATAATCATCAACAGATTGAGCTGTTGTCAAATATCGGTGCTATTTTATTGCAAATTATGCTGCCATTTATATTAGGCCATTTACTTAGGCCATTACTGGTACAATGGATTAATCGCTATCGAAAATTAATCACTATTTCTGATCGTTCATCTATTTTATTAGTGGTTTATGTCGCTTTTAGTGAGGCGGTTATTGAAGGGATATGGTATAAAGTTGATGGCTGGTCGCTATTAATGATTGCGATTATTAGCGGTTTTTTACTTGCTATAGTGGTTTTATTTAATATTTACACCGCTCGCTATTTTGGTTTTAGTAAAGCCGATGAGATCACAATAGTATTTTGTGGCTCTAAAAAGAGTTTAGTTAATGGTGTCCCTATGGCTAATATACTTTTTCCTGCTCATCTAGTTGGTATTATTTTACTGCCAGTGATGATTTTTCATCAAATTCAATTAATGGTATGTGCGCTATTGGCACAACGTTATGCTAAGAAGAGTCGTTAATATGAAAATTATTCAGCTTATTTAATTGATGATACATAGCCATTTAATTTAACTCTTTCATTTTGTGTCTTTTCTTCACATTGCATTTGCTTAACTTGTAGTAAGTTTTGGCTCAATAGAAAGGGGAAAACAGGTAAAGACAAGCTTTCAGTTGAATGTAAGTTTTTTGGTGATCCTTGTAGGGCGACACTTTCTATTGTGGAATTATATTCCAGATTAAGTCGTGAAGTGAGATGATAATTCTTTATTTGAATTGAACTGTCAAGATTTAGACGTATAGCTAGGCGACTTAATTTTGATTACAAGGTGTGTTATGAGTTATACAATTGATTTTCGACGTAAAGTAATATCTGTAAGGAAAGCCGAAGGTTTAACAATTCGAGAAACTGCGAAACAATTCCGTATTGGAAAAGCGTCTTTAGTACGTTGGCTTAAACGACCAGAGCCAAAAAATTCAACGCCACGTAAGAGGAAGCTCGATAAAAATGCTTTAGCAAAAGATGTGGAACAGTATCCAGATGCTTACCAAAAGGAACGGGCAGAGCGATTCGGTGTTTGTAAAAAGACTATTTGGCAATCCCTTAAAAAGCTGGGATTAACCTATAAAAAAAACTCTATTCCATCCAAAAACCAACGAAAGCGACAGGCTGGCACATCAGCAAAAAAGACAACAGTATGAAAAAAAAGATAAATCTGTTGTTTTTATTGATGAAAGTGGTTTTTCACATGACACTCCACGAACTCACGGCTATTCCCCAAAAGGTCACCGTTGTTTTGGCCTGAAAAACTGGGGCGCTAAGGGAAGAACAAATGTTATTGGCGCTTTATTGGGAACAACCCTTTTTGCTATCGGATTATTTGATTGCAATATTAACCGTGATGTTTTTTATGTTTGGATCACAAAAATATTGCTCCCAGAACTTCCTGAAAATTCCGCTAGCTTTCACAAAGGTAAGAATATTGAACAGGCAATTATAAACGCAGGACACCAGATAGAATATTTGCCTGTGTATTCACCAGATTTAAATCCTATAGAACATAAATGGTCTCAAGCTAAACGTAAAAAGATGGAAACAGGATGCACTATCGATGACCTGTTTTTAATACATATGCTGTAATCAAAATTAAGTCGCCTAGCTATAACATGAGTTGGTGATAAAATTTAGCCTTACTTGAACCAATTTTAGTTGAAATATGAATATTATTTTTTACAAAACAGTTTTTTATTTTACTAATTAATGAGTTTGTTTTTATCTGATTATGCTGCTGGCTAGGTTTTATTAAAGGTCGATCTTTTATGATATTAATTTTATTCGACATAGAAACCCTCGGTATTAAAAATTGATACAAAAGAGCCAGTATTTTAACTGGCTTTTTTGTCATTTTACTAAGGTTTAATTTGATTGTGGGGTGGTTTTCGGCGTTGTTGCAGGCTGAGACGATGGATTGTCCATCAAGCCAATATTAGTTAAAAACTGAACTAATTTAAATGCTTGATTATTCATTTCCAGTTCGTCACCGGCGTAATGAAGATCCATCGTCATATTATCTTTGGTTACCAGCATCCATGGCAAAATTGGTCTATCTACATTCAATTGTGCTTTTTTCTCATCACTGAGAAAGTATTCTGTCGGTGATGTAAAGACATTTTGTTTAGCTGAACTTTCAAATTCACTAATTTGTGCGGTTGCTTTCTGACTAAATAATGTTTTTTGTTCCGGTGTGGTCACTTTATCATCTGAGCTTAGTATTTCTGTTTGGGTAAGCATTTCTATCAACATCGGTTTTGATAAATTAACATTGATATTAAAATCATTGAATAGTGCTTTGATGACCTGATAATATTGGTTATTTTGGCTATAAACAGAGAGTTGATTCAATGTCCAGGGCTTCATATCGATATCTATTTTGATATTGCTTTGACCGGCACTATTTTTCCAATAAAAAGGTTCGATGACAATTCTCGGACTATTCTTCAACAAGCTAGGTAAACTCTCAACTAGTAACTGTGCGAAAATAGTATCTGCATTATAAAGAGGATTGCCATTTGCCAAGTTGTGAGCAATTTCATCATTATAACTTTTTAGGAAATTACCAAACGCTTTAGCATCCATTCTTTCGATTAATAACGTAAGTTCTCCAGAACCTAAGTTTTGTTCTTTAGCGATAAGGTCATTAATGCTATAAGAAATTTTACCGTCAATGCTATTGTTTTTTAGTACAGAATCTAAGTTAATAGCAAAATTTTTAAATGAAAATTTAATGTCATCGCTATTAAAATTAATATCGGAAATATTAAGCGTCTGTTTGCCGGAATAGAAATTAAACGGAGTCAGTGATAAATCACTTTGGATATTGAGTCCTTTAAGGATCATGTTTTCCGTTTTCTCTTTATTGCCGATAACAAAATTATCACTAACAACGGAAATTTTTATATCTTTAAGATCGGTATTGCCCACATAATTAATTGTACCACCGCTAAACGTTATATTTTTTCCGTAAGGATTACCGTCTAGTGGACTTAAATTTAAATTTGCATCTAGGCCTTCATTAAAACCGACGTCAACATCACCAGTTATGAATGCTTGCTCCTGAGTATATTTGAATAGTTCTTCAGTGGTTTCATTTTTAACCAGTTCAATAGTGGTTGAGGCTAATCTTGGTAACAGATTAAGTTTAACTGTTTTGTTAATAGGAAAGGGTCCATGAAAGATTTTTGTGGCAAATTTAACAATGGTATTTTTTCTTTCGCTATTCTCTTTTATATCAATAATGATGTCTGCGTTAGAAGTGAAAATTCCTCGCTGATAATTTTCTATTTTAACATTAATACCAGCTTCTGGTGCATTATTTTTTAATGTGGTATTAGTACGTTCAATGAAAGTATCAAACTCTCCCTCAATTTTTTTTCCGGTATACCAAGAGCCAATTGTCCAAATTACGGCAACAATTACAATGACACCTACAGCTACTAACGATTTCTTCATATATCCATCCCTTAAGGATTTTAGCGGGTAAAAGTGATCAAATTTAATAAAATATATTATATACAGCTTTGCATGTATTTTAATTTTTGCTAATAATTAAAAACTCTGGCCAGTTTACCTTTTCCATTAAGCATAACTTGTCTTTCGGATGCAGAAATAAATATGGATTCCCCAGATAGGATCTCGGCAGTTTGATTTTCTGAGGTGATAGATATCTTACCTTCAACACAAAATAAAATCGTGGCTGAATTGTTTGCTATCGTAGTCAATTGATTATCAATTAGATATAAGGAAAAAGCAAAATCATTTACCGGAATAGGATAACAAAATTCATTATTATGTATATTCGGTTGTAGCAATAATGTGTCGCAGGGTTTGGCAATGAAATCTAAATTAGCCAGTAGTTCAGCAATATCAATATGTTTGTTAGTTAATCCCGCGCGCAGTACATTGTCAGAATTGGCCATTACTTCTAAACCAACACCTTCAATATAAGCATGCGGCGTTCTGGCATAGAGAAACATTGCTTCACCTGGTTGTAATTCAATAATATTCAGTAACAATGGTGCAAATAATCCATTATCCTCAGGGTATAATGGCAACATTTTTTCTATCGTGCTCCAAGGTTCCCCTTTTTCTTGCTGTAGAACAGATTTTAAGGCTGCAAGTAGCGGTTGCTTTTCTTTTGTTGTCAAGCTTAACAAGTGTTTAAAAAGTTGTGCCAGTTGAGTTTCTGTTGGGGTCTTTAAAAATAGTTGAATAATTGGTGAAGCTTCTGCAATCGGCAGCAATAAATTAGCGCTCTCCTTTAAAGGGCGAAATGAATTAAGCGCTTTGAAAGGGGTTAAAGCATAAATCAATTCAGGCTTATGATTATCGTCTTTATAATTACGATTAGGACAATCAAGCGCAATTCCAGCTGCGTTTTCACGCTTAAACCCAACTTCGGCAGCAATTTTATCTGGGTGTACCTGGATTGAAAGTGGTTGAACTGCACAGAGCACTTTGAATAAAAAAGATAATCGATGAAATTTTTGGGCAATTTTTTCACCGAGGTAATAGGTTGGATCGGTTGCGATTAGTTTATCTAACGATATTTTTTGCTCGGTATTTAAATCTTCAACAATAGAGCTGGCTTTAGGATGTGCTCCCATCCATAATTCAGCCATCGGTAAATGCTGAGGATTTTTGATATGGTAAAGCTTAGTTAGGGCATCTTTACTTCCCCAATCATAGTGTTGAA
This sequence comes from Candidatus Arsenophonus triatominarum, assembly GCF_001640365.1. GTDB lineage: Bacteria > Pseudomonadota > Gammaproteobacteria > Enterobacterales > Enterobacteriaceae > Arsenophonus > Arsenophonus triatominarum. The sequence continues at coordinate 208,377 of NZ_LWMI01000010.1, read as the reverse complement.
TTTTATTGATCATTTTAAACATATAATACTGCTCTTAGTTGATAAAAATTTATTTTTAACTGTAATGCAATAAACTCGCTTGTCTCTCACATTTTAAATTAAAAATAGTGCATGATTTCAAGTACAATCAGTTTATCTGCAAAGATGGATTATGCATATCCAATTATTTTATGCTAAGGAGATAATAATGTCAGAATATCGCATTGAAAAAGACTCAATGGGTGAAATTAAAGTCCCAGCAGATAGGCTATGGGGCGCTCAAACGCAACGTTCACTGCAACATTTCCATATCTCAGTGGAAAAAATGCCTGTTGCCTTGATCCATGCATTGGTATTAACTAAAAAAGCAGCAGCTGAAGTAAATACCGATTTAGGGTTGATAGCGAAGGATAAGGCTAATGCTATTATCGCCGCAGCTGATGAAGTCTTAGCGAATAAGCATATGGCTGAATTTCCATTAGCAGTCTGGCAGACCGGCTCTGGTACGCAAACTAACATGAATATAAATGAAGTATTGGCGAACAGAGCGAGTGAAATTTTAGGTGGGAAAAGAGGTCAGCAACGCTTAATTCACCCGAATGATGATGTAAATAAAAGCCAGAGTTCTAATGATGTATTTCCAACCGCAATGCATGTAGCTGCTGTTATTGCTTTACATCAACATCTGTTACCTAGATTAAAAGAACTACAAACTACTTTTAAGCAAAAATCTGACGCCTTTAATGATATTGTCAAAATTGGCCGTACGCATCTTCAAGATGCAACACCATTAACATTAGGCCAAGAAATATCAGGGTGGGGAGCAATGCTAGCTCATAATGTCCGACATATCGAAGAGAGTATTCCTCATCTATCTGAACTTGCATTAGGCGGAACGGCGGTAGGTACGGGTTTAAATACCCATCCTGAATATGCCATTAAAGTCGCCAGTAAAATTGCAAAATTATCCGGCCTACCATTTGTCACTTCGCCTAATAAATTTGAATCTTTAGCTACTTGTGATGCTTTAGTTCATGCCCATGGTGCTTTAAAAGGTTTAGCAGCTTCATTAATGAAAATCGCTAATGATGTAAGGTGGTTAGCATCAGGTCCGCGTTGTGGCATTGGTGAAATTATGATCCCTGAAAATGAACCTGGTAGTTCGATAATGCCAGGAAAAGTTAATCCGACTCAGTGTGAAGCTTTAACTATGCTTTGTGCTCAAGTTATGGGGAATGATGTCGCTATTAATATTGGTGGAGCATCAGGTAATTTTGAACTCAATGTTTTCCGCCCCATGATTATTGATAATTTTTTACAATCAATTCGTTTATTGGCGGATGGTATGCATAGTTTTAATGATCATTGCGCTAAAGGTATTGAGCCTAATCGCCAGCGGATAGATAAATTATTACATGAATCATTAATGTTAGTTACTGCACTAAATACGCATATTGGTTATGACAAAGCCGCTGAAATTGCTAAAAAAGCACATAAAGAAGGATTGACGCTTAAGCAAGCCGCATTAAAACTGGCTTATTTAACAGCCGAAGAGTTTGATAGTTGGGTGCGACCTGAAAATATGGTAGGTAGTATGAAAAAGTAGTTTTTATATTTATAAAAAAAGAAAACCGAGTTAATAACCTCGTTTTTAGGTAGTGTTCAAAAATCTGTGTCATATCTTAAACTCAAAAAAAAGAGGTATGACAATATGAGAAATCAATCATTTAATTTTGATGAAGCGTTGAAGCAATTACAATCAGGTAAAAATTTACTCGGTACGGATGGAATACTCACACCACTCATAAAACAGCTGACCGAAGCTGCCCTGCAGGCAGAAATAGAACACTACCTATCGACAAGGTCAATCGATACGCGTAAAAATGGCTATACTCGAAAAACGGTTAAATCGACATCAGGTCAATTTGAACTGAAAACGCCCAGAGACAGGTCAGGTGCTTTTGAGCCTCAGCTCATTAAGAAAAATCAGACAAAATTATCAGAGGATGTTGATAACAAAATCCTATCGTTATTTGCATTAGGCATGAGTTATCGTGATATTCAAAAACATGTTGCAGAATTATATGGACTGGAAATATCAGATGGAGCTATTACGCATATTACTGACAAATTACTCCCTGAATTAAAAGCCTGGCAACAACGCCCTCTGGAGGCGCTCTATCCTTTTGTCTAGCTCGATGCCATTCATTACAAGATAAAACAGATGGTCACTATATCAATAAGGCAATAAGCGTGTTGCTTAATAGTGAAATAAGGGTATTTCGGTGATTGAAGTAAATTTTAGGCTGTTCTGAGATGGAAATTCCAAAGACCGGCACTAAGGAGTAAAAAGGTATCATCAATAAAGGGTCTACGATTCCGTAAAATTTGGGTCATACAACCGAGGCGCTTGATACCCGCGATGGCGTGTTCAACCGTAATACGGATGCCCGAGATTATTTTATTTTCTTGTTTTTGTTCAGGCGATAAAGGTCTTTTTCGAGTTCCTTTTTTTGGGATTTGTGTATTAGGATGCTGTTTATCTATACCTTGAAAACCGGTATCGGCCCAGATGGTTACCTCAGGGGGAATATGGCGAATTATATCGACTTTATCGAGTAAGCGTTTATCGTGACGGCGCCCATTTTTGATCATGGGGATAAATCCAATTTTCCTCGTTTCGTCAGTCATAATAAGCCCTTTTCGAGTGGTCTGTCTTTTCTTTCCCGAATACATTTTTTTTCGCCGACGCAGATTCTTAGGCTTTTGGACAGGTCGCTCTGTCCCATCAATAAAGACGTCTTTAACTCCAGGAAAGGCGCGAAAAAATTCCTCAGCAGAGCGAATTTGACGAGCGGGCAAAACACATTCTCGCCCCAAGGTCATCTCTAAAACCGGCAATAATATTTTTACCCAGCGACATACCCGTGTTCTATCTAAACCAAAAAGAAGTCCTTGCAAATCATAGGTCGGATAACATTTTAAATACAATAAAATAAAAAGCAGTTTATCTAATGGGGTTGGGATAAATCCTTTCTGCCCTGCACCCATCTGCCGCTCGTGATCTTTTCGATTCTTTTTCCGATAAATCAAATAATAAGCTGAAAATTCAGCGGCTAAATTTTTCAATTCTTCGACTGATAATCCAATGATTGCTTTACATAAACGATTATCTCGTAACAACCGCTCTTTGTTGATCATTTCAAACCGTTATTTTCTAAGTTAAACCTCTTTTTATTGTCTATAGCGTGACAAAAAATGCAAGTCTCTATTCAGCAACTATTTTAATCTACACAGTACTTGGACTAACCACCGATGGGCATAAGGAATGGTTAGGATTCTATATGTCTGAAACAGAAGGAGCACATCATTGGCTGAGCGTTCTGACTGACTTACATAACCGTGGTATACAAGATATTTTAATCGCTTGTGTTGACGGATTAAAAGGGTTTCCAGAAGCGATAGCCAGTATTTTCCCGCAGACAGAAGTTCAGCTATGCGTATAGCTAGGCGACTTAATTTTGATTACAGCATATGTATTAAAAACAGGTCATCGATAGTGCATCCTGTTTCCATCTTTTTACGTTTAGCTTGAGACCATTTATGTTCTATAGGATTTAAATCTGGTGAATACACAGGCAAATATTCTATCTGGTGTCCTGCGTTTATAATTGCCTGTTCAATATTCTTACCTTTGTGAAAGCTAGCGTTGTCCATAAAAATAACAGAATTTTCAGGAAGTTCTGGGAGCAATATTTTTGTGATCCAAACATAAAAAACATCACGATTAATATTGCAATCAAATAATCCGATAGCAAAAAGGGTTGTTCCCAATAAAGCGCCAATAACATTTGTTCTTCCCTTAGCACCCCAGTTTTTCAGGCCAAAACAACGGTGACCTTTTGGGGAATAGCCGTGAGTTCGTGGAGTGTCATGTGAAAAACCACTTTCATCAATAAAAACAACAGATTTATCTTTTTTTTCATACTGTTGTCTTTTTTGCTGATGTGCCAGCCTGTCGCTTTCGTTGGTTTTTGGATGGAATAGAGTTTTTTTTATAGGTTAATCCCAGCTTTTTAAGGGATTGCCAAATAGTCTTTTTACAAACACCGAATCGCTCTGCCCGTTCCTTTTGGTAAGCATCTGGATACTGTTCCACATCTTTTGCTAAAGCATTTTTATCGAGCTTCCTCTTACGTGGCGTTGAATTTTTTGGCTCTGGTCGTTTAAGCCAACGTACTAAAGACGCTTTTCCAATACGGAATTGTTTCGCAGTTTCTCGAATTGTTAAACCTTCGGCTTTCCTTACAGATATTACTTTACGTCGAAAATCAATTGTATAACTCATAACACACCTTGTAATCAAAATTAAGTCGCCTAGCTATAGTTCATCAAATTCGCAATAGCTTTATATTGCCGGTAAAGACCAAAAAGCCTTTATGGCTGATTTAAAGCCGGTTTATCGTGCAGATACTAAAGCGGCTGCTGAGCTTGCCCTTGATGAACTGGAAACGAAATGAGGTGAAAAATACCCGATAGTGCTAGAATCCTGGCGAAGTAAATGGGAGTTGCTCAGTGCTTATTTTCGATACCCTAAAGCCATTAGAAAACCCATTTATACGACCAATGCAGTAGAGGCGGTTCATCGGCAGTTTAGGACATTAACTAAAACCAAAGGGGCTTTTCCTAATGAAAACAGCTTATTAAAATTACTCTATATTGGCATCAATCAGGTATCCAACAAATGGACTATGCCGATTAGTAACTGGGCGTCAACCATTGCTCAATTGTCCATCTATTTTAAAGGGCGCCAGATGGTATAATCAAAATATAAAATCCCCTGACACAGAATTATGAACACCCTCTTTTTTTTACTTAAATTTCTTGATAAAGATGTAATCGAGCAATAATTAATTTTAATTTTTGGCTTATGTTTTATTTTTATATTATTAATTTCATAGTCAGAAAGCGTACCTAATTTTGTCAAATGGTTTGTATCACTACTAAAGGATAAAAGTGGAAGAGGGCAAGCGTATTGTACTTGTTGTTTTTCATTCGCGTACCAAACTCTGTCAATCGGCTGAACTTTTACTGGGCGTTGTATTTTTAATATGGCATCATTAGAGATGTAGTAGCTCATACTTAATCTGACAGTTACCGGTTATTTATACAGTATCTGTCAGGTTAAATTTGATTTAAATCTTTTTCTCGCCAAAGTTGTTTTCCCTCGTATAAAGTTGCCATAGGCGTTCGACCGCAACACATTTTTCCTTGATGAGTGCGTTAGTTATTGTTATTCGTCTAACCATTTGTCTAAATCAGCTTGTAATTCGGCTAAATTACCGAAGATTTTCTTAAGTGGATTAACGCCAAACGAATCAGAGCGACTGTTCCGTGAACAATCAGGTAGGGTGGCCAATTTTAGTTGACCACTACACTGAGGAAAAACAGGATTGTTAACCATAACAAACAACTGAACAAGTTAGACATCTCAGAAGAAGGAACCTTAATACACTTACGAGGTTATGGTTGGGTGACAGTTTTCAAATTTATAGCCAAAAACGGCCGTATTGATTACTTAGTAACAAACAAAGAAAATCCCACCCGTGAATACGTCAAATCTATCATAGATGCCCGTTGGTCTGTTGAAGTTTATCATCGAAAAGTTAAACAAAATTGTGGTATTGAACGCTGTCAGGCTCGCACGAGTCGGGCGCAAAGAAATCATATTTTTCTCGCAATTTCTGCGTGGTTTGAACAACATAAACGCCGTATATCTGAAAAAATAACTCTTTATCAACAAAATTGGCATGTAATCAAAAATGCTATTGCTGAGCAGCTCAGCAGAGGGGGGTTATTGTATACCCAAATTAGGTTTGTGCGAAACTCTGAAGTAGAACCACCAAAATGGAACAAGCCAATTTTTTGACTTTTTGTTATATGTTGTCCTTCATAAACTGTAATTTCGCAGGTTGATACTTCAGCCATACCTACCGCCATAAAACACATAAGACTAATTGTTGGTTCATCAGCTTCAATAAATATCAGCGCTCTAGTAGCAAATTCATTAATATATCCCTGCGATTTTAGGAGCCTCAGGATCCGAATCCCATGCTAAGCGCTTGAGAATAGGGCGAACGCCTTGCCGGAACTCTCTTGTAAAAAGATCATCCCATGATTTAAAATCATAATGAGCAACTGAAGGATCACATTTCACGAGTTTCGCACAGGCATATAAAATTCCAGAAATGGCTTAAAAGCGATGGTTAATTTGCAAGTTACTAAAACGTATAAATTTGTTTAAATTACAAATAAGTTGCTTTTAATTTATAAGATTTTGTCTATTTATATATTATGCTGAATTAAACTTAAAAATAAAGCGTTTTTTTATTGATGTGAAACTCGTGATTACTTAAAATCGACTTACATTTAACATAATAGTGATTGTGCGAACTTTAATAATAAATTCAGGGTTTCAAATCTGGATCATTTATTTTTGAGGAATTGTGATGAAAGGTGTAGCATAAAAAATTATACTTAAATCTTAAGTTATCAACCTACCTACTGAATATACTTAAAATAAAAGGAACCTGCCTATGTCTATCAAAATACATAATGCGACCAACATATTCATTAATAATAACATTATTAATTTAAAAGAAAATGATAAGAATAATACGTTACTCTATATAAAAAACTTTTTCTATCAAATAATAACCTTTGGATTGAAGAGGTCTTTGTTCGAAGCAAGAGCAGAAGAAAAAAAAGAATTATTTAATATGGCCTTTTCTGTATTTAAAGCTATGCCCCTTTCTTTTGGTGATATAAAAAAAGATTATCAGAGGGACATGTATTTTTCTCCTTGTAGAAAAAATAAGATATATCAATGTGAATATAATATATATATTAGTAAATTAGACAGAAACGGTGATGAAATTATTGATTCACGTATCGAACTGGCTAACCTTAGTAAAAGAGAGTATTTTGAAAAATTCAAAAAAAAATTCTCAGAAATTAAAGAACATGATAGCTATAAAAAAATAGTAGATAATAATTACAAAATCATAAGTGAATTAAAATATTTTAATATCAATATATTAAATAATCTCAAAGAAGTAGCTATTCGTTATACAATAGAAAATAGCTCTAACTATTTAAATGTTCCAGATAACATTGAATTAAAAAAAAAATTAGAAAAAACATCATGTTCTTTTAAAGAATACATAGAAAATAAAATAGAAACAGATAACTTTGGGATGGACGATATTATGCCTATAGTTCATTTTTTCCTTGAAAGCGATGAAGAATTACAAAAAATTTTATTAAACACAGATATTCACGAAAGTTATATGTTTGACGTTATCGATGATAAAAATAAACTTTATGATGACCCAAGAGCTCCAAATTGGACACATATATCCACCATTCTTAAACTAATTAACGATAGTAAATCCGTGAATATAACATTACAACAGAATAAAAAAGATGAAATGGCAGATAATAAATATTAAGGATTAAATTTATTAGAAGAAATAGATAATTATATACGGTAGTGTTCAAAAATCTGTGTCATATCTTAAACTCAAAAAAAAGAGGCATGACATATGAGAAATCAATCATTTAATTTTGATGAAGCGTTGGAGCAATTACAATCAGGTAAAAATTTACTCGGTACGGATGGAATACTCACACCACTCATAAAACAGCTGACCGAAGCTGCCCTGCAGGCAGAAATAGAACACTACCTATCGACAAGGTCAATCGATACGCGTAAAAATGGCTATACTCGAAAAACGGTTAAATCGACATCAGGTCAATTTGAACTGAAAACGCCCAGAGACAGGTCAGGTGCTTTTGAGCCTCAGCTCATTAAGAAAAATCAGACAAAATTATCAGAGGATATTGATAACAAAATCCTATCGTTATTTGCATTAGGCATGAGTTATCGTGATATTCAAAAACATGTTGCAGAATTATATGGACTGGAAATATCAGATGGAGCTATTACGCATATTACTGATAAATTACTCCCTGAATTAAAAGCCTGGCAACAACACCCTCTGGAGGCGCTCTATCCTTTTGTCTGGCTCGATGCCATTCATTACAAGATAAAACATGATGGTCACTATATCAATAAGGCAATCTACACAGTACTTGGACTAACCACCGATGCTCTGGCTTCGGCGGTTTTCCATTCGGTTATCTTTGCGATTTCAATCTGCCGCCTTACATGTCCTGACGGACATCAAAAAAATATTGGCTACTCTACTAAGAAAACTAAATTACTAAACAATTGAGCTAGCAATACGTGCCTGTAGCATACCTGTCTCACTGATGTTTTTACTCGCAGCTTCCAAACTATCGGCTTGCTTATCTACAAGATTTTTAAGCGTTTTTTGTTGCTGTTCTTTCATTTTATCATACCAGTCAAAACAAAATTCAAAGAAATTCTGTTTAAGCATTAACTCTTCAATCTCTTTTTGAAGTCCAGCTTTTTCTAAATTAATACTTCCTTTAGCAATGGTTAGACCACCATTAGCCACGCCAGTTAAAACGGCAGCACCTTTTTGTATAGCGTTTTTCGTTGACTTAAGATTAATATAAGGAATTATTTCACGAACAAACATCTCATAAAATTTCTCAGCGAAGACCTTTATAATTTTGAAACCTTCGGCTATTGAGTTCTTTAAAACTGCTTGAGTTAATTGGGGTATCATCTCTTTTAAAATAACTTGTGTTCCTTTCATGATCCCTCTACCTAACGTTACTAATGCTCCGGCTTTACAAACATCTAAAATAACTGCACCAATTTCAAGTACTGTTTGCACGTAAAATGCTGTATCAGCCACTTTTTGCCATATTTCTTTATCACCTATGCCAAAATATATTGCTGTTTTAGCAATAGCTTTGACTATACCCGCCACACCAGCGGCTATATAAACTGGCCCCGCAGGTTGTCCAAGACAAGTCAACAGCGTGCCATAAGCTATTTCAGCCACACCAACTACCCAATCGAAAAGAACTAACCATTTATTTTTTTCGGATTGCTCAATTTTTTTTGCCAATTGTTCTTGAAATGCCTTAACGTTTTGATCACGTAAAAACGCTTGAGTATCCGTCATCAATTTACTGGCCTTAGCTACTGAATTTGCTGTATCACCGAATATCTTTAAACTAAGGGTTGATGAGAGTAAAAACAAATCGTTAATTGATGCTTTCTCGATATTTTTTAATGTCAGATTCTCTGTGTTTTGGAAAACAGTTAACACCCTTCCTAAAGCCTCGTTTGCCTGTTGATAGCTGATTTTCGCTGTTTTTCCCTCACCTACCATACTTAATAACATTTCATTTGGCGTAGGGGATTGCGGTAACTGTGATTTAATAACAGGAGCATTATTAACAATATTGAGATCTTGTCGCTCCGATGAAGAAATAGATGAAAAAACATTTATATTATTCATGAAATAATGTCCCTATTAATTTAAGTCAATTTATATCTTATAATTATACTTATTGATATTCAATATCAGGTATTATACTTAACCTGAGTTCGGGATAAGAAATAAAGTGAAAGTCTTGCTATTCAAATAGTTGAATGCGCATATTTCGTTAAAATACTCTAACAATCGAGGATGTTCATAATTCTGTGTCAGGGGATTTTATATTTTGATTATACCATCTAGGCGCCCTTTAAAATAGATGGACAATTGAGCAATGGTTAACGCCCAGTTACTAATCGGCATAGTCCATTTGTTGAATACCTGATTGATGCCAATATAGAGTAATTTTAATAAGCTGTTTTCATTAGGAAAAGCCCCTTTGGTTTTAGTTAATGTCCTAAACTGCCGATGAACCGCCTCTACTGCATTGGTCGTATAAATGGGTTTTCTAATGGCTTTAGGGTATCGAAAATAAGCATTGAGCAACTCCCATTTACTTCGCCAGGATTCGCACTATCGGGTATTTTTCACCCCATTTCGTTTCCAGTTCATCAAGGGTCAGCTATGCGTAGTTCATCAAATTCGCAATAGCTTACGTTATATTGCCAGTAAAGACCAAAAAGCCTTTATGGCTGATTTTAAGCCGGTTTATCGTGCAGATACTAAAGCGGCTGCTGAGCTGAACTTCTGTCTGCGGGAAAATACTGGCTATCGCTTCTGGAAACCCTTTTAATCCGTCAACACAAGCGATTAAAATATCTTGTATACCACGGTTATGTAAGTCAGAACGCTCAGCCAATGATGTGCTCCTTCTGTTTCAGACATATAGAGTCCTAACCATTCCTTATGCCCATCGGTGGTTAGTCCAAGTACTGTGTAGATTGCCTTATTGATATAGTGACCATCATGTTTTATCTTGTAATGAATGGCATCGAGCCAGACAAAAGGATAGAGCGCCTCCAGAGGGCGTTGTTGCCAAGGCTTTTAATTCAGGGAGTAATTTGTCAGTAATATGCGTAATAGCTCCATCTGATATTTCCAGTCCATATAATTCTGCAACATGTTTTTGAATATCACGATAACTCATGCCTAATGCAAATAACGATAGGATTTTGTTATCAATATCCTCTGATAATTTTGTCTGATTTTTCTTAATGAGCTGAGGCTCAAAAGCACCTGACCTGTCTCTGGGCGTTTTCAGTTCAAATTGACCTGATGTCGATTTAACCGTTTTTCGAGTATAGCCATTTTTACGCGTATCGATTGACGTTGTCGATAGGTAGTGTTCTATTTCTGCCTGCAGGGCAGCTTCGGTCAGCTGTTTTATGAGTGGTGTGAGTATTCCATCCGTACCGAGTAAATTTTTATCTGATTGTAATTGCTTCAACGCTTCATCAAAATTAAATGATTGATTTCTCATATGTCATACCTCTTTTTTTTGAGTTTAAGATATGACACAGATTTTTGAACACTACTACATGTAACATGTAATACAACAAAACCGACGTTTTATTCTCTCTTACCAGCTACGTTGCTTCGTCTCTTCAGACAGGCAGCATTCCTCGCTAACGCTGTGGTACGTGCCCGCCTTCATCGTTGAACCTTCTTCACCTGCAAAATCACTAAAATATCGGTTTTATTATTTTCTGTCGAAGCACTGGTAAACCCAGCCTTTTGGCAAAAACGAAAATCCGGTATCGGCTTCTGTTACTTTATTTTCAGCCAAACCGCCCAATAAAATAATATCGCCATCAGCAACGCTCACTTGCGTATTGACCTGACGTTTAATCAACGTTGGGCTGTTATTAAAACCCGTTTCAGTTTTGGCAAAATTTGATAATTGCTGGTCAATGGTTAAATCAACGCCCTGTTGCCGAATTTGCGGACGTACATTTTAAGATAACACCACTAGAACGGTATTCTATCGACTGCACAGGCTTATTATCAGAATAACTAACCTTACCTAATACAGGCACATCAGAACCAACAGAAAATGATGCTTGTGCCCCATTCTTCACTCTTAATCTAGGTGAACTCACCACATGAAAACTGCTGTCAGTACGAAATAATTCATACAGCGCATCTAATGAACCTAAATTAAAGCGAACAAAATTATCAAATCCGGTTTCTTTACCCATACCAATATTAAATTTACCGGAAACTAATTTGGCAGCCAATGCCAAACCTAACCCATTACGCTCGGCAGTTTGGACTTCAAATACATAGGCAGAAACGACAACCTCATCCGTCACGGTATCGATTTTAGGTAACCACGAGTTTCGCAAGCTCCAAAAAAGAAGGATAAAGTTCAAAACAAGAAAAAATTAGGATGTTTGTATTTTGTCAGTTTATCCATGCATTAAAGATATCTACAAAACATTCTTACAAGTAAGCAGTGTAAGATACTCTGGTTTGGCGTTATAGCTAGGCGACTTAATTTTGATTACAGCATATGTATTAAAAACAGGTCATCGATAGTGCATCCTGTTTCCATCTTTTTACGTTTAGCTTGAGACCATTTATGTTCTATAGGATTTAAATCTGGTGAATACACAGGCAAATATTCTATCTGGTGTCCTGCGTTTATAATTGCCTGTTCAATATTCTTACCTTTGTGAAAGCTAGCGTTGTCCATAAAAATAACAGAATTTTCAGGAAGTTCTGGGAACAATATTTTTGTGATCCAAACATAAAAAACATCACGATTAATATTGCAATCAAATAATCCGATAGCAAAAAGGGTTGTTCCCAATAAAGCGCCAATAACATTTGTTCTTCCCTTAGCACCCCAGTTTTTCAGGCCAAAACAACGGTGACCTTTTGGGGAATAGCCGTGAGTTCGTGGAGTGTCATGTGAAAAACCACTTTCATCAATAAAAACAACAGATTTATCTTTTTTTTCATACTGTTGTCTTTTTTGCTGATGTGCCAGCCTGTCGCTTTCGTTGGTTTTTGGATGGAATAGAGTTTTTTTTATAGGTTAATCCCAGCTTTTTAAGGGATTGCCAAATAGTCTTTTTACAAACACCGAATCGCTCTGCCCGTTCCTTTTGGTAAGCATCTGGATACTGTTCCACATCTTTTGCTAAAGCATTTTTATCGAGCTTCCTCTTACGTGGCGTTGAATTTTTTGGCTCTGGTCGTTTAAGCCAACGTACTAAAGACGCTAACAGTGTCATGAGATAAAGGCGATGGGCTTACTTCTGATATAGCTAGGCGACTTAATTTTGATTACAAGGTGTGTTATGAGTTATACAATTGATTTTCGACGTAAAGTAATATCTGTAAGGAAAGCCGAAGGTTTAACAATTCGAGAAACTGCGAAACAATTCCGTATTGGAAAAGCGGATGGCTAAAAAGTAGATGTTTTCGACCTAAAGACTTATGGCGATTAGTTCAACCTTCTATAGACAAAAAAAGCCCTTGCGTACTAATTGCCGATGATACATTGATTGCCAAAACACGTAGTAAAAAAATAGAGATGGTCCATTATCAATATTCAGGTAATGAACATGATGTTATTGCTGGCAATAGGTTTAGTTAATTTACTTTGGCATAATTTAACAACCGTTGAATCAATTTCTATTGATTATCGCATTTATGATAAAGATTCTGATGGAAAAACAAAAAACACGCACTTTTCCGAAATGCTCGCTCTTGCTAAAAAAAGAGGGATCATAGCAGAAGCGGTAGTGATGGATGCCTGGTATTCTAGCCTGGATAATCTGAAATCAATTCGCTCTCATGGTTGGGTCTGGGTAACCACGCTGAGGAAAAACAAGATTGTCAACCATAACAAACAACTGAACAAGTTAGACATCTCAGAAGAAGGAACTCCAATACACTTACGAGGCTACGGTTGGGTGACTGTTTTCAAATTTACAGCCAAAAACGGCCGTATTGATTATATAGTAACAAACAAAGACAATCCCACCCGTCAATACGTCAAATCTATCATGGATGCCCGTTGGTTTGTTGAGTTTAGGTAGTGTTCAAAAATCTGTGTCATATCTTAAACTCAAAAAAAGAGGTATGACATATGAGAAATCAATCATTTAATTTTGATGAAGCGTTGAAGCAATTACAATCAGGTAAAAATTTACTCGGTACAGATGGAATACTCACACCACTCATAAAACAGCTGACCGAAGCTGCCCTGCAGGCAGAAATAGAACACTACCTATCGACAAGGTCAATCGATACGCGTAAAAATGGCTATACTCGAAAAACGGTTAAATCGACATCAGGTCAATTTGAACTGAAAACGCCCAGAGACAGGTCAGGTGCTTTTGAGCCTCAGCTCATTAAGAAAAATCAGAAAAATTATCAGAGGATATTGATAACAAAATCCTATCGTTATTTGCATTAGGCATGAGTTATCGTGATATTCAAAAACATGTTGCAGAATTATATGGACTGGAAATATCAGATGGAGCTATTACGCATATTACTGACAAATTACTCCCTGAATTAAAAGCCTGGCAAACAACACCCTCTGGAGGCGCTCTATCCTTTTGTCTGGCTCGATGCCATTCATTACAAGATAAAACATGATGTGTAGTGGCATACTAAATTTGGCCACCTAAGTTGAGGTGATATGCTTACCTCATAATTTTTATAGGTGCCGATGCTGAATTTAAATGTGAAACCGCCAAATTAGTCCTTGACCAAAATTACACCTACCAGGAAGCCGCGAAAGGCATGAACGTCAGTCTTTCAGCGATTAGCCGGTGGGTAAGAGCCCTTCGTTTAGAACGTCAAGGGAAAACATCGCCTGGTCTGCCATTAACACCTGAACAAATTGAGTTCAGAGAAATGAAGAAAAAAATCCACCGGCTGGAAATGGAGAATGACATCTTAAAAAAGGCTACTGCGCTCTTAATGTCCGACTCACTGAAAAATTTTCGGTAGTTGAAAAGCTAAGAGTGCTTTATCCGGTGGAAACTTTGTGTCGTATTTTTAATGTTCACCGAAGCAGTTATCGCTATTGGTGTCGGCCTAAGGAGCCAGATATTGAGCGGACAATAAAACTTAGCCTAGTCAGCGAAGCGTGGAACGTTAGTGGCGGCTCTGCTGGCGCAAGGACTATCGCCACGATGGTTACCATACACACAACGTGAAACTTGGGCGGTGGTTAGCGGGTAAGTTGATGAAAGAATTAATCATCGTCAGTTGCCAAGAGCGAAAACATAAATACAACCGCGGTGGAAATGAACGTATTGATATTCCAAATCTGCTCAATAGGCAGTTCGCTGTTACAAAGCCTGACCAGGTTTGGTGCGGCGATGTAACCTATATTTGGATAGGCTCACGATGGGCCTATCTGGCTGTGGTATTGGATTTGTTTGCCCGAAAACCGGTGGGCTGGGCAATGTCATTTGCACCAGACTCAGAATTAACCGCCAAAGCACTACAAATGGCTTGGGAACTACGTGGGCATCCCAAACAGGTGATGTTCCATAAAGCGTGTTGCTTAATAGTGAAATAAGGGTATTGGTGATTGAAGTAAATTTTAGGCTGTTCTGAGATGGAAATTCCAAAGACCGGCACTAAGGAGTAAAAAGATATCATCAATAAAGGGTCTACGATTCCGTAAAATTTGGGTCATACAACCGAGGCGCTTGATACCCGCGATGGCGTGTTCAACCGTAATACGGATGCCCGAGATTATTTTATTTTCTTGTTTTTGTTCAGGCGATAAAGGTCTTTTTCGAGTTCCTTTTTTTGGGATTTGTGTATTAGGATGCTGTTTATCTATACCTTGAAAACCGGTATCGGCCCAGATGGTTACCTCAGGGGGAATATGGCGAATTATATCGACTTTATCGAGTAAGCGTTTATCGTGACGGCGCCCATTTTTGATCATGGGGATAAATCCAATTTTCCTCGTTTCGTCAGTCATAATAAGCCCTTTTCGAGTGGTCTGTCGTCTTTTCTTTCCCGAATACATTTTTTTTCGCCGACGCAGATTCTTAGGCTTTTGGACAGGTCGCTCTGTCCCATCAATAAAGACGTCTTTAACTCCAGGAAAGGCGCGAAAAAATTCCTCAGCAGAGCGAATTTGACGAGCGGGCAAAACACATTCTCGCCCCAAGGTCATCTCTAAAACCGGCAATAATATTTTTACCCAGCGACATACCCGTGTTCTATCTAAACCAAAAAGAAGTCCTTGCAAATCATAGGTCGGATAACATTTTAAATACAATAAAATAAAAAGCAGTTTATCTAATGGGGTTGGGATAAATCCTTTCTGCCCTGCACCCATCTGCCGCTCGTGATCTTTTCGATTCTTTTTCCGATAAATCAAATAACAAGCTGAAAATTCAGCGGCTAAATTTTTCAATTCTTCGACTGATAATCCAATGATTGCTTTACATAAACGATTATCTCGTAACAACCGCTCTTTGTTGATCATTTCAAACCGTTATTTTCTAAGTTAAACCTCTTTTTATTGTCTATAGCGTGACAAAAAATACAAGCCTCTATTCAGCAACTATTTTATAGTGATCAGGGAAGTCATTATACCAGTCGTCAGTATAGGCAGGCATTGTGGCGTTATCAGATGACCCAAAGTATCAGTCGCAGAGGGAATTGTTGGGATAATAGTCCGATGGAACGATTCTTCCGTAGTCTGAAGACCGAATGGGTGCCAACGACTGGCTACCAAAGCTTTAGTACTGCTCAGTCAGCCATTATTCGCTACATATAGCTAGGCGACTTAATTTTGATTACAGCATATGTATTAAAAACAGGTCATCGATAGTGCATCCTGTTTCCATCTTTTTACGTTTAGCTTGAGACCATTTATGTTCTATAGGATTTAAATCTGGTGAATACACAGGCAAATATTCTATCTGGTGTCCTGCGTTTATAATTGCCTGTTCAATATTCTTACCTTTGTGAAAGCTAGCGTTGTCCATAAAAATAACAGAATTTTCAGGAAGTTCTGGGAGCAATATTTTTGTGATCCAAACATAAAAAACATCACGGTTAATATTGCAATCAAATAATCCGATAGCAAAAAGGGTTGTTCCCAATAAAGCGCCAATAACATTTGTTCTTCCCTTAGCACCCCAGTTTTTCAGGCCAAAACAACGGTGACCTTTTGGGGAATAGCCGTGAGTTCGTGGAGTGTCATGTGAAAAACCACTTTCATCAATAAAAACAACAGATTTATCTTTTTTTTCATACTGTTGTCTTTTTTGCTGATGTGCCAGCCTGTCGCTTTCGTTGGTTTTTGGATGGAATAGAGTTTTTTTTATAGGTTAATCCCAGCTTTTTAAGGGATTGCCAAATAGTCTTTTTACAAACACCGAATCGCTCTGCCCGTTCCTTTTGGTAAGCATCTGGATACTGTTCCACATCTTTTGATAAAGCATTTTTATCGAGCTTCCTCTTACGTGGCGTTGAATTTTTTGGCTCTGGTCGTTTAAGCCAACGTACTAAAGACGCTTTTCCAATACGGAATTGTTTCGCAGTTTCTCGAATTGTTAAACCTTCGGCTTTCCTTACAGATATTACTTTACGTCGAAAATCAATTGTATAACTCATAACACACCTTGTAATCAAAATTAAGTCGCCTAGCTATAACCCACTACTATAGCGATATAAGACCTCACTGGTATAACGGTGGATTAACGCCAAACGAATCAGAGCGACTGTTCCGTGAACAGTCAGGTAGGGTGGCCAATTTTAGTTGACCACTACAATTTTCGCAGACGGCTATTCAACATAACGGCGGTGGATATTATGCGAATCTTTGTTATGCAATCAATCTAGCAATATGTCAATCAGGCGTTAGTTATATACTCAAGTATACTTAAATTTTTTCTGGAAATAGCCAACTAACAACAGTCCAACCAATAAATAACAGTTGTTAAAATAACGGCTTATCCATTTTGTTGGACTGTTTGTTATTTTATTTCTTTAAGTGAGCATATTTTTCGGCATAAGAAAAACAGCGATCAAACATACGGTTAAGATATATTTTATCTTCAGGTGTCATCAATGGTTTATTTGATGAAACTTCTACTTTGTTGGTAACGCGATTAAATTTTCTAGCAAGACCAACAGGGTCTTGCTTTTGAATCGTTATAAATACAGTGATCTATTTTTGCTGTTGATTGATAATTAGCGTTATTTACTCTATTCATTATATATCGTCCTAATGTAAATTTTACAACTGGAAACATATTTAATGTTTCTAGTGATCCCTGCTCGATAAGTGATTAAGAAACTTTTTCTTTCTTTTCTTTTAGGGCAATCGCATTGGTGGCATCAATTTTTTGATGTTTCTTATGCTCTTGCACGTTATTTCGTTCTGGTATTTTTTTGTTTAGATCTACTGTAATTTTTTTCGATATGCCAATAAAGAACCCACCATCCTCAATAGACAGATTTTCACTATAAATTTCACCTTCGATCATGCCATTTTTTTGAATTTCAATTAAATTTGATTCAACACGACCATCAATTTTTCCATCGATAATCGATTTTTTGGCTAATATACTGCCTGTTACTATGCCAGCTTTTGTCACAATAACCGTGTTTTCTTTACATAAAATATTGCCGATATATTTACCATCAATAAGTATATCTGCATCTGAGACAATATCGCCGGTGAAACAAGTTTCAGAGCATATAATAGTTTTCTTGTCACTTTTGTTTTCTGTACTTTCAATTTCCCGTTTCTTAAACAAAATATTTCTCCTAAAATAATAGATAATTAGCAGGCTAGAGACTAATCCACTGCTAAAGCAAACCCAAAAGAATCCAGTGGAATACATGATGATAGAAAAGCACCATGCAATAATTGCTACATTGATTAATCGCACATAGTCCTCCACCGGATTTTAATTAATTAGCACAGCATTAAATGCAGAGTTTATGATGCGTAAAGTAAAAAAATTTTTTGTCATCTCCATAATAATTTTATGCTATTAATCGTTTCACTTAATTTAAAGTGGATGTTGGTGTTAAAATATTTGTTTTTTTGTTAATTAATGGTTGATTAAAATATTACGTAGATTGATTTTTAAATTAAATCACTTTTTATGCTCTCGGATTGTTATTGTTGAGAAAATAAATAACATTTTTTTGTCTATTATAAAATAGCTAAATTGCAACAAAATTAATCATTATTCATTATATTAGTTAGTTTCAGTATATTGCAATGCATCTTCGGTCAAAAATATTGACTTATGTTATAATTTTTATACTTTTATTCTGAGTTGCAAAATTTATAAATTATTATTTTTATTGTTCAAGTTAATTTTTTTATACTATAAAACATGAACCGTTACTACTTTACTTTGATAACAATATAAGCGTTATTTTGTTGTAGTGATGTATTGGATTCGATAACTATTTTAAATGATAATTTATATTAATAGCATATTAAAAGCGACTAATTATATATTACTTTAGCCACTTTTTTGTTAATGTTTAAGAATAAAATAGCTTTAACTATCGCTTAATTTACATTGATAATCTTGAATTTTACCCGCTGAACCAAGGTTGAAATCGAGCAATTTTAATCGGCTCGCCAACAAAATAAATTCATTTTTTTGCGTGCTTGGTATCATCACTAAGCCATAATAGGCAATATTATCACCCTGCTCTGTGGCATATTTTTCTAGATAATTAAATGGTGATATTTTATTTATGTCTGTCGCGGGAATTTTAATAGCTATGTATTGATGACTATTAATTCTTTGTTTTAAAGGCTGCCAGCTCGTGGTTATGGTGTGTTCATTTTCTTTTATTATTTGATACACTTCAGCTTTTAAACAGGCTAAATGAATATGTAATTGTTCTTGTGAGCGACCATATTTTGAGTTTATAGCGAGAGAAATAAATTGCTCGTTGATGGGTTTATTGGCTGATTTAATAAATAGCTGCCGATTTTGCCATGCTAACATGAAATAATTTTCTGTGTTTTTTTGTTGCAAAATAGGACTTTCAATGCCAGAGATTTTGTCTAATGGTAATAATAAATCATGTAATGGCCCCTTTATATCCTTATAAATAACATATCGGTGTTGTTGGTCAACTTTGATACATGGCCATTGTAAGCTGCCATTTTTAAATTCAGGAATACATTGTTGATTAATAGTTTGCCATAACTTATCACTATTTATTTTTAAATAGGCAAAATAAATTAATATCGATAAGAGTAAAGCAAAAAATATCTTGAGCAGTAATTTGATAGTTTTTTTCATAAAAAAATCCTATTATAAAATTTTTCCTTGAAAGCATTTTAGAATGACTGATTTAGTGGCTATCTGCGTTTTTTACTCAGCTAGTATAAGGTATGTGTAAGTTTATTCTATCTATTTGTTAATTTAATGTTCTAAATGTTTTTCTTTTTTGACGGAATATAACTTTCATTGAGTAGTTCGCATGTTTAAAAGATATCTCTTGACTCTTTTTATGTGGGGTTTTTTACTTACGTCTAATTAGAATCAAGATAACAAAAGAAGGTTAATAATGATAATTTTTATCACTGGTGTTACTGCGGGTTTCGGCGAAGTGATAACGAAAAAATTCATTGCTAATGGCTACATTGTAATTGGTACAGCTCGACGGGAAACACGGTTAAAAAAATTGCATCAACAGCTAGGAAAAAATTTTCACCCTATCCTGCTAGATATAAGGGATAAGTAAGCTATTAATGATGTAGTGAACAACTTAAATTTCAAAAAAATTGATGTGTTGGTAAATAATGCAGGGCTGGCTTTAGGTTTAGATGTTGCTGAAATGGCTGATACAGATGACTGGGATATTATGATTGATACCAATGTGAAAGGATTAGTTCATATGACCCGCGCAATATTACCAGGAATGGTGGCAGCCAACCATGGTCATGGTTCTATTGCGGCTAACTGGCCATATGTTTATGGTGCCACTAAAGCATTTGTGAAACAATTTTCTTTAAATTTGCGAGCTGATTTACAAGGTAAAAAAATAAGGGTAACGGATATTGAGCTAGGTTTGGTATCTGGAACAGAATTCTCTTAATATACGGTTTAAAGGTAATGTAAAAAAAGTATCTGAACTTATAAAGGCGCCGAGGCCTTAACAGCAGAGGATATCGCTGAGGCTGTTATGGGTTTCAACTTTACCTACGCATGTTAATGTTAATATTTTAGAAATGATGCCTGTTTGCCAATCTTTTGCTGGTTTAAGCGTAGATAAAGCATTTTATAATGATAATTGATAATTTTTAAATATATTTTGTTATAATAAGATCTCTTTAACCTGGGTAAATATTTTTGTACTAACAAGAAAGAAGGTGGTAAATTATGTCTAAAAGTATATCGATATTAGCCTTATTGGCTTGTTATTTGTGTAGTGGAGCTGTTTCTGCGGTAGAATTATTTGTTCACGATGGTAATAGTGCCTTAATAAAAGAACAAGCGCGTGAACAGAGTGAACAATGGAATGAAACAAAGTCGTTACGCAAAAAAGTCAATCAGAGGACAGAAAGGGAGTTTGATAAAGCAATTGATGAAAGTGAAGCTTGCTATAAAAGCGGTAAATTAAATGCTTATTGGGTATCTAAGACTAAGCGTTGTTTGGACAGTAATACAGGGCAACCTATACGTCCTTAAATACGCGTTAAACATTAAGGGAATGGACATGAAAAAGATATTTTTATTAAGCTTATTGCTATGTTTTGCAGTACCAACGATGGCATTAGCGTCATCTTGTGACGATGTTAAGAAAAATATTTCAGAAAAAATAGTTAAAAATGGCGTTTCCTTGGATGCATTTAAACTAGAAATTGTACCAACTGAACAGATAGATGTCACAAAAGATGAGGTTGTTGGTCATTGTCAGAATGATAAATTTAAAATTGTTTATACCCGTTTACTGCATCAGTAGTACTTAATGATTAAGGGTGACATTGGATGCACCCTTTTCTTTTAGTATTAGCAGCCTCTCATTATGTTTTTTATAAGCTTTTTATCCATATACTCAGATAAATCCCGTTCTTCTAACCGTAATAAATAAGGGATTTCCCCTAGTTTAACCTGAGTTCGGGATAAGCGATAGTTGCGAGAAAATAAAAATAGCCGATTTATAAAAAAATATTTTAAAATCAATAAGATAAAAAATCAGGAAAATTCTTAGTGATAGCAGGTTAGAAAAGAAGCTATTTTTCTCTACTAAAATCATGAAAAAAACCAAAATTAGTACTGTTTTATGTAATTATTTAAATTAACTATTGAATATGTCACGAGTTTCACACAGGCATATAAAATTCCAGAAATGGCTTAAAAGCAATGGTTAATTTGCAAGTTACTAAAACGTATAAATTTGTTTAAATTACAATAAGTTGCTTTAAATTTATAAGATTTTGTCTATTTATATATTATGCTGAATTAAACTTAAAAATAGAGCGTTTTTTATTGGTGCGAAACTCGTGTATGTGATAGAAAATTAGGATCCTTATCCCGAACTCAGGTTAAATACCCTTTATCCGCATACAAACAACCAGAAAGATCTTTTATCAGCTCAGGTAATGGTTTCCGATCATCTGTGTTTCCTGGTGTAAGTCGAAAACTGAGTATTTCCCCCAAATGATTGATAATTAAATGAAGTTTGAAACCAAAAAACCAACCTGTTGAGGTTTTTCCTCGTTCAGCTATCCCATCGAAGACTTTATGCCGGTGAATCCGTAAGTTATCACACACAGCTATCGGAGTAGAATCGGCAACCGATAGACCCGTGCACTTTCCCTTAATTGACTCAAACTGTAGTGGCCAATTTTAGTTGACCACTACAGATAGACGCTTTAATTAATCAAAATCGACGGGTGCCTAACGTAAAAAATAGAGTAGATGAACAGATTGAAAGCGCTGTAGTTGAGTATGCGATTGAATACCCTGCACACGGTCAACACCGCAGTAGTAATGAACTAAGAAAAAAAGGCATTTTTGTTTCGGGGAGTGGCGTTCGCTCTATTTGGCTGCGCCATAATCTCGAAAATTTTACAAAACGCCTAAAAGCGTTTGAAGATAAAATCGCAACAGAAGGAATTATCCTGTCAGAATCACAAATCAGTGCTCTAGAAAAGAAAGCGCAAGATGATGAAGCCTGTGGTGAGATTGAAACAGCGCATCCAGGGAAGGTGTTCATAATTCTGTGTCAGGGGATTTTATATTTTGATTATACCATCTAGGCGCCCTTTAAAATAGATGGACAATTGAGCAATGGTTAACGCCCAGTTACTAATCGGCATAGTCCATTTGTTGGATACCTGATTGATGCCAATATAGAGTAATTTTAATATATATTAGCTCAAACTTGATCTGACAGTTACCGGTTATTTATACAGTACCTGTCAGGTTAAATTTGATTTAAATCTTTCTCTCTCCAAAGTTGTTTTCCATCGTGTAAAGTTGCCATAGGAATTCGACCGCAACACATTTTTCCTTGATGAGTGCGTTGGTTATTATATTCCGCTAACCATTTATCTAAATCAGCTTGTAATTCATCTAAAGCCCTATAGATTTTCTTACGAAAAGCCACCTGATAGAACTCTTGTAATACAGTTTTATGAAAGCGTTCACAAATCCCATTAGTTTGAGGTGAACGAGCTTTAGTTTTTGTATGATCAATATCATTGATAGCGAGATAAAGTTGATAATCGTGATGTCCAACTTTACCACAATACTCACTGCCTCTGTCCGTCAGTATACGTAACACCGGTAACCCATGCTGGGAATAAAAAGGGAGAACCTTGTCATTTAATAAATCTGCCGCCGTTATCGCGCTTTTTGTTGTGTAAAGCTTACAATGAACGACTTTACTGTAAGTATCAATGTAAGTTTGTTGATAAACACGACCAACGCCTTTTAAATGACCGACATAAAAAGTATCTTGTGAACCCAGATAACCTGGATGCGCTGTTTCAATCTCACCACAGGCTTCATCATCTTGCGCTTTCTTTTCTAGAGCACTGATTTGTGATTCTGACAGGATAATTCCTTCTGTTGCGATTTTATCTTCAAGCGCTTTTAGGCGTTTTGTAAAATTTTCGAGATTATGGCGCAGCCAAATAGAGCGAACGCCACTCCCCGAAACAAAAATGCCTTTTTTTCTTAGTTCATTACTACTGCGGTGTTGACTGTGTGCAGGGTATTCAATCGCATACTCAACTACAGCGCTTTCAATCTGTTCGTCTACTCTATTTTTTACGTTAGGCACCCATCGATTTTGATTAATTAAAGCGTCTATCCCACCATCGTTAACAAGTTCCTGGTAGCGATAAAACGTATCTCGGGATACCCCCATAATCTTACAGGCTTTTGAGACGTTATTAAGCTCTTCAGCGAGGTTAAGTAACCCGACTTTATGTTTGATGATAGGATTATTTGTTTGATACATAGAATTACCTTTTATTTAATTATCTAATGATGTTAATTAAAACCGGTAACGCTCTTTTTTAAATCAGAAGTGTCAGATTAAGTTAAGACTAATAAAAATGATGACACTGGTTGTTTTGTTTCATCAACTCCGATTCAGACAATTCAAGGTATTTTATCTCTATTATGTCCGTTTATAGCTAGGCGACTTAATTTTGATTACAAGGTGTGTTATGAGTTATACAATTGATTTTCGACGTAAAGTAATATCTGTAAGGAAAGCCGAAGGTTTAACAATTCGAGAAACTGCGAAACAATTCCGTATTGGAAAAGCGTCTTTAGTACGTTGGCTTAAACGACCAGAGCCAAAAAATTCAACGCCACGTAAGAGGAAGCTCGATAAAAATGCTTTAGCAAAAGATGTGGAACAGTATCCAGATGCTTACCAAAAGGAACGGGCAGAGCGATTCGGTGTTTGTAAAAAGACTATTTGGCAATCCCTTAAAAAGCTGGGATTAACCTATAAAAAAAACTCTATTCCATCCAAAAACCAACGAAAGCGACAGGCTGGCACATCAGCAAAAAAGACAACAGTATGAAAAAAAAGATAAATCTGTTGTTTTTATTGATGAAAGTGGTTTTTCACATGACACTCCACGAACTCACGGCTATTCCCCAAAAGGTCACCGTTGTTTTGGCCTGAAAAACTGGGGTGCTAAGGGAAGAACAAATGTTATTGGCGCTTTATTGGGAACAACCCTTTTTGCTATCGGATTATTTGATTGCAATATTAATCGTGATGTTTTTTATGTTTGGATCACAAAAATATTGCTCCCAGAACTTCCTGAAAATTCTGTTATTTTTATGGACAACGCTAGCTTTCACAAAGGTAAGAATATTGAACAGGCAATTATAAACGCAGGACACCAGATAGAATATTTGCCTGTGTATTCACCAGATTTAAATCCTATAGAACATAAATGGTCTCAAGCTAAACGTAAAAAGATGGAAACAGGATGCACTATCGATGACCTGTTTTTAATACATATGCTGTAATCAAAATTAAGTCGCCTAGCTATATTTCTCAGGAAGGAATTTCCTAACTTGCCATCATATTCACGCTGCGTAGAGTTACTTCCGCGCAGTGCCTTAGCTTTAACAGCACTGTTTGAGTCAATTAAGGGAAAGTGCACGGATCTGTCGGTTGCCGATTCTACTCCGATGACTGTGTGTGACAACTTACGGATTCGCCGGCATAAAGTCTTCGATGGGATAGCTGAACGAGGAAAAAACTCAACAGGTTGGTTCTTTGATTTCAAACTTCCACGAGTTTCGCACCAATAAAAAACGCTCTATTTTTAAGTTTAATTCAGCATAATATATAAATAGACAAAATCTTATAAATTAAAAACAATTTATTGTAATTTAAACAAATTTATACGTTTTAGTAACTTGCAAATTAACTATTGCTTTTAAGCCATTTCTGGAATTTTATATTCCTGTGCGAAACTCGTGTCAAGAAGAAAATGAAGCCTGTTGAACAGACTTGTTTTGACAAAGCCATCTTGCGTCATCGTTCTGTCATTGAAACGGTATTTGATGAGTTAAAAATCTTTGTCAGATAGCGCATACACGGCACCGCTCTCCTGCTAACTTTGTAGTGAATTTATTAGCCGAGCTGGTTGCATATTGTTTAATTCCATCTAAACCAAAGATACCTGTGGCAGGAACATATCTTCAAGCATAATTGATAATGCTTATCCCGAACTCAGGTTAGTTTAGGTGCCGATATGTGACACTGTAACCTATTGATGATTTGCGCATAACAAGTTAATCAGGGATTAATACGATTTGCTATCCATCCAACTAAACTAACGCCGTCTTGAATAATAGCATGCGCTGTTAAAACAGCATGGTTAATACAACAGGGTTGTATGCCAACAACTAAAATAACTGGCATTTCCTGTTGGATAACCCAGTCGGAATAAAACGTTTGCGGATTCACTAAGTGGCGCCACCCCCACCCTCCACAACCTTCAATAATAATATAATTGGCTTTTTGCTTTAGAATAGTTATTTTTTTATTAATTTGATTAAAATCAATAACAAGTTCTTTTTCATGGCTATTTTGAATCATCACCAGATTTATTTCATTAGCAGTTAGCAAAATCGGTGATGATTGTGAAATAATAATTGTAATTTTTAAAAGATTGCGTTAGCTCAATTTTTTACTTAATTAGCTTTTGTTAAATTTTTATCCCGCCATTAATTTAGCCAGCAGAGAACCATTATATAAGGCATCTTTAATAATAGCAGTCGCTAATATTGTTCCTTCATTATTAAATTTAGTAGCTACAAGGGATACTTTATTTTGGTAACAAGGTAAAGATTTTTGTCGAATTTGTTTAGTAATGACATGAAATAGCTGATTTTTTACCTTATTTAAAGGTGAGCCAATTAAAATTAATTGGGGATTGAAAATATTAACCATTACAGCAAGGGTATTACCGATTTGTCGCCCTACTTTTTCAAGAATATCAACAGCAATTGGATCTTGTAGATTAATAGCCTGACAAAAATCATCAATAGAGATTTTTTCTTTATTAAGGGTGGAACTGGGATATTGTTTAGCGATGGATTGCGCTTTTTTTAATATTTGAGGGATCGCAATATGGGTTTCCAAACAGCCTTGATTACCACAATAGCAATCTATACCCTCAAAATTGATATTAATATGCCCAATTTCAATCGCATGACTATTACCCAAAGCTAGAATACTCCCCTTGGTAATAATACAAGCGTTAATATGATCATCAATCGCAATTTGAATAATATTTTTTCTATACTTAGATGCACCGGAAAAAAATTCACTCATGGTCCAGGCGGTAGTACAGTTTTGTAAATAAATAGGTAAACCAATGCGAGCTTCTAATCGTTCTTTTAGTGGAAAATTTTTAATATTGTAATAAGGTGAGCTAACTATAATGCCGTCGATTGAATTAATAATAGCATTAGTAATTACACTAATTGCTACCAATCGCTCTAAACAGCCTTGATAGCAGGTAAAAAAATATTCGATTTTTGTTAATAACTGCTCGTTAAATGAATGATTATCATTGGCAATTAGCTCGGTAATATCTTCATGCAAAAGTTTATTATTGAGTTCATATAGCGATAGAATTAATGAACCCTGGTTAATTCTAATACATAAAAATTGCCAACCTTGGCTAACAATTTCTAAGCCAGTTATTGGTCTTCCCCTAAAACCTAAATCAGGAAATTCAACCTCCTTTATTAAGTGTGCATTGATAAGTTCTCTGGTAATTTTTGTGATACTAGCTGGCGCTAGTTGAGCTTTTTTTGCCAAGGAAATTCGAGAAATAGATCCAAGTTGATCGATAAGTCGATAGACAAGCTTTAAGTTGATCTGTTTTATTTGATCAGTATGCCCTACTTGCTCATTCATATAAATTTCACTCAATTTATTAAAACCAACTGCAATTATGAAGAGCATTTTTTTATATCACGAGTTTCGCACCAATAAAAAACGCTCTATTTTTAAGTTTAATTCAGCATAATATATAAATAGACAAAATCTTATAAATTAAAAGCAACTTATTGTAATTTAAACAAATTTATACGTTTTAGTAACTTGCAAATTAACCATTGCTTTTAAGCCATTTCTGGAATTTTATATGCCTGTGCGAAACTCGTGTATATGTGAATTTTGGCTTTTATTTTGTGATCTGGAATGCAGTTATAAAAAAAACATCTTATAGAAACGAGTATTGATAGCAATTATCTTAATCGTGTGTAGTGCTATTTTGAGCTGCAATTTATGCCATAAATAAATATTATTCTAATAAAAACCTACAGCTTTCCACCATAATAGACCAATTGTAAGAAAAATAGCCTGATTGACTAAACTAATAATAAAACCAACTTTCCACCATACACCCGTTGGTACGTAACCCGCGCCAAAAAGAATAGGTCCACGAGCATGAGAATATTGAGTTAAAGAGCAATAAAGGCTGCTAGAAAAAGCAAGCATCAATGCCGTGGGAACAGTGGGAATACCTAAATTGATACCGACTCCTAAGAAGACGGCATATAGTGCAGCAATTTGAGCATTACCGCTGGCAAAGAAATAGTGAATATAAAGATAGGCAGCATTAAGCATTAATAAAATAATAACCCAATTCGTATCATGCATGCTATGGCTAAGACTGTCACCAATAAGATTACCGAACCAAGTTGTAAATCCCAGAATTTTCAGTTCATTAGCCATCATTAATAGCGCAGCGAACCAGATAAGAGTATCCCAAGCATCTTTTTCTTTTTTTACATCTTCCCAAGTTAGTACCCCAGTAAGTAGTAATACAGATAAACCAGTAAAAGAAGCGGTTGTGGGATCAATACCCAATATATAACCAAATATCCATAGTATAAGCAGCAACAATACTGTAGCTAACATTAACCATTCATTACGTGTCATTGGCCCCATTTTTTTTAATTCATCATGTGCGATTTTAGGCGCATCTGGAGTATGACGAATAGTTGGCCGAACTAACCAATATATTAATAAAGGAATAATAATGAATGAGATCAGGCAAGGAACAATAGCTGCTAATAACCAGCTACCCCAGGTTAAAGTAACACCTGCATTGGCAGCGAGTTTGACAGCGAGTAAGTTACCAGTATAAGCAGTCATAAACATTGCCGCGGTAATATCATTAATATTGCCAATACAAGTGATCAGAAAAGTTCCTATTTTACGGCGTGATTCATTTTCTGGAAGGGAGCCAAAACCACGTGCTAATGAATCAGCGATCGGATAAATAACACCGCCACAGCGTGCTGTGTTACTTGGCATAGCAGGAGATAAAATCAAATCAGCCACCGCCAGACCATATGCCAATCCTAGCGTTCTTTTGCCTAATAGTCGGATCATCTGTAATGCAATTCGTCTGCCTAAGCCGGTTTTAATAAAACCTCTGGCAATCATAAAAGCAATTACGATAAGCCAAATTAAACTGCTATTAAGTTCACTTAGTGCAGTCATAATGGCATCACTTCCACTCTCATCTCCAGCGGCGTGACTAAGAGCAAAAATGGTAATTCCAATTAGGCCAATTGCACCAATGGGTAATACTTTAGCAACAATCGAAGCAATAGTTGCTACAAAAATAATAACGGTTTGCCAGGCAGCAATACTTAATCCTGTTGGTGGTTTTTGATACAAAAAAAATGTTGCGACTATAGTGATAATTACTAGTGGTAACCATTTTACTTGACTAGTTATTTTACTCGCCATAACTGCTCCTTCCTTCTGCTCAGTTCTATTTTCATCAACAGTATAATAGCACAGTAATAGTTTTAGAATGTTAAGATTTTAATGCATATCTTTTAATATACACGAGTTTCGCAAGCTCCGAAAAAGAAGTATAAAGTTCAAAACAAGAAAAAATTAGGACGTTTATATTTTGTCAGTTTATCCATGCATTAAAGATATCTACAAAACATTCTTACAGGTGAGCAGTGTGAGATACTCTGGTTTGGCGTTATCAGAAGTAAGCCCATCACCTTTGTCTCATTATAGCTAGGCGACTTAATTTTGATTACAAGGTGTGTTATGAGTTATACAATTGATTTTCGACGTAAAGTAATATCTGTAAGGAAAGCCGAAGGTTTAACAATTCGAGAAACTGCGAAACAATTCCGTATTGGAAAAGCGTCTTTAGTACGTTGGCTTAAACGACCAGAGCCAAAAAATTCAACGCCACGTAAGAGGAAGCTCGATAAAAATGCTTTAGCAAAAGATGTGGAACAGTATCCAGATGCTTACCAAAAGGAACGGGCAGAGCGATTCGGTGTTTGTAAAAAGACTATTTGGCAATCCCTTAAAAAGCTGGGATTAACCTATAAAAAAAACTCTATTCCATCCAAAAACCAACGAAAGCGACAGGCTGGCACATCAGCAAAAAAGACAACAGTATGAAAAAAAAGATAAATCTGTTGTTTTTATTGATGAAAGTGGTTTTTCACATGACACTCCACGAACTCACGGCTATTCCCCAAAAGGTCACCGTTGTTTTGGCCTGAAAAACTGGGGTGCTAAGGGAAGAACAAATGTTATTGGCGCTTTATTGGGAACAACCCTTTTTGCTATCGGATTATTTGATTGCAATATTAATCGTGATGTTTTTTATGTTTGGATCACAAAAATATTGCTCCCAGAACTTCCTGAAAATTCTGTTATTTTTATGGACAACGCTAGCTTTCACAAAGGTAAGAATATTGAACAGGCAATTATAAACGCAGGACACCAGATAGAATATTTGCCTGTGTATTCACCAGATTTAAATCCTATAGAACATAAATGGTCTCAAGCTAAACGTAAAAAGATGGAAACAGGATGCACTATCGATGACCTGTTTTTAATACATATGCTGTAATCAAAATTAAGTCGCCTAGCTATACTCAACTACAGCGCTTTCAATCTGTTCATCTACTCTATTTTTTACGTTAGGCACCCGTCGATTTTAATTAATTAAAGCGTCTATCCCACCATCGTTAACAAGTTCCTGGTAGCGATAAAACGTATCTCAGGATACCCCCATAATCTTACAGGCTTTTGAGACGTTATTAAGCTCTTCAGCGAGGTTAAGTAACCCGACTTTATGTTTGTGATAGGATTATTTGTTTGATACATAGAATTACCTTTTATTTAATTATCTAATGATGTTAATTAAAACCGGTAACGCTCTTTTTTAAATCAGAATTGTCAGATTAAGTTAAGACTAATACGCGTAAAATCACTAATCCATGCTGGGTGTAAAAAGGCAGAACCTTGTCATTTAATAAATCTGCCGCCGTTATCCCGCTTTTCGTTGTGTAAAGCTTACAATGAACGACTTTACTGTAAGTATCAATGTAAGTCTGTTGATAAACACGACCAACGCCTTTTAAATAACCGACATAAAAAGTGTCCTGTGACCCCAAATAACCCTGATGTGCTGTTTCAATCTCACCATTGGCCTCATCATCCTGTGCTTTTTTTTCGAGTGCGCTGATTTGTGATTCTGACAGGATAATCCCTTCTGTCGCTATTTTATCTTCTAGCGCCTTTAGACGTTTTTTAAAATTTTCAAGATGATCACGTAGCCAAATAGAGCGAACACCACTTCCCGAAACAAAAATTCCTTTTTTTCTTAGTTCATTACTACCGCGGTGTTGTCCGTGTGCAGGGTATTCAATCGCATACTCAACTACAGCGCTTTCAATCTGTTCATCTACTCTATTTTTTACGTTAGGTACCCGTCGATTTTGATTAATTAAGGCATCGATCCCACCATCGTTAACAAGCTCTTGATAGCGATAGAAAGTATCTCGGGATACACCCATAATCTTGAGACATTATGAAGCTCTTCTTCAGCAAGGTTAAGTAACCCGACTTTATGTTTGAGATAGGATTATTTGTTTGATACATAGAATTACCTTTTATTTTATTATCTAATGATTTTAATTAAAACCGGTAACTCTCTTTTTTAAATCAGAATTGTCAGATTAAGTTAAGAGTAATACGCGTTATCAATTTACATTCATCAGATAGTTGCTGGCGCTAAGTGATGCCTTCGCTCCTTCTCCTGCCGCAATGGTCATCTGTTTATAAGGCACAGTTGTGCAATCGCCGACAGCAAAGATACCTTTTCCTTTTTCATCAACCTTGATTTCACCGATTGCATTACGTGCAATTACGCCATCTAACCAATGGGTATTAGGTAGTAAACCAATTTGGACAAATGTTCCAGCAACCGCTAAATCATGTATAGAACCATCCTGCCGGTTTTTATATTGTAAGCCACTCATTTTTACACCATCCCCTTTGACTTCCAGGGTTTCGGCCTGCAAAATAATATCCACGTTACTTAAACTCGCTAGTTTCTGCTGCAACACTTCGTCTGCTCTCATTTCTGGGGCAAATTCTAATAAAGTAACATGCTCAACAACTCCGGCAAGATCAATTGCAGCTTCAACGCCAGAATTACCTCCACCAATCACAGCGACTCGTTTACCCTTAAATAATGACCCATCGCAATGGGGGCAATAAGTTACTCCTTTAGTACGATATTCTTTTTCGCCTGGCACATTCATATCAGGCCATTTAGCCCCTGTTGCAATAATAATGCCGCGGGAACGCAAAGTAGCACCCGATACTGTTTCAATTTTATGCAACTTCTCAGCCGCATCGGCGGGAATGAGTTTTGCAACCATTTGTGAGTCGATAATATCAATATCATAATCATTGACATGGCCACGTAGTGCAGTAGCTAATTTGGGTCCTTCAGTTTTTGACACAGAAATATAATTTTCAATATCAATGGTATCTAAAACCTGCCCACCACAGCGTTCTCCGATAATACCGGTACGAATACCTTTACGAGCAGAATAAATAGCGGCTAAAGCACCGGCCGGTCCGCTACCAACAATCAAAACACCATAAGGCAGTTGCTGATTTAATTTTTGGACAGTATTTTTTTCAGCATTAACATCAATTTTAGTGACAATGTCACTTAAAGTCATCTACCCCTTTCGCTGGATGGCCGCCAACTTGCAATAATGCAAAAACTAATGAGGTAAATTCATGACCTAATGGCAAGCCGGCAAACCGCTATCTTTACCCTGATTAGTAATTAAAAATGAAGGTTTACGTACTGTTAGATTATAAAAATTATTTTATCTGACAGTATACTAATGTCCTGTAATAATGTGCTTATCTCGGTAGATTTTTCACTATCATCTAAGGTTGTTATCAACTCAACTGGCTGGATTAATTTTTCTAAATATAGTTTAAGTTGATATTTCATATTGCTATCAAGCATTGCTTTATCCCCGAAAAAAACGGGTGCTAATGCACCCAAACACAGTAAAATTACTCACAAAAAATTTTAATTAAATTTTTCCTACCAAATCGAGTGAAGGTGATAAGGTTGCTTCCCCTTCTTTCCATTTAGCTGGACATACTTCCCCTGGATGACTTTCTACATATTGCGCCACTTTAATTTTACGTAATAAATCGGATGCATCACGCCCAATACCTTCCGCAGTAATTTCAACTGCCTGGATAATACCTTTTGGATCAACAATAAATGTGCCACGATCTGCCAATCCTAATTCTTTTTGTTCATCATTTTCTTGATATTTGCGCATCACTTCAAAATTACGCGTTAATGTCCAACTAGGATCGCCAATCATGGTATATTTAATTTTACCAATCGTGTCTGAATGACTATGCCACTCTTTATGAGTAAAATGGGTATCCGTTGAAACAGAATAAATTTCGACGCCTAGTTTCTGAAACTCTTCATAGTGATCAGCTAAATCACCTAATTCAGTTGGGCAAACAAAGGTAAAATCAGCAGGATAAAAGAAAAAAATGCTCCATTTACCTTTAATATCTTTTTCAGATATATCGATAAATTTTCCATCTTTAAAGGCGGTATTTTGAAAAGGTTTAATTTCTGTATTAACCAAGGACATTTTGCTGCTCCCTTCTATTTGATAGGTATTTAATATATAAACATAAAAGTATTACGTCTAATACCTTTTTACTATTAATTCAATAGGTATTACCTATTGTAAATAAATATAACATAAAAAAAACCGATGAATAAATCGATTTTGATTTGAGAAATAATGTGCCAGATTAACTTTAAGAATATCAATTAGAAAATGATAAGCACCACCGCAGACATTACTAATTACTGGCAAAGTTATTAGACAATTTTTGTGCAGTGACAAGAATATTATAAGTACAAAAAATGACTGCTTTGGCACATGTTAAAAACTTTGAGGCTGAATAACAACATCACCGGCACGCAATAATTGTTTTTTTCCCCAGCTATTAATAAAGGTAAACACCGATTCAGTTCCAAGTACAATAAAATAATTCATCATTTTACCGGTCGGAATAAAACGTAAATAATTGGGCTTGCTTGATACGGTAACAGGATCATGATAATACTGGTGAATTTTGCTTTTTCAACCAAATATTGTTCATTACCCATTACCTGTGGCAGGACAAATATTTTCCACCACCCAATCACCCTCTTCGGCGGGAGACGATATTACCTCAGTTTCAACGCCTTTAATGATTGTTTTAATAATTTCACCCTGCGTAGCAAGTCGCGCATAGACCGACTTACTTTTTTCAGCAATGCCAGTTAAACCTTTTTGTTGTGCTTGCTTGAAATAAGCCACAATATCTTTGGTCGGATACTGTTCTAACGAAGCTTGTTCATCATAGCCTAAAACTGTTAAAGGTAACAATATAAAAAATAATTTCAGGTAATTTAGACTGTTTATTCATATAATTTAACCATAAATTTTTAACTACAGAGTAGCTCTCAATAAAGTGAAAATAATGCTTAAAATACCAATATTAAAAGTGTTCATTAGCTAATACTAATTTACCAATTAAAGCTCCTGATTCCATAAAACGATGCGCTTTTTCTGCTTGTTCTAATGGATAAGTTTTAGCAATAATGGGTTTTATCTTACCTGAATTAATCAGTGGCCAAACCTTATTTTCTAACGCTGTTGCAATCGCTATTTTTTCCGCTAAAGTTCTTGCTCGCATTGTTGAACCAGTATGAACTAATTGTTTAACCATTAATGGCATTAAATTTAACTGCTGAGGTGCCCCACGCATCATACCAACTTGAATGATACGGCCATATTTAGCGGCAATTTGATAATTTTTATTAACATAATCGCCACCAATCAGATCAACCACCATATTGACCCCTTTATTTTGGGTATATTCAGCTATTTTTTCAGCAAAATCTTCTGTCATATAGTTAATAACTTTATCAGCACCTAAAGAAGATGCCACCTTCATTTTTTCCACTGAACCAACAGTAGTAAATACTTTAGCACCAAAAATTTTTGCTAACATGATGGTAACACTACCAATACCAGAGGTTCCACCATGAACGAGAACAGTTTCATTTTTTTTGAGTTGGCCAATTTGGAAAACATTAGCCCAAACAGTAAAAAAGTTTTCTGGCAATGCCGCCGCTTCGATATAACTAAGATCACCAACAGGTAAAGCGATCGCTTCATGTACCAGACAATATTCCGCATATCCTCCACCGGCAACCAAAGCACAAACTTTGTCGCCTTTTTTCCAACGCTGACAACCTTCCCCGATACTAACTACCTGACCGGCAATTTCTAATCCTGGTATTGGAGATGCATCTAATGGTGGTGGATAAACCCCCATGCGCTGAAAAATATCAGGACGATTGACACCCGCGGCGGCAACTTTAACAAGTAAATGTGAT
Organism: Candidatus Arsenophonus triatominarum; assembly: GCF_001640365.1. GTDB lineage: Bacteria > Pseudomonadota > Gammaproteobacteria > Enterobacterales > Enterobacteriaceae > Arsenophonus > Arsenophonus triatominarum. Next base: position 173,241 of record NZ_LWMI01000010.1, on the reverse strand, counting down.
TTTGGTGGTTTTATCAGTGGTAATTGGGTGGGGTTTAGCTTTTCCGGCCCGCCAGGTTCAATAATTTCAATAGCAAGCATCGTTTTTGGTAAAGGGTCTATAAGGTGCGGCATTCAATAATAACTCCGTTGCTGAGTCAATCAACTAATTATTGTACTTGAAAGCCGTAAAATTTTCCTCTAATAATTTAACCAATATTTAATATATTATTTTGGTAAAATAGAAAAATAAAACAATAGTTTATTAGTACACGAGTTTCGCACCAATAAAAAAATGCTCTATTTTTAAGTTTAATTCAGCATAATATATAAATAGACAAAATCTTATAAATTAAAAGCAACTTATTGTAATTTAAACAAATTTATACGTTTTAGTAACTTGCAAATTAACCATTGCTTTTAAGCCATTTCTGGAATTTTATATGCCTGTGCGAAACTCGTGTAGTAATACCACTGAGCAATTAAATCAAATTCAGTTAATTTATAATTAATACCATCCATCTATTTCATTAAGAAATCTCGTCCCAAAACTAACTTTATGATTTATTTTGTAATTTATATAAAATTCAATCTCCATAGCATCAAAATTTTTCATTCTATTTTAATTCTTTGTGACTAGAAAACTGGCTTAAATTATTAAAATAAAATTTTTTGGTACTATTTGTGGTAATAAAATTGGCCCTCAACTTATCATTTATATTATTTTTTGTTGTTTTAAACACCTTTTAGTGACGGCGTCACTTACTGAGTTACATATATTATGGATAGCAGATTATATTGATTTTTAATATCAATGAAATAACTTATATAACATTTCATTGACATGGAATTTATTTGCGTTTTTTGGTTAGTCTGGAAAGTTGGCATTAGCTTTTTTTTTGACTAAAAATGTCTTTTTCATTACTAATCGAAGGATCAAAATTACCAGACCAGTGTTGCCGCTCTGAGAATCGACATAATATTGTTTGCGCAGAAAAAAAACAGCATTGCAGCATAGCAGTTGTTAATCTGCAACATGATGATAATAGCAATGCCTAATTGCCAACCTTTCACTCTTCACTACCTGCTTAGCTATTTTCTATAAAAAAAATAATAAAAAACCAATAAAACTATTTCTATAAGTCACGAGTTTCGCTCAGGCATATAAAATTCCAGAAATGGCTTAAAAGCAATGGTTAATTTGCAAGTTACTAAAACGTATAAATTTGTTTAAATTACAATAAGTTGCTTTTAATTTATAAGATTTTGTCTATTTATATATTATGCTGAATTAAACTTAAAAATAGAGCATTTTTTTATTGGTGCGAAACTCGTGTAAGTTATTAATTAATTGATAAAATTTAAAAAAACGTTGGTTTTAATCATATATTGATTAATAAAATCTATCGATATCAATATGTTTTATAATAAAAAAACTTTATTAAGTAATATTATTAGAAAATAAATTTCACTAAAAACAAATAAATAAAGTTTAAAGTTAAAAATAATAACATTTTTAAAACTAATTAAAATTTAATACATTATTAGACAAAATTTGATTTTATTTTTACTTTTCTATAAGTTATAACAATTAGCTTAAGTAAATAAATGACTGTCAAGTGAACTGCATATATTGATAATATTAGTTAAATAACAATACAACTAATTATAAATTCTTTTACTCAAGCGTAGAATATGTGTTAAAATTGACTAAAATCAATATTTCTTATCATAATGAGTCAAGTAATATGATCCCAGAAAAACGCGTTGTTCGCCGAATCCAGTCTGGTGGCTGCGCTATCCATTGCCAGGACTGCAGTATTAGCCAGCTTTGTATTCCATTCACATTGAATGAACATGAACTGGATCAACTCGATAATATTATTGAACGTAAAAAACCAATCCAAAAAGGACAGACTCTATTTAAAGCAGGTGATGAATTAAAATCACTGTATGCCATTAGATCTGGTACCATAAAAAGCTATACCATTACCGAGGAAGGTGATGAACAAATTACCGGTTTCCATTTAGCAGGTGATCTTGTAGGTTTTGATGCTATAATCAATAATCAACACTTAAGCTTTACCCAAGCTCTTGAAACTTCAATGGTTTGTGAAATCCCTTTTGAAACACTTGACGATCTTTCCGGTAAAATGCCTAATTTGCGACAGCAAATAATGAAATTAATGAGCAGTGAAATTAAAGATGATCAAGAAATGATATTACTGCTTTCGAAAAAAAATGCTGAAGAAAGATTGGCTGCTTTTATTTATAATCTGTCACGCCGTTTTGCTCAACGTGGCTTTTCAGCTAAAGAATTCCGCCTAACAATGACTCGGGATGATATTGGTAATTATCTTGGATTAACCGTTGAAACAATTAGTCGTCTGTTAGGTCGCTTCCAAAAAAATAATACTCTTAGCGTTAAAGGTAAATATATCACAATTAATGATATGTATAAGCTGACCGAAATTGCAGGTAAAACCTCAGCCTAAACAACGATATAAATGTAAGTCAGATCACATTAACTTATTATTTTTTGTGATTTGGCTATGCTACTATCTATTATCCCAACCCATATTGGTTTATCTTTAGTGATATAAATGTTACCTAGCCTCTAAGAGGAACCATTATGGCTAATTACCGTAATCTGTTAGTTGCTATCGATCCAATCAGGATGACCAACCTGCACTTCGACGTGCTATGTATTGTAGTGGCATACTAAATTTGGCCACCTAAGTTGAGGTGATATGCTTACCTCATAATTTTTATAGGTGCCGAAATGAGTAAAATAATTACTGCTGAATTTAAATGTGAAACCGCCAAATTAGTCCTTGACCAAAATTACACCTACCAGGAAGCCGCGAAAGGCATGAACGTCAGTCTTTCAGCGATTAGCCGGTGGGTAAGAGCCCTTCGTTTAGAACGTCAAGGGAAAACATCGCCTGGTCTGCCATTAACACCTGAACAAATTGAGTTCAGAGAAATGAAGAAAAAAATCCACCGGCTGGAAATGGAGAATGACATCTTAAAAAAGGCTACTGCGCTCTTAATGTCCGACTCACTGAAAAATTTTCGGTAGTTGAAAAGCTAAGAGTGCTTTATCCGGTGAAAACTTTGTGTCGTATTTTTAATGTTCACCGAAGCAGTTATCGCTATTGGTGTCGGCCTAAGGATGTAGTGGTCAACTAAAATTGGCCACCCTACCTGACTGTTCACGGAACAGTCGCTCTGATTCGTTTGGCGTTAATCCACCGTTATACCAGTGAGGTCTTATATCGCTATAGTAGTGGGTTATGTAGCGAATAATGGCTGACTGAGCAGTACTAAAGCTTTGGTAGCCAGTCGTTGGCACCCATTCGGTCTTCAGACTACGGAAGAATCGTTCCATCGGACTATTATCCCAACAATTCCCTCTGCGACTGATACTTTGGGTCATCTGATAACGCCACAATGCCTGCCTATACTGACGACTGGTATAATGACTTCCCTGATCACTATGGAACATCACCTGTTTTGGATGCCCACGTAGTTCCCAAGCCATTTGTAGTGCTTTGGCTGTTAATTCTGAATCTGGTGCAAATGACATTGCCCAGCCCACCGGTTTTCGGGCAAACAAATCCAATACCACAGCCAGATAGGCCCATCGTGAGCCTGTCCAAATATAGGTTACATCGCCGCACCAAACCTGGTCAGGCTTTGTAACAGCGAACTGCCTATTGAGCAGATTTGGAATATCAATACGTTCATTTCCACCGCGGTTGTATTTATGTTTTCGCTCTTGGCAACTGACGATGATTAATTCTTTCATCAACTTACCCGCTAACCACCGCCCAAGTTTCACGTTGTGTGTATTGGTAACCATCGTGGCGATAGTCCTTGCGCCAGCAGAGCCGCCACTAACGTTCCACGCTTCGCTGACTAGGCTACGTTTTATCGTCCGCTCAATATCTGGCTCCTTAGGCCGACACCAATAGCGATAACTGCTTCGGTGAACATTAAAAATACGACACAAAGTTTTCACCGGATAAAGCACTCTTAGCTTTTCAACTACCTAAAATTTTTCAGTGAGTCGGACATTAAGAGCGCAGTAGCCTTTTTTAAGATGTCATTCTCCATTTCCAGCCGGTGGATTTTTTTCTTCATTTCTCTGAACTCAATTTGTTCAGGTGTTAATGGCAGACCAGGCGATGTTTTCCCTTGACGTTCTAAACGAAGGGCTCTTACCCACCGGCTAATCGCTGAAAGACTGACGTTCATGCCTTTCGCGGCTTCCTGGTAGGTGTAATTTTGGTCAAGGACTAATTTGGCGGTTTCACATTTAAATTCAGCAGTAATTATTTTACTCATTTCGGCACCTATAAAAATTATGAGGTAAGCATATCACCTCAACTTAGGTGGCCAAATTTAGTATGCCACTACAATAGTACAACACAATGGTGGACGCATTAAGGCTTTCTTGCCCATTTATGATCTCTCTTATGACATGACAACCTTATTATCCCCTGAAGAACACAATGCTATGCGCAAAGGCGTTATTAGTCAGCGAAAAGTATGGATAAAACAGCAAGCACACTACTATTTAGAAGCCGGCATTGATATTGAAATTAAAGTAATATGGCATAACAAACCATATGAAGCGATTATTCAAGAAGTTATTGCTGACAAACATGATTTATTAGGTAGTGTTCAAAAATCTGTGTCATATCTTAAACTCAAAAAAAAGAGGTATGACATATGAGAAATCAATCATTTAATTTTGATGAAGCGTTGAAGCAATTACAATCAGGTAAAAATTTACTCGGTACGGATGGAATACTCACACCACTCATAAAACAGCTGACCGAAGCTGCCCTGCAGGCAGAAATAGAACACTACCTATCGACAACGTCAATCGATACGCGTAAAAATGGCTATACTCGAAAAACGGTTAAATCGACATCAGGTCAATTTGAACTGAAAACGCCCAGAGACAGGTCAGGTGCTTTTGAGCCTCAGCTCATTAAGAAAAATCAGACAAAATTATCAGAGGATATTGATAACAAAATCCTATCGTTATTTGCATTAGGCATGAGTTATCGTGATATTCAAAAACATGTTGCAGAATTATATGGACTGGAAATATCAGATGGAGCTATTACGCATATTACTGACAAATTACTCCCTGAATTAAAAGCCAGGCAACAACTCCCTCTGGAAGCGCTCTATCCTTTTGTCTGGCTCGATGCCATTCATTACAAGATAAAACATGATGGTCACTATATCAATAAGGTAATCTACACAGTACTTGGACTAACCACCGATGGGCATAAGGAATTGTTAGGACTCTATATGTCTGAAACAGAAGGAGCACATCATTGGCTGAGCGTTCTGACTTACATAACCGTGGTATACAAGATATTTTAATCGCTTGTGTTGACGGATTAAAAGGGTTTCCAGAAGCGATAGCCAGTATTTTCCCGCAGACAGAAGTTCAGCTATGCGTAGTTCATCAAATTCGCAATAGCTTACGTTATATTGCCAGTAAAAACCAAAAAGCCTTTATGGCTAAGCCGGTTTATCGTGCAGATACTAAAGCGGCTGCTGAGCCTTGATGAACTGGAAACGAAATGGGGTGAAAAATACCCGATAGTGCTAGAAATCCTGGCGAAGTAAATGGGAGTTGCTCAGTGCTTATTTTCGATACCCTAACCCATTTATACGACCAATGCAGTAGAGGCGGTTCATCGGCAGTTTAGGACATTAACTAAAACCAAAGGGGCTTTTCCTAATGAAAACAGCTTATTAAAATTACTCTATATTGGCATCAATCAGGTATCCAACAAATGGACTATGCCGATTAGTAACTGGGCGTTAACCATTGCTCAATTATCCATCTATTTTAAAGGGCGCCTAGATGGTATAATCAAAATATAAAATCCCCTGACACAGAATTATGAACACCCTCATTTATTATTAAAAATGGTGCATCAAAATGACCATTTTGATTCCATGATATTCACTTCCCTTGATAGGCATCTACTTCGTAAATGCCCTTGCCCAGTCTGGACGGTAAAAGATAAAGTATGGCCTAATGATGGCGCTATTGCTGTTGCAGTTAATTTATCTAATGAAGAATCCTATCATGATAAACTTAATATTAAACTAATCCAGGAAACAGAAAATATCAGTCATAGGATTGTTAAAAATCCACATATTCATCTCGTTAGTGCCTACCCTGTCGCGCCAATAAATATCGCTATTGAATACCAGATTTTGATCCAAATATCTATAATCAGGCTCTGCGGGCACAGCACCTTCTTGCAATGAAAAAATTAAGACAAAGATTTACCATTGATGAAAAATATAGCTAGGCGACTTAATTTTGATTACAAGGTGTGTTATGAGTTATACAATTGATTTTCGACGTAAAGTAATATCTGTAAGGAAAGCCGAAGGTTTAACAATTCGAGAAACTGCGAAACAATTCCGTATTGGAAAAGCGTCTTTAGTACGTTGGCTTAAACGACCAGAGCCAAAAAATTCAACGCCACGTAAGAGGAAGCTCGATAAAAATGCTTTAGCAAAAGATGTGGAACAGTATCCAGATGCTTACCAAAAGGAACGGGCAGAGCGATTCGGTGTTTGTAAAAAGACTATTTGGCAATCCCTTAAAAAGCTGGGATTAACCTATAAAAAAAACTCTATTCCATCCAAAAACCAACGAAAGCGACAGGCTGGCACATCAGCAAAAAAGACAACAGTATGAAAAAAAAGATAAATCTGTTGTTTTTATTGATGAAAGTGGTTTTTCACATGACACTCCACGAACTCACGGCTATTCCCCAAAAGGTCACCGTTGTTTTGGCCTGAAAAACTGGGGTGCTAAGGGAAGAACAAATGTTATTGGCGCTTTATTGGGAACAACCCTTTTTGCTATCGGATTATTTGATTGCAATATTAATCGTGATGTTTTTTATGTTTGGATCACAAAAATATTGCTCCCAGAACTTCCTGAAAATTCTGTTATTTTTATGGACAACGCTAGCTTTCACAAAGGTAAGAATATTGAACAGGCAATTATAAACGCAGGACACCAGATAGAATATTTGCCTGTGTATTCACCAGATTTAAATCCTATAGAACATAAATGGTCTCAAGCTAAACGTAAAAAGATGGAAACAGGATGCACTATCGATGACCTGTTTTTAATACATATGCTGTAATCAAAATTAAGTCGCCTAGCTATATACCCATGTTGTTGAAGGATACGCTGAGAAAAAAATCCCTGAAATCTGTGACGAATTACATGCAGGTATTGTTGTATTGGGTATTTTAGGCAGAACAGGTATTTCAGCGGCTTTTTTAGGCAATACTGCTGAACAGATCATTGATAAGTTAAAATGTGATTTATTGGCCATTAAACCGGACGGTTTTGTCTGTCCAATAAATCCAGCAAATGATTAACAACCCATTGGCCCGCTCAAATAGGGCCATTATTATTAAAAAACTTATAAAGCGCGCAAAATAGCTTCTACGCTAACTTTGGCATCACCGAATAGCATTTGGGTATTTTCCTTAAAAAATAACGGATTCTGAATGCCTGCATAACCGGTATTCATTGAGCGTTTAAATACAATAACATTTTGCGCTTTCCAAACCTCCAGGACTGGCATTCCCGCTATTGGGCTATTGGGATCATCTTGTGCGGCTGGGTTAACAGTATCATTTGCCCCAATCACTAATACCGTGTCTGTACTAGCAAAATCATCATTTATTTCATCGAGCTCCAAAACGATGTCGTAAGGTACTTTCGCTTCAGCTAATAATACATTCATATGACCAGGCAGACGTCCGGCAACAGGATGGATCGCAAAGAGAACATTAATCCCTTTTTCACGTAATTTTACCGTAATATCGTGAATAGGGTATTGAGCTTGAGCCACCGCCATACCATAACCGGGAGCAATAATCACCGAATGGGAATTTTTTAACAGCTCAGCAACTTCATCCGCTGTAGTTTCCCGATAATTTCCCAGGCTATGTTCATCATCGATTAATATCCCGTCAGTGCCAAACCCGCCGGCTATAACACTAATAAATGAGCGATTCATGGCTTTACACATAATATAAGATAAAATCGCACCTGAAGAACCCACTAGCGCGCCAGTAACAATAAGCAAGTCGTTACTTAGCATAAAACCTGCAGCAACAGCGGCCCATCCTGAATAAGAGTTTAGCATTGATACCACAACCGGCATATCTGCACCACCAATTGAGGAAACTAAGTGCCAGCCAAATGCTAAAGCAATGATGGTCATCATTAATAAGACAAATACTTGCAAACCAGTAGCTGTCGTTTTTACGAAAATAAATAGCAAAATAAATGAAATTAATAACGCCAATAAATTAAGTTTATGGCGATTAGGAAGCATTAAGGGTTTAGAAGCTATTTTTCCGCATAATTTACCATAAGCAACAATTGAACCAGTAAATGTTACCGCCCCAATAAAAATACCCAGGAAAATTTCTGTCAGATGAATATTCTCCATTATCCTATCTGAGAATACATCGTGAGCAATAAAGCTATTAAAACCAACTAAAACAGCAGCCAGACCGACAAAACTATGCAAAATAGCAACCAATTCTGGCATCTCAGTCATTGCGACTTTATTTGCTAAACGCACCCCAATAAGTCCACCAATAACCATTGCAATAATAATCCAGCCAATATTATGCGCATCGGGACCTAAGATTGTTGCAATTAAAGCGATTGCCATTCCGATAATACCTAATATATTACCCCGCTTAGAACTTTCGTGACGAGACAAACTTGCCAGGCTGAAAATAAATAAGATGGCCGCCACGATATATGCCGCTGTTACCATTCCACTCGACATCATTTTAACTCCTTATCCTTTACGAAACATTTTCAGCATACGTTGCGTGACTGTAAATCCACCAAAAATATTGATACTGGCTATAAGTACTGCAATAAATGAGAAGAAAATGACCCAACCTCCACTACCAATTTGCAGCAACGCGCCCACCACAATAATACCTGAAATCGCATTGGTTACTGACATAAGCGGTGTATGCAGTGAATGGCTGACGTTCCATACTACGTAGTAGCCAACAACACACGCCAGTGCAAACACGGTAAAGTGAGAAAGGAAGTCTTTAGGCGCTATACGCGCAAAACCACCAAAAAGTATAATCGCCAACAACAGAGAAATATATTTTAACCAAGGAGAGATTTTTTTTGCTGGTGGTTTTTCTTCATATTTTATCAGTTGATTTTTTGTTTGTGGTTGTTGAGATACAGGAATAGGAGGAGACGGCCAGGTAATTTGCCCTTCTTTAATAACAGTGATTGCGCGTACAACAATATCATCAAAATCAATGGCTAGTTGCCCATTGTTTTCCTTACAAAGCAACTTGATTAAATTAACAATATTAGTCGCATAAAGTTGTGAGGATTGTGTCGGTAAGCGGCTGGGTAAATCGGTGTAGCCAATAATTTTAACCTCATGATCAGTAACGATCAGTTTATCTGCCTCGGTTAACTCACAATTACCGCCCGACTGCGCTGCTAAATCAACTATTACACTACCAGGCTTCATCGAGTCAACCATCTCTTTAGTAATCAACTTTGGTGCAGGTTTTCCTGGTATCAATGCGGTGGTAATAATAATATCCACTTCTTTTGCTTGCTTAGCAAATAAAGCCATTTCCGCTTGAATAAAAGCCTCGGACATCTCTTTAGCATAACCATCACTGCGTGCCTGATCCTGTTTAAAGTCCAATTCAAGATACTCAGCCCCCATGCTTTGTACTTGTTCTTTTACTTCTGGCCTGGTATCAAATGCCCGCACAATAGCCCCTAGACTACCCGCTGCGCCTATCGCTGCTAAACCGGCAACCCCTGCGCCAATAACCGTGACTTTAGCTGGCGGTACTTTGCCGGCGGCAGTAATTTGGCCAGTAAAAAAACGTCCAAATTGATAAGCTGCTTCTACCACCGCCCGATAACCTGCAACATTAGCCATAGAGCTTAAAGCATCAAGTGACTGAGCCCTAGAGATACGTGGCACTGCATCCATTGCTAATACAGTGATTTTACGGGCTGCTAATTTTTGCATTAAATCTGGTTGTTGTGCCGGCCAAATGAAGCAAATTAATATTGCACCTTCTTTAATAAGGGCAATTTCAGCTTCTAGCGGCGCATTAACTTTAAAAATAATATCTGCATTCCATACAGATTGTTGCTCGACAATTTCAGCACCTGCTTGCTCGAAAGCAGTATCTTCAAAACTAGCAAGCTGACCAGCTTCTCGCTCAACGATGACAGAAAAACCTAATTTTATTAGCTGCTTTATTGTTGATGGTGTTGCTGCAATACGTGTTTCATTGGTAATTCTTTCTTTTGGTACACCAATATGCATAATGATCCCTTATCTAGTTCAAAATTGCTTGATGTTTATTCCCTACTAACATAACTAATTATATTATATATATCTGTCATATTGAGTGAAAAAACATTATTGAAACCTACTGAAAATAGTAATCATGAACCATAATCTATCGGATTTCCACGACATTAAATTAAATTTTTTCGTCAAAAAATGATATTAGTCAAATAGTTTAAGACTTGATATTAGTTTATAAAAATAGTCAGTATTCAACTAAATTAATAGTTTCATAAGAAAACAATGGGACAATTGCAGTTATTACATGTAATAATTATTATCTGTATGATACGACTATTAATTCAGCATTTTGATAGTAAATTGTGTAATGCGGAAGGATTTTGTATGAAGCTGAAAATAACGGCCATCACAATTGCGGTACTTTCACTAAGCAGTATAATAACTGTGCAAGCCGCTGTAGAATTAACACCGGAACAAGCTCAAGAATTAAAGCCTTATCAAAGGATCGCTGTCACAGGCCGCTTTAATGCCATCTATGAAGCATCCGATGCAGTTTCTCGTCGAGCGGATAAAGAAGTCGCCTACTCTTACTATATTCAAAGCCTAGATGATGTAGGCGATAGTGGTAATTTACGAGTAGTTGCTGATCTGTATCGTAAAGATGCTGCAAAAGTAGCCAATCCCCCCTATCGCATCTTTGCTGGCATCAAAGAATTGCCGAAAGCAGAAGCAGTAAGATTATTGCCATTTGATACGGTTACTGTCAGTGGTTTGTATAGCTCTGAAGCCGCACTTAATGAGGCGCTAGCTAAAAAAGCCAAGAAAAAAGGTGCTGCTTATTTTTATGTCGTCCGTAATGTTGCTTTAAATGATGGCGGTAACACACTTGCTACTGCTTATATTTATGCCGCAGATGCACCAAAACGAATAGTGCAAAATGGTAATGCTGTAGTACCTGCCGATACAGAAACGGGTAAAGCTTTATTAGCTAAAGGAGGTGAAGAAGCTAAAAAAGTTAAAATACCTGGTGTGGCTTCATCTTCAGCGCCAAAGGAAAACGTAGGCCGCTTTTTTGAAACGTCAATGTCAGGTCCGGGTAAAACGGACGTAACGCTACCTAGTGGATATCATATTGAAGAAGTAAATAAAGCAGCAGCTGCGCAAACGGTTCCTTTCGATTCAATTACTTTCTCCGGTTTCTATACTTCCACTCCAGAGATAAGATATCAAATTGCTAAACGTGCAGAGAAAAAAGGGGCAAAATATTTTCATATCACACGTGAATGGCAAGCCAATGGCGGTAGCGTTACTATTAGTGCAGATCTTTATAAATAATAAAAAATCACAATATTATCTTATAGTTAGATAAATAAATATTTAACGGACTCAATTGTCCGTTTTTCTTTTCAGTAATAGATAAAATAATAAATAACTGTGCTTTAATAACAAACAAAACGAATATTTTTTTCTTTTTTATGCATATTCAACGATTGCATATCATGTTCCATAACCGTAAAATTCTGCTAAATTTTCTCTTTCTATCTAATTCAAGTCAGTTTGGTTTTTTGCTATCTAAACAAGTTGTTATTAATGGCATACCAACTGCGTTCTTTGCAACCACTAATGCTGCCTGTTTCACCAATAGGTGCGCTAAGGTCAATCCATAAGGATAGGCAACCAGGCTGCCTTGCAGACCATAATTTAACCTGAGTTCGTGATAAGAAATAAAGTGAAAGTCTTGCTATTCAAATAGTTGAATGCGCATATTTCGTTAAAATACTCTAACAATCTGGTTAAAGAGTAGAGAATTGTTAAACAATGATGGAAAATCTTACTGAACTTTATTGCCTGATGGATGATTTTTGTAAAGACTTCGAGCGAAAAATGCATGAAATTTGAGGGTGTTCATAATTCTGTGTCAGGGGATTTTATATTTTGATTATACCATCTAGGCGCCCTTTAAAATAGATGGACAATTGAGTAATGGTTAACGCCCAGTTATAGCTAGGCGACTTAATTTTGATTACAGCATATGTATTAAAAACAGGTCATCGATAGTGCATCCTGTTTCCATCTTTTTACGTTTAGCTTGAGACCATTTATGTTCTATAGGATTTAAATCTGGTGAATACACAGGCAAATATTCTATCTGGTGTCCTGCGTTTATAATTGCCTGTTCAATATTCTTACCTTTGTGAAAGCTAGCGTTGTCCATAAAAATAACAGAATTTTCAGGAAGTTCTGGGAGCAATATTTTTGTGATCCAAACATAAAAAACATCACGGTTAATATTGCAATCAAATAATCCGATAGCAAAAAGGGTTGTTCCCAATAAAGCGCCAATAACATTTGTTCTTCCCTTAGCACCCCAGTTTTTCAGGCCAAAACAACGGTGACCTTTTGGGGAATAGCCGTGAGTTCGTGGAGTGTCATGTGAAAAACCACTTTCATCAATAAAAACAACAGATTTATCTTTTTTTTTCATACTGTTGTCTTTTTTGCTGATGTGCCAGCCTGTCGCTTTCGTTGGTTTTTGGATGGAATAGAGTTTTTTTTATAGGTTAATCCCAGCTTTTTAAGGGATTGCCAAATAGTCTTTTTACAAACACCGAATCGCTCTGCCCGTTCCTTTTGGTAAGCATCTGGATACTGTTCCACATCTTTTGCTAAAGCATTTTTATCGAGCTTCCTCTTACGTGGCGTTGAATTTTTTGGCTCTGGTCGTTTAAGCCAACGTACTAAAGACGCTTTTCCAATACGGAATTGTTTCGCAGTTTCTCGAATTGTTAAACCTTCGGCTTTCCTTACAGATATTACTTTACGTCGAAAATCAATTGTATAACTCATAACACACCTTGTAATCAAAATTAAGTCGCCTAGCTATACTAATCGGCATAGTCCATTTGTTGGATACCTGATTGATGCCAATATAGAGTAATTTTAATAAGCTGTTTTCATTGGGAAAAGCCCCTTTGGTTTTAGTTAATTTCCTAAACTGCCGATGAACCGCCTCTACTGCATTGGTCGTATAAATGGGTTTTCTAATGGCTTTAGGGTATCGAAAATAAGCACTGAGCAACTCCCATTTACTTCGCCAGGATTCTAGCACTATCGGGTATTTTTCACCCCATTTCGTTTCCAGTTCATCAAGGGCAAGCTCAGCAGCCGCTTTAGTATCTGCACGATAAACCGGCTTAGCCATAAAGGCTTTTTGGTCTTTACTGGCAATATAACGTAAGCTATTGCGAATTTGATGAACTACGCATAGCTGACTGTCTGCGGGAAAATACTGGCTATCGCTTCTGGAAACCCTTTTAATCCGTCAACACAAGCGATTAAAATATCTTGTATACCACGGTTATGTAAGTCAGTCAGAACGCTCAGCCAATGATGTGCTCCTTCTGTTTCAGACATATAGAGTCTTAACAATTCCTTATGCCCATCGGTGGTTAGTCCAAGTACTGTGTAGATTGCCTTATTGATATAGCGACCATCATGTTTTATCTTGTAATGAATGGCATCGAGCCAGACAAAAGGATAGAGCGCCTCCAGAGGGCGTTGTTGCCAAGGCTTTTAATTCAGGGAGTAATTTTTCAGTAATATGTAGTGGCATACTAAATTTTGCCACCTAAGTTGAGGTGATATGCTTACCTCATAATTTTTATAGGTGCCGAAATGAGTAAAATAATTACTGCTGAATTTAAATGTGAAACCGCCAAATTAGTCCTTGACCAAAATTACACCTACCAGGAAGCCGCGAAAGGCATGAACGTCAGTCTTTCAGCGATTAGCCGGTGGGTAAGAGCCCTTCGTTTAGAACGTCAAGGGAAAACATCGCCTGGTCTGCCATTAACACCTGAACAAATTGAGTTCAGAGAAATGAAGAAAAAAATCCACCGGCTGGAAATGGAGAATGACATCTTAAAAAAGGCTACTGCGCTCTTATAGCTAGGCGACTTAATTTTGATTACAGCATATGTATTAAAAACAGGTCATCGATAGTGCATCCTGTTTCCATCTTTTTACGTTTAGCTTGAGACCATTTATGTTCTATAGGATTTAAATCTGGTGAATACACAGGCAAATATTCTATCTGGTGTCCTGCGTTTATAATTGCCTGTTCAATATTCTTACCTTTGTGAAAGCTAGCGTTGTCCATAAAAATAACAGAATTTTCAGGAAGTTCTGGGAGCAATATTTTTGTGATCCAAACATAAAAAACATCACGATTAATATTGCAATCAAATAATCCGATAGCAAAAAGGGTTGTTCCCAATAAAGCGCCAATAACATTTGTTCTTCCCTTAGCACCCCAGTTTTTCAGGCCAAAACAACGGTGACCTTTTGGGGAATAGCCGTGAGTTCGTGGAGTGTCATGTGAAAAACCACTTTCATCAATAAAAACAACAGATTTATCTTTTTTTTCATACTGTTGTCTTTTTTGCTGATGTGCCAGCCTGTCGCTTTCGTTGGTTTTTGGATGGAATAGAGTTTTTTTTATAGGTTAATCCCAGCTTTTTAAGGGATTGCCAAATAGTCTTTTTACAACGTTCCTTTTGGTAAGCATCTGGATACTGTTCCACATCTTTTGCTAAAGCATTTTTATCGAGCTTCCTCTTACGTGGCGTTGAATTTTTTGGCTCTGGTCGTTTAAGCCAACGTACTAAAGACGCTTTTCCAATACGGAATTGTTTCGCAGTTTCTCGAATTGTTAAACCTTCGGCTTTCCTTACAGATATTACTTTACGTCGAAAATCAATTGTATAACTCATAACACACCTTGTAATCAAAATTAAGTCGCCTAGCTATATTTGGACAGGCTCACGATGGGCCTATCTGGCTGTGGTATTGGATTTGTTTGCCCGAAAACCGGTGGGCTGGGCAATGTCATTTGCACCAGACTCAGAATTAACAGCCAAAGCACTACAAATGGCTTGGGAACTACGTGGGCATCCCAAACAGGTAATGTTCCATAGTGATCAGGGAAGTCATTATACCAGTCGTCAGTATAGGCAGGCATTGTGGCGTTATCAGATGACCCAAAGTATCAGTCGCAGAGGGAATTGTTGGGATAATAGTCCGATGGAACGATTCTTCCGTAGTCTGAAGACCGAATGGGTGCCAACGACTGGCTACCAAAGCTTTAGTACTGCTCAGTCAGCCATTATTCGCTACATAACCCACTACTATAGCGATATAAGACCTCACTGGTATAACGGTGGATTAACGCCAAACGAATCAGAGCGACTGTTCCGTGAACAGTCAGGTAGGGTGGCCAATTTTAGTTGACCACTACACAATTCCTTATGCCCATCGGTGGTTAGTCCAAGTACTGTGTAGATTGCCTTATTGATATAGTGACCATCATGTTTTATCTTGTAATGAATGGCATCGAGCCAGACAAAAGGATAGAGCGCCTCCAGAGGGTGTTGTTGCCAGGCTTTTAATTCAGGGAGTAATTTGTCAGTAATATGAGTAATAGCTCCATCTGATATTTCCAGTCCATATAATTCTGCAACATGTTTTTGAATATCACGATAACTCATGCCTAATGCAAATAACGATAGGATTTTGTTATCAATATCCTCTGATAATTTTGTCTGATTTTTCTTAATGAGCTGAGGCTCAAAAGCACCTGACCTGTCTCTGGGCGTTTTCAGTTCAAATTGACCTGATGTCGATTTAACCGTTTTTCGAGTATAGCCATTTTTACGCGTATCGATTGACGTTGTCGATAGGTAGTGCACGAGTTTCACACTAATAAAAAAACGTTCTATTTTTAAGTTTAATTCAGCATAATATATAAATAGACAAAATCTTATAAATTAAAAGCAACTTATTGTAATTTAAACAAATTTATACGTTTTAGTAACTTGCAAATTAACTATTGCTTTTAAGCCATTTCTGGAATTTTATATGCCTGTGCGAAACTCGTGTAGTGTTCTATTTCTGCCTGCAGGGCAGCTTCGGTCAGCTGTTTTATGAGTGGTGTGAGTATCCCATCCGTACCGAGTAAATTTTTACCTGAGTATAATTGCTTCAACGCTTCATCAAAATTAAATGATTGATTTCTCATATGTCATACCTCTTTTTTTTGAGTTTAAGATATGACACAGATTTTTGAACACTACCGATGTGCTCAGTAATAGCATTTTTGATTACGTCCCAATTTTGTTGATAAAGGGTTATTTTTTCAGATATACGACGTTTATGTTGTTCAAACCACGCAGAAATAGCGAGAAAAATATGATTTCTTTGCGCTCAGCTCGTGCGAGCCTGACAGCGTTCAATACCACAATTTTGTTTAACTTCTCGATGATAAACTTCAACAAACCAACGGGCATCCATGATAGACACGAGTTTCGCACCAATAAAAAACGCTCTATTTTTAAGTTTAATTCAGCATAATATATAAATAGACAAAATCTTATAAATTAAAAGCAACTTATTGTAATTTAAACAAATTTATACGTTTTAGTAATTTGCAAATTAACCATTGCTTTTAAGTCATTTTTGGAATTTTATATGCCAGGGCAAAACTCGTGTGTATCATCGGCAATTAGTATGCAAGGGCTTTTTTTGTCTATAGAAGGTTGAACTAATCGCCATAGACCTGATTGCAACTATGTTGGTTATTGTTAAATCTCTTTAATTAAATATGAAGTAAATACCAAAATGCGGGGATAGAAGAGAAAATAATTATAATTATTGCACTTCTTTCTAATCGGCTGAGTGATTTTTTATTATTGTTTTGGTTTTGCGCATAGAGGAAGATAAATAAACCGGGCATGTAAAGAATAACAGATAACAGTAGATTGATTGTTCCTGAAGCATAAAGTAGCCATAAACCATATAAACTTGTTACTGTACCAATAATAAGTAATCCTTTGCTAGCACGCTCAAAAGAGATTTTGATTAGAAAAGCGCCCACTAAAAAATAAGGCACCAAAATCATTTCTGAGGCTATCGTTAATAACATATTATAGTTGCTGCCACTCAACCAAATTAATATTAACGCTAATTGTACAGCACCGTTTGTAAGCCAAAGAGATGAAGAGGGGGCATTATTTTTATTTTGATATTTAAATATTTTAGGAAATGAACCATGTAGCGAAGCGATATAAGGAATTTCTGTCGCCATTATTGTCCAGCTTAAATATGCACCGCAAACAGAAACAATCAAACCGGCTGCAATAATAATCTCGCCATAATTTCCCATCATATGGATCATAAGTGATGCCATTGAGGGATTTTTCATTGCAGCAAGTTCTGCTCTGGGAACGATGCCTAAGGAGAGCAAGGTAACTAATATATAAATACTTAAGGCTGAGATTACGGCAAGTAACGTTGCTAAACCAACATCTTTACGTCTTTGAGCGCGTGCTGAAACAACCACAGCCCCTTCGATACCAATAAATACCCATAACGTAATTAGCATTGTATTTTTGACTTGTCGCCAAATTGGTATGCCCATTTCAGCACCACTAAAATCAAATTTAAAGATATCTATCTTAAACGCAAAAATAGCAAGGATGACAAACAGGCTAAGGGGAATTAATTTAGCTAAAGTCGCTAATTTATTGATACCGGCGGCAGTCTGTGTACCTCTTAATACTAACCAATGAATGATCCATAGTAAGATAGACTCACCGATCAAAGATTGCCAAGTATTACCATCACCAAAAATGACATTACCTGAGCGATCAGTAGAAAAACTCAGGGCCGCAAAGACGATCACCAAATAGGAAACATTAGCGATAACAGCACATAGCCAATAGCCCCAGGCTGAACAAAAACCAACTAGTTCGCCAAAACCTTCTTTAGCGTATGTATAAATTCCTCCATCTAGATCCGGTCTAATACGTGAAAGTAATAGCAAAGATATAGCAAGAAATAAAATACCAATACCTGTGATACTCCAGCCTATCATAAGTGCTAGGGGGCTAGCGACTTCAGCCATATTTTGAGGCAGACTAAACACACCGGCTCCAACCATTGAACTTAATACTAATGCGGTTAAAGCCGTCAAATTTAATTTTTTATTGTTCAAAGAAAATATCCTAAAATCTATTTGTCATAATTTGGTTAGTAGTTATCGGACAAACCAAATTACTCTCGCAACCGAAACTCTACCTGATGGTGTTGATATTGAATCTAATTACAAACAGTGGCTTCTACCCGTGGCACAATCGCCATAGCCCATTTTGCTACCCAAGTTGGCTATAGAGTAATTTTTAAACTTCAGCATCACAGTAAGGCTATTCCGTTCGGTGCAATTGCAACTTTAACAGATTGTAGTAGCTCAGACTTGATCTGACAGTTGCCGGTTATTTATACAGTACCTGTCAGGTTAAATTTGATTTAAATCTTTCTCTCTCCAAAGTTGTTTTCCATCGTGTAAAGTTGCCATAGGAGTTCGACCGCAACACATTTTTCCTTGATGAGTGCGTTGGTTATTATATTCCGCTAACCATTTATCTAAATCAGCTTGTAATTCATCTAAAGCCCTATAGATTTTCTTACGAAAAGCCACCTAATAGGACTCTTGTAATACAGTTTTATGAAAGAGTTCACAAACCCCATTGGTTTGAGGTGAACGAGCTTTAGTTTTTGTATGATCAATATCATTGATAGCGAGATAAAGTTGATAATCGTGATGTTCAACTTTACCACAATACTCACTGCCTCTGTCCGTCAGTATACGTAACACCGGTAACCCATGCTGGGAATAAAAAGGGAGAACCTTGTCATTTAATAAATCTGCCGCCGCTATCGCGCTTTTTGCTGTGTAAAGCTTACAATGAACGACTTTACTGTAAGTATCAATGTAAGTTTGTTGATAAACACGACCAACGCCTTTTAAATGACCGACATAAAAAGTATCTTGTAAACCCAGATAACTTGGATGCGCTGTTTCAATTTCACCACAGCACGAGTTTCGCCCTGGCATATAAAATTCCAGAAATGGCTTAAAAGCAATGGTTAATTTGCAAGTTACTAAAACGTATAAATTCGTTTAAATTACAATAAGTTGCTTTTAATTTATAAGATTTTATCTATTCATATATTATGCTGAATTAAACTTAAAAATAGAGCGTTTTTTTATTGGTGCGAAACTCGTGCACAGGTTTCATCATCTTGCGCTTTTTTTTCTAGAGCACTGATTTGTGATTCTGATAGGATAATTCCTTCTGTTGCGATTTTATCTTCAAGCGCTTTTAGGCGTTTTGTAAAATTTTCGAGATTATGGCGCAGCCAAATTAGAGCCAAGATGGTCGCCTATGGCGACGACTTGTCATTGCTTGTTAGTACTGGTATAACCCGATACCTATTGTCTCAATCTTTTGGTCCCTTTTATGTCACCGCGTTTTAGTCATGTTTTTCAATTTGGTCAACGCTGGCTCAATTGGCTTAATCGCCAACCCCCTGATAGTGTCCGCACTGTTGTGATGGAAACCATGGTAAAGATTATGGCTTGCGGCACTTCGCTTATGGGGTGGTCAATTTGGCGCTGTCCTGACCCTCAATGTAATTCTGAGAAACGGGTTAAATTTACCTGCAAAAGTCGAAGCTGCCCCCATTGTGGCGTCAAAGCTTACCTACAATGGATTAACAATACGCTAGCTTGGTTACCCGAAGCTCCTTGGCAGCACATCACTTCTACCATGCCTTGTGAATATTGGCCTATTTATTCGCGCCAACCGTTGGCTTCTCGGTGAAATGAATCGATTAGCCGCTGATGTGATATTAACCATCTGCCGTGACCTCAATATCACCCCAGGCGTTTTCACTGCCATCCATACCTGGGGACGAGACCAAAAATGGCATCCGCATATTCATTTTTCAACCACAGCCAGCGGGGTGACTAAAAAGAATACCTGGCGGGATATCAGCTTTTATCGCGAAAACATTATGACAATGTGGCGATATCGGATAACGGCATTATTGAAAAAACATTATTACACGCTCACCATTCCCGATGAGCTTAAAGCTGAAGGAAGAAGTAAAGCATCATGGAATCAATTACTTAACACTCACTACAAGCGCGGGTGGAATATTAATCTTTCTGATATTCTTTCCAATATTACCCATGTCACCCTTTATCTCGGATTTTATTTAAAGAAACCCCCTGTCTCGCTCAGTCGCTTAAAACATTATTCCGGCGAAGATAACATCACGTTACGCTATAAGAGCCACCGCACGAAAAAACAGGAAGACCTGGTCATGACATCCGATGAATTTATTACCCTGTTTGCGTCTCATGTGCCAGAAAAATGGTTTCACATGATCCGCTATTACGGCTTTTTAAGTCCATCAGCACGGATGCGAAAAATGTTAACGGAGGTTGTTTATCCTTTAGCCCAGCAAGATAAAAAACCCGCTAAAAAAGTCACCTGACGAAACATGTATCAACACGTCTTTAAAGTCGATCCACTTGCTTGTCTCTTATGTGGGAAAAAATTACTTTTCGCAGGAATGAATTTTGGATTGAATCGTAAAGAACTTATGGCACGTCACCATGATCTGGCTTGTTTGCGGTGGCGATAAAAACTCACGACAGGGTAGATCTATCCTTTTGTTCAAAATTGATTAATAATTAATCGTTTTTTAACCATCTATTCCGTTCCTTATCTCAACCTTCAACATAATTTTGGCAAAATTTAGAAGAAAATAAAAAGGATTTCATCATGGCGCAGGTTAATGAGTAACCATTTCGGGTATTAATTTCTTATACATCAAGATGATGACGTAGCCAAATAGAACGAACACCACTTCCCGAAACAAAAATTCCTTTTTTTCTTAGTTCATTACTACTGCGGTGTTGTCCGTGTGCAGGGTATTCAATCGCATACTCAACTACAGCGCTTTCAATTTGTTCATCTACTCTATTTTTTACGTTAGGTACCCGTCGATTTTGATTAATTAAAGCGTCTATCCCACCATCATTAACAAGTTCCTGGTAGCGATAAAAACGTATCTCGGGATACCCCCATCTTACAGGCTTTTGAGACGTTATTAAGCTCTTCAGCGAGGTTAAGTAACCCAATTTATGTTTGATACATAGAATTACCTTTTATTTAATTATCTAATGATGTTAATTAAAACCGGTAACGCTCTTTTTTAAATCAGAATGGTCAGATTAAGTATAAGACTAATACAGTTAAGCTGCGTTCATACGCCTCATCGATAATTATCGTGTCATATTGCAGCAATAATTTATCATTATCACGAGTTTCGCACCAATAAAAAAACGCTCTATTTTTAAGTTTAATTCAGCATAATATATAAATAGACAAAATCTTATAAATTAAAAGCAACTTATTGTAATTTAAACAAATTTATACGTTTTAGTAACTTGCAAATTAACCATTGCTTTTAAGCCATTTCTGGAATTTTATATGCCCGGGCGAAACTCGTGATTATGTAATTCTGCTAATAAAATTCCATCTGTTATTAATTTAATGAACGTATTATCACCTACCTGATCATTAAAACGGACTTTATAGCCAACAGCACTACCTAAAGGAATATTAAGCTCCTCAGCGATCCTGTTAGCGACTGAGCGAGCAGCCAACCTACGAGGTTGGGTATGACCAATTAAGCCTTTTATCCCTCGGCCAAGCTCTAGACAAATTTTGGGTATCTGGGTTGTTTTGCTCGACCTCGTCTCACCGGCAATAATGACGACTTGATGATCACGGATCGCCTGATAAATTGCCTGTTTTTTCTCAATGATAGGGAGATTTTCTGGATAAATAATTATTGGAAGAGCGCTTTGCCGCTGAGCAATTTTTTTCTGCCATGCAGCAATATCCGTTTTAACTAATTCAATAACCGATTGGCGGGATTTTTCATTTTCTTTATCCCTGCTAAGCGTTTTTTCAATAACAATTGATCACGCAATAATAGCTTTCCAATATCAGCATATAATGCTATTAAATCAGAGTTCACGTTTAATTAGACCTTACTAGAAGGGGCATGTTTGCTGAGTTGAGCATCAAAACACGACGTCACTGACATATACTATTTGCCAAAATAATAGAGTGCTATAGTATCTTATTTTTGTGTCCAGCGACCATTAATACCTAATACATATTCACCTTTTTTCGCCCCATCTATTAATTTTTGGCCGGCAATTTTGGCCACTAGCTCAGTCTTAAGTTGATTACTTTGCGCAATTTCGGCATATTTTTGTTCACGAGCCTGGTTAATGCTGTTAACCAATGCGTTCACTTCAGCATTATCTTTTGCCACTGCTGCCAGATAACCGGTTAGGGTTTCGCCGACCAGCCCACGCTGCTTAGCTTCGCTAATTGACAAGCTTAAGGCGGAAAAACTGACAACGACACTCATCAATATCAATAAAAAAGGTAAAATATATTTTTTCATCATGTCATCTGTTATCCAAAAAGATCACTATTATTTTTTAGTAACCCCTCAATCTGGCGATCAACTTTAATTTTAATTTCATGTTCAATTTTGACATTCATATTAATATTTATTGGCTTATCTGGTGTTGCCACCTCTAACCGAACACAACTTGTTAATAAAAATGCCGCTGATAAGATCAGCGTATACCAAATTTGCGTTTTCATTAATGATTTTCACCTTTTTTAGCGAAATATTTTTTTCTAACCAATCGCCTAAATTATTAGCAAATTGTAGACTGCGCCACAATTGAAAGATATTTTCTTGATGGCGATAATTTAATCTAACTTGCCGATTTTTGCTTTCTAAAGGATTAACGCCATGAATTTGAACATTGAGCGTGATATCACCCAGATTACTCAGACTAATTTCGGTTTGGCTGCGATTTATTTCCAAATAACGTAACCAGGCCATAGCAACTCTAGCAGATAAATTATTTTCACCGATAGAATCCACTAACTCTTTTCCTAATCTTAAGGTAATATTGTCTGAGTTTGCTAGCCACCCTTCTTTCACGATCCAATCCGGATTATTCAGGAAGAAAGGTAATTGACCACTTATTTTTCCTGACATCGCAACCTGAGTCGTGGTTCTAAGACTAGTTAATAGTTGACTTAAATCTATCCGATCAATATTGAGTATGGCTGGCGCTATTTGCGGCCAACGTAATTTAACTAACCCAACAACACCGCCTAACAGATCAACGTTAACTGCCCGTAACACTAAGGGGAATTGTGCGCTAGCTGGATAATAGCCATAAAGATCAGCCGTTATATTACGCATATCAAACAGACTTTTTATCTGTTTGATCCTAATTTGGATCGGTGACTTGGTCCCCAGCTGCAAGCGACTATTTTGTAAACGCCAGGGTAAAATAAAATCAATCCCATCAACACTACCATCTTTTAACCACAATCCAGCATTAGTAACCGACCAATGACCACCAGCAATCACCCCTTGGCCTTGCGCCACAGAAAACGCAGCTTGAGCATAAAAATTACCTTCTCGCAAGGTGATAGCCAAATCTGCAGGGATCAACGATTGAAATGCTAATACACTCTGATTTTGCCAACGCGCATTTCCTCTTAATCGTATACCATCCCAACGGATAAAAAATGGAATTGGGCCTATTTGTTGCGCAGAAAGTGCGCCCGCTAATTGGAAATCGGCTGGATTGCGACCAACTATTTTAGCTGTGATCGCGGTTGCTGGTAAAAAGCTCTCTTGACCAAACTGTATTCGATTAGTACGCAAAATAAGCTCACCAGCAAAATTAGCTTGCTTAGCATCACGTTGCCATATTAAAGGTTTTGATAGAGTTAAATGGGGATGAAACATATTAACCATCCCATACTGAATTTTATCAAATCCGGTATTCAATCTGTTTACCACCAATAAAGAGTTAATCCAGTAACCATCACCGCTAAGATCCCAATTGGCATTAAGGGGGCATAATTGTGCATGGCCCCAATAACGCCATCGCCATTGACCTTGGTCTGGTTTAAAATTATTAGCTTGTCCATCAAAACGTAATTTTACCTTACCCCAATAACTGTCAGTTGTAGCAGCGATTGCCTGCAAACGCCCAGTTACCCCTTGTGCCGTCAAATAAGTGCCCGCTAACGGTAGACGTAATTCATTAAGCGTTAATGTTTTATTTATCTTGCCATACATTCTAATTAATGATGATGGTAAAAAAGTAATACGCGGAGAGAGCAATGGACCTGAAATCAGGGTTGGGGTTCGCATATCAATAATCAGATCATTAATTTTAACCTGTCCCATTAATTGAAATGGAATATGGCTATTTAGCCAATCTAATTTACCCTGCTCAACAGTCAGCACCAAATTAGCTTTGCCTTCCCCGCCCGTCGTCAACATATTAGCGCGACCACTAATACGCATATCAGCTAAATTATCACGCCAATTAGCCAGACGAAGATCGATTTTTCCTGATAATAATTGATCACCATTTTGCCAACGCCATTTTCCTTGCTTAATAGTCAAATACTGGTCATCTAATTGCCAGGGCAAAAAGAGTAATGGTATTTGAGACTGTTGTTCTGTTACCTGTAAAGTCCCTGAGCGATTTGCCCAACTTAATTGCGCAATCACCGGTTTAGCATAGCGATTAGTCGTTAAAATCGCGTCAATTTTTCCCTGTTGGGGAATTAATGTCGAACTCAATGGTAGCGCGATATTACCGGTTAAATTAACCGTATCTTCATTCAGCCGAAGAAACATATTCTCTATATTGAAATAATCTGCCGTTGTTGTTCGTGCAACAAATTGTACATTTTTACCTTGATAATCGATGTGCAAGTGATGACTTTGACTTACTTGTAACTGAAGTTTGCCAGCCAAAAATGGCCAAGAATATAAGACGAGTTGTTCAATTGTTAATTCCATTGACGGGATTGTGGTTAAGATCTGTTTTATATCTATTTCAGATTGTGTAGCTTGATCGTCTGTTAACTGGGATAAGCAATTATTGTCACTCACTAACGATTGAGCATGAATTATCCATTTTGTTGGCCATTTAATTGCCAAAGAAACAGTTAATTGATCCACCTTGACCCATTCACAGCTGCCTAGTGCGATTTTCATATCGGCTACAACAATCCCTTTGCCGGTGATTTTCGGTAACGTCATTGAAAATGTTGCACCTTTGGGTAGCCATAATTGACTGACTCTAGGTAACCAATGCGGGATTGAAAGCCAGCTGGTGACAACAATAAAAAACAAGATTATGAATAGCAAAATAATATATTTTATTAATTTAGGCACTCTACTATTCCTTTGTTTTAATCAACCTCATTAAAACCATAATAATGGATCTTTAATATTGATCCATCTTATTTCACGAGTTTCGCACAGGCATATAAAATTCCAGAAATGGCTTAAAAGCAATGGTTAATTTGCAATTTACTAAAACGTATAAATTTGTTTAAATTACAATAAGTTGCTTTTAATTTATAAGATTTTGTCTATTTATATATTATGCTGAATTAAACTTAAAAATAGAGCGTTTTTTTATTGGTGCGAAATTCGTGTTATTAATACATTTACAACACAACTACGTTAGCGATGTTATCAACAAATTTTTATCCATCGATTCATATAATCCTCTATTTGTGCTATTCTATTAACACTAAGCATATTTATCGCTATAGGTGCAAAAGTTATACTCATTTTATATTGGAGCCTCCAATGAAAGTCGTTTCTTATAGTACAAAACAATACGACCGCATTCATTTCGATCAAATCAATAAACAGGGGCATTTTAATTTTGATATCGAGTACTTTGATTTTCCACTCACACCGCAAACTGCTAAAAATGCCACAGGTGCTGATGCGGTTTGTATATTTGTTAATGATGATGCCAGTCACGCAGTACTTAAAGAGCTTGCAAAGCTGGAAGTTAAAATTTTAGCTTTACGTTGTGCCGGATTTAATAATGTCGATTTAGTTGCTGCAAAAAAATTGGGCATTCAAGTTGTGCGCGTACCAGCTTATTCTCCCGAGGCTGTTGCTGAACATACGGTGGGTTTAATGCTTTGTCTAAATAGACGTATTCACCGCGCTTACCAACGTACTCGGGATGCCAATTTTTCACTGGAAGGATTAACCGGTTTTAACATGCATAATCGTACTGCTGGCATTATCGGTACCGGTAAAATCGGTTTAGCAACATTACGCATTCTTAAAGGTTTTGGTATGAAACTACTTGCCTATGATCCCTATCCCAGTGAAGCAGCATTAAAGCTTGGTGCTGAGTATGTTGATTTAGATGCTTTATTAAAGCATGCCGATATTATTAGTCTCCATTGCCCATTAACAAAGGAAAATCATCATTTACTCAATGAACAATCCTTCAATAAAATGAAAGATGGGGTTATGGTGATCAATACCAGCCGCGGCGGCTTAATTGATTCTAATGCGGCAATCGAAGCACTAAAACAACAAAAAGTTAGCGCCTTAGGGATGGATGTATATGAAAATGAACGTGAGTTATTTTTTGAAGATAAATCGAATGATGTGATCCAAGATGACGTTTTTCGCCGCTTATCTGCCTGCCATAATGTTCTATTCACTGGACACCAAGCTTTTTTAACCGAAGAAGCGCTCAATAATATTAGCGAAACAACCCTACAAAATATTAAACAGATTGCTCAAGGAGAGCCGTGTGCTAATAAAATTGAAGGTTAATCTTTAACATTAAAACAATATTTATTGCTAGGGTTTCTGGCAGCTCATTGCCATGAGTGCTTTAGGGCGCTTATGGCACAAAACTATCGCTAATTAACCAATGAATAATCCAAAGTGGAATACCACCAGCAACTGCCGCTAACGGCCTAGTAACTTCCAGTTGTCGATTGCTGAATATAACAGCCATAATTGATAATTAGTTTCTTAGGTAACTTGAGCGAATCTGCGAGTCGTGCCTGCGGTTTTTATCAAAAACTGGGTTGGTTGCCGGTTAAAAATTTACAAAATGGAGAAATACGACTGGAAAAGTTGATTAATTAATATTATTAACTTGATTATTTTATTAGTCATCTAAAATTGGTCAATAGTATCCGTTGTGATGGCAGCATCAGTCGTTAACCAAATTTTTTTATATTGTTGAAAAAGAAACGTTTCAGCTTTGGTTAATAAAATTTTGCCGAAACCTCGCCCAGCAAACTCAGGACGAACAAATAAAGCAAAAATACTGCCTTGTTCCATATCCGCCATAGAAAAACCGATAGGATTACCAGCCATTTCCGAAATCCAGGCACAAGGTAACGCAAACAAAATATCGCGTAATGCGTCAAGTGTAATTCCTTTATCAATCAGTTGTTTTTTGGAAAGGTGATTTTCTTTTACACTGGTTCGAATAGCAAAAAGTGATGCAATATCATTAACATTAGCTAATCTAACATATTGCTCTAAATAATGGTTTTCCATTTTTTTCTCTAAGATCAAAGGGTATTAATAATATGAACTTCCCAATCCATCACCTCAATTTCTCTAACCGCAATATGCCGAACGGATATTTTAGCTTAGTGCATGGCTAATTTTGAACCGGTTTTTAGTGGATGCCAGGCTGGCAGCGGTTTTCCTTCAGCAATTAAACGATAAGCACAGGTGTTAGGTAACCAACGGAAGGTAATCAAATTATCCCTTATCAATTTGATACAATCTGGTTCATAAAGACTGAGACATATAAAATAAAAATCCTCTTATTAGATAACTCGTGTTTTTAAAATTCGATCGTTTAAATGAAGGGTAAGCTCGTCGTTCACTTCTAGTGGGCCAACACCGTTGGGTGTGCCAGTCAAAATAACATCCCCAGGGCGTAAAGTAAAAAAACGCGATATATAACTGATCAAAGGTAATATAGCTGTCAGCATATCGGCGGTGTTTCCTTCCTGTCGTATTTCGTTATTAACCAATAAACTTAAGATCGCTTTTTGTGGGTCACCAAACTCATGAGCAGCAATAAATCCGGATATTGGGCAAGCACCATCAAAAGCTTTGGATTTTTCCCATGGCTGGCCAGATGCTTTTAATGTTTGCTGTAAATCACGTAAAGTCAAATCAAGTGCCACGGCAACCCCTTTAATTGCTGATTTAATTCTCTCTTGATCATTTTCCTGTTTCAGCGTCGTGCCAATCAAAACAGCTAACTCGATTTCATGATGTACTGTGCCTAGCTCTTTTGGCAACAAAATAGGTTGAGTGATATCACAAAGCGCGGTTTCCGGCTTAATGAAAATGACTGGTTCTTTATGCTGCTTTGCGTTCATTTCTTGCACATGTTCGGCATAATTACTGCCTACACAAACCACTTTATTAGCAGATACATCCAGCAAAACGCCCTGCCAATCATGGTGTTGATACATAGTCTTACTCCTATTTATTGTTGCTTATACTCAATTTATTATATTTGTTGAGCAATACCTCAGCCATTAAACAGACAGATAATGAAAAATAGTAAGAACGATTCCAATGCATAATGGTGCAAAAATTATCGGTCACCAGATAGATCTAGCCTTTCGGATCTTTTGGAATAATTAACCAAGTCTGTGTAGTTAACACCAAATTAGCCATCACAGGAACTTCTATGCCAAGCTTTTTCCATTGTTCTACGGATTTTCCTTTTTTCTTTATCCCTGCGAAACCAACATCAAAACCTATTGGTAACTTAACCTGTGTACCCCAAGGTAAATAAATTTGCCAGCCTTCATACCTAAGGTAATTGGCAATTGAAGCAAAACATCTGCTTTATTGTGCCAGATATCAATCTGACCATTACCACTACCATTTATAGCACATTGTAGATAAGAGGTGGGCATAAACTGAGTTTGTCCCATTGCTCCGACCCAAGACCCTTTTAAACGATGGTTTTTCGACACATAGCCTTTATCCATAATTTTGAGGCGGCCATCAGTTGTTTACTAAAAAGCGATAATCTTCCATTATATTTTCAACCGGAGGCGGAAACTGGAGATAATAACCAACCTCGATAAGCTCCCTTTTAACCCTATCAATATCAGCATTGGCTAATTTTTTTCGATCTGTCAAACTGAGAGTCATGACAAATCGGGGAGTACCAAATTGCTGTAATAATGGTTTGGGAACGCGTGAAAAATTGTCTTTTTTTTCTACATAAAGATAAGTTTGTTCCTTCTTTGCACTACAATAAATGACACAAAACATTCAATTTAGCTCTTTTTTATTAACATTTTTGACTTGCCTGACTAATTAAGTAACTATAACATAATATTGTATTTTCTAATATCATCGTCCAAAATTCCACTATGGGTCAGTTCAACATGCTGAGTCGAATGCAGATGGCACAATCACCAATCGAACTAAAAGGCAGTAGCTTCACTCTCACCGTTCTTCATATTCATAATGAAGATCCTGAAGCTATTAAAAAAGCAATTCAGGAAAAAATTGACCAAGCGCCTGAGTTTTTGAGAAATGCCCCTGTTGTCTTCAATGTTACTGGTCTATTAGATGTAAATACTATTTTATCCTGCTATAAAATTATTAGTCAGACAGGTTTAAAGATAGTTGGTGTTAGTGGATGTACCAATACTAAATTGCGCCAGGCTATCACTGATATTGGCCTACCTTTACTTAGTGAAGGTCAAAATAAAAAAACTGCCAATATCGCTACCACTGAACATAGCAAGACGCGTATTATTACCACCCATGTTCGTTCAGGACAACGCATATATGCCGCTAATTGTGATTTAATTGTTAACGCTAATGTTAGTGCTGGTGCTGAATTGATTGCTGATGGCAATATACATATTTATGGCATGATGCGTGGTAGAGTACTTGCTGGCGCATCTGGCGATAATGATTGTCAAATTTACTGTACACACTTACAAGCGGAATTAGTTTCTATTGCTGGACAATTTTGGTTAAGTGAACAAATTCCTGCAGATTTTATCGGAAAAGCAGCTAGACTTTGTTTGGTAAATAATGAATTGACGGTTAATAATATCATTTAGACCTTATTACAGGAATGACTTCATGGCACGCATTATTGTTGTAACCTCAGGTAAAGGTGGCGTAGGCAAAACTACTTCCAGCGCAGCCATCGCTACCGGCCTGGCCCAAAGAGGAAAAAAAACCGTTGTGATCGATTTTGATATTGGTCTACGTAACCTCGATTTAATTATGGGATGCGAACGCCGCGTAGTGTATGATTTTGTGAATGTGATCCAAGGTGATGCCACACTCAACCAAGCACTTATTAAAGATAAAAGGACGGAAAATCTTCATATACTTCCTGCTTCACAAACGCGTGATAAAGATGCATTAACACGCGAAGGCATTGAAAAAGTGTTAAATGGACTGAAAAAATTAGATTTCGAATTCATTATCTGCGATTCACCCGCAGGTATCGAAAGTGGTGCATTGATGGCACTTTATTTCGCCGATGAAGCAATTATTACCACCAACCCTGAAGTCTCTTCTGTACGTGATTCAGATCGCATACTCGGTATTATCGCTTCTAAATCACGCCGTGCAGAACGTGGCGAAGAACCCATCAAGGAGCAACTTTTGCTTACCCGTTATAATACAGGTCGTGTCACCCATGGTGATATGCTGAGTATGGAAGACGTACTTGAAATTTTGTGTATCCCACTGATTGGTGTGATCCCTGAAGATCAATCTGTTTTACGTTCCTCTAACCAAGGAGAGCCTGTTATTCTCGATGCCAAATCTGATGCAGGCAAAGCATACAGTGACTGCGTTGATCGAATTTTAGGTAAAAACCGCCCTATTCGTTTTATTGAAGAAGAAAAAAAAGGCTTCTTAAAGCGCTTGTTTGGAGGATAAAATATGGCCTTATTAGATTTTTTCCTGTCGAAAAAAAAATCAACGGCCAATATTGCCAAGGAAAGGCTACAAATTATTGTTGCCGAACGCCGACGTAATGACTGTGGGCCGGCTTACCTACCCGCAATGAAACGTGATATTTTAAAGGTCATTTGTAAATACGTCCAAATTGATCCAGAAATGCTCACAGTACAATTTGAACAAAAAAATGATGATATCTCGGTTTTAGAGTTAAATGTAACTTTACCTGAAACGGACGAAAAAAAATAAAACACGAGTTTCGCACCAATAAAAAACGCTCTATTTTTAAGTTTAATTCAGCATAATATATAAATAGACAAAATCTTATAAATTAAAAGCAACTTATTGTAATTTAAACAAATTTATACGTTTTAGCAACTTGCAAATTAACCATTGCTTTTAAGCCATTTCTGGAATTTTATATGCCTGTGCGAAACTCGTGGATATCTTTAATGCATGGATAAACTGACAAAATATAAACATCCTAATTTTTTCTTGTTCACGAGTTTCGCACCAATAAAAAACGCTCTATTTTTAAGTTTAATTCAGCATAATATATAAATAGACAAAATCTTATAAATTAAAAGCAACTTATTGTAATTTAAACAAATTTATACGTTTTAGCAACTTGCAAATTAACCATTGCTTTTAAGCCATTTCTGGAATTTTATATGCCTGTGCGAAACTCGTGTTGTTTTGAACTTTATACTTCTTTTTCGTAGCTTGCGAAACTCGTGCAGGATACTCCTTTATTATCAACAGGATTAATATTAATAACTGGTTTATTTCTATTAGTAGAGTCGGATAGTAACCCTATTTAGTATAGTTTTTATATTTAGTGATATTGGCATAAAATAAAATTATTTATATTGTTATAAAAAATAACTTATTTAAATTAATAGAAAGAGAAACACAGAAAGAAAAGATATTTTTAATCTCATGCTCAAGATACAGTTTTAAATTAATTACACTATACCTTGGACAAACTAATTCAAAGATTTATTACAAATCGATGAATTAGTTCAATTAACAAAAAGATAACAAAAAAGACAGTTTTAAAAACAAATCAGC
Organism: Candidatus Arsenophonus triatominarum; assembly: GCF_001640365.1. Classification (GTDB taxonomy): domain Bacteria; phylum Pseudomonadota; class Gammaproteobacteria; order Enterobacterales; family Enterobacteriaceae; genus Arsenophonus; species Arsenophonus triatominarum. Next base: position 140,987 of record NZ_LWMI01000010.1, on the reverse strand, counting down.
TAACAATATAATTCCAATAATTGCTTTAAAGGATCACTTAATAATTGCCCACGCCAGCCAGCCAACAAATCGGGCTTATAGTCTGATTTTTTCAACCCCCAATGGAACGCTAGCAGTTGATTAATTTGGCGTCGAGAAGCTAATAACTCTGAATTCAACTCTGCTTGTTCGCCAATTTGTTTAGTTAATGTTTTAACCGCCTTAAATGCCTCTTGATATTGAGGATGATTGATAAGATGATAAAGCGGCTGCGGACACGCATTTTCCTCAATATCACAACAAGTCGCGACGATTTGCAACAAATCCTGACCATGGCAGAGGATCTCCTGCCCAGTTAAACCAAGAGTATGCAGTTGTGTCAATGAATTAGGCAAATAACGCGCTATTTTCCATAGATGTTCTTCTCTAACAATAAAATTGACCGCTAAATCACGCCGTCGAGCCTGGTTAAGACGCCAGGCAGCTAATTGTTTAAGACAGGCAAGCTGTTGAGCCCGCAATTGCCAACTATTTTTAATACTTTTATATGCATCTGCGGGTGATAATATCTCTTGTCGACGTAACAAAATTCGCTGACATTCATCGGTTGCCGCCGGTAAATAGCCTAATTTATTAATCAACGACAATATTTCTTCGGCTAAAGGTAATAAAAAAAACACATCAGCGGCCGCATATTGACACTGTTTATCACTCAACGGCCGAATAAGCCAGTCTGTTCGTGACTCACTCTTATCTAACGTAATCGTTAAATATTCATTCACTAAGCTTGCAAATCCGCTAGAAATTGGATGACCAAGAAATGCTGCCATAATTTGTGTATCTAACATCGGCCGTGGAACACAAGCCAAGTGATGTAAAAATACTTCTATATCTTCACTACCAGCATGCAAGATTTTAGTCACTTTGCCATCTGTTAATAAATTTCTAAACGGTTCCATATTAGTAATGGCAATAGGATCAATTAATGACAGTTGCTCACCGTCATATAGCTGAATAAGACCAAACTGTGGATAATAAGTTTTTACTCGCACAAATTCTGTATCTAAAGCTATTTTGTTAGCCTTCGCTGCTGCTTGACAAACTTTCTCAAGTTGAGCATCTGTGGTAATCAACTGATAATTCAAAACGTTTTTCTCTTTGTGATTTATTTTTAACAACATCACTCTTGGCCGCCACTTTACCGATGCTGTTTACCAAAATTAACTATCTAATGTTTGTGTTACTTGATGATTTTCTGCCGATACTTGATATTTTTTCTGCTCTTCTTTTCTTAATTGTCGTCGTAAAATTTTACCTACATTCGACTTAGGTAACTCAGAGCGAAACTCAAAAAACTTAAGCACTTTATAGGCAGTCAAATATTGACGGCAATAGAGTTTTAATTCTTCGGTAGTCAAAGTAGGATCAGTAGATACAACAAAGACTTTTACCGCTTCACCAGTATTTTCATCTACCACACCAATTGCTGCATTTTCAATGACTTTGGGATGATTAGAGATAACTTCTTCAATTTCACTCGGGTAAACATTAAAACCAGAAACTAAAATCATATCTTTTTTGCGATCAACAATTTTGATAAAGCCTTTTTCATCGATCTTGACAATATCACCGGTCGCTAACCAGCCATCTTGCAGCACTTCGTCGGTCATAGCAGGAGAGCGCCAATAACCCTTCATGACTTGAGGACCACGTACCAACATCTCACCAGGCAGGCCAATTGGAACTTCATTACCACTATTATCAATAAACTTGACTTCAGTTGAAGGCATAGGCAAAAACCAATGCTACCATTATATTTACTTAAATTGTATGGGTTAACCGTCACTAATGAGAACACTCAGTTAAACCATAGCCCTCCAGTAAACACTTGCCCGTCAGTTGTTGCCACTCTTCTGCTGCTGTCTTTTGTACCGGCATACCACCGCCAATAGAGACATTCAAATGGGAAAAATCAAGTTTTCTAAATTCTTCATTATGCAACCAGGCATTAAATAATGTATTAACACCTGTAATGCCAGTAAAAGAATAACGCGCAAGTTCTTTAACTGTTGCGGCAACATCCCGCGGATTAGTGATCAGTAAATTAGTACCGCCAATTTTAACAAATAACAAACAATTTACTGTCAAGGCAAAAATATGATACAGCGGCAACGCCGTCACAATAATTTCTTTACCTAACTGCATAGCAGACAAATAAGTGGCTCTGCCCTGCTCAACATTTGCCAACATATTATAATGGGTAAGCATTGCGCCTTTCTCTGAGCCGGTGGTTCCGCCGGTATACTGGAGAAAAGCCAAATCCTCGCCAGAAATATCAGGTTTCACATACTTGCATAACTCGGCGAAAAGGGATCGCTTGTGGAAAATAATATTTAGGTACCAGACGTTTTATATATTTAACAACAAAATCAACAATCGTCGCCTTTGGCCGAGACAGTTGATCGCCTAAACAAGTTAGAATGACATGTTTAACTTGGGTATTAAAAACGACTTTTTCTAATGTATAGGCAAAATTTGATACGATAACAATCGCAATAGCTTCACTATCATTAAGTTGATGTTCTAATTCTCTTGAGGTCACGAGTTTCGCACAGGCATATAAAATTCCAGAAATGGCTTAAAAGCAATGGTTAATTTGCAAGTTACTAAAACGTATAAATTTTTTAAATTACAATAAGTTGCTTTTAATTTATAAGATTTTGTCTATTTATATATTATGCTGAATTAAACTTAAAAATAGAGCGTTTTTTTATTGGTGCGAAACTCGTGGGGGTATAAAGCGGATTAACATTAACGACGACCATACCTGCACGTAAAATACCAAAAAGTGCAATCGGATACTGTAATAAATTGGGTAGCATCAGCGCAATACGAGCGCCTTTTTGCAGACCTAAGCCATTTTGTAAATAGGCCGCAAACTCTCGACTACGTTCTTCCAGCTTACGATAGGTCATTATTTCACCCATATTAATGAAAGCTGGACGATTAGCATATTCAGTAACCGTATTTTCTAGTAAGTCTGCTAATGATATTTCAGATACCGGTCCTATTTCTGCCGGTACATCAGATGGATAATTTTTTAGCTAGATTTTTTCCACTGTAACACTCCTGATTTGAAACTAAGTGAAGTAACCGACAAAAATTAATTTGTTAACAAAATACCAACTCAGCATACTAGTTTGAGAACCGTTCTGTGCTAATGCTGAGATATGTATCACTATTTAATTTCAAATCTCGAATAAGTTTAAACTAAGCTAATTTATCAGCTTCTACATTTTGATTAATTTTCAGTTAGCTATAAAAATTAGCGGAATAATTATATATCGCTCGACTTTTTTTCGAAAAAACAATGCTTTTTGTCATATTAGCGCATAACCGCACCTTTTAGCAGCGCAAAATTTGCTCAATCCAAAAACCAATCAGGGTAAATATGGCAAAATATTTACCCTGACTCATTGATAAAACTAATAATTATTCGGTTAAATAAGTTCGTATTTTAGCCTCACCAACAGGATAACCCCAAGGGCCCCAATTCCAATAATAAGGCGAATTAGGATAGTTTGGATACCATGGCGATCCATATCCCCAACCTGAAGGTGGCAATACAACTGATTGCATTTGATTCCAACGTTGATAACCTGATACAGCAATCTTGACATACTGGTAGGAAACTAAATCAATTTTTCCTACTTCAATGCCAGTAATTGTCCCAACGACAGTAATATAGCGGCCGCTAAAATCTGATGGCTCCAAAAAACGGCCAATATAAGCATAGATACGTCCTACCGATGGTGTATTTAACTTTGGCGCAGCGTCATATTTGCTTAATGGCATCACTGCTATTTCAAGCCGAGTTTGGTTATTGTTGTTTAAAACAGAAATCACCTTACCGCCAAAGCGCCCTTCTTGACCAATATAAAGCTCAGGGGCCTCGCGCACTGCTGATAAACTTTCAACCGGTGTTTGTGTCGTTCCCTTAATTGACGCGGGAATTGAAACACATCCAGCTAATAAAACAACACTAGCAAACAGAGCAACCTTTATGGCAGCCTGGTAGTTTAACTTTATTTTCATAAACCACCCCTTAAAACGGCATAATAATTTTAAGCAAGTATCAACGGCCGGGTAATTTTTTCCAACTAACCTCATTACGTAAATAAACCGGCTGGGCTTCTTCAGCGTCAACTGTTTTACCTTTTTGCCACTCTTGTAAAGCTAACTGCAACATATCTTGCGCATCAGGTAAAGAAATACCACTTTCCAATAAATTTAAATTTGTCGTTCTTAATATAGGATAGGCTGACCAACCTGTCCCGGCAATAGCCCATTGTCCGCTTAAGCCATTTATTTTGGCTAAAAACTGCTCTGGCTTGAGCACTGCCTCACTTCCTTCACCTTGCCAAAACCCATCTGGTTTAAGTTCATAACAAGCAGAATAAATTTCGCCCATTCTTGCATCTATCGCTACCAATACTTTTTTTACACCTAATTGACGATAAGCTCCTTGCGCCATAGTTAACAGCGAAGAGATGCCTATCATAGGTAAATTAGCCCCAAATGCCAACCCCTGAGCAATACTGACAGCAATACGAACGCCAGTAAAACTGCCTGGCCCACGTCCAAAAGCTAAAACATCGATATGTTGTAAATCCAAATGCGCATCAATAAGACACTGCTCTACCATCGGTAATATTTTTTGGGTGTGCTCCCGCGGTGAAACGGCAAATTGAGTAAAAATTTCTCCATCGCGCCATAGGGCGACAGAACACGCTTCAGTGGCGGTATCAATCGCTAATATATGGATTGCCATATTTTAGATCCTGGCTATTTTTATGACTAAATAATTGCTAACACTAACATATTTTGTTGAATAAGAAGGTATCAATAAGAAAAAACTTATATGTTATCGCCACTATTTATTTAATTAATGACGTTTTTGCTAAAAAGTCAATCGCCGCTTGCAAACTACGTGTCCTAGGCGAAGGCGGTAAACTATTAAAAAAAATTTCACCACAAGGTCGCGATACTAATTATCACAAATAATAATAACCCCAGAATCATTAACATCACGCACAAGCCGGCCAACCCCTTGCTTTAAATTAAGCACCGCATAAGGTAATTGGACATCATAAAATGCATTGCCGCCTTGGAGCTGACAATCTTGCATACGCGCTCGCAATAATGGTTCATCTGGCGACCGTAAAGGGTAATCTATCGATAATGACGCAAGAAAGAACATCGCCTTTAACATCAACACCTTCCCAAAAACTGCTGGTAGCTATTAATAATGCATTACCTGCTGCTGTAAATTGTGACAACAATCGCGCTTTACTGGTTTCTCCCTGCAACAAAACAGGTAAATTCAAATAATCGCGAAACATTTCTGTTAATTCACGCATCATATGAAGTGATGTACATAAAAAGAAACAACGCCCAAAGTAATGTTTGGCGCTGATAGTCAAATGGATTTGGTAAGATTAAATTATTGGCTTTCTCCAAACCTAGACGCTGGCTAAAATAACTTAAAGCCTGTTGCTCAATAGCAAAATTAATTATGACTTACAAAAAAACCAGCCGCTGATGATAAAATCATCAATTTTTGCATTAAAAATAACCTATGTAAGATTAAAAAATAAACTATTTTTGTATTTTTTAGATGTATCTAACTTGTTTTTATTTTAAGCAACTTTATTTCACTATTGAGCAACATGCTTTTAGTTTATCACTGATTGCTAACGTAGCTGAAGTAAAGATCCAACTGCCTTTTTCAGTGGTTATCATGTCATGAAATTTATCCGCCACCGTTAATGGTGTTAATGCTAATAAAAATGGCGGCCAAAACTTTCAAACCAATAGCTAAACCCAGGTATTGTTGTCTCTTTTAACCGATTACGATAAGTTGTTGTTCGATCAAAAATAGCATCTAACGCGATAGAACGCCCCAGCGACAGTTTCATCACCTCATAGCTAAATTCCAATGCATCCTCAAGACGCTGCAATACACTGCCGACTGTTGATTAAGCAATTGCTGCAAATCCTCTCTAAATCCATTTTCACCTAATGCTAATCGAAAATCTAAAGTAGCCTGGCTAATGCTATCAGCACACTTTTATAATTGTATCTGATCACGAATTTCTGTGCATTAGCTCAGACTTGATCTGACAGTTACCGGTTATTTATACAGTACCTGTCAGGTTAAATTTGATTTAAATCTTTCTCTCTCCAAAGTTGTTTTCCATCGTGTAAAGTTGCCATAGGAATTCGACCGCAACACATTTTTCCTTGATGAGTGCGTTGGTTATTGTATTCGTCTAACCATTTGTCTAAATCAGCTTGTAATTCGGCTAAATTACCGAAGATTTTCTTACGAAAAGCCACTTGATAGAACGCTTGTAATACGGTTTTATGAAAGCGTTCACAAATCCCATTGGTTTAAGGTGAACGAGCTTTAGTTTTTGTATGATCAATATCGTTGATAGCGAGATAAAGTTGATAATCGTGATGCTCAACTTTACCACAATACTCACTGCCTCTGTCCGTCAGTATACGTAAAATCGGTAATCCATGCTGGGTGTAAAAAGGCAGAACCTTGTCGTTTAATAAATCTGCCGCCGTTATCCCGCTTTTCGTTGTGTAAAGCTTACAATCAAGATGGTCGCCTATGGCGACGACTTGTCATTGCTTGTTAGTACTGGTATAACCCGATACCTATTGTCTCAATCTTTTGGTCCCTTTTATGTCACCGCGTTTTAGTCATGTTTTTCAATTTGGTCAACGCTGGCTCAATTGGCTTAATCGCCAACCCCCTGATAGTGTCCGCACTGTTGTGATGAAAACCATGGTAAAACGGCACTTCGCTTATGGGGTGGTCAATTTGGCGCTGTCCTGACCCTCAATGTAATTCTGAGAAACGGGTTAAATTTAGTCGAAGCTGCCCACATTGTGGCGTCAAAGCTTGCCTACAATGGATTAACAATACGCTAGCTTGGTTACCCGAAGTTCCTTGGCAGCACATCACTTTTACCATGCCTTGTGAATATTGGCCTATTATTCGCGCCAACCGTTGGCTTCTCGGTGAAATGAATCGATTAGCCGCTGATGTGATATTAACCATCTGCCATGACCTCAATATCACCCGGGCGTTTTCACTGCCATCCATACCTGGGGACGAGACCAAAAATGGCATCCGCATATTCATTTTTCAACCACAGCTGGCGGGATATCAGCTTTTATCGCGAAAACATTATGACAATGTGGCGATATCGGATAAGGGCATTATTGAGAAAACATTATTACACGCTCACCATTCCCGATGAGCTTAAAGCTGAAGGAAGAAGTAAAGCATCATGGAATCAATTACTTAACACTCACTACAAGCGCGGGTGGAATATTAATCTTTCTGATATTCTTTCCAATATTACCCATGTCACCCTTTATCTCGGATTTTATCTAAAGAACCCCCCCTGTCTCGCTCAGTCGCTTAAAACATTATTCCGGCGAAGATAACATCACGTTACGCTATAAGAGTGTAGTGGTCAACTAAAATTGGCCACCCTACCTGACTGTTCACGGAACAGTCGCTCTGATTCGTTTGGCGTTAATCCACCGTTATACCAGTGAGGTCTTATATCGCTATAGTTAGTGGGTTATGTAGCGAATAATGGCTGACTGAGCAGTACTAAAGCTTTGGTAGCCAGTCGTTGGCACCCATTCTGTCTTCAGACTACGGAAGAATCGTTCCATCGGACTATTATCCCAACAATTCCCTCTGCGACTGATACTTTGGGTCATCTGATAACGCCACAATGCCTGCCTATACTGACGACTGGTATAATGACTTCCCTGATCACTATGGAACATCACCTGTTTGGGATGCCCACGTAGTTCCCAAGCCATTTGTAGTGCTTTGGCGGTTAATTCTGAGTCTGGTGCAAATGACATTGCCCAGCCCACCGGTTTTCGGGCAAACAAATCCAATACCACAGCCAGATAGGCCCATCGTGAGCCTGTCCAAATATAGGTTACATCGCCGCACCAAACTTGGTCAGGCTTTGTAACAGCGAACTGCCTATTGAGCAGATTTGGAATATCAATACGTTCATTTCCACCGCGGTTGTATTTATGTTTTCGCTCTTGGCAACTGACGATGATTAATTCTTTCATCAACTTACCCGCTAACCACCGCCCAAGTTTCACGTTGTGTGTATTGGTAACCATCGTGGTGATAGTCCTTGCGCCAGCAGAGCCGCCACTAACGTTCCACGCTTCGCTGACTAGGCTACGTTTTATCGTCCGCTCAATATCTGGCTCCTTAGGCCGACACCAATAGCGATAACTGCTTCGGTGAACATTAAAAATACGACACAAAGTTTTCACCGGATAAAGCACTCTTAGCTTTTCAACTACCGAAAATTTTTCAGTGAGTCGGACATTAAGAGCGCAGTAGCCTTTTTTAAGATGTCATTCTCCATTTCCAGCCGGTGGATTTTTTCCTTCATTTCTCTGAACTCAATTTGTTCAGGTGTTAATGGCAGACCAGGCGATGTTTTCCCTTGACGTTCTAAACGAAGGGCTCTTACCCACCGGCTAATCGCTGAAAGACTGACGTTCATGCCTTTCGCGGCTTCCTGGTAGGTGTAATTTTGGTCAAGGACTAATTTGGCAGTTTCACATTTAAATTCAGCAGTAATTATTTTACTCATTTCGGCACCTATAAAAATTATGAGGTAAGCATATCACCTCAACTTAGGTGGCCAAATTTAGTATGCCACTACAGAGCCCCCGCACGAAAAAACAGGAAGACCTAGTCATGACATCCGATGAATTTATTACCCTGTTTGCGTCTCATGTGCCAGAAAAATGATTTCACATGATCCGCTATTACGGCTTTTTAAGTCCATCAGCACGGATGCGAAAAATGTTAACGGAGGTTGTTTATCCTTTAGCCCAGCAAGATCACGAGTTTCGCACAGGAATATAAAATTCCAGAAATGGCTTAAAAGCAATGGTTAATTTGCAAGTTACTAAAACGTATAAATTTGTTTAAATTACAATAAGTTGCTTTTAATTTATAAGATTTTGTCTATTTATAGCTAGGCGACTTAATTTTGATTACAAGGTGTGTTATGAGTTATACAATTGATTTTCGACGTAAAGTAATATCTGTAAGGAAAGCCGAAGGTTTAACAATTCGAGAAACTGCGAAACAATTCCGTATTGGAAAAGCGTCTTTAGTACGTTGGCTTAAACGACCAGAGCCAAAAAATTCAACGCCACGTAAGAGGAAGCTCGATAAAAATGCTTTAGCAAAAGATGTGGAACAGTATCCAGATGCTTACCAAAAGGAACGGGCAGAGCGATTCGGTGTTTGTAAAAAGACTATTTGGCAATCCCTTAAAAAGCTGGGATTAACCTATAAAAAAAAACTCTATTCCATCCAAAAACCAACGAAAGCGACAGGCTGGCACATCAGCAAAAAAGACAACAGTATGAAAAAAAAGATAAATCTGTTGTTTTTATTGATGAAAGTGGTTTTTCACATGACACTCCACGAACTCACGGCTATTCCCCAAAAGGTCACCGTTGTTTTGGCCTGAAAAACTGGGGTGCTAAGGGAAGAACAAATGTTATTGGCGCTTTATTGGGAACAACCCTTTTTGCTATCGGATTATTTGATTGCAATATTAATCGTGATGTTTTTTATGTTTGGATCACAAAAATATTGCTCCCAGAACTTCCTGAAAATTCTGTTATTTTTATGGACAACGCTAGCTTTCACAAAGGTAAGAATATTGAACCGCAGGACACCAGATAGAATATTTGCCTGTGTATTCACCAGATTTAAATCCTATAGAACATAAATGGTCTCAAGCTAAACGTAAAAAGATGGAAACAGGATGCACTATCGATGACCTGTTTTTAATACATATGCTGTAATCAAAATTAAGTCGCCTAGCTATATATATTATGCTGAATTAAACTTAAAAATAGAGCGTTTTTTTATTGGTGCGAAACTCGTGAAGATAAAAAACCCGCTAAAAAAGTCACCTGGCGAAACATGTATCAACACGTCTTTAAAGTCGATCCACTTGCTTGTCTCTTATGTGGGAAAAAATTACTTTTCGCAGGAATGAATTTTGGATTGAATCGTAAATAACTTATGGCACGTCACCATGATCTGGCTTGTTTGCGGTGGCGATAAAAACTCATGATAGGGTAGATCTATCCTTTTGTTCAAAATTGATTGATAATTAATCGTTTTTTAACCATCTATTCCGTTCCTTATCTCAACTTTCAACATAATTTTGACAAAATTTAGAAGAAAATAAAAAGGATTTCATCATGACGCAGGTTAATGACTAACCATTTCGGGTATTAATTTCTTATACATCAAGAAAGTTGCCAGTGAGCCAGTAGGCCAGTAGGCCAGTAGGCCAGTAGGCCAACGCTATCGAGCCACTGAAGCCATTTTCACTTATGTTGCTATTCTCCCCGTTATTTACCTGAAGAAAAACGTCATTACCAATTATTTAACTCCGATAACGTATCCCCCGACTAATCTATTTTTAAAGGCCAATTTACCTTGGCCTTTAAGCAAGCTTTATGACTAAAGCAATTTAAGAAAGATTAATTGAACCATCGATTTTAAACAGGAATGTCTTTTTTAATCCCTTAGTTGGAATTTTTTCATAATACCAACGATTCATAGCGCGCTTAACTTCACGTTCGAACAAACCTCTAGGTGATGAATCAACTACTTCTAAGTTAACGACTCTACCATTTTCATCAATATCATATAGAACATTAACATAACCTTCTTTACCGAGTTTACGAGCGCGATCAGGGTAATCTGGATGTTGAATTCTTAATGCTCTGGGGCCATCTATAGCAATTGATGAGGAAGCTATTTGGTTAGTCTGCTGATTGTTATTAACACCAACATGATCATCGCTTGCTAATTTGCTCACGACATTAGCTTGTGGTTGATTTGACTGTTCGATAATAGCTTTTTTAATATGATTTTCTACTAACTGCTTAGATTTAGAATTTTGTTTAACTATCGACTTTTTTGGCGTGACCTTTTTTTTCACAGGCAACGCCAGTTTGGCTTCAACATCAGGCTCTATTTTAGGCGCGATTTCCGTTACTAACTCATTAACATTTACCGACTGGCTAATACCACTAGGTGCAGCTAAAGCGACCATGGTTACTGACATAGATTCAGCTGAGGAAGCTGATAATGTAGGCTGTAATAAAAACCAAGATACCGCTAACGAAGCATGAAGAAATAATGATAAGACAATAAACGATGCCGAACGGATCCAACGCATGAGAAAATTCTTTCTTAAAATAAGCTCTATTTTAAATGCAAATAGTAATCATATTCAATAAGGATAGCCTGCTAAGATTAAAAAAGTATCTTGTTGACGATAAAATTAGGTAATGATCTAGTTTTTCATTAACGATATCAACATGGTAAGCTATAAAAACAAACCAATTATTAACATGTTTGATTCATTTAAAGTAACCAGGCTTAGCATTTGAAGTGTATAATAATAAGTGACTATTTGATCTGACAAATTAACATATCATGGATATAGCAAAAAAATATAAAAATAATTAAAATATTCATAAAATACATTAAATTACTTTCACTTAAGCTAAAAATCGTACTTTTCATATTCATAACAAATTTTATTTTGCTATAGTGAATAACCAGATAATCGATAATATCGAACCAACTCTAAGATAGGAACATCTTTGCCTATGGCAACCCTCTATATACTATTAAACTGGGCTGTGCTTTTTCTGTACTGGCTAATGATTGCCACGGTTACTATACGCATTTTATTAAAACGCCGTCCAGTGACTTCTGCCCTAACCTGGCTATTGATTATTTACATCATCCCACTAGTTGGCGTTATTGCTTATCTGGCTTTTGGTGAGTTACACCTTGGCAAGCGACGAGTAATTAAAGCAAAGAATATGTGGCCTTCAGTTGAAACCTGGCTTGAAAAACTCAAACAATCTAAACATATTTTTTGCAAAAGCAACAGCCGAGTGGCAGAACCTTTATTTGAACTCTGCGAAAAAAGACAAGGAATTGGCGGCGTTAAAGGAAATAAAATTCAACTTTTAACCAATTATCAAGACGCTTTAAATACCATTATACGCGATATTAATTCAGCATATTACAATATCGAAATGGTATTTTATATTTGGCAAGACGGAGGGTTAGTTGATGAGGTTACCGAAGCTCTGATTAATGCAGCAAAACGTGGTGTAAAATGCCGAATTATGATTGATTCTGCCGGTAGTTGGTCTTTTTTTCACAGCCATCAACCAAAAAAAATGCGTGAAGCCGGAATAGAACTAATAGAATCACTAAAAGTAAATTTGTTCCGCTTTTTTCTACGACGAATGGATCTGCGCCAACATAGAAAAATAATTATTATTGATAATTATATTTCCTATGTTGGTAGTATGAATATGGTTGATCCTCGCTTTTTTAAGCAAAATGCCGGTGTGGGACAATGGATAGATATTGTTGTTCGGATGGAAGGACCAGTCTCAACAACCCTTGGCATTGTTTATGCGTTTGATTGGGAAATGGAAACCGGTCAACGCATTCTTCCTCCTCCTCCAGACACCAATATTATGCCGTTTGAACAAGCTAGTGGACATACAACTCAAGTCATTGCTTCAGGGCCCGGCTTTCCGGAAGAATTAATCCAGCAATCTTTAACGACCGCAATTTTTTCTGCACGCAAACAGCTGATCCTTACCACACCCTACTTTGTTCCCAGTGATGATCTAATCCATGCTATTTGCACTGCAGCGATGCGGGGTGTTGAAGTATTAATGGTCATTCCTAATCGGAATAATTCTTTTTTAGTTCGTTGGGCAAGCAGGGCATTTTACTCTGAATTATTAGAAGCAGGCATTAAGATCTATCAGTTCAATGATGGGCTTTTGCATACTAAAAGCCTATCTGTTGATGGTGAATTAAGCTTAATTGGGTCTGTTAATCTAGACATGAGAAGCCTTTGGCTTAATTTTGAAATTACTGTTATTATTGATGATAAAAGCTTTGGTAGCGATCTAATATTAGTTCAATATGATTACATTGCTCGCTCTACACCTTTGATGCAGAAGAATTGGAATAAACGTCCATTATGGAACCGTGTTATCGAACGTATTTGCTATTTTTTTAGTCCATTATTGTAATATTTTTATAAAATTATCAGCCACAAAAAATTATTTTTGTTAAATTTAAGCCAATACTAATAAATCAACCAATAACATTTATTTCCCATAATTGTCAGATAATGATATTCATACTATACACCTTAGTTATAAAAATAAGGCTAATCTTTATAAATTAGGATGCACACAGTTAATAGCCAAATTAATCCATTGAGCAAATTGCCACCACTATAACTTACATCTATGTATTATAATCAAGCGGATTAGCTAGCAGGAAAAATTTCAATTTTAAATCACCCTATTAGACCATAAATAAAAATGGATATTGCTATTGCGGTCTTAGTAAAAAAGTGTTTTACCTATAGAAATTAGTTTTATAATGGATTAATAATTCATAAAACTTACAATTATTAGATAAATAAATTTATTAATATAGGTTTTATGACAATATCAATATCCAAAAATTTTATGAATAAATTATAAATATCACTGAGTTATGATGTTATTGCTCGTTTAAAGTAATCCGGGGAAAACAGATTTAGTCCCTGTAATGATAAACTCAATTCCAAGTGACATTAATAATAATCCCATAATACGAATAATAACATAAATTCCCGTTTGACCTAAATACTTAACTAGAATTGTTGCTGAGCGAAAAAGTAACCAACAACACAAAGCAAAAAAGATACACGTTAGCGATAGACCAACTAAATTTTGCCATCCTAACCAACGAGAAGACCAGACAATACATGAACTAATTGCTCCAGGCCCTGCCATTAATGGTAAAGCTAAAGGAACAACACCAATACTATCACGAATGGCAGTTTCTGATTTTTCTTGTTTATTCTGCTTATCTTCACCTATTCGACCACTAATCATAGACATAGCAATGGCTGCAATAACTATTCCGCCAGCAATACGAAAAGAATCAATAGAGATACCAAGTAATTTTAAAAAAACCTCTCCCACCAATAACGAACTACATAAAATAATTGCCACAGAAAAATTAGCCACTAAATTAGTACGGTTTCTTTCTGCCACAGATTGATAATGAGTCATACTAATAAATACAGGCAAAATTCCTATCGGATTAACTAACGCAAAAAGAACTAAAAAAAACTTAATATAATGAGGAAGATCCAGTAAAGTACCAACCACAATTGAGTCCCTCAATCAAATATTAACGCTTAGCTAAAAATTAATTATTCATAACAAATAAATGTTTAGCCTAGCAGGAAAAACACTTTATCTTAGCGTAGCATACTTATCTAGCTAAAATTCAAAAACTAATTCCAATAATAACAAAATAAGTTTCTAAATTAGATGCCATACAAAATTTTGCTAATTTAATTCTTCAATATTTACTTCTATTGCTAATTGAAATTATTCTTATATAACTTAATTACTGAATTGATTCAGTATGCACTTTTTTTGATAAAGATCACTTTAGCGCTATTTATAAATGGTAAGCTATATATCTATTGAGTTCTCATAAATATAATGAGCGTTTTTGCTTATTTTTATAATGTGAATTTTTTAAGTCAATTAGCTTACTAAAAACTAATCAGCACTTATATAATATGACACCTCATATTTAATTATATTGCTCCTAATCTAGGCTAATTGACTAAAAAAATTTAACATTTATTAGGAGTAATCTTTATGTCTGTAACTAATGTTACTGAACTCAATGAACTTGTCGTGCGTGTTAAAAAAGCACAACAACAATTTGCAAATTTTACCCAGGATCAAGTTGATAAAATTTTTCGTGCTGCTGCTCTTGCTGCTGCTGACTCTCGCATTCCTTTAGCAAAATTAGCAGTTGAAGAATCTGGCATGGGAATTATAGAAGATAAAGTGATTAAAAATCATTTTGCTTCGGAATATATTTATAATGCTTATAAAGATGAGAAAACTTGTGGCGTTCTGTCCGAAGATCTTACTTTTGGTACTATGACCATCGCTGAACCTATTGGCTTAATTTGTGGTATTGTTCCAACAACTAATCCTACATCAACAGCCATTTTTAAATCTTTAATCAGTCTAAAAACGCGTAACGGGATTATTTTTTCCCCTCACCCTCGCGCTAAAAATGCCACTAACAACGCCGCCAAAATTGTATTACAAGCCGCTGTTGTTGCTGGTGCGCCAAAAGATATCATTGGCTGGATAGATGAACCCTCGGTCGAACTTTCAAATGCATTAATGCACCACCCTGATGTTAATCTTATCTTAGCAACCGGTGGACCTGGTATGGTGAAAGCAGCTTATAGCTCAGGAAAACCTGCCATCGGTGTAGGTGCAGGTAATACACCTGTCGTTATTGACAGTTCTGCCGACATTAAACGTGCAGTTGCTTCAATTTTAATGTCAAAAACTTTTGATAATGGTGTTATTTGCGCGTCAGAGCAATCAGTTATCATTGTGGACGAAATTTACAATCAAGTGCGCGAACGTTTTGTCACTCATGGTGGTTACTTATTAAAAGGTAAAGAGCTTAAAGCGGTACAAAACATTATTTTAAAAAATGGTAATTTAAATGCGGCTATTGTTGGTCAACCTGCGGCAAAAATTGCTGAACTAGCCGGCATAAAAGTGCCGTTAAACTCTAAAATTTTAATCGGAGAAGTAAAAGCCACAGATGAGAGCGAACCTTTTGCCCATGAAAAACTCTCACCATTACTTGCCATGTACCATAGTAAAGATTTTGCTGATGCCGTTGGAAAAGCAGAAAAATTGGTTGAGATGGGGGGTATTGGGCATACTTCATGTCTTTATACTGATCAAGACAATCAAACTGAGCAAGTTAATTATTTCGGCGAGAAAATGAAAACCGCACGTATCTTAATTAATACTCCAGCATCTCAGGGTGGGATTGGTGATCTTTATAATTTCAAATTAGCTCCTTCATTAACATTAGGATGCGGCTCCTGGGGTGGAAATTCTATCTCTGAAAACGTGGGTCCTAAGCACCTAATTAATACTAAAACAGTAGCGAAAAGAGCAGAAAATATGTTGTGGCATAAACTTCCTAATTCTATTTATTTTCGTCGTGGTTGCCTACCATTAGCGTTGGAAGAAATTGCTACTGACGGTGCTAAGCGGGCTTTTATTGTTACTGACAGTTACTTATTCAATAATGGTTATGTTGATGAAGTTGTTAATGTATTGAAAACTTTTAACGTTGAAACTGAAGTATTTTTTGAAGTTGAAGCCGATCCTACTCTGAGTATTGTTCGTAAAGGTGCCGCTTTAATGCATACCTTTAAACCAGACGTGATTATCGCTTTAGGCGGTGGTTCTCCTATGGATGCAGCTAAAATCATGTGGGTAATGTATGAACATCCTGAAACCCATTTTGAAGAGCTTGCTCTACGTTTTATGGATATCCGTAAACGTATTCATAAATTCCCTAAAATGGGTGTTAAAGCCAAAATGGTTGCCATCACCACAACATCAGGTACAGGCTCAGAAGTCACGCCATTTGCTGTTGTTACTGATGATGCTACCGGCCAAAAATATCCTTTAGCCGATTATGCAATTACGCCAAATATGGCAATTGTTGATGCCAATCTTGTTATGCATATGCCGAAATCACTTACAGCATTCGGTGGACTAGATGCTATCGTCCATGCATTAGAAGCCTATGTTTCAGTTCTTGCAAGTGAATACTCTGATGGACAAGCTTTACAAGCTTTAACGTTGTTAAAAGAATATTTGCCAACAAGTTATCTGAATGGAGCGCAAGATCCGATTGCCCGCGAACGGGTGCACAATGCAGCAACCATCGCTGGTATTGCTTTCGCTAATGCTTTTTTAGGTGTTTGCCACTCAATGGCCCATAAATTAGGTTCCGAATTTCATATACCCCATGGTTTAGCCAATGCGCTGCTAATTGAAAATGTCATTCGCTATAACGCTAATGACAATCCAACAAAGCAAACCGCATTCAGCCAATATGATCGCCCTCAAGCTCGTCGTCGCTATGGTGAGATTGCCGATCATTTAGGACTAACCTCACCAGGTGATCGTACGGCTAACAAAATGGAAAAACTGCTTAGTTGGTTAGCATCACTTAAAACTATGCTCGGTATCCCCAAATCTATTCGTGAAGCTGGGGTCGCAGAAAAGGATTTCTTAGCTAAAGTAGATAAGTTATCTGAAAATGCGTTTGATGATCAATGTACTGGTGCAAATCCTCGCTTTCCATTGATCGCTGAACTAAAACAAATTATGTTAGATTCATACTATGGTAATAATTTTACTGAAGAGAAAAATATATTTCTGCAAGCAGAGGAAAAAAGTCATCTAGTAAAAGAATCTACTTAATAAACATTTTATTTGTAACCATTTATTTAATAATTAGCACTGAAAATATATTCGGTGCTTTTTTAATCCCAAAATATTTTACCGATCCTTATTTGAAAATAATTTAAAACCAAAATAGTTATTTTACGTAATTAATTTTCATTTAAGAATAATATAGCTAGGCGACTTAATTTTGATTACAAGGTGTGTTATGAGTTATACAATTGATTTTCGACGTAAAGTAATATCTGTAAGGAAAGCCGAAGGTTTAACAATTCGAGAAACTGCGAAACAATTCCGTATTGGAAAAGCGTCTTTAGTACGTTGGCTTAAACGACCAGAGCCAAAAAATTCAACGCCACGTAAGAGGAAGCTCGATAAAAATGCTTTAGCAAAAGATGTGGAACAGTATCCAGATGCTTACCAAAAGGAACGGGCAGAGCGATTCGGTGTTTGTAAAAAGACTATTTGGCAATCCCTTAAAAAGCTGGGATTAACCTATAAAAAAAACTCTATTCCATCCAAAAACCAACGAAAGCGACAGGCTGGCACATCAGCAAAAAAGACAACAGTATGAAAAAAAAAGATAAATCTGTTGTTTTTATTGATGAAAGTGGTTTTTCACATGACACTCCACGAACTCACGGCTATTCCCCAAAAGGTCACCGTTGTTTTGGCCTGAAAAACTGGGGTGCTAAGGGAAGAACAAATGTTATTGGCGCTTTATTGGGAACAACCCTTTTTGCTATCGGATTATTTGATTGCAATATTAACCGTGATGTTTTTTATGTTTGGATCACAAAAATATTGCTCCCAGAACTTCCTGAAAATTCTGTTATTTTTATGGACAACGCTAGCTTTCACAAAGGTAAGAATATTGAACAGGCAATTATAAACGCAGGACACCAGATAGAATATTTGCCTGTGTATTCACCAGATTTAAATCCTATAGAACATAAATGGTCTCAAGCTAAACGTAAAAAGATGGAAACAGGATGCACTATCGATGACCTGTTTTTAATACATATGCTGTAATCAAAATTAAGTCGCCTAGCTATAACCTAATATAGGAGTAGTGTTCAAAAATCTGTGTCATATCTTAAACTCAAAAAAAAAGAGGTATGACATATGAGAAATCAATCATTTAATTTTGATGAAACGTTGAAGCAATTACAATCAGGTAAAAATTTACTCGGTACGGATGGAATACTCACACCACTCATAAAACAGCTGACCGAAGCTGCCCTGCAGGCAGAAATAGAACACTACCCTATCGACAAGGTCAATCGATACGCGTAAAAATGGCTATACTCGAAAAACGGTTAAATCGACATCAGGTCAATTTGAACTGAAAACGCCCAGAGACAGGTCAGGTGCTTTTGAGCCTCAGCTCATTTAAGAAAAATCAGACAAAATTATCAGAGGATATTGATAACAAAATCCTATCGTTATTTGCATTAGGCGTGAGTTATCGTGATATTCAAAAACATGTTGCAGAATTATATGGACTGGAAATATCAGATGGAGCTATTACGCATATTACTGACAAATTACTCCCTGAATTAAAAAAAATAGTTGCTGAATAGAGACTTGCATTTTTTGTCACGCTATAGACAATAAAAAGAGGTTTAACTTAGAAAATAACGGTTTGAAATGATCAACAAAGAGCGGTTGTTACGAGATAATCGTTTATGTAAAGCAATCATTGGATTATCAGTCGAAGAATTGAAAAATTTAGCCGCTGAATTTTCAGCTTGTTATTTGATTTATCGGAAAAAGAATCGAAAAGATCACGAGCGGCAGATGGGTGCAGGGCAGAAAGGATTTATCCCAACCCCATTAGATAAACTGCTTTTTATTTTATTGTATTTAAAATGTTATCCGACTTATGATTTGCAAGGACTTCTTTTTGGTTTAGATAGAACACGGGTATGTCGCTGGGTAAAAATATTATTGCCGGTTTTAGAGATGACCTTGGGGCGAGAATGTGTTTTGCCCGCTCGTCAAATTCGCTCTGCTGAGGAATTTTTTCGCGCCTTTCCTGGAGTTAAAGACGTCTTTATTGATGGGACAGAGCGACCTGTCCAAAAGCCTAAGAATCTGCGTCGGCGAAAAAAAATGTATTCGGGAAAGAAAAGACAGACCACTCGAAAAGGGCTTATTATGACTGACGAAACGAGGAAAATTGGATTTATCCCCATGATCAAAAATGGGCGCCGTCACGATAAACGCTTACTCGATAAAGTCGATATAATTCGCCATATTCCCCCTGAGGTAACCATCTGGGCCGATACCGGTTTTCAAGGTATAGATAAACAGCATCCTAATACACAAATCCCAAAAAAAGGAACTCGAAAAAGACCTTTATCGCCTGAACAAAAACAAGAAAATAAAATAATCTCGGGCATCCGTATTACGGTTGAACACGCCATCGCGGGTATCAAGCGCCTCGGTTGTATGACCCAAATTTTACGGAATCGTAGACCCTTTATTGATGATACCTTTTTACTCCTTAGTGCCGGTCTTTGGAATTTCCATCTCAGAACAGCCTAAAATTTACTTCAATCACCGAAAATACCCTTATTTCACTATTAAGCAACACGCTTAAAGCCTGGCAACGCCCTCTGGAGGCGCTCTATTCTTTTATCTGGCTCGATGCCATTCATTACAAGTAAAACATGATGTGTAGTGGCATACTAAATTTGGCCACCTAAGTTGAGGTGATATGCTTACCTCATAATTTTTATAGGTGCCGAAATGAGTAAAATAATTACTGCTGAATTTAAATGTGAAACCGCCAAATTAGTCCTTGACCAAAATTACACCTACCAGGAAGCCGCGAAAGGCATGAACGTCAGTCTTTCAGCGATTAGCCGGTGGGTAAGAGCCCTTCGTTTAGAACGTCAAGGGAAAACATCGCCTGGTCTGCCATTAACACCTGAACAAATTGAGTTCAGAGAAATGAAGGAAAAAATCCACCGGCTGGAAATGGAGAATGACATCTTAAAAAAGGCTACTGCGCTCTTAATGTCCGACTCACTGAAAAATTTTCGGTAGTTGAAAAGCTAAGAGTGCTTTATCCGGTGAAAACTTTGTGTCGTATTTTTAATGTTCACCGAAGCAGTTATCGCTATTGGTGTCAGCCTAAGGAGCCAGATATTGAGCGGACGATAAAACGTAGCCTAGTCAGCGAAGCGTGGAACGTTAGTGGCGGCTCTGCTGGCGCAAGGACTATCGCCACGATGGTTACCAATACACACAACGTGAAACTTGGGCGGTGGTTAGCGGGTAAGTTGATGAAAGAATTAATCATCGTCAGTTGCCAAGAGCGAAAACATAAATACAACCGCGGTGGAAATGAACGTATTGATATTCCAAATCTGCTCAATAGGCAGTTCGCTGTTACAAAGCCTGACCAGGTTTGGTGCGGCGATGTAACCTATATTTGGACAGGCTCACGATGGGCCTATCTGGCTGTGGTATTGGATTTGTTTGCCCGAAAACCGGTGGGCTGGGCAATGTCATTTGCACCAGACTCAGAATTAACCGCCAAAGCACTACAAATGGCTTGGGAACTACGTGGGCATCCGAAACAGGTGATGTTCCATAGTGATCAGGGAAGTCATTATACCAGTCGTCAGTATAGGCAGGCATTGTGGCGTTATCAGATGACCCAAAGTATCAGTCGCAGAGGGAATTGTTGGGATAATAGTCCGATGGAACGATTCTTCCGTAGTCTGAAGACCGAATGGGTGCCAACGACTGGCTACCAAAGCTTTAGTACTGCTCAGTCAGCCATTATTCGCTACATAACCCACTACTATAGCGATATAAGACCTCACTGGTATAACGGTGGATTAACGCCAAACGAATCAGAGCGACTGTTCCGTGAACAGTCAGGTAGGGTGGCCAATTTTAGTTGACCACTACATTCAACCGTAATACGGATGCCCGAGATTATTTTATTTTCTTGTTTTTGTTCAGGCGATAAAGGTCTTTTTCGAGTTCCTTTTTTTGGGATTTGTGTATTAGGATGCTGTTTATCTATACCTTGAAAACCGGTATCGGCCCAGATGGTTACCTCAGGGGGAATATGGCGAATTATATCGACTTTATCGAGTAAGCGTTTATCGTGACGGCGCCCATTTTTGATCATGGGGATAAATCCAATTTTCCTCGTTTCGTCAGTCATAATAAGCCCTTTTCGAGTGGTCTGTCTTTTCTTTCCCGAGTACATTTTTTTTCGCCGACGCAGATTCTTAGGCTTTTGGACAGGTCGCTCTGTCCCATCAATAAAGACGTCTTTAACTCCAGGAAAGGCGCGAAAAAATTCCTCAGCAGAGCGAATTTGACGAGCGGGCAAAACACATTCGCGGCCCAAGGTCATCTCTAAAACCGGCAATAATATTTTTACCCAGCGACATACCCGTGTTCTATCTAAACCAAAAAGAAGTCCTTGCAAATCATAGGTCGGATAACATTTTAAATACAATAAAATAGTTGCTGAATAGAGACTTGCATTTTTTGTCACGCTATAGACAATAAAAAGAGGTTTAACTTAGAAAATAACGGTTTGAAATGATCAACAAAGAGCGGTTGTTACGAGATAATCGTTTATGTAAAGCAATCATTGGATTATCAGTCGAAGAATTGAAAAATTTAGCCGCTGAATTTTCAGCTTGTTATTTGATTTATCGGAAAAAGAATCGAAAAGATCACGAGCGGCAGATGGGTGCAGGGCAGAAAGGATTTATCCCAACCCCATTAGATAAACTGCTTTTTATTTTATTGTATTTAAAATGTTATCCGACCTATGATTTGCAAGGACTTCTTTTTGGTTTAGATAGAACACGGGTATGTCGCTGGGTAAAAATATTATTGCCGGTTTTAGAGATGACCTTGGGGCGAGAATGTGTTTTGCCCGCTCGTCAAATTCGCTCTGCTGAGGAATTTTTTCGCGCCTTTCCTGGAGTTAAAGACGTCTTTATTGATGGGACAGAGCGACCTGTCCAAAAGCCTAAGAATCTGCGTCGGCGAAAAAAAATGTATTCGGGAAAGAAAAGACAGACCACTCGAAAAGGGCTTATTATGACTGGCGAAACGAGGAAAATTGGATTTATCCCCATGATCAAAAATGGGCGCCGTCACGATAAACGCTTACTCGATAAAGTCGATATAATTCGCCATATTCCCCCTGAGGTAACCATCTGGGCCGATACCGGTTTTCAAGGTATAGATAAACAGCATCCTAATACACAAATCCCAAAAAAAGGAACTCGAAAAAGACCTTTATCGCCTGAACAAAAACAAGAAAATAAAATAATCTCGGGCATCCGTATTACGGTTGAACACGCCATCGCGGGTATCAAGCGCCTCGGTTGTATGACCCAAATTTTACGGAATCGTAGACCCTTTATTGATGATACCTTTTTACTCCTTAGTGCCGGTCTTTGGAATTTCCATCTCAGAACAGCCTAAAATTTACTTCAATCACCGAAAATACCCTTATTTCACTATTAAGCAACACGCTTAATAAAATAAAAAGCAGTTTATCTAATGGGTTTGGGATAAATCCTTTCTGCCCTGCACCCATCTGCCGCTCGTGATCTTTTCGATTCTTTTTCCGATAAATCAAATAACAAGCTGAAAATTCAGCGGCTAAATTTTTCAATTCTTCGACTGATAATCCAATGATTGCTTTACATAAACGATTATCTCGTAACAACCGCTCTTTGTTGATCATTTCAAACCGTTATTTTCTAAGTTAAACCTCTTTTTATTGTCTATAGCGTGACAAAAAATACAAGTCTCTATTCAGCAACTATTTTTAAAGCGGCTGCTGAGCTTGTCCTTGATGAACTGGAAACGAAATGGGGTGAAAAATACCCGATAGTGCTAGAATCCTGGCGAAGTAAATGGGAGTTGCTCAGTGCTTATTTTCGATACCCTAAAGCCATTAGAAAACCCATTTATACGACCAATGCAGTAGAGGCGGTTCATCGGCAGTTTAGGAAATTAACTAAAACCAAAGGGGCTTTTCCTAATGAAAACAGCTTATTAAAATTACTTTATATTGGCATCAATCAGGTATCCAACAAATGGACTATGCCGATTAGTAACTGGGCGTTGACCATTGCTCAATTGTCCATCTATTTTAAAGGGCGCCTAGATGGTATAATCAAAATATAAAATCCCCTGACACAGAATTATGAACACCCTCAATATGGGGAGTTAAAAATTATTTAAATGGAACAACGGAAAAAGGTTTTTCACCCGCCTCAATACATTTTGTGTGATTAATTGCATCCATATAATGTCTACGACAAACTGAGATATATTTTTCATTGCCACCAATTTCAATCTGTTCTCCCTGATAGACAGCAAGCCCATTATCATCTAATCGCAAAACCCTACTTGCTTTACGACCACAATAACAAATGGTTTTTAGTTCAATAAGTTTATCTGCCCAAGCTAACAGATAGTGACTACCAATAAATAACTCACCACGAAAATCTGTCCTTAATCCATAACACAAAACCGGTATGTTGGCATAATCAACAATTTCACAAAGCTGACTAACTTGCTCTTTAGTTAAAAACTGACACTCATCAACAAGCACACAATGAATTTTTTGACAGCTATTTTTTTCTTTTATTAATCTCCCCATATCTGTCTGTTGCGAAAATAAAATTGCATCTGCAACTAAACCAATTCTGGAGGTTACTTTACCTTGAACAAATCGGGTATCAATCTCAGCGGTGAAAATAAGCGTATTCATTCCCCGTTCATTATAATTATATGAAGACTGAAGTAGTGAAGTTGATTTACCTGCATTCATTGCTGAATAATAGAAATAAAGCTGAGCCATTAGCCCTTTCCTCTTACCTATTTAGACAAACATTTTGAAAGTTTACCACATACATTATCAAACATTATTTTTCATTTCATTTGATTATAAATATTGATAACTAACAAAACAGATTTTTTAGTAATGTTTATAGTCATGAAAAAGTTAGTATGTTTAAATGTCATCCTCTACAAACAACATCTTTATTTTAACAAGGTATGTGATAAGAAAAGATTATTAATAGCTAACATTCATCAAAAAACTTAGATACCTAGTAGTGATAACTCAACAAAAGCTTAATAAGCAAACTCTTTTACACA
This sequence comes from Candidatus Arsenophonus triatominarum, assembly GCF_001640365.1. GTDB lineage: Bacteria > Pseudomonadota > Gammaproteobacteria > Enterobacterales > Enterobacteriaceae > Arsenophonus > Arsenophonus triatominarum. The sequence continues at coordinate 116,306 of NZ_LWMI01000010.1, read as the reverse complement.
TATTAAGTTAAAATTTAATTTATGTTACATACCATAAAGTTGAATAATAATAAAAAACATCATCTTTACATCTGAATGAAATTCAAATATAAAAGCAGTTCTATCATTTTCGTATAGATTTTTAAGTATCCAGGGTATCTAATATAAGATATATAATATTTTTACAGTGAAAGCTTATATTGCTTTTGCAAAGAAGTTTAAGTTTAAAAAAACAATAAATTTAACCTTATTTTGTAACTTCACTATTGCAGAAAATAAAATAGCAATCTATTATTAATAGACATCAGCCAACATTCATTTTAATTCGAGACCAGGAAAATGAGCGATTCATTGAAATATTTTAAATCATTAAATAACATTCGTACCTTACGTGCGATAGCAAGAGAAATGCCGTTAGAATCATTGCAAGAAATACATGATAAATTTAATACCGTTGTAGATGAACGTCGCGAAGATGAAAATCAAGCGAGAGCACAATTAGAAGCTCATAGTCAAAAAATTGCAAAATATATTAAATTACTGGAAGGGGAAGGACTCAGTCTAGATGATCTAGTTACTGCAAAAACACCTTCAAAAACATCTAACCGTACTAAGCGCGCAGCAAGACCGGCTAAATTTCAATATAAAGATGAAAATGGCGAGATCAAAACTTGGACCGGTCAAGGTCGCACACCAGCTGTCATCAAAAAAGCACTAGCGAAGGGTAAAAATATGGATGATTTTTTAATCTAAATGTCCTTTCTTACTTTAAAAATGCCCTTTATATAAAGGGTATTTTTATTGCGCATATCATTAACATTTATTACACAATAAATAACCAACCTTAATAAGGTCTAATATATATCAAAGCGTAAAACTCTGCTCGCTAAGATAAATACTAAATACATTTACATGCCAGGCACTTTTCACTAATAACTAACCATACCTTTTCCTATAATAAAGAAGCCGACATAAAAATGTACAACTTCTATTAATATAAATATTTTGTTATCAGCGATACACCATGTAATGTAAATTTTTGTTGTCTAAACATTTCAAATTATTCCTTCAAGAAATAGTATCGTTGTTTTTTATTGCCATAAAGTCATGCATTCAATGTTCATTATTAAACTTCTCTCTATTTTATTTTGTTAGAGAGGTTGTTAAATTTCATTCTATTCATTATGAAAAAATTTACTATAGAAATAATAAACAGATTACTTTATAAACAAAAAAATAAACGGCTAATCTGATACAAGCTAAATCAATTAAATATAATTACTATACTTTTTTATCATAATTATGATCAGTGTTAACGTAAATATTATTGATAGAAACTCGCGCGTCAACACAAGAATTTTTAGCTAGCAACTAAAATGATATACGATCAGCAAAATCAAATTATTATTATTTGAAATAGTTTGTAATATCTCCATTTAAACAACATCCTTGCCTACTTATATAATTAATAAATCTCATTTTAATTTTATGCATAAATAGAACTTGTTAAAATAAATTTGTAATAACAAATAGGCAGTATTGTATAAAAATACAATGCAGGTTTTTTTATTGATTTGAATCAAATTTATCGACAATTAGCAATCTAAGATATTTTTTTTACCCACGCGGAAAATTCATCACCTAAAAAGTCATGCTGCATACCATATTCAACAAATGCTTTCATATAACCCAATTTATTGCCGCAATCATGGCTTTTACCTTGTAAATGATAGGCTTCAACAGGTTCTCCTTCTATTAACATTTCAATCGCGTCAGTTAACTGAATTTCATCACCTGCCCCCATTGGTGTTTTATCTAATAAAGGCCAAATTTTTTCTGACAATACATAACGCCCCACGATAGATAAATTAGATGGCGCCAGTTCAATTTTAGGTTTTTCAACAACACCTTTAATAATTTTGCTTTCATCGGCTTTTAATCCATAACTGTCACAATCTACAACACCATAATTGGATACAGACTCCTTTGGTACCGACTCAACAAGAATTTGGCTGACTGATGTTTCATGATAACGCTTCAGCATCGCGGTTAAATTATACTGTTTCAAATCCGAAGAATATTGATCAATAATTACATCCGGTAAAACTACAGCAAAAGGCTCCTCTCCTACCAATGGTTTTGCACATAAAATGGCATGTCCAAGCCCTTTTGCGATACCTTGTCTCGTTTGCATAATTGTGACATGACTTGGGCATATGGATTGTACATCATTTAATAATTGCCGTTTAACGCGCTTTTCCAAAATTGCTTCTAATTCAAAACTGGTATCAAAATGGTTTTCTATTGAGTTCTTTGAAGAGTGAGTGACTAATATAATTTCATGAATACCAGCAGATATACATTCATTTACTACATACTGAATAAGTGGTTTATCCGCTAAAGGTAACATTTCTTTAGGGATCGCTTTGGTTGCCGGCAACATGCGAGTCCCTAATCCCGCGACAGGAATAACAGCTTTGCTAACTTTTTTTTCCGCTTTTTTTAATTTCATTTTTTCTACCGAGTTACCTAAATACAATATACTAATGGAATATGACAGATAGATTTTCAACAACTTTTGTGGCGAGTATAGCAGTAAAATGTACCAAATAAATAGCAAACTAGAGAAAATTGACCTAAGTTAACAATCCTGTAAAAAGTAAATAATTATAATATTTCTACCAATGAATTAAACATTAAAGTCATTCGATGTTTATGATTCCATATTTTACATTGCCAATCTATTCCTTTTTCTATTATTTGCTGATAAGCAATTGATTGTAAGCTACCCAATGGTGCACTTGATGACAATTCGACTTCTTTATTCTCAGTTTTTAATTTTACATTAAGTCCTGCTGAAGCTAATGCAATTGTTTTACTTTCAGTATGAAAATAACCTAATAAAATTGGAAATTGTCCTTTAATACCTAAATCCATTAATAAAGTATTTATTTGCTCAAGCATTTCACTAATATTAAATAATTTGTTTGATTGACTATTAAGATAGGTTTGCAATAATTCATTAAATGCAACTCTAAGTAATAATGCAGCCATAACGCCATCACCCGAAGAATACTCAATATCAAGGCAATAAAAACCTATTTGTTTATCAGAAAGTTCTGCTAAATCAAATAATAATCCAATTTTATTAATATCTTTTAGTTGCCGATAATTAATTTTATAATTTGCCAATGTTTGATTTACTTTGGGCTGCAGCTCAAGTAAAACTGGCAAAATATCATGCTTTTCGTGCTGTATCATTTGCTGAATATGAGAAAGCTCAACAGATAAACGAGTGGTTGTTTCTACAATATCTGGATACAAATTACGGATGATCGTCTCTCTAACATCATCAAAATCAACAATCGGTTTTAATAACGCATCTTTTACTCCAAGTCGAAGCATTCTATCCAAATCACTAATTCTATTTGTTCCTGAAATAACAATAACTGGAATTTCACACTTCATTTCCACCAGTTTCTGCATTAAAGTCTCACCACTCATCACAGGCATGCTTAAATCACATAAAATCAAATCAAGATGCTCAACAGCATTAATAATATCTAACGCCTCCTGCCCATTGCTGGCTGTATAAGTAATCACATCAAATGATTTAAGGTAATTTCTCAATACGGAGCGAAAAACCACCTCATCTTCTACAATTAATATTTTCTTCCCTTTCATATGCCAGCCTTACATAAAATGCCATTGACGATATTATCTTTTTAGAAAATAATACTTATGATAGAACAAATATTTTACGGATTTACACTTAAATTTATATATTTTTTTGTATTGAAATATATAATTATTTTTCATTTATTGGAATCAATTGGTTACTTTTATACAGTTATTGTAATTAGAAATTACTTTCTTAATTTTGTTCCTTTTTTCTTTAATCAAAATAATTCCTATTGTAAATCAAAATTATCTTATGTTTTTTCATCCTGAATCTAACAACTAAAAAACTATTTATTACTTTATTATCAATATCTAAAATTCAAATCAGCAAACAAAAGTAGATAAATGATCAATAGCACTGGATGATTCAGTCACTATTGAGTAACATTATTTACCCAATTAAAAAGCGAATATAAAGATAAAAATGAACCTTTGTAAAAGTTTTCAGATAAATTAATCATAAATAACTCATATTTATCTATTATAGCGCTTGTTTGCTTTTAATTAATCAATATTCCAAATGATAAAAATGTGATTTACAATAATAAAAAGATATTTTTTTAAATAATTTTAATGAAATTTTGAAAAAAACATTGCCATAACAGTCCTAAAACGTCAGAATTACTACGATTTTATCGTAACAAGATTAAAATTTCCTATTTTGCGATATTTGTAACAAAAAAATTTGAAGGAAAATACCATTCATGCAACAAGACACAAAAAAAATTCTTCGCACCATCTGCCCTGATGCAAAAGGGTTAATCGCTAAAATCACAAATATTTGTTATAAACATCAATTAAATATTATTCAAAATAATGAATTTGTTGACCACCAGACGAACTGTTTTTTCATGCGTACTGAACTTGAAGGTATTTTCAACGATAATACATTATTAGCTGATCTCAACGATGCTTTACCATCAGGGTCTAAACGGGAATTAAGCACAGCAAATCAACGACGCATTGTTATTATGGTAACCAAAGAAGCACACTGCTTAGGTGATCTATTAATGAAAAGCGCCTATGATGGTCTTGATGTGGAAATTGCTGCTGTAATTGGTAATCACGAGACATTAAGATCACTAGTTGAACAATTTAATATCCCATTTCATTACATTAGCCATGAAAATTTAACGCGAGAACAACATGATCATCTATTAAAAGAACAAATTGACCATTATGATCCTGATTATGTAGTTTTAGCAAAATATATGCGCGTACTTACGCCTAAATTTGTTCAACATTATCCCAATAAAATTATTAATATCCATCACTCTTTTTTGCCAGCTTTTATTGGTGCAAAACCTTATCATCAAGCTTATCAACGTGGTGTCAAAATCATTGGAGCAACGGCGCACTTTGTCAATAATGATCTCGATGAAGGCCCTATTATCACTCAGAATGTGATTAACGTTGATCATAGTTATACTGCTCAGGATATGATGCGAGCAGGTAAAGACGTTGAAAAAAATGTCTTAAGCCACGCTTTATACTGGGTATTAGCACAACGTGTTTTTGTTCATGGCAACCGCACGATTATTCTTTAACCTATCCTCTATTTAATAAAATAGCCTGACTTATTTTAAAGGTAATATTATGCAGAGTGCATAATATTACCTTTAAACAATCATAATTATTTTATTAATTTTAATTTTAATTTTAATTTTAATTTTAATTTTAATTTTAATTTTAATTTTAATTTTAATTTTAATAAAATATTGTATTTAATTATTTTTCATGATAAATGATTATTTGTTATTAACTATATTTAAAAAAACTGATATCGTTATTACATTTAAATTTTACCTAATGAACTAATGAGCAAGGATAATACTTCTGACTAATCGCTTAAATTTCAAACAGATAGGCACTTATAGCAGTTAACGCTTGCTCTGTCTATTCACTAGCAGAAACTTGCAAGTTACAAACCCTGAGGTTACTAGCATCAGATCAACCATAATTTTGCCCAATTAATATTTTACCTATTGATTAATATATTTTTTCAATTACATCAATAAATCGATTCAAAATACTACCATGTGCTTTAGATTTATAAAAATAACAACTATTTGTCATGCTAAGCTCATCTAGCGGTAAAAAAATAATGTCAGGTGTTGATTGACAGGTTTCGGGGAATTTATCGGTTAAACCGATGTAATCACCATTTTGTATTAATCCAATCGTAAAAACCACTGTTTTCCATCCACCTGATATTGATTCTATTTGCCCCTATCGTCGCTTTTGATTCTATATCTCGAATAAATTGACTCTTATATAAGACCGGATCAGAGGGTGTTCATAATTCTGTGTCAGGGGATTTTATATTTTGATTATACCATCTAGGCGCCCTTTAAAATAGATGGACAATTGAGCAATGGTTAACGCCCAGTTACTAATCGGCATAGTCCATTTGTTGGATACCTGATTGATGCCAATATAGAGTAATTTTAATAAGCTGTTTTCATTAGGAAAAGCCCCTTTGGTTTTAGTTAATGTCCTAAACTGCCGATGAACCGCCTCTACTGCATTGGTCGTATAAATGGGTTAGGGTATCGAAAATAAGCACTGAGCAACTCCCATTTACTTCGCCAGGATTCTAGCACTATCGGGTATTTTTCACCCCATTTCGTTTCCAGTTCATCAAGGGCAAACTCAGCAGCCGCTTTAGTATCTGCACGATAAACCGGCTTAAAATCAGCCATAAAAGCTTTTTGGTCTTTACTGGCAATGTAACGTATGTAGTGGCCAATTTTAGTTGACCACTACAATGGCATCGAGCCAGACAAAAGGATAGAGCGCCTCCAGAGGGCGTTGTTGCCTGGCTTTTAATTCAGGGAGTAATTTGTCAGTAATATGCGTAATAGCTCCATCTGATATTTCCAGTCCATATAATTCTGCAACATGTTTTTGAATATCACGATAACTCATGCCTAATGCAAATAACGATAGGATTTTGTTATCAATATCCTCTGATAATTTTGTCTGATTTTTCTTAATGAGCTGAGGCTCAAAAGCACCTGACCTGTCTCTGGGCGTTTTCAGTTCAAATTGACCTGATGTCGATTTAACCGTTTTTCGAGTATAGCCATTTTTACGCGTATCGATTGACGTTGTCGATAGGGAGTGTTCTATTTCTGCCTGCAGGGCAGCTTCGGTCAGCTGTTTTATGAGTGGTGTGAGTATTCCATCCGTACCGAGTAAATTTTTACCTGATTGTAATTGCTTCAACGCTTCATCAAAATTAAATGATTGATTTCTCATATGTCATACCTCTTTTTTTGAGTTTAAGATATGACACAGATTTTTGAACACTACCCCTGATCACATAGCCAAGGAAATTGATTCAATAATTTTAATAGATTCTTTTCAGCATGTTCGTAAAGTTGTTTGCGATAACATATACCAATAGCCTCTTTTTGTGATTTCTTTAACAAAATAAAACGTTCGCTTACAATTTTTTCTGAACTTAAAATTAAAATATTGCCATCATAATCTGATATTTCATTTACTTTATCATAACCAAATTTTAAAACGTTTATTGGTATTTTATTAATACCTGCTGTTTCATAAAGTTTTATTAAATGATGGTTCTTACCCCAGTCATAATAAATATTAACCACATTACGAAATTCATTACCAACATATCTTTTAGTAATTTCTTTTTCCTGCAAATATAAATTTTTTAAATCATTATAAAGCTCTTGCCCTTCCTTTATTAAAGTCATGCCGGATTTTTTCCTTTTAAACAGCGTCTTACCTAATACGGCCTCAAAATCTTTAATTGATTTTGCGACAGGGGGCGCCGTGCGATGCAATATTCTTGCCGCTTTACATAATGAACCTTCTTCAACAACTGCCATAAAAGCTTCTAACTTTCTTGAGAAAAACATAATGATTACTCCACTTCAATCTTAAATAAAATTTAAATATCTATTTAATAATTTATAGCTGACACAGAAATTCAAAAAGAATACCTTTTTACAGCTCTTTAAGATAAAAGCACTTAGGCTAATAATTTAAAAAAAATAATTAAACCTCGCTAATTAATTTCATAAATTGATTTTTAGCAAACGACATCATTACATCTAACTATTATTTTCTGACAAAAAACAAATTTTCATATAGTGTATTTTTAATTATAGTTTATTAATTTGAATTAAATTAATTATTTTTTTAAAGTTATATATTTTTTTAAATCTAATCACGCTAAACAATTTAAATATAAAAAATAACTCATTAATAAATAAAAGAAAATGTTTTATATAATGGGTTACATTTATATATTCAATCTGATAAAATATTTTTATAAATATATTTCAATTAGGTAACCAATTCGAATGAAATTTGTCTCATTTAACATTAATAGCCTAAGAGCACGCATCCACCAACTTGAAGCTATCATCGAAAAACATCAACCTGATGTCATAGGCTTACAAGAGACCAAAGTTGATGATGGTGCATTCCCTTTAGAGCAAGTTAATCAGTTAGGCTATCATATCTGCTACCATGGACAAAAAGCACATTATGGTGTTGCGCTATTTTGCAAACAAAAACCAATCACTATTCAAAAGGGATTTCCTAGCGACGATATTGATGCCCAGCGCCGTATTATTATGGCAGATATTGAAACAGAAAAAGGTACAATTACCATAATAAACGGTTATTTCCCACAAGGTGAATGCCGTGATCACCCAACAAAATTTGCAGCAAAAGCAAAATTTTATCAAGACTTGCAACTTTATCTGCAAAATAATCTTTCTCCTCAATCGCATATAATTCTTATGGGAGATATGAATATTAGCCCAACAGATCATGATATCGGCATCGGTGAAATTAATAAAAAACGTTGGTTAAGTGCGGGCAAATGCTCATTTTTACCTGAAGAACGCGAATGGATGGATAAATTGAAATCCTGGGGATTAATCGATACTTATCGTCAACAAAATCCAGAAATTACTGATCAATTTTCGTGGTTTGATTACCGTTCCAAGGGTTTTGTCGATAACCGAGGTCTGCGAATTGATTTGATCCTAGCCTCTAGTTCGTTGTTTGCCTGCTGTGGTGAAACAGGCATTGATTATGACATTAGAAGTATGGAAAAACCTTCAGATCATGCCCCTATTTGGGCAAAATTTGAGTTAAGTTAAAATCAAATGATAGTACTATTTTACGCTTAGCTATCATTTGATTGCCTTTTTTGACTAGCTCTCTTCTTTCTTTACTGATAACTTTTTCTCCGTTTTCTCTTCGATGACCGATATCGTACGGAATATGGTTAAATCAGTTTGTTGTTTTGCTTGTTGGATTAACATTTTCAATGTATCTGCCAATGGTGACATAAAATCCTGATAACGAAACTGTTTTTCACTGATTTGGGTTAATTTAGACTCCCAGTGAGCAGTCATATCAGGCAATACTGCCACCAGCGGTAAAACTTTATATAAGGCGATGCCTGCTGGCGCAGCATGGATATAACGGCCTTTTTTAACTAAAAATTTACGTTTAAATAATAGTTCTATAATACCCGCTCGGGTCGCTTCTGTACCTAAACCATCCGTTGCTCGCAATACCTTTTTCAGCGCCTTATCTTGCACAAAACGGGCAATACCGGTCATAGCCGACAACAAAGTGGCATCAGTAAAGGGTTTTGGTGGCTGAGTCTGCTTTTCTATTACTTCACCCTGCTCGCAAAATAACTCATCTTTTACCTTTACCTCAGGGAGTGGCATACCATCATTATCCGCATCCCGTTCCTTAGTACTTAAAATTGCCCGCCAACCAGGTTCGACCAAAAAGCGAGCTCTGGCGATAAATTTTCCACCTGCGATCTCCAGTTCAATAACCCGTTTATGAAATTTTGCACTAGCCATAAATTGGATAATATATTGAGCAGCAATCAATGCATAAATTTTGCTTTCGTTTTGATTAAGCTCCACCGCTGTTGCTTTAGCGGTAGGAATAATTGCATGATGTACATCAACTTTTTTATCATCCCAACAGCGATTTTGCTTATCTAATTCAGCCAATTCAAATTGTTTAAGTTCTGGCTGATGTATAGCAATAGCTTTTAATACCCCATGACGATTGGCAAAATGCTCTTGCGGTAAGTAACGACTATCGGAACGAGGATAAGTAATAACTTTATGTTTTTCATATAATTGTTGGCATATGTCAAGAACTTCCTTGGCACTTAAGCCATGTTTTTTAGCGGCTTCAATTTGCAAAGCCGACAAAGAATAAGGTAAGGGCGCAATTTCTGATTCTTGTTTATTTTGATAGGCAACAACCAAGGCCGGTTGCTGCGTAATTCGTGCAGCAACATGCTCGGCTAAGGGGCGATGAATCAGACGCCCTTCTTCATCCTGATAATCAATGCAGGCTTCACTTGGCTGCCAGATAGCGGTAAAACGTTCTTTATTCGGCGTGATTATATGTGCTTTTACTTCAAAAAAATCTTTAGCAACAAAATGTTCAATCTCTTCATCTCTTCTAACCACCAATCCCAATACTGGCGTTTGAACTCGGCCAACAGATAATACCCCTTGATACCCCCCTCTCTGGCCAAGCAAAGTATAAGCCCGCGTCATATTTATGCCATACAACCAATCTGCTCTGGCTCGAGCCAATGCAGAAACACAAAGTGGAATAAAATCTCGATTACTTCTTAACCGTTCTATGGCCTTAACTACCGCTTGAGGATTAAGATCGCTAATTAAACAGCGCTGAACAGACTGCATTTTATCATCGGGTAAGGCTAAAAAATTTAACACTTCATCCACCAGCAATTGCCCTTCGCGATCGGGATCTCCCGCATGCACAACCTCATCGGCCTGAGCTAATAGCGCTTTAATAGTATTAAGTTGCTTAATAACTGCAGCCCGAGGCTTTAATTGCCATTTTTCAGGAATGATCGGTAAATCAGTTAATGACCAACGTGCTAAACGAGGATCGTAAGCTTCAGGTTCAGCTTGCTCCAATAAATGACCAATACACCAAGTCACATATTGCGAATCACCACACACAATAAAACCATCTTGTCGTTTATGTGGCTTTGGTAAAACATCAGCTATAGCACGCGCTAAACTGGGCTTTTCTGCAATAAATAGACGACTCATAGGTTATTCAACTACCTCAATCATCGCTCTGCCAAATTTAGATTGCTCTAATTGACCGATTGCGCTAGAAGATAAATTATTTTGCCAGGCAATTTGTTTGACTTCAGCAATGCTGTTGGTAAAACCGCCATTAATAATCCTTCTGAGGTCCGCAGATCACCATAATATATTGCGTTGTAACGGTGTCATCTGGCCTAAAAAATGGCCGTAACTGGCAAAATTACGTTGGGTTCCACCTGGTACACACCCTTGCTCAATATAACTTTCAATATGAGGTAATTTAGCTATTTGCGAAAAAGCCACCGTCGCCTGTAAATCAGCCGCCCGACAGATTTCAGTTAAATGGCCTAACAAACCAAAACTGGTTACATCGGTCATCGCAGTAACCCCTTCAATATTTGCCAATTCTGAGCCTGACACAAGTTTCGCACCAATAAAAAAACGCTCTATTTTAAAGTTTAATTCAGCATAATATATAAATAGACAAAATCTTATAAATTAAAAGCAACTTATTGTAATTTAAACAAATTTATACGTTTTAGTAACTTGCAAATTAACCATTGCTTTTAAGCCATTTCTGGAATTTTATATTCCTGTGCGAAACTCGTGTAATTAACACATAATCTGAGTCGCTAACCCTTGATGTTCAGGTAACAATAACTTTTTCTTTTCTGCCGTTGTGTGAATACCAATTCCCAATGGTTTAGTTAAAAATAATTGGCTACCCGCAACTGCAGTACTATTCTTTTTTACTTTAGCGGCATTAATAACACCTGTCACGGCAAGACCAAATATCGGTTCTGGCGCATCGATCGAATGACCACCGGCAAGTGATATGCCAGCATCCTGACAAACCATCCGCCCCCCTTCAATCACTTGCTGAGCTATCTCAGCTGGGATTTTATTAATGGGCCAACCTAATATCGCAATCGCCATAATGGGTTTACCGCCCATCGCATAAATATCACTAATTGCATTAGTGGCAGCAATATGCCCAAAATCAATCGGAGAATCCACTATTGGCATAAAAAAATCTGTGGTACTAATAATCCCTACGCCATTGCCAAGATCATAAACAGCAGCGTCATCGTTGGTCTCGTTACCAACCAGCAAACGAGGATCATTAAATTTTTTACGTTCACTATATAACAAGAGTTTCGCACAGACATATAAAGTTCTAAAAATAGCTAAAATAATGTTTTATCCGCAAGATACTAAATAATATAAAATATATATTTATTTCAATAAGTTATATTTGAATTAGCAATTTTTGCGAATTATATATTATGTTGAATTGAACTTAAAAATAACTTGTTTATTTGTCGGTGCGAAACTCGTGTATAAAATGGTCTCCAATATATTTGGCGCAATTTTACAACCGCAACCCGCCCCGTGACTAAATTGGGTTAATTTGATTTCCGATGGCATATTTTTTCCTTTAAAAATAAGTCACAAAATCCTTTATATCCGGTGAAGAACTTTTCATTGTAGGATTAAATTTTGGAGTTCCTAATATAAATGTTTGCTTAAATGTAGTAGATCAGACTTGATCTGACAGTTACCTGTTATTTATACAGTACCTGTCAGGTTAAATTTGATTTAAATCTTTCTCTCTCCAAAGTTGTTTTCCATCGTGTAAAGTTGCCATAGGAGTTCGACCGGGTAGTGTTCAAAAATCTGTGTCATATCTTAAACTCAAAAAAAAAGAGGTATGACATATGAGAAATCAATCATTTAATTTTGAGGAAGCGTTGAAGCAATTACAATCAGGTAAAAATTTACTCGGTACGGATGGAATACTCACACCACTCATAAAACAGCTGACCGAAGCTGCCCTGCAGGCAGAAATAGAACACTACCTATCGACAACGTCAATCGATACGCGTAAAAATGGCTATACTCGAAAAACGGTTAAATCGACATCAGGTCAATTTGAACTGAAAACGCCCAGAGACAGGTCAGGTGCTTTTGAGCCTCAGCTCATTAAGAAAAATCAGACAAAATTATCAGAGGATATTGATAACAAAATCCTATCGTTATTTGCATTAGGCATGAGTTATCGTGATATTCAAAAACATGTTGCAGAATTATATGGACTGGAAATATCAGATGGAGCTATTACGCATATTACTGACAAATTACTCCCTGAATTAAAAGCCTGGCAACAACGCACTCTGGAGGCGCTCTATCCTTTTGTCTGGCTCGATGCCATTCATTAAAATAGTTGCTGAATAGAGAGTTGCATTTTTTGTCACGCTATAGACAATAAAAAGAGGTTTAACTTAGAAAATAACGGTTTGAAATGATCAACAAAGAGCGGTTGTTACGAGATAATCGTTTATGTAAAGCAATCATTGGATTATCAGTCGAAGAATTGAAAAATTTAGCCGCTGAATTTTCAGCTTGTTATTTGATTTATCGGAAAAAGAATCGAAAAGATCACGAGCGGCAGATGGGTGCAGGGCAGAAAGGATTTATCCCAACCCCATTAGATAAACTGCTTTTTATTTTATTGTATTTAAAATGTTATCCGACCTATGATTTGCAAGGACTTCTTTTTGGTTTAGATAGAACACGGGTATGTCGCTGGGTAAAAATATTATTGCCGGTTTTAGAGATGACCTTGGGGCGAGAATGTGTTTTGCCCGCTCGTCAAATTCGCTCTGCTGAGGAATTTTTTCGCGCCTTTCCTGGAGTTAAAGACGTCTTTATTGATGGGACAGAGCGACCTGTCCAAAAGCCTAAGAATCTGCGTCGGCGAAAAAAAATGTATTCGGGAAAGAAAAGACAGACCACTCGAAAAGGGCTTATTATGACTGACGAAACGAGGAAAATTGGATTTATCCCCATGATCAAAAATGGGCGCCGTCACGATAAACGCTTACTCGATAAAGTCGATATAATTCGCCATATTCCCCCTGAGGTAACCATCTGGGCCGATACCGGTTTTCAAGGTATAGATAAACAGCATCCTAATACACAAATCCCAAAAAAAGGAACTCGAAAAAGACCTTTATCGCCTGAACAAAAACAAGAAAATAAAATAATCTCGGGCATCCGTATTACGGTTGAACACGCCATCGCGGGTATCAAGCGCCTCGGTTGTATGACCCAAATTTTACGGAATCGTAGACCCTTTATTGATGATACCTTTTTACTCCTTAGTGCCGGTCTTTGGAATTTCCATCTCAGAACAGCCTAAAATTTACTTCAATCACCGAAATACCCTTATTTCACTATTAAGCAACACGCTTAATGGATTAACAATACGCTAGCTTGGTTACCCGAAGCTCCTTGGCAGCACATCACTTCTACCATGCCTTGTGAATATTGGCCTATTATTCGCGCCAACCGTTGGCTTCTCGGTGAAATGAATCGATTAGCCGCTGATGTGATATTAACCATCTGCCGTGACCTCAATGTCACCCCGGGCGTTTTCACTGCCATCCATACCTGGGGACGAGACCAAAAATGGCATCCGCATATTCATTTTTCAACCACAGCCGGCGGGGTGACTAAAATGCAACTACACGAGTTTCGCAATCTCCAAAAAAGAAGTATAAATTTAAAAAACAAGAAAAAATTAGGGTGTTCATATTTTGTCCGGTTATCCATGCATTAAAAATATCTATAAAACATTCTTACAAGTAAGCAGTGTAAGATACTCTGGTTTGGCATTATCAGAAGTAAGCCCATCGCCTTTATCTCATGACACTGTTAGCCGATGGCTAAAAAGTAGATGTTTTCGACCTAAAGACCTATGGCGATTAGTTCAACCTTCTATAGACAAAAAAAGCCCTTGGGTACTAATAGCTGACGATACACTAATTGCCAAAACACGTAGTAAAAAAATAGAGATGGTTCATTATCAGTATTCAGGTAACGAACATGATGTTATTGCTGGCATAGGTTTAGTTAATTTACGTTGGCATAATCTAACAACTGTTGAATCAATTCCTATTGATTATCGTATTTACTATAAAGATTCTGATGGAAAAACAAAAAACACGCACTTTTCCGAAATGCTCGCACTTGCTAAAAAAAGAGGGATCATAGCAGAAGCGGTAGTGATGGATGCTTGGTATTCTAGCCTGGATAATCTGAAATCAATTCGATCTCATGGTTGGGTCTGGGTAACCACGCTGAGGAAAACAGGATTGTTAACCATAACAAACAACTGAACAAGTTAGACATCTCAGAAGAAGGAACTCCAATACACTTAAGAGGCTACGGTTGGGTGACAGTTTTCAAATTTATAGCCAAAAACGGCCGTATTGATTACAGAGTAACAAACAAAGACAATCCCACCCGTCAATACGTCAAATCTATAGCTAGGCGACTTAATTTTGATTACAAGGTGTGTTATGAGTTATACAATTGATTTTCGACGTAAAGTAATATCTGTAAGGAAAGCCGAAGGTTTAACAATTCGAGAAACTGCGAAACAATTCCGTATTGGAAAAGCGTCTTTAGTACGTTGGCTTAAACGACCAGAGCCAAAAAATTCAACGCCACGTAAGAGGAAGCTCGATAAAAATGCTTTAGCAAAAGATGTGGAACAGTATCCAGATGCTTACCAAAAGGAACGGGCAGAGCGATTCGGTGTTTGTAAAAAGACTATTTGGCAATCCCTTAAAAAGCTGGGATTAACCTATAAAAAAAACTCTATTCCATCCAAAAACCAACGAAAGCGACAGGCTGGCACATCAGCAAAAAAGACAACAGTATGAAAAAAAAGATAAATCTGTTGTTTTTATTGATGAAAGTGGTTTTTCACATGACACTCCACGAACTCACGGCTATTCCCCAAAAGGTCACCGTTGTTTTGGCCTGAAAAACTGGGGTGCTAAGGGAAGAACAAATGTTATTGGCGCTTTATTGGGAACAACCCTGTTTGCTATCGGATTATTTGATTGCAATATTAATCGTGATGTTTTTTATGTTTGGATCACAAAAATATTGCTCCCAGAACTTCCTGAAAATTCTGTTATTTTTATGGACAACGCTAGCTTTCACAAAGGTAAGAATATTGAACAGGCAATTATAAACGCAGGACACCAGATAGAATATTTGCCTGTGTATTCACCAGATTTAAATCCTATAGAACATAAATGGTCTCAAGCTAAACGTAAAAAGATGGAAACAGGATGCACTATCGATGACCTGTTTTTAATACATATGCTGTAATCAAAATTAAGTCGCCTAGCTATATCATGGATGCCCGTTGGTCTGTTGAAGTTTATCATCGAGAAGTTAAACAAAATTGTGGTATTGAACGCTGTCAGGCTCGCACGAGCCGAGCGCAAAGAAATCATATTTTTCTCGCTATTTCTGCGTGGTTTGAACAACATAAACGCCGTATATCTGAAAAAATAACCCTTTATCAACAAAATTGGGACGTAATCAAAAATGCTATTGCTGAGCAGATCAGGGGGTTATTAGTATACCCAAATTAGGTTTGTGCGAAACTCGTGCAGTGTATGAATGATCCACAAAATCGCTACGTATTTTGTTTAAATTGGGTGAAGTTTATTAATAAATAGCCATCACATTGTTCAACTCTAGCGCCCATTTATATTAATATCCCACAGATTTTATTAGCTAACTACTTTATAATTCTTTAAATTTATCAATTTTCACTTATTTCGTTAGGTAAAGAGAATGGAAAAAAAATCCATCTATGTCGTTTACACAGGCGGCACTATTGGCATGCAATATTCCACCCATGGATACGTACCAGCTTCAGGGCACCTACAAAAACAACTGACCAGCATGCTAGAATTTCATCGGGCTGAAATGCCAAATTTCACTATTCGGGAACATAATCCTTTAATTGATTCCGCTAATATGACACCACAAGATTGGCAGTGCATTGCGGATGATATTAGTGATAATTATGAAAACTATGATGGTTTTGTTATTCTACATGGTACCGATACGATGGCATTTACCGCATCTGCACTCTCATTTATGTTTGATAACCTAGATAAGCCGATTATCGTGACAGGGTCACAAATACCACTGGAAGCGTTAAGATCAGATGGCCAAACTAATCTTCTTAATGCCTTCTGCTTGGCGGCAAATTACCCTATCAATGAAGTGACGCTGTTTTTTAATAACAAATTATTTAGGGGTAACCGTACCGTCAAATCACATGCTGATGGTTTTGATGCCTTTACTTCTCCTAATTGTCCACCATTGATTGATGCGGGTATTCATATCCGTTGTTTACAAAGCTGTCCATTGCCAAAAAATGACGGCAATTTCAGCAGCCATAAAATCACACCTCAACCCATTGGGGTTGTTACTATTTATCCTGGGATTTCAGTACAAAGTATCGAAAACATCTTATTGCAACCCACCAAAGCACTTATTCTTCGTTCTTACGGTGTTGGTAATGCGCCTTCTCAAGCTGAGTTGTTAAAATGCCTTGAAAAGGCCTGTCAACAAGATATTATCGTCATTAATTTGACACAATGCCTCTCTAGACGAGTTAACATGAATGGGTATGCAACCGGGCATGTATTAGCCAAAGTTGGTGTTATTAGTGGTTATGATATGACTTTTGGGGCAACCCTTACCAAGCTTCATTATTTACTTAGTCAATCCTTATCTTCAAATGATATTCGTACGCTGATGCAAAAAAATTTGCGCGGTGAACTTAGCTATAGTGACAATTATTAAGGACAACATAATGACTAATACTGCATTATTGCTGGTCGATCTGCAAAATGACTTTTGTAAAGGGGGCGCCCTGGAAGTATTAGATAGTGAAAATGTTATTAGTATAGCTAATAATGTTATCACCTACTGCCAGCAACAAAATATCGTTATTATTGCCAGCCAGGATTGGCATCCTGCTGATCACTTAAGTTTTGCTGTCAACTCAGGAACTCAGGTAGGCACAGAGGGGAAACTTAATGGCCTACACCAAATTTGGTGGCCAGTTCATTGTGTACAACATCAGAAAGGAGCACAATTCCATCCAGCACTTAATCAGTCAGCCATCCAGGCAATTTTTCAAAAAGGGGTGAATGCCACAATTGATAGTTATAGTGCTTTTTTTGATAATGATCATCAACATGCAACTCAGTTAGATCGTTGGCTAACAGAAAAACAAATCAAATATCTATACATTATGGGGTTAGCAACAGATTACTGCGTAAAATTTACCGTCCTTGATGCAGTGCAACTAGGTTATCAAGTAACGGTTATCCAAGATGGTTGTAGGGGCGTTAATCTTCATCCAGAAGATAGTCATAACGCATTACAAGAAATGGTATTAGCTGGTGCTAAATTAATAACATCTTCTGATTTGCTCACGCAATCTATGATTGTAACTCATACTCTTAGCTAAGGACGAGCAATCTATTATTAACATCGAATAAATTTTGGTTAGTGCTGCTGTTCACTATCAAACAATCGCTTTAGCTCATCTTTTGTTTTCAAAATGATATTCCCATTGGTGCCCACCGTCATATGCTGAGCATCATGATTATGCCTAGCCTGCCAAAGCATAATAGCTTGCAGACTATTTTCCACGAGTTTCGCACAGGCATATAAAATTCCAGAAATGGCTTAAAAGCAATGGTTAATTTGCAAGTTACTAAAACGTATAAATTTGTTTAAATTACAATAAGTTGCTTTTTATTTATAAGATTTTGTCTATTTATATATTATGCTGAATTAAACTTAAAAATAGAGTGTTTTTTTATTGGTGCGAAACTCGTGTTTTCTTTTTGCTCGGGCGTTAACGCAACACCATCAGGCCACTTCCCCAACTCAACGGCAGTCAGCAATCGTTGATAAATGTCGACTGTCATCAAATTAACCAGATCATTAAGTTCCATATTTCATCCCTTCTCTATTTTTATCGTCGTGTAAACCTTACTTAACCCTCAGTTACTTCGCCAGATTGTTGAACAGTAAAACTTAATGCAACAGAATTAATACAATAACGTTGCCCAGTCGGTTGGGGGCCATCGGCAAAACATGGCCTAAATGTGCGTTACAGTGACGGCAACGCACTTCTATCCGCTGCATACCGTGGGAAAAATCATCAACATAACTGACGGCTTGATCATTAACTCGGTTGATAAAAACTTGGCCAACCACAGCCAGTATAAAATTTTGTTTGTGATAGAAAAAGCGGCGCATGGCAACAGAGACAGTAATAAATACCTTCTCGTTGATTATGTAATAATTTACCTGAAAAAGGTGGCTCTGTTCCGGCTTCTTGAGTGACATGATGTTGCATTTTATTAAGTTTATTTGACTTAATGCGTTTATGTTCTTTTTCAGTCAGTAAGAAAGCTTTCCTTATTTTCTAGTAAAAGTAATTATATTCATATGATGAGCAAAAGTTAACACTAAACCATCTCAATTATTTTTAACCCGGTAAACAGGGTCTTTTTAGTCTGATTTGTGATATAATTCACATATATTAGCAATATTCACTTTAAATCTCCTTATCCAAAACGATAATAGTGAATCAAAACATTGACCTTAAGCTTGTTGGCAAACATACAAAAGGTGCTTTATATGTCAATTTTTCTGGTAATTGACATTATTCCGCTTGACGGATGGCAAGGTTTTGGTAACGATAGAAACAATATTGAATTCTTTTAAATTAAATAAAATATAGCTAGCTGGTGGAAATACTATGACTATCAAAGTAGGTATTAATGGTTTCGGTCGTATTGGCCGTATTGTTTTTCGTGCTGCCCAAGAGCGTAAAGATATCGAAATCGTAGCAATCAATGATTTATTAGATGCCAATTATATGGCCTATATGCTGAAATATGACTCAACCCATGGCCGCTTCAACGGTACTGTCGAAGTTAAAGATGGTCACCTGGTGGTTAATGGTAAAACTATTCGCTGCACGGCAGAAAAAGATCCTGCTAACTTGAAATGGAATGAAGTTGGTGTCGATGTGATTGCGGAAGCAACAGGTATTTTCTTAACTGATGAAACAGCACGCAAACATATTGCGGCGGGCGCTAAAAAAGTCGTTTTAACTGGTCCCTCTAAAGATGATACCGCAATGTTTGTGATGGGCGTTAATCATAGCACCTATAGTGGTCAAGATATTGTTTCTAATGCCTCTTGTACCACAAACTGCTTAGCCCCGTTAGCGAAAGTTATCAATGATAAATTTGGTATCATTGAAGGTCTGATGACCACCGTCCATGCAACGACTGCCACGCAAAAAACCGTTGATGGACCTTCAGCTAAAGATTGGCGTGGTGGACGTGGTGCTTCACAAAACATCATTCCTTCATCAACCGGCGCCGCTAAAGCTGTCGGTAAGGTTATTCCTGAATTGAACGGCAAATTAACCGGTATGGCTTTCCGTGTTCCAACCCCGAATGTCTCAGTTGTTGACTTAACCGTTCGTTTGAATAAACCTGCCACTTATATAGAAATTTGCCAGGCGATCCAACAGGCAGCAAATGGTGAATTAAAAGGCATTCTTGGTTACACTGAAGATGATGTTGTTTCCACAGACTTTAATGGCGACAAACTAACATCAATTTTTGATGCTAAAGCAGGTATTGCCTTAAACGACAGTTTTGTAAAATTAGTAGCCTGGTACGATAATGAAACCGGTTATTCAAATAAAGTTTTAGATTTAATTGCCCATATTGCTAAATAAATAGCGTAATTACTCGCTTCAAGCCGCGCCGCCATCAATGGCGGCTTTTTTCATTCTGGCATATAATCCAACGATATCACGAGTTTCGCACCAATAAAAAAACGCTCTATTTTTAAGTTTAATTCAGCATAATATATAAATAGACAAAATCTTATAAATAAAAAGCAACTTATTGTAATTTAAACAAATTTATACGTTTTAGTAACTTGCAAATTAACCATTGCTTTTAAGCCATTTCTGGAATTTTATATGCCTGTGCGAAACTCGTGACAATTTCATCCTATATTACGCTTCGACAGCTCGATGAACTTCCAGTCATTATTGTTTTTCATCTTAAGTGAGTGCCGCAGTCAGTCTGCAGGGAGCACAGCTACTTAGCTGACAGCCCGAGGGGGAAGAAGCCTGTTTGTTTATGGTTGAGAAAAATAGTCTATTTCGAAAAAATACCGCTATCCGCGGCGGAATTCCTATCTGCTGGCCATGGTTTGGCCTGATCGCTCACCCTAACACTTTCTGATAATGAAATGACAAAAAAGGTATGGCCACATGAATTTACCTTAATAATGCGCTTAAAACTAGCAGCGACCTGCGAAATTGAATTTGAATATTATGGTACTGAGCCTGCCACCTTGGTGTATGATAAAAATTGGCAACGTATTTTATAAATACACCATTACCATCATAGCGACATAGTATGTTGGAACCCGGGCGCTGAACTATCCAGTACCATAAAAGATATAACCAGCGATGGTTACAAAAAAATGCTATGTCTAGAAACAGCCCATATTAGCCAGCCAATGCAACCAGCAAGTGAAAAACCTGCCCGCATGTCATTAACCTTAGGTGTGCGTAGCAACAAGATGCAAGACGTAATGTTATAGCTTTGCGATTTTTATGCAGAAATAATAATCAAAATTGTTAAAGTTTATTAGCATTTTACACTAATAACCGCTATCTCAATTAACGCCCTCACTTTTGATGAGGGAATAAAAATAGGCTGATAGCGCATTAACTAGCAACGAGTTTAACGTAATTCAGACAAATTATTTATCATATTGTCTTTATCTTTCATCTCACTCCAAATATTACCACTATCTTTGCCATAACTACGAACCCGATCTAGCACCAGATCATTGTTTTCTTGTTCACATATTTTGGCTAAATCATGGTAGAAACAGCAAGCAAGCTGACGCGCCTTAGGATCAGAAAAATAGTAACAGCCAACGCGGGTATATAATCCTTTCAAACCATTTAGGATTAAGCCATAGATAGGATTACCAGAGACAAATGCGAGTCCACGAAAAATATTATAATCAACTGTACAAAATGCTTCAGAACAATCTTCTATATTCTCTCTTATTGATAATATCTCTAATGATTTTGATTTACTTTTACGAAAGGCAGTTCGAATAAAAATAGCTGAAATATTGGTTCTAACAGATAACAAATCTTCAATCAGTTTTGGTGCTCCACTGTGATCTAACCGCACCACCGTTTCTAAAATATTAAGTCCTGAGGTTTCCCAAAAATTGTTTACTTTAGTTGGTTTTCCATGTTGAATAGTTAGCCAACCGTCTCTGGCAAGCCGCTGTAAAACTTCTCGTAATGTTGTTCTCGTTACCCCAATTAACTCCGATAGCTCACGCTCAGCGGGTAAAATTGAACCCGGCGGAAAATGGTTATTCCAAATACTTTCAACAATATACTCTTCTGCAAAATTAGCCGGACTTTGCGCTCTAATAATCATTTTTTTCTCTACCTAAAACAAATTTTTGCCATTAATAAAACGAGATAATATCAGAATGAAAAAGTTTGAGGTAGCCGAGTTATTAAGAAATACTAATCTGACCATAAAGACTTAATGCGATTTGTCGTTAATTAGGAAATCGTTCTTTTAATCACGAGTTTCGCAATCTCCAAAAAAGAAGTATAAATTTAAAAACAAGAAAAAATTAGGGTGTTCATATTTTGTCCGGTTATCCATGCATTAAAAATATCTATAAAACATTCTTACAAGTAAGCAGTGTAAGATACTCTGGTTTGGCGTTATCAGAAGTAAGCCCATCGCTTTTATCTCATGACACTGTTAGCCGATGGCTAAAAAGTAGATGTTTTCGACCTAAAGACTTATGGCGATTAGTTAAACCTTCTATAGACAAAAAAGCCCTTGCGTACCAATTGCCGATGATACATTGATTGCCAAAACACGTAGTAAAAAAATAGAGATGGTCCATTATCAATATTCAGGTAATGAACATGATGTTATTGCTGGCATAGGTTTAGTTAATTTACTTTGTAGTAGCTCAGACTTGATCTGACAGTTACCGGTTATTTATACAGTACCTGTCAGGTTAAATTTGATTTAAATATTTTGTATTAGTCTTAACTTAATCTGACAATTCTGATTTAAAAAAGAGCGTTACCGGTTTTAATTATAGCTAGGCGACTTAATTTTGATTACAGCATATGTATTAAAAACAGGTCATCGATAGTGCATCCTGTTTCCATCTTTTTACGTTTAGCTTGAGACCATTTATGTTCTATAGGATTTAAATCTGGTGAATACACAGGCAAATATTCTATCTGGTGTCCTGCGTTTATAATTGCCTGTTCAATATTCTTACCTTTGTGAAAGCTAGCGTTGTCCATAAAAATAACAGAATTTTCAGGAAGTTCTGGGAGCAATATTTTTGTGATCCAAACATAAAAAACATCACGATTAATATTGCAATCAAATAATCCGATAGCAAAAAGGGTTGTTCCCAATAAAGCGCCAATAACATTTGTTCTTCCCTTAGCACCCCAGTTTTTCAGGCCAAAACAACGGTGACCTTTTGGGGAATAGCCGTGAGTTCGTGGAGTGTCATGTGAAAAACCACTTTCATCAATAAAAACAACAGATTTATCTTTTTTTTCATACTGTTGTCTTTTTTGCTGATGTGCCAGCCTGTCGCTTTCGTTGGTTTTTGGATGGAATAGAGTTTTTTTTTTATAGGTTAATCCCAGCTTTTTAAGGGATTGCCAAATAGTCTTTTTACAAACACCGAATCGCTCTGCCCGTTCCTTTTGGTAAGCATCTGGATACTGTTCCACATCTTTTGCTAAAGCATTTTTATCGAGCTTCCTCTTACGTGGCGTTGAATTTTTTGGCTCTGGTCGTTTAAGCCAACGTACTAAAGACGCTTTTCCAATACGGAATTGTTTCGCAGTTTCTCGAATTGTTAAACCTTCGGCTTTCCTTACAGATATTACTTTACGTCGAAAATCAATTGTATAACTCATAACACACCTTGTAATCAAAATTAAGTCGCCTAGCTATAACATCATTAGATAATTAAATAAAAGGTAATTCTATGTATCAAACAAATAATCCTATCATCAAACATAAAGTCGGGTTACTTAACCTCGCTGAAGAGCTTAATAACGTCTCAAAAGCCTGTAAGATTATGGGGGTATCCCGAGATACGTTTTATCGCTACCAGGAACTTGTTAACGATGGTGGGATAGACGCTTTAATTAATCAAAATCGATGGGTGCCTAACGTAAAAAATAGAGTAGATGAACAGATTGAAAGCGCTGTAGTTGAGTATGCCATTGAATACCCTGCACACGGTCAACACCGCAGTAGTAATGAACTAAGAAAAAAAGGCATTTTTGTTTCGGGGAGTGGCGTTCGCTCTATTTGGCTGCGTCATAATCTCGAAAATTTTACAAAACGCCTAAAAGCGCTTGAAGATAAAATCGCAACAGAAGGAATTATCCTGTCAGAATCACAAATCAGTGCTCTAGAAAAGAAAGCGCAAGATGATGAAGCCTGTGGTGAGATTGAAACAGCGCATCCAGGTTATCTGGGTTCACAAGATACTTTTTATGTCGGTCATTTAAAAGGCGTTAGTCGTGTTTATCAACAAACTTACATTGATACTTACAGTAAAGTCGTTCATTAAAATAGTTGCTGAATAGAGACTTGCATTTTTTGTCACGCTATAGACAATAAAAAGAGGTTTAACTTAGAAAATAACGGTTTGAAATGATCAACAAAGAGCGGTTGTTACGAGATAATCGTTTATGTAAAGCAATCATTGGATTATCAGTCGAAGAATTGAAAAATTTAGCCGCTGAATTTTCAGCTTGTTATTTGATTTATCGGAAAAAGAATCGAAAAGATCACGAGCGGCAGATGGGTGCAGGGCAGAAAGGATTTATCCCAACCCCATTAGATAAACTGCTTTTTATTTTATTGTATTTAAAATGTTATCCGACCTATGATTTGCAAGGACTTCTTTTTGGTTTAGATAGAACACGGGTATGTCGCTGGGTAAAAATATTATTGCCGGTTTTAGAGATGACCTTGGGGCGAGAATGTGTTTTGCCCGCTCGTCAAATTCGCTCTGCTGAGGAATTTTTTCGCGCCTTTCCTGGAGTTAAAGACGTCTTTATTGATGGGACAGAGCGACCTGTCCAAAAGCCTAAGAATCTGCGTCGGCGAAAAAAAATGTATTCGGGAAAGAAAAGACAGACCACTCGAAAAGGGCTTATTATGACTGACGAAACGAGGAAAATTGGATTTATCCCCATGATCAAAAATGGGCGCCGTCACGATAAACGCTTACTCGATAAAGTCGATATAATTCGCCATATTCCCCCTGAGGTAACCATCTGGGCCGATACCGGTTTTCAAGGTATAGATAAACAGCATCCTAATACACAAATCCCAAAAAAAGGAACTCGAAAAAGACCTTTATCGCCTGAACAAAAACAAGAAAATAAAATAATCTCGGGCATCCGTATTACGGTTGAACACGCCATCGCGGGTATCAAGCGCCTCGGTTGTATGACCCAAATTTTACGGATGATGATACCTTTTTACTCCTTAGTGCCGGTCTTTGGAATTTCCATCTCAGAACAGCCTAAAATTTACTTCCAATCACCGAAAAATACCCTTATTTCACTATTAAGCAACACGCTTATTGTAAGCTTTACACAACAAAAAGCGCGATAACGGCGGCAGATTTATTAAATGACAAGGTTCTCCCTTTTTATTCCCAGCATGGGTTACCAGTGTTACGTATACTGACGGACAGAGGCAGTAAGTATTGTGGTAAAGTTGAACATCACGATTATCAACTTTATCTCGCTATCAATGATATTGATCATACAAAAACTAAAGCTCGTTCATCTCAAACTAATGGGATTTGTGAACGCTTTCATAAAACTGTATTACAAGAGTTCTATCAGGTGGCTTTTCGTAAGAAAATCTATAGGGCTTTAGATGAATTACAAGCTGATTTAGATAAATGGTTAGCGGAATATAATAACCAACGCACTCATCAAGGAAAAATGTGTTGCGGTCGAACTCCTATGGCAACTTTACACGATGGAAAACAACTTTGGAGAGAGAAAGATTTAAATCAAATATATTAGTCTTAACTTAATCCGACAATTCTGATTTAAAAAAGAGCGTTACCGGTTTTAATTAACATCATTAGATAATTAAATAAAAGGTAATTCTATGTATCAAACAAATAATCCTATCATCAAACATAAAGTCGGGTTACTTAACCTCGCTGAAGAGCTTAATAACGTCTCAAAAGCCTGTAAGATTATGGGGGTATCCCGAGATACGTTTTATCGCTACCAGGAACTTGTTAACGATGGTGGGATAGACGCTTTAATTAATCAAAATCGACGGGTGCCTAACGTAAAAAATAGAGTAGATGAACAGATTGAAAGCGCTGTAGTCGAGTATGCGATTGAATACCCTGCACACGGTCAACACCGCAGTAGTAATGAACTAAGAAAAAAAGGCATTTTTGTTTCGGGGAGTGGCGTTCGCTCTATTTGGCTGCGCCATAATCTCGAAAATTTTACAAAACGCCTAAAAGCGCTTGAAGATAAAATCGCAACAGAAGGAATTATCCTGTCAGAATCACAAATCAGTGCTCTAGAAAAGAAAGCGCAAGATGATGAAGCCTGTGGTGAGATTGAAACAGCGCATCCAGGTTATCTGGGTTCACAAGATACTTTTTATGTCGGTCATTTAAAAGGCGTTGGTCGTGTTTATCAACAAACTTACATTGATACTTACAGTAAAGTCGTTCATTGTAAGCTTTACACAACAAAAAGCGCTATAACGGCGGCAGATTTATTAAATGACAAGGTTCTCCCTTTTTATTCCCAGCATGGGTTACCGGTGTTACGTATACTGACGGACAGAGGCAGTGAGTATTGTGGTAAAGTTGAACATCACGATTATCAACTTTATCTCGCTATCAATGATATTGATCATACAAAAACTAAAGCTCGTTCACCTCAAACTAATGGGATTTGTGAACGCTTTCATAAAACTGTATTACAAGAGTTCTATCAGGTGGCTTTTCGTAAGAAAATCTATAGGGCTTTAAATGAATTACAAGCTGATTTAGATAAATGGTTAGCGGAATATAATAACCAACGCACTCATCAAGGAAAAATGTGTTGCGGTCGAACTCCTATGGCAACTTTACACGATGGAAAACAACTTTGGAGAGAGAAAGATTTAAATCAAATTTAACCTGACAGGTACTGTATAAATAACCGGTAACTCTCAGATCAAGTCTGAGCTACTACAGTTTTTGAATTGTGACTAATTTAGACATAATTATTTCTCTGTAGATAAACGAATGATTAGGGTTATTTGGGAATTAAAAAAGAGGATGAATTTAAACTGAGATTTCAGTCAAAATTAGGTAAAACTAGAATTCACTATGAGCTGTAAGTAATTGATTTATAGTGAGTGAAATTGCTTGTTTTCGCGTGTAAATGCGTATATTAAATGAGCGATATTTTTGTAATTGATTGATGTTTAGATATTTTATTTTTTATGAGTTTCTATTTAGCCGATAGTTTTTGTTTTAAATGACAGGGGAATGCTATTATTTTCAAATAAATAATGGCATTATTAATAAAAAGTTATTTAGCTATATTTATCAAGCCTAATGAAGCGAACCACCCTGTTACCGGGATCAACCATAGTTCTATGGCTAGTAAACCGACTAACGTCATAACAATAGTATAAGGTAAAGCCATGATAACCATTCGACCATATGAAAGGCGAATAAGTGGTGAAAGCGCTGAAGTTAATAAAAACAGAAAAGCAGCTTGACCGTTTGGCGTTGCGACTGAAGGTAAATTAGTCCCCGTATTAATGGCAACTGCCAGATATTCATATTGTTGACGTGATATTAATCCCGCTTTTAACGCACTCATCGCTTCATTTATATAGACGGTGCCCACAAAAACATTGTCTGAAATTGCAGAAAGTAACCCATTGAATAAATAAAATAAAACAAGTTGCGATGATTCTGAAGACTGTAATACAAATTGAATAAATGGCGTAAAAAGATGTTGATCGATAATGACTGCTACAATTGAGAAAAATACCGTTAATAAGGAGGTAAAGGGTAAAGCTTCTTCAAATGCTTTGCCAATGGTGTGCTCATCAGTGATGCCGCAAAATGAGGTTATTAAGATTATTACAGATAAACCAATTAAGCCGACTTCTGCAAGATGGAAAGCTAAAGCAATAATTAACCAAACGCCTACTAATGCTTGACTTATTAGTTGCAATTTTTCTCGCCGATCCCGTTCTCTGCTGGCTTTTTTATCGTGGATTTGCAGAATATGGTGGACACTTTCAGGTAATTCAGCGCCGTAACCAAATAATTTAAAACGTTCGACGCAATAGCAAATAATTAAGCCGCAGACAAATACCGGTAACGTCACCGGGATCATATGTAAGAAAAAATTACTAAAATTCCAGCCAACATATTTAGCAATAATTAAATTTTGTGGCTCACCAACCATTGTCATTACGCCACCTAATGCAGTGCCAATGCCGGCGTGCATCATTAGACTACGTAAAAAAGCCCGAAATTGTTCAAGGATCTGGCCTTTTTCGGTCATGTCAGCGTTATTTTCCGGCGGAAGAAGCGCTTTCTGGCTGGATACATAGCTATGATAAATAGAATAAAAACCAACGGCTACACTTATCACAACGGCAATAACTGTTAGCGCGTCTAAAAAGGCGGAAAGGAAAGCGCTTGCTAGGCAGAAAGCCAGTGAGAGTACACGTTTAGAATGTATTGACAGTAATAATTTTGTGAAAGCAAATAACAGCAATTGTTTCATGAAATAAATACCTGCAACCATAAAAATCAATAGCAATATCACTTCAATGTTATTAGCAATTTCATGACTTACTTGTTGCGGTGTAGTCATCCCAATTACTACCGCTTCAATAGCAAGTAATCCGCCAGGCTGTAGTGGGTAGCATTTTAGCGCCATGGCAAGGGTAAAAATAAATTCAGCAATCAATAACCAACCGGCAATAAAAGGGTTAACGAAAAAAAAGCACAGCGGGTTGATTATCAAGAAGAAAATAATGGTCAATTTGTACCATTCAGGGGAATTACCAAGGAAATTTTTTAACATAATTTGTCTGATATTTATATTCATTATTACTTGCTTTCCTTCACTAGTATATAAGTAAAATTGACTAACGTGAGGGTGTTCATAATTCTGTGTCAGGGGATTTTATATTTTGATTATACCATCTAGGCGCCCTTTAAAATAGATGGACAATTGAGCAATGGTTAACGCCCAGTTACTAATCGGCATAGTCCATTTGTTGGATACCTGATTGATGCCAATATAGAGTAATTTTAATAATCTGTTTTCATTAGGAAAAGCCCCTTTGGTTTTAGTTAATTTCCTAAACTGCCGATGAACCGCCTCTACTGCATTGGTCATATAAATGGGTTTTCTAATGGCTTTAGGGTATCGAAAATAAGCACTGAGCAACTCCCATTTACTTCGCCAGGATTCTAGCACTATCGGGTATTTTTCACCCCATTTCGTTTCCAGTTCATCAAGGGTGTAGTGGTCAACTAAAATTGGCCACCCTACCTGACTGTTCACGGAACAGTCGCTCTGATTCGTTTGGCGTTAATCCACCGTTATACCAGTGAGGTCTTATATAGCTAGGCGACTTAATTTTGATTACAAGGTGTGTTATGAGTTATACAATTGATTTTCGACGTAAAGTAATATCTGTAAGGAAAGCCGAAGGTTTAACAATTCGAGAAACTGCGAAACAATTCCGTATTGGAAAAGCGTCTTTAGTACGTTGGCTTAAACGACCAGAGCCAAAAAATTCAACGCCACGTAAGAGGAAGCTCGATAAAAATGCTTTAGCAAAAGATGTGGAACAGTATCCAGATGCTTACCAAAAGGAACGGGCAGAGCGATTCGGTGTTTGTAAAAAGACTATTTGGCAATCCCTTAAAAAGCTGGGATTAACCTATAAAAAAAACTCTATTCCATCCAAAAACCAACGAAAGCGACAGGCTGGCACATCAGCAAAAAAGACAACAGTATGAAAAAAAAGATAAATCTGTTGTTTTTATTGATGAAAGTGGTTTTTCACATGACACTCCACGAACTCACGGCTATTCCCCAAAAGGTCACCGTTGTTTTGGCCTGAAAAACTGGGGTGCTAAGGGAAGAACAAATGTTATTGGCGCTTTATTGGGAACAACCCTTTTTGCTATCGGATTATTTGATTGCAATATTAATCGTGATGTTTTTTATGTTTGGATCACAAAAATATTGCTCCCAGAACTTCCTGAAAATTCTGTTATTTTTATGGACAACGCTAGCTTTCACAAAGGTAAGAATATTGAACAGGCAATTATAAACGCAGGACACCAGATAGAATATTTGCCTGTGTATTCACCAGATTTAAATCCTATAGAACATAAATGGTCTCAAGCTAAACGTAAAAAGATGGAAACAGGATGCACTATCGATGACCTGTTTTTAATACATATGCTGTAATCAAAATTAAGTCGCCTAGCTATACCACAGCCAGATAGGCCCATCGTGAGCCTGTCCAAATATAGGTTACATCGCCGCACCAAACCTGGTCAGGCTTTGTAACAGCGAACTGCCTATTGAGCAGATTTGGAATATCAATACGTTCATTTCCACCGCGGTTGTATTTATGTTTTCGCTCTTGGCAACTGACGATGATTAATTCTTTCATCAACTTACCCGCTAACCACCGCCCAAGTTTCACGTTGTGTGTATTGGTAACCATCGTGGCGATAGTCCTTGCGCCAGCAGAGCCGCCACTAACGTTCCACGCTTCGCTGACTAGGCTACGTTTTATCGTCCGCTCAATATCTGGCTCCTTAGGCCGACACCAATAGCGATAACTGCTTCGGTGAACATTAAAAATACGACACAAAGTTTTCACCGGATAAAGCACTCTTAGCTTTTCAACTACCGAAAATTTTTCAGTGAGTCGGACATTAAGAGCGCAGTAGCCTTTTTTAAGATGTCATTCTCCATTTTCAGCCGGTGGATTTTTTTCTTCATTTCTCTGAACTCAATTTGTTCAGGTGTTAATGGCAGACCAGGCGATGTTTTCCCTTGACGTTCTAAACGAAGGGCTCTTACCCACCGGCTAATCGCTGAAAGACTGACGTTCATGCCTTTCGCGGCTTCCTGGTAGGTGTAATTTTGGTCAAGGACTAATTTGGCGGTTTCACATTTAAATTCAGCAGTAATTATTTTACTCATTTCGGCACCTATAAAAATTATGAGGTAAGCATATCACCTCAACTTAGGTGGCCAAATTTAGTATGCCACTACAATTTAACCGTTTTTCGAGTATAGCCATTTTTACGCGTATCGATTGACCTTGTCGATAGGTAGTGTTCTATTTCTGCCTGCAGGGCAGCTTCGGTCAGCTGTTTTATGAGTTACCGGGTAAATTTTTACCTGATTGTAATTGCTTCAACGCTTCATCAAAATTAAATGATTGATTCTCATATGTCATACCTCTTTTTTTTGAGTTTAAGATATGTCACAGATTTTTGAACACTACCTACCAATACAAAACATAACAACAAAAAATGTTGCCGATTTTCTTCACCCCTTTATTTATGCAGGAAAAACTACAATGGCAAAATTATTGAGAGGATCATTAATTGATTGCTTTAAAAAAGCATTAGCAAGTGGTCTGGTACAATTAAACCCTGCTGACTTAACAAAAATACCAAAAACTAAAATTAAAAAGGGTAAGATTATCCCTCAATGACTTTAACACTATTTTGAACTTAATAAACGACGATCATCATTGGTTAAGTCAGGCCATGAAACTGGCTTTAGTCACAGGTCAACGTGTTTCTGATATTTCAAAAATGAAATGGAAAGATATTCATGATGAAAAGTTATGGATTGTTCAACAAAAAACCGAAACTAAAATAGCTATTCCACTTGATATTGGAATTGAGTCTATGAAATTAAATGATATTTTGAAAAACATTAATCATGATGCTGATTTTGTTATTATAAAAAATAAAAAACAAATCAAGACAGTAAAAATATCAACCGAGTTTACTAAACTTAGAGATAAAACAAAATTAGTATGGAAAGGATCACCACCTTCTTTTCATGAAATCAGGAGTTTATCAGCCAGACTTTACACCGAAAAAATAGGCAGTGAATTTACCCGTAAATTGCTAGGTCATAAATCAGCAGAAATGACGGCAAAATATCAAGATGATAGGAATAATAGCTGGATTGAAATTTAAAATTTATAGTGAGTGAATAGTGAATGATAGTGATAATTTATTTATATATATTTGATAAATAATGATTTTAATTTCATGAAACTATCGGCTAAATAGAAAATTCATTTTGACAATTTAATTCATTATCCTATCTTATTAGCTGTTTTTTTTGTCGTAAACAAAATAAGATCATATGCTTGCCTAACTAACTTATCGAGATAATGGAATAGAATGAACATGTTTAAATTTTTTTACTCATACTCTCAAACCAGAAAAGCCTGGTTGCTACTAGCTATTAGCGCCTGTATGTTAGAAATCATTGCACTTTATTTTCAACACGGTATGGGACTTAGACCATGCGTATTATGCATTTACGAACGGATAGCGATATTTGCTATCTTAGCGGCAGGTTTAATCGCTGCCATGGCACCAAAAAGTGCTTTTCGCTCAGTAGCACTAATTTTATGGTTATATAGTAGTTGGGAAGGATTGAAATTAACCTTCGAACATACCCGACTACAACTCTATCCCTCTCCTTTTGATTCATGTGATTTTGTCGTTAACTTTCCTTCATGGCTGCCACTTAACCGCTGGTTACCGACTGTTTTTGAAGCCTACGGTGACTGTAGCCAAAAACAATGGTCATTTTTGAATATTGAAATGCCCGTATGGCTATTAATTATTTTTATCGCTTATTTCTTGGTGGCAATAATTGTCTTGTTAAGCCAATTTTTATGGTTCAAAAAAAATAGTCATTAAGACAATTTGAGCTGGACTAATAGTTATCAGTCCAGTTTTCGCTATGGCGATTTGATGAAAATAGTGCAGGTTTCCAGCTGAAAATAGTCAAATAGCTAAATAAGTATTAGGGTTAAAAGATTATTAACTAATGCTCCTTTAACGATTATCAATGAACACTACTTTTAGAAACCAGATTAATAACTAAAACTCCAGAAATAATCAACAAAATACTAAAATGGCTGGCCAATCTAATTTTTGCTGATAGAGAAACAACGCTGCCACAGACACCAGCACGATCCCTAAACCAGACCAAATAGCGTAGGCAATGCCTAATGGCATCATTTTGACTACTTGTGATAAACCAAAAAATGAAATGCTATAACCAATAACAACACGAGTTTCGCACCAATAAAAAAACGCTCTATTTTTAAGTTTAATTCAGCATAATATATAAATAGACAAAATCTTATAAATCAAAAGCAACTTATTGTAATTTAAACAAATTTATACGTTTTAGTAATTTGCAAATTAACTATTGCTTTTAAGCCATTTCTGGAATTTTATATGCCTGTGCGAAACTCGTGTAAGTAATCAATACGGCCGTTTTTGGCTATAAATTTGAAAACAGTCACCCAACCATAACCTCGTAAGTGTATTAAGGTTCCTTCTTCTGAGATGTCTAACTTATTCAATTGTATATTACGGTTAACAATCCGATTTTTTCTCAGCGTAGTTACCCAAACCCAACCATGAGAGCGAATTGATTTCAGATTATCCAGGCTAGAATACCAAGCATCCATCGCTACCGCTTCAGGCTTGATCCCTCTTTTTTTAGCAAGAGCGAGCATTTCGGAAAAATGCGTATTTTTTGTTTTTCCATCGGAATCTTTATCATAAATACGATAATCAATAGGAATTGATTCAACAGTTGTTAGATTATGCCAAAGTAAATTAACTAAACCTATGCCAGCAATAACATCATGTTCATTACCTGAATATTGATAATGGACCATCTCTATTTTTTTACTACGTGTTTTGGCAATTAGTGTATCATCGGCAATTAGTACGCAAGGGCTTTTTTTGTCTATAGATGTTTCAACTAATCGCCATAGGTCTTTAGGTCGAAAACACCTGCTTTTTAGCCATCGACTAATAGTGTCATGAGACAAAGGTGATGGGATTACTTCATGATAACGCCAAACCAGAGTATCTTACACTGCTTACTTGTAAGAATGTTTTGTAGATATCTTTAATGCATGGATAACCGGACAAAATATAAACATCCTAATTTTTTCTTGTTTTGAACTTATACTTCTTTTTTGGAGATTGCGAAACTCGTGTCCCACTCAGATCGGGTTAATATAGTTGAAATAAAATAAAAAAAAGCCGATGTATTAAACATCGGCTGATAGTGGTCAATTATTCTGTATAAGAACTCAATATGAGAAAAACTACAATTATGGAACACAACGTTCATCGCTTAACGTTACATTCACCTGCGAAATCAATTCTGCCCTAGTTAAGGTTAAAACTTCTTGATATAGCTCAATTTATTTTTTACTAAACTAAATAACTGGAAATTTTATATTGGAAAATGTTTTATTTCATAACCACTTCCCTCTTTTTAGCCACCAGATAACAAAACTAATTAAGCAACTTAATAATAAACAAAAAATACTAAATGCAAATTTAAATTCACTACCAGGTATACCATTGAGGTTGACGCCAAATAATCCAGTTAAAAAGGTTAATGGAACAAAGACAATCGCTAACATTGACATAGTATAAATCCGTTTATTTGTTGCTTCTGATATCAACGCATTAATTTCATCGGTAATTACGGCGATACGAGCAACAAAACCATCTAATTCATCAATACACCGTCCAAGCCTTTCGGCATTTTCCTGCATGCGGTGGCGATCATCATCGCTCATCCATAAAAATTTTTCTGTCGCTAAACGAGCAAAAACATCCCGTTGAGTAGGCATATAGCGGCGTACAATAATAATCTGTTTTCTTAATAACGCTAATTTTCCCCGTTCAGGGATCTCTTCAGTTAATATCTTTTTTTCCATTTTAATTAAACGATCATGCAAAATATCGGTAAAATCACTCACTTCATCGTTAATCGAATCAGCAACTTCGACTAACCATTCTCCGCTCGTTTTTCCGCCAACATGATGATTAAGATCGTCAATAACAGGCTCAAGAGATTTAACTTTACGATGTCGACTAGAAATAATTATCTGATTATTAATATAAACACGAGTTTCGCAAACTCCGAAAAAGAAGTATAAAGTTCAAAACAAGAAAAAATTAGGATGTTTATATTTTGTCCGGTTATCCATGCATTAAAGATATCTACAAAACATTCTTACAAGTAAGCAGTGTAAGATACTCTGGTTTGGCGTTATCAGAAGTAAGCCCATCACCTTTGTCTCATGACACAAAAAGCAGGTGTTTTCAACCTAAAGACCTGTGGCGATTAGTTGAAACATCTATAGACAAAAAAAGCCCTTGCGTACTAATTGCCGATGATACACTAATTGCCAAAACACGTAGTAAAAAAATAGAGATGGTCCATTATCAATATTCAGGTATAGCTAGGCGACTTAATTTTGATTACAAGGTGTGTTATGAGTTATACAATTGATTTTCGACGTAAAGTAATATCTGTAAGGAAAGCCGAAGGTTTAACAATTCGAGAAACTGCGAAACAATTCCGTATTGGAAAAGCGTCTTTAGTACGTTGGCTTAAACGACCAGAGCCAAAAAATTCAACGCCACGTAAGAGGAAGCTCGATAAAAATGCTTTAGCAAAAGATGTGGAACAGTATCCAGATGCTTACCAAAAGGAACGGGCAGAGCGATTCGGTGTTTGTAAAAAGACTATTTGGCAATCCCTTAAAAAGCTGGGATTAACCTATAAAAAAAACTCTATTCCATCCAAAAACCAACGAAAGCGACAGGCTGGCACATCAGCAAAAAAGACAACAGTACGAAAAAAAAAAGATAAATCTGTTGTTTTTATTGATGAAAGTGGTTTTTCACATGACACTCCACGAACTCACGGCTATTCCCCAAAAGGTCACCGTTGTTTTGGCCTGAAAAACTGGGGTGCTAAGGGAAGAACAAATGTTATTGGCGCTTTATTGGGAACAACCCTTTTTGCTATCGGATTATTTGATTGCAATATTAACCGTGATGTTTTTTATGTTTGGATCACAAAAATATTGCTCCCAGAACTTCCTGAAAATTCTGTTATTTTTATGGACAACGCTAGCTTTCACAAAGGTAAGAATATTGAACAGGCAATTATAAACGCAGGACACCAGATAGAATATTTGCCTGTGTATTCACCAGATTTAAATCCTATAGAACATAAATGGTCTCAAGCTAAACGTAAAAAGATGGAAACAGGATGCACTATCGATGACCTATTTTTAATACATATGCTGTAATCAAAATTAAGTCGCCTAGCTATAATGAACATGATGTTATTGCTGGCATAGGTTTAGTTAATTTACGTTGGCATAATCTAACAACTGTTGAATCAATTCCTATTGATTATCGTATTTATGATAAAGATTCTGATGGAAAAACAAAAAACACGCACTTTTCCGAAATGCTCGCTCTTGCTAAAAAAAGAGGGATCATACCAGAAGCGGTAGTGATGGATGCCTGGTATTCTAGCCTGGATAATCTGAAATCAATTCGCTCTCATGGTTGGGTCTGGGTAACCACGCTGAGGAAAAACAGGATTGTTAACCATAACAACTGAACAAGTTAGACATCTCAGAAGAAGGAACCTTAATACACTTACGAGGCTACGGTTGGGTGACTGTTTTCAAATTTATAGCCAAAAACGGCTGTATTGATTACACAGTAACAAACAAAGAGAATCCCACCCGTCAATACGTCAAATCTATCATGGATGCCCGTTGGTCTGTTGAAGTTTATCATCGAGAAGTTAAACAAAATTGTGGTATTGAACGCTGTCAGGCTCGCACGAGCCGAGCGCAAAGAAATCATATTTTTCTCGCTATTTCTGCGTGGTTTGAACAACATAAACGTCGTATATCTGAAAAAATAACCCTTTATCAACAAAATTGGGACGTAATCAAAAATGCTATTACTGAGCACATCCGTGTTTTATTAGCTGTATTAGTCTTAACTTAATCCGACAATTCTGATTTAAAAAAGAGCGTTACCGGTTTTAATTAACATCATTAGATAATTAAATAAAAGGTAATTCTATGTATCAAACAAATAATCCTATCATCAAACATAAAGTCGGGTTACTTAACCTCGCTGAAGAGCTTAATAACGTCTCAAAAGCCTGTAAGATTATGGGGGTATCCCGAGATACGTTTTATCGCTACCAGGAACTTGTTAACGATGGTGGGATAGACGCTTTAATTAATCAAAATCGACGGGTGCCTAACGTAAAAAATAGAGTAGATGAACAGATTGAAAGCGCTGTAGTCGAGTATGCGATTGAATACCCTGCACACGGTCAACACCGCAGTAGTAATGAACTAAGAAAAAAAGGCATTTTTGTTTCGGGGAGTGGCGTTCGCTCTATTTGGCTGCGCCATAATCTCGAAAATTTTACAAAACGCCTAAAAGCGCTTGAAGATAAAATCGCAACAGAAGGAATTATCCTGTCAGAATCACAAATCAGTGCTCTAGAAAAGAAAGCGCAAGATGATGAAGCCTGTGGTGAGATTGAAACAGCGCATCCAGGTTATCTGGGTTCACAAGATACTTTTTATGTCGGTCATTTAAAAGGCGTTGGTCGTGTTTATCAACAAACTTACATTGATACTTACAGTAAAGTCGTTCATTGTAAGCTTTACACAACAAAAAGCGCGATAACGGCGGCAGATTTATTAAATGACAAGGTTCTCCCTTTTTATTCCCAGCATGGGTTACCGGTGTTACGTATACTGACGGACAGAGGCAGTGAGTATTGTGGTAAAGTTGAACATCACGATTATCAACTTTATCTCGCTATCAATGATATTGATCATACAAAAACTAAAGCTCGTTCACCTCAAACTAATGGGATTTGTGAACGCTTTCATAAAACTGTATTACAAGAGTTCTATCAGGTGGCTTTTCGTAAGAAAATCTATAGGGCTTTAAATGAATTACAAGCTGATTTAGATAAATGGTTAGCGGAATATAATAACCAACGCACTCATCAAGGAAAAATGTGTTGCGGTCGAACTCCTATGGCAACTTTACACGATGGAAAACAACTTTGGAGAGAGAAAGATTTAAATCAAATTTAACCTGACAGGTACTGTATAAATAACCGGTAACTGTCAGATTAAGTCTGAGCTACTACATATTAGCGTACCCAAATTAGTTTTGTGCGAAACTCATGTAAATGACAAGGTTCTGCCTTTTTACACCGGTAACCCATGCTCGGTGTAAAAAGGCAGAACCTTGTCATTTAATAAATCTGCCGCCGTTATCGCGCTTTTTGTTGTGTAAAGCTTACAATGAACGACTTTACTGTAAGTATCAATGTAAGTTTGTTGATAAACACGACCAACGCCTTTTAAATGACCGACATAAAAAGTATCTTGTGAACCCAGATAACCTGGATGCGCTGTTTCAATCTCACCACAGGCTTCATCATCTTGCGCTTTCTTTTCTAGAGCACTGATTTGTGATTCTGACAGGATAATTCCTTCTGTTGCGATTTTATCTTCAAGCGCTTTTAGGCGTTTTGTAAAATTTTCGAGATTATGGCGCAGCCAAATAGAGCGAACGCCACTCCCCGAAACAAAAATGCCTTTTTTTCTTAGTTCATTACTACTGCGGTGTTGACCGTGTGCAGGGTATTCAATCGCATACTCGACTACAGCGCTTTCAATCTGTTCATCTACTCTATTTTTTACGTTAGGCACCCGTCGATTTTGATTAATTAAAGCGTCTATCCCACCATCGTTAACAAGTTCCTGGTAGCGATAAAACGTATCTCGGGATACCCCCATAATCTTACAGGCTTTTGAGACGTTATTAAGCTCTTCAGCGAGGTTAAGTAACCCGACTTTATGTTTGATGATAGGATTATTTGTTTGATACATAGAATTACCTTTTATTTAATTATCTAATGATGTTAATTAAAACCGGTAACGCTCTTTTTTAAATCAGAATTGTCGGATCAAGTTAAGACTAATACATATTATGACTGACGAAACGAGGAAAATTGGATTTATCCCCATGATCAAAAATGGGCGCCGTCACGATAAACGCTTACTCGATAAAGTCGATATAATTCGCCATATTCCCCCTGAGGTAACCATCTGGGCCGATACCGGTTTTCAAGGTATAGATAAACAGCATCCTAATACACAAATCCCAAAAAAAGGAACTCGAAAAAGACCTTTATCGCCTGAACAAAAACAAGAAAATAAAATAATCTCGGGCATCCGTATTACGGTTGAACACGCCATCGCGGGTATCAAGCGCCTCGGTTGTATGACCCAAATTTTACGGAATCGTAGACCCTTTATTGATGATACCTTTTTACTCCTTAGTGCCGGTCTTTGGAATTTCCATCTCAGAACAGCCTAAAATTTACTTCAATCACCGAAATACCCTTATTTCACTATTAAGCAACACGCTTAGTTAATATCAAGCTCATTATAAAAAATTTTTTAATTTCATAGGTTTTTCTTATTTAAACATTAAATTAGTTAAATATATTAATTAATAATTTTTTCAAAAATTATTATTGCTAATATATTGCCTTTAAAGTTTCAAAAGAAGTCCCTATAAAACACACAGCTATAAAATATTAATCTATAATAAAAATTCTATTATAAATTTTCATTTAATTATATTATAGCCTAATTATTTAAATCCGGATCGTTAATACTATTTTCCCTAATTAAATAGTTACTGTTACTCAATTTATTACCAGGTGATTGTTATTAGCGTGATAATTAGCATAACTAATTTATTGCATTAAATTAACTTAAATCATCTGCTGATATAATTAATAAAATTGACAAGCTGAATAAAATAAAAAATAAATCCTGCCCATTATAATAACATTATACTTTATGGCCAGGATTAATTATTATGCCAATTGGTTTTTTATATTGTTATAACATTGAATATATTTATTTTATTAATATTAAATTATTTGTTTTAATATGCTGTTATTGTCATTAAAAAATCCCAGGTAGGATCTTCAACGCTACCTTCAAACAGTGGGGCTAAATCAAGTTTAAGTCCACTATTAGTATCGTATTTGAAATCAATAATTTCAACTTTACCGGTGTTTTTATTTTTTACAGATGTATAACTGCCAGTAATTAAGTTATTACCATTAGGATTATATTGTGTACTAATAGCAAAATCGAAAGATGCAGGTTTTCCGTCCTCAATACTAAACAGTTTAATTTTGATTGGACCGTTATCTTTTTTGGGTTGGGCGAGGAAATCATGTCCAGGTGTATCACTGCCATCTCTATGTATTTTTACGTTAAATCCTTGCTAAATATTTAAGGCATGATCATAAACTGCCATACCTACATTATAGTGTTTAAAATTTTATTGCTATATTCTTTTACTTGCATATATATTTTTCCATCTTTAATATTCTATTATTCATTTATTATTAATTCTATATGTAAGTTACAGAGTAATTTAAATTGTTTATAATATTCTATTTCATTATTTAAATCACATATTAATTATATTATAAATAAAAAGTTACAAAACATATTATTGCTTATATTTTTGGAATATAAATAAAGAAAAATATCAACCTCATTTATAAAAAATTTTAAAATGAAGCTAAATATTATAATAAAATCCCATTATTATTTTTTATAAATATTGAAATACAATCCTACAGATAAGCATTTGGAATTAGATATAATGCCAAATATAGGTCATATATAATAGTGAAATAATAGCAATTACTGTCACTAGCTATTATCATATTAAAAAAAGGATTGTTACTAAATAGGCAGAATAAACAACATTTAAATTTGACATCTGCTGAAACATAGAAAAATATTTAGCTTAAAAAATTGAGAATAAATAATTAAAAATTATTATATCG
This sequence comes from Candidatus Arsenophonus triatominarum, assembly GCF_001640365.1. GTDB lineage: Bacteria > Pseudomonadota > Gammaproteobacteria > Enterobacterales > Enterobacteriaceae > Arsenophonus > Arsenophonus triatominarum. Next base: position 75,422 of record NZ_LWMI01000010.1, on the reverse strand, counting down.
GTAAATAATTCAAATTTTAACGATGCAATTGATATCTGATAGAACAGAAAATAGTCTATTAAATCTGCATAAATAATCGGCCTACTGTCATCCTCTCGCAAATATGCGTCAACACGGAGTTTTACCTATATGGCATGAATTAATACAAATAACCCCTCATTGATAGGGTTATTTATGGTTAAAAAAGGGTCGATACATAGAGCGTGGTAAAAATAACTCCTTTATTTTATTCTATTAGCCATTACTAATCAGTGCTATGTCCTAGCAGCTGAAATAAAATTATGCCAGTTTGATAACGACCATCCCTGTAATCAATAAAATAATACCGCCCCAACCTTTATAATTTAGTCGTTGATTAAACAAAATCCAACCGGCGGCAACCGTGGCTACAACACCAAAAGCCCCCCAAAGTGCATAAGCAATGGAAAGCTCAATACCTTTTACCGCTACAGCTAATGCACTAAAAGCACCTAAAACGGCAATTAAAGATAATACACCTATCCACAGTCGCTTAAATCCATTTGATAACTTTAAAAAAATATTAGCCACTATTTCCAAAATAACGGCCAGAAATAGAAAGGCACCATGCCACCATTGATATTCTGCTAACATATTATGCCTCCTTAACAACTTTCATGAGTTTCGCACAGGAATATAAAATTGCAGAAATGGCTTAAAAGCAATGGTTAATTTGCAAGTTACTAAAACGTATAAATTTTTTAAATTACAATAAGTTGCTTTTAATTTATGAGATTTTGTCTATTTATATATTATGCTGAATTAAACTTAAAAATAGAGAGTTTTTTATTGGTGCGAAACTCGTGAACTTTAGTCATTTTATTGAATGGCCTTTTTGGCGTAATTTTTTTCCCTGTTTTATCGAATATAGTGTGCTAGTTTTTTTAGTACCCGATTTTATTAGCGCTATACCCACAATAAGTAACGCTAATCCAATAAGTTTATTGGTGGTAATGATTCATTAAATAACAAAACACTAAATGCTGTTATAAAAATTACCCCAATACCTTCCCAGAGAGCATAAGCTACTCCAAGAGCAACTTTTTTTACTGCCATTGCCAATAATATATAAGATGAAGCAATCATAAAATACATTACCAATAAGCCAGTCATATCACCGCTGACGCTAGAATACTCCATTGATAAAGTACCAATGACCTCTATGGCAATCTATAATGCCAAAAATATCCAATAAATCACCATATTCTCCTGTTATTAGCAATCATCAAAGCAATAGATAAATACCTAAATTGGTAATAACTAAGTGATGATTTAAATTAAAAGCCCATTTACGGTAAAACCGATTATAGCAACAGGAGACGCTACAAGGCACCACACCAGTGATGTTCACTAGAAATAATAGATATTTTTGATAAGAAAAGATGATGCTACTACGTTGATTTTTGACGCTAGACATGATATTCTATTCATGCATCACACGGCCAATAGTCAGTATGATATACTATGAATCCTCACTATTGATAGAATAAATACAAAGCTATTTATATCATAACCATTGCATTTACTCAAATAATTATAATAAATTCCAGCTAAAATGCAAAAAAGCTACCAAAATAAGGGTAATAAACCTAAACATATTACCCTATTACGTAGACAAAAACTATTCAAACTCATTCCATGAACGACCATCTTTGGCGATCATCGCATCAGATGCCTCAGGTCCCCATGTACCTGCCTGATAAAGTTTAGGCGGCTGATCATCCTTTGCCCAAGCGTCCATAATAGAATCCACCCATTTCCATGCTTCTTCTACTTCATCCCGACGGACAAACAGAGCTTGAATGCCACGCATAGCTTCTAATAATAAACGTTCATATGCATCAGCTAAATGGATTTGATTAAATGTTTCAGAAAAACTCAGATCTAATTTTGTCGTCTGTAAATGATGTTTATGCTCAAGACCCGGCGCTTTGTTTAAAATTTCAATATCAATTCCTTCATCAGGTTGTAATCGAATAGTTAATTTATTTTGTGGTAGATCCTGATAAGAATCAGAAAAAATATTTAACGCCGGTTTTTTAAAATAAACCACCACTTCAGAGCATTTTGCCGCTAATCGTTTGCCGGTTCTTAAATAAAATGGTACGCCAGCCCAACGCCAATCATCAATGTCAACTCGAATTGCCACAAAAGTTTCCGTTTTACTGGATTTATTTGCCCCTTCTTCCGCAAAATAGCCAGCCACTTTTTTGCCTTGAATAGAACCTGATGTATATTGACCTCGGACAGTTTTTTCACGTACATTACGATAATCAATGCGACGTAATGAGCGCAATACTTTAACTTTCTCATCTCGTATGAGATCTGCAGTTAAATCCGCGGGCAGTGACATGGCAATCATAGTCAAGATCTGTAATAAATGATTTTGGACCATATCACGCATCTGCCCAGCTTGATCAAAATAACCCCAACGTCCTTTGATACCAACCTCTTCAGCAACTGTGATCTGTACATGATCAATCGTTCGATAATCCCAATTATTAATAAATAAAGAGTTGGCAAAACGTAAAGCTAATAAATTGAGCACTGTTTCTTTGCCCAAATAGTGATCAATACGATAAATCTGGCTCTCTTTAAAATACTTAGCAACTTCATTATTTATATCTTAGGAAGAGGCAAGATCACTGCCTAATGGTTTTTCCATAACAACCCGATTCGGCTTCTTATTAAGGCCGGCATGGCCTAAGCCATGGCAAACCGCACCAAAAGTCGTTGGTGGCATAGCAAAATAATATATGGCGGGTTTACTATCACCCTCAAGATATTTTGCTAGTGAATTAAATTTGTTCAAATCCTGAACATCTAAATTAAAAAAATCAGGGCGCTTACTTAATTTTTGCCATAAACTGGGCTCGATTTTCTCATTTAAAAAAGTCTCTAATCGCATCTTTAGCTTCTTTATATATAGGCGGCAGCATCCCATTCAGCCCGACCAATCCCTATAATACGCGTATCAGGATGGATATAGCCCGTTTTTTCCAATTGATAAAGGGAAGGCAATAATTTGCGGTGAGCCAAATCTCCTTTTGCGCCGAAAATAATCAAATTACATGCCTGAACAGCTTTATTAATTGCCATAATATGGGATTCTCCTTAAATACCAATTCTGTAGTGCTATGATAGCTTCAATCGAGAAAATAAATGTACCTTTTTGACTCGACCAGGTAAACAAAGCCACGATATTTTATTTTGCTCAAAAAATAATTCGCAACAAATTTGATTAGTTATATATAATTTTTAATTCTTCATATTTATTAAACTAAAATGCAAAGTAAATTAGACGCCCGTCATATTTTTAATAAAAATCCAGTTAATAACTTCCTTTTTTTAATTACTGACCAAACAACGCGTAGTATATTTTGACTTAAGTAACAAGATTCCCCCTTCAGCAATATTAGTAAAATGGGTAGCTTTTCAGTATGAACACATTAGAACAAATAAATAATAACTTTGAGTATTTCAGTAAATCAGAAAAGAAAGTTGCCGATTCAATCCTTGAAGCCTGCAAAAAGCGATTCACCTTTGTATTGCAACCCTAGCTAAATTGGCTAATGTGAGCGAACCCACTGTAAATCGTTTTTGCCGTAGAATGGATACCAAGCGTTTTCCTGATTTTCAATTACGATTAGCACAAAGCCTCGTCAATGGAACATCTTATGTTAATCGTTTGGTTGATCAAAATGATACTGCAAAAAGTTTTTGATTCCACCATCGCGCAATTAGGTATTGTAAAATATAACCTAAATACTACAAACATTAATCGTGCTATCGATCTATTAACCCAAGCAAAGAAGATCGCTTTCTTTGGTTTAGGTTCCTCAGCAGCAGTTGCCCATGGCGCTATGAGTAAATTTCACGAGTTTCACACAGGCATATAAAATTCCAGAAATGGCTTAAAAGTAATGGTTAATTTGCAAGTTACTAAAACGTATAAATTTTTAAATTACAATAAGTTGCTTTTAATTTATAAGATTTTGTCTATTTATATATTATGCTGAATTAAACTTAAAAATAGAGCGTTTTTTTATTGGTGCGAAACTCGTGAATTTTTTCGTTTTTATATCCCAGTGGTCTATTTCGTTGATGTCATGATGCAACACATATATTGTATTAACTATCGCTATGGTGACGTTGTGATTTGCATTTTGCCTACTGGGCGCACTCAAAACTTAGCTGAACAAGCTAAAGTTGCTAAAGCCAATGATGCTATAGCCAATGATGCTATAGCCATTGCTACCCCTAATTCCCCTCTGGCACAAATCGCTTCCTTATTCTATCACGATTGCTGTACCTGAATATACCAATATTTACATGCCGATGGTATCACGGCTAGCACAATTGACATTAATAGATGTGCTAGCAACTGGCTTTATTTTACGTCGAGGGCAAAATTTTAGAGATAACTTAAAACGCGTAAAAGATATAATATTACATGATGTATATCCTGATAAACTCTAGTGCTATTTACCTTTAGCAAACAGATCAATATCAGCAAACTATAGATCTGTTCGTTTTACTGCAAAAAATATTCTCACTAACTAAGGCATTTAAATAATACAACAGCACACTTTAATAAAGGGATTAATTTCATTTCTATGTAATAATCTATCAACCAACACCAATTTTAATAAGTAACGGAGTCATAAATGTCGAGACGACTTAGAAGAACGAAAATTGTTACTACTCTCGGTCCCGCGACTGACCGTGATAATAACCTGGAAAAAGTGATTAAAGCCGGTGCAAACGTTGTTCGTCTAAACTTTTCTCATGGCTCAGCAGAAGATCACTTACAACGCGCAAAAAAAGTACGTGAACTTGCGAAATCGTTAGCACAACATGTCGCTATTCTTGGTGATCTACAAGGACCTAAAATTCGCGTTTCAACATTTAAAGAAGGAAAAATTTTTCTTCATATCGACGATAAATTTATCTTAGATGCCAATTTAGCCAAAGGTGAAGGTAATCAAGAAAAAGTCGGCATTGACTATCAAGGTTTACCCAATGATGTGACATCAGGTGATATTCTGTTACTCGATGATGGACGCGTTCAATTAAAAGTACTTACGGTAAAAGATCAGCAAATTCTTACTGAAGTAACTGTTGGCGGACAATTATCAAACAATAAAGGGATCAATAAACTTGGTGGGGGTTTATCCGCAGAAGCGCTAACAGATAAAGACAAAGCCGATATCTTGCTCGCAGCTCAGATCGGTGTCGATTATTTAGCGGTTTCTTTCCCCCGCTCAGCAGAAGATCTAAATTATGCCCGACGCCTGGCTCGTGAAGCGGGTTGTGATTGTCAAATTGTCGCTAAGGTAGAGCGAGCTGAAGCGGTTGCCAATGACAAAATTATTGACGAAATTATTTTAGCCTCAGATGTGGTCATGGTTGCTCGAGGTGATCTAGGTGTTGAGATTGGCGACCCTGAGCTGGTCGGCGTACAAAAAAAACTAATACGCAGGGCACGCCAACTAAACCGTATTGCCATCACTGCCACGCAAATGATGGAATCGATGATCACTAATCCGATGCCAACCCGAGCTGAAGTGATGGACGTTGCTAATGCTGTGCTGGATGGCACTGACGCTGTTATGTTATCAGCCGAGACAGCTGCAGGCCAATATCCCGCTGAAACCGTTGAAGCTATGGCTCAGGTTTGCCTTGGAGCAGAAAAGATGGCTGGCATAAATATTGCCAAACATCACCTCGATGATATATTTGACAGCGTTGAAGAAGCGATTGCGATGTCAGCTATGTATGCCGCCAATCACTTAAAAGGAGTAAAAGCGATTATCGCCATGACAGAATCGGGCCGTACCGCTTGTATGATGTCTCGGATCAGCTCAGGTTTACCAATATTTTCTATCTCCTATCATGAAAAGACCTTAAATCAGTGTGCTCTATACCGTGGCGTAACCCCGATTCATTGTAATAAGGAGACTAATACGATTAATGCTGTTAAAAATGCCATTCAATGCCTGCTGGAAAAAAATTATATTGAGCCAGCTGATTTAGTCTTAGTCACCCAGGGCGATCAAATGGGTCAGATTGGTAGCACCAATACCTGCCGAATATTAAAAGTCGAATAATTTCACATCATAAATACATTTAACCCCGTTATACACACGGGGTTTTTAATTACCAAAAATATTACTATCATTTTTTTACCGCTTTTTTTTATGATCCAGTCATTATTCTTCCTAATAAATGAATTAGAAAAAATAATATAAATTAATTGAATATTAAATTAATTAAACTAATAAAATTTAGATTTTAATTGACAAAATAACTGACTTTTTTTACTTTTCTTCCTACTAAAGAAAAATACATTTTTTAGCATTTATTTATTAAAAGGGGTTTGATATGCATAAAAAAATAATTTCAGCTACTATTTATTGGCTCTTAGTTTATTATCAACACCAACATTAGCAATCAATCAAGGAATAAAATATAACGGAATCATAATTGATTCTACAAAAGAAAAAAACAAATCAAATAAGCTTACAATATCTAATCAAGGTGAAGTTAATATCGACATTAAAGCACCTGACAATAATGGTGTATCATATAATAAATATCGGCGATTTAATACTAATAAAGGCGTGATAGTACAACTTAATAACGATGCAAAACAAAATAAAAATATGTTTGCTAAATATAAAAGGATCTCCAGCAAAAGTTGTTATTGCCAATCCTAATGGTATTACCTGCGATGACTGTCAGTTTAGCAATACAACCGGAGTTGATTTGGTTGCTGGTAAAATGAATTATGCAAATAACACAATAAACTACCAGACTGATAAGAGAAAAATAATTTTTATTGGTTTAGGAATATGGGGGAATGAAAGTTCATCAATAAATGAAAAAAACAAATTTTTATCCAACCTCACTATATACGCAGGAAATGTTCGTTTTAATAATGCTGCCAAAATTAATGTCGCTAAGCAGTATTATGTTATTGGTAATGTTAAAACGGAAATCGATGGTTATAATTATAATAATGGAAAAATTTCCGGATTGACCGGAGATAAAACAACATTTGTACTTGCAGAAAATAGCTATATTTTCGCGAATCAATTAAAGATCTTTACCAGTAAAAACTCATATTTAAATAATAAAGGTACGATTGACGTTGTAGCTAATAAGGAGGAGATAGGTGTTATGTCGATTAAAGCAGACTATATTTCTAATAAACATATAATTTTTGCTTTAGGCGCTACTAAGGATAATGAATATATTATCCCATCTTCAATAAATATTACCACCAAACATTTAATTAACCACCAGGATGCAGGCATTAAAGCATCCGAAGGGAGCGTCACACTTGAGACTTATAAAGGAAAAGGTTATTTTGATAAAAATATAAAACAAAAATTTTATAAACTTAATTAATTGCTTAGCCATAATTTAACTGACTGATAAAACATCTAATAATTATTATTAATACGCCTTATTTAATCAAAAATATTATTTTTTTATTACATTTACTCAGGGATAAAAAAATAAAAATATATTATATCTAATTTTATTGCTATCTTGTACCACTTGATTAGCTATCAAGCGGTATTTTTATTAATAAAGATCATCGCGGCAATAAGGCTCTATCTCCCCGGCTTTGCGCGTTTTTAATAATTTTAATATCCAGGTATATTGTGCCAGATAAGGTTTAACTAAATATTCCAACTCTTCGTTCATACGCCTGGCAATATAGTGATTACTCTGCCCAGCAATGTCTGCCATTGGCTCACGAATATAGATATGTAATTGGTGAGTTTTATAATCATAAACCGGAAATAATGGCACAATCTCCGCTTTACATACCTTCATCAACCGCCCTACTGCCGGTAAGGTTGCTTTATAGGTTGCAAAAAAATCAACAAACTCACTATGTTCTTCACCGTGATCTTGATCTGGTAAATAAAATCCCCAATAACCTTGTCTGACACTGGCAATAAAAGGTTTAATGCCTTCTTCACGAGAATGTAAACGACCACCAAAATGATGACGCACTTTGTTCCATAAATAATCAGCCACAGGATCCTTTTGATGATGAAACATGGCTGCCATTTTTTGGCCTCGAGCCGCTAATAACATGGCTGGAATATCAACCGCCCAACCATGAGGTACCATAAAAATAATATTACGCTGTTGCTCTTTTAATTGTTCAATAATTTGTTCATTATGCCAATGAGTTCGTGCTAAAGTTTTATCTACGCCACGTAAAACTAATTCGGCTAATATTGCAAAAGATTGAGGTGCTACAGCAAACATTTCATCAACATATTTCTCTCTTTGCTGCTCCGTCAATTCTGGAAAACAATAAAGCAAATTAATTTTTGCCCGCCTACGCGAGCCTTTTGCTAACTTACCAATTAACTTACCCATGTTTGCCAGTAACAGATCGCGTAACTTAATAGGCAAATAACCTGTCCCCGCTAATAACAATGCACCAACCCACATCCCCCAATATTTGGGATGTAGGTAAATACGATGAAAGGTAGGAATATAACCAAGTTTACTATCTGTATCCTGTTCTTTATTCATTAGTACACTCAAATACAACGTATAAAAATCTAAAATCTGAGATACATTATAATATTAACCTTATGATTTACAAAAAATAATTATGGCAGTAAATAAAATGCTATTTCACAACCTAATTAGCTAACAAAAATCATATTAATTGCTTGCCAGCTTCGATTTATTCTCTTTAACGAATGCCAGAAAGAGTTGACGATCTTTACCTGTTAATCCACCTGAATGAGGTAAATTAGCTGTTAATGGGTTAACTGCGCGCTGATTAAACCATAACTCATAATGAAGATGAGGACCGGTAGTACGCCCAGTATTACCTGATAATGCTATGCGTTCACCTCTTTTTACTTTCTGACCTGGTTTAACCAATAATTTACGTAGATGCATATAACGAGTGGTATACTGACGCCCATGACGAATAGCAATAAAATTACCGGCCGCTCCACTAAATTTCGCCACAATAACTTCACCATCACCAACCGCTAATATCGGTGTCCCAACGGGCATAGAAAAATCGACTCCCTGATGAGGAGCTGGACGCCCTGTTACCGGATTTATACGACGCAAACTAAAAGGAGAAGAGACTCTAAAGGTTTTGGCTGTAGGATAACGTAAGAAACCGCGCTCTAAGCCATTAGCTTCACTATCATAATAGCGGCCATTTTCGGCTCGAAAGGCATAGTAATTCTTACCATTAGTTAATAAATGAACCCCCAACAAACGACTTTGTTCACTGTGACCATCAAGCATTTCACGACTTAACAAGACCGAAAATTTATCACCTGACTTTAGCTTACGCGAATCAATCTGCCATTGTAGTGCTTTAGACACTTCACGTGCTTCGTTATATGTTAAGCCTGAATTAACTGCACTAGAGGTAAAATTACCGTTTATTTTACCTTGGATAACCTTATCAGCCCAAACACCTTGACGAATTTGCTTCTTTTCATTAAAAGTACTAGAGGCACCTTGGCGAGTATAAACACGTGTTTCACGCTGTGAAATAATCCATGTCAGTATCTGTAATTCTCCATCTTTATTCAATTCCCAGCTTAACGTTTGCCCTATTTGCAAATTCCGTAACGCTCGGTGTTGATTAGAAAGAGCCGCCACATCACCAGCATCTAAACCATACTGAGTTAAAATACTAGTCAGATTATCACCGTTTGAAATAACATGTTCATCGGGTGTATCAGCTCCTTTTTCATCAGTTACCCCTTCATCAGGTAACTGTTCGCTGCTATCGGTGATAATATCATCAGTATCCGAGTTATCTACTTGGTTGGTATTAGTTTCACTTTTATCTTTACTACCAAGAATAATACCTAGTTTCATTGGCGATGATTCTTGAGAAATATCTTCATCTTTATCATCGGGTTGAATAACAACAGGCCGCCAAATTGCGACAGCCAATGTTGCTACGGTTAATATGCCTAGCATAATTTTATGCGGTTTAGGCAAATTGCCATATACCTGAACGATAGTCTTCGCCATCTGCTGCACGTATTAAATTCCTTCTAGTTCTTATCCAAGCAGCTTTTAAATTGATTAGATAACGCTGTTAAAAATTCCACATAGCTATCCTTACTTAATCCGATGCCGCTCCCTAATGGATCTAATGTCCCCATATATACATCGGTATCTTTTATAACAGCTTTAATCACCGCTGGCCTGAATTGTGGTTCAGCAAAAACACAAACTGCTTTTTTCTGAGCCAACATTGTTCTTATTTGATATAGTCTTTGGGCGCCAGGCTGAATGATAGGATTAATAGTAAAATAACCTAATGAGGCCAAATGATAGCGTTTTTCAAAGTAACCATAAGCATCATGAAAAACAAAATATCGCTTATCTCCAACCGACTGTAACATCTTAGCAATATTTTGATCAGTTTGCGTCAATTTCTCATCGAATTTACGAAGGTTTACGTCCAACTGTTTTTTATATTTAGGATATAAAGCGACTAATCGGTGGTGGATAATGTTAGCAGCAATACGTGCAATGTCTGGTGACAACCAGATGTGCATATTATACTCACCATGTGAATGATGCTCATCATGATGATGGCCATGAGAATTTTTATTATTTACCGCTGTGCTATCTTCGCTGCTTTTCAATAAGCGTGCTTTTACAGCCGGATCTTCGGCTAATGTGATCCGTTTTTCAGTGGGTAATTGTGCTAATGGTTTCTCTAAAAAAGTTTCTAAATTTGATCCAACCCAAATGAAAAGATCAGCAGTTTTGATCTTTTCCAGATCGGAAGGTTTTAAAGCATAATCATGGGGTGAAGCACCATCAGGTAATAATATTTGTACATCAGTAACACCATTAGTAATGGCTGCGGCAATAAAACCTAACGGACGAATTGACGTAACTACATCAGCTTGAGTAGTAGATAAGAAACCGAGTAACAGTCCAGCAAGAATGCATTTTTTTTCCATAATTTTTTGAACAATTTTTTTTATTTTGTGTAACATAGAATAGTTCCCATAGACTAATTTTGATAATGTTATATTATAACACTTTAACCATCCTGCAAGAATTATTTACCATGCAAACGCTATTAAGCTTAAAAAATATTGCTGTTAGTTTTGGTTCACACCAAATTGTCGAAAACATCTCCTTTGATCTATATGCTGGAGAAATATTAACACTATTGGGGCCAAATGGTGCTGGTAAATCTACGCTAGCTAAAATAGTCCTCGGCCTAATTACCCCAAGTCAAGGGGAAATAATTTACCAAGCCAAATTGCGCATCGGTTATGTGCCACAAAAATTGTCGCTGGATATGATAATGCCTTTGACAGTTAAACGTTTTATGACATTAAAACCTGGGGTAAAAACTACTAATATTATTCCTGCTTTAATACGTGTCGGCACCGATCATCTTATCGAGCAACAAATGCAAAAACTATCAGGCGGGGAAACTCAACGTGTTCTACTTGCCCGTGCTTTACTGAATCAACCACAATTACTTGTTTTAGATGAACCTACACAAGGCGTAGATATCAATGGTCAAGTCGCTTTATATAATCTAATTGATAATATTCGTACCGAATCAAATTGTGCTGTTTTTATGATTTCACATGATCTCCACCTTGTGATGGCAAAAACTGATAAAGTACTCTGTATTAATAAACAAATATGCTGCTCTGGTCGGCCAGAGGATGTGGCTTTAGATCCCGAATTTATTGCTATGTTCGGCCATCGTGGGATAGAACAGATCGGTATCTATCGCCACCATCATCATAATCATCAATGCGATTTAAATAATGAGATTGATGATAAACCTACAGGGAACTGTCATCATGATTGAACTATTACTACCTGGGTGGTTAGCCGGTATGCTGTTAGTCATTGCCGCAGGACCGCTAGGCTCTTTCGTTGTCTGGCGGCGTATGTCATATTTTGGTGATACTCTCGCTCATGCATCATTACTTGGTATCGCTTTTGGTTTATTACTCAATGTTAATCTGTTTTATGCCGTTATTGCTATCACCCTTCTTCTTGCAATTTTATTAGCCTGGCTAGAAAAGCGCCCACATCTAGCCATCGATACCCTATTAGGCATAATGGCGCATAGTGCCCTATCACTTGGATTAGTAGTCGTTAGTTTAATGGACAATGTTCGTATGGATTTGATGGCTTATTTATTTGGTGATCTATTATCGGTAACCACCGAGGATGTTTTTTCAATCGCGATAGGTGTTGCTATTGTTTGCTCAATTATTGTCTGGCAATGGCGTAATTTACTGTCAATAACAGTTAATCAGGATTTAGCTTTTGTTGATGGAGTAAAAATACAGCAGCTTAAAGAATTATTAATGCTGGTTACTGCCCTTACCATAGGTATTGCCATGAAATTTGTTGGGGCTTTAATTATTGCATCATTATTAATTATTCCTGCCGCTACTGGTAGACGATTTGCCAAAACACCAGAGCAAATGGCAGTAGTTGCTATTATTATCGGTATGTTTGCAGTGACGGCTGGACTTGCTCTGTCTGCCTATTACGATACACCAGCAGGGCCCTCAGTTGTGATCTGTGCCAGTGCTTTATTTGTATTAAGTTTATTTATTAAAATAAAAAACTAATCTATTCATGAGGTAAAATAAATTATTTTTAAAATTGCTTAAACACCCTATTCCCTCACTACAAATCAATCAATTATGACTTGTACACGAGTTTCGCACAGGCATATAAAATTCCAGAAATGGCTTAAAAGCAATGGTTAATTTGCAAGTTACTAAAACGTATAAATTTGTTTAAATTACAATAAGTTGCTTTTAATTTATAAGATTTTGTCTATTTATATATTATGCTGAATTAAACTTAAAAATAGAGCGTTTTTTTATTGGTGCGAAACTCGTGTTGTAGTGAGTTTTTATTTTGCTAATCAAATTAGAACCGGTAACCGACACCAAGCATCCATGTGCCGACTTTTATATTTTTTAAATTAGTATGTTCAAAAGATAATTTGGTATGTTCATAAGTAACATCAATAGCTAAATTCTCCACCGGATTAATTTGTAAACCCGCACATAAACTAATTCAATTTGAGTGTCTTTAAAAGCATTTGTGAATGGTGATTTTGCCTCAACTCTACCACGAGCAGCTCCAATTAACCCATAGAGACTAATATAGCTATTATAGCTAGGCGACTTAATTTTGATTACAGCATATGTATTAAAAACAGGTCATCGATAGTGCATCCTGTTTCCATCTTTTTACGTTTAGCTTGAGACCATTTATGTTCTATAGGATTTAAATCTGGTGAATACACAGGCAAATATTCTATCTGGTGTCCTGCGTTTATAATTGCCTGTTCAATATTCTTACCTTTGTGAAAGCTAGCGTTGTCCATAAAAATAACAGAATTTTCAGGAAGTTCTGGGAGCAATATTTTTGTGATCCAAACATAAAAAACATCACGATTAATATTGCAATCAAATAATCCGATAGCAAAAAGGGTTGTTCCCAATAAAGCGCCAATAACATTTGTTCTTCCCTTAGCACCCCAGTTTTTCAGGCCAAAACAACGGTGACCTTTTGGGGAATAGCCGTGAGTTCGTGGAGTGTCATGTGAAAAACCACTTTCATCAATAAAAACAACAGATTTATCTTTTTTTTCATACTGTTGTCTTTTTTGCTGATGTGCCAGCCTGTCGCTTTCGTTGGTTTTTGGATGGAATAGAGTTTTTTTTATAGGTTAATCCCAGCTTTTTAAGGGATTGCCAAATAGTCTTTTTACAAACACCGAATCGCTCTGCCCGTTCCTTTTGGTAAGCATCTGGATACTGTTCCACATCTTTTGCTAAAGCATTTTTATCGAGCTTCCTCTTACGTGGCGTTGAATTTTTTGGCTCTGGTCGTTTAAGCCAACGTACTAAAGACGCTTTTCCAATACGGAATTGTTTCGCAGTTTCTCGAATTGTTAAACCTTCGGCTTTCCTTACAGATATTACTTTACGTCGAAAATCAATTGTATAACTCATAACACACCTTGTAATCAAAATTAAGTCGCCTAGCTATAACAGAATTTTCAGGAAGTTCTGGGAGCAATATTTTTGTGATCCAAACATAAAAAACATCACGGTTAATATTGCAATCAAATAATCCGATAGCAAAAAGGGTTGTTCCCAATAAAGCGCCAATAACATTTGTTCTTCCCTTAGCGCCCCAGTTTTTCAGGCCAAAACAACGGTGACCTTTTGGGGAATAGCCGTGAGTTCGTGGAGTGTCATGTGAAAAACCACTTTCATCAATAAAAACAACAGATTTATCTTTTTTTTTCATACTGTTGTCTTTTTTGCTGATGTGCCAGCCTGTCGCTTTCGTTGGTTTTTGGATGGAATAGAGTTTTTTTTATAGGTTAATCCCAGCTTTTTAAGGGATTGCCAAATAGTCTTTTTACAAACACCGAATCGCTCTGCCCGTTCCTTTTGGTAAGCATCTGGATACTGTTCCACATCTTTTGCTAAAGCATTTTTATCGAGCTTCCTCTTACGTGGCGTTGAATTTTTTGGCTCTGGTCGTTTAAGCCAACGTACTAAAGACGCTTTTCCAATACGGAATTGTTTCTCAGTTTCTCGAATTGTTAAACCTTCGGCTTTCCTTACAGATATTACTTTACGTCGAAAATCAATTGTATAACTCATAACACACCTTGTAATCAAAATTAAGTCGCCTAGCTATAAAACGATAACTAGGACCAAAACTTAATGAAAGCACGAGTTTCGCACCAATAAAAAAACGCTCTATTTTTAAGTTTAATTCAGCATAATATATAAATAGACAAAATCTTATAAATTAAAAGCAACTTATTGTAATTTAAACAAATTTATACGTTTTAGTAACTTGCAAATTAACCATTGCTTTTAAGCCATTTCTGGAATTTTATATGCTTGTGCGAAACTCGTGAAAGATTTTTTAACTCATCAAATACCGTTTCAATGACAGAACGATGACGCAAGATGACTTTGTCGAAACAAGTCTGTTCAACAGGCTTCATTTTCTTCTTGATATTCGTTATAAGGTTAATTCCCATTGTTTTCAGTTGCTGTTTCAGTGAAGCCGATAAATACCCTTTATCCGCATACAAACAACCAGAAAGATCTTTTATCAGCTCAGGTAATGGTTTCCGATCATCTGTGTTTCCTGGTGTAAGTCGAAAACTGAGTATTTCCCCCAAATGATTGATAATTACATGAAGTTTGAAACCAAAGAACCAACCTGTTGAGGTTTTTCCTCGTTCAGCTATCCCATCGAAGACTTTATGCCGGCGGATCCGTAAGTTATCACACACAGCTATCGGAGTAGAATCGGCAACCGACAGACCCGTGCACTTTCCCTTAATTGACTCAAACAGTGCCGTTAAAGCTAAGGCACTGCGCGGAAGTAACTCTACGCAGCGTGAATATGATGGCAAGTTAGGAAATTCCTTCCTGAGATATAAATGGATATGATAGAGATAAAATACCTTGAATTGTCTGAATCGGAGTTGATGAAACAAAACAACCAGTGTCATCATTTCAGCCAACGAAAGCTGAGCAGACCGTCTACGACGCTTACTACCGTTATTCAGCAAAATTTCATGCATTTTTGGCTCGAAGTCTTTACAAAAATCATCCATCAGGCAATAAGTGTATTAGTCTTAACTTAATCTGACAATTCTGATTTAAAAAAGAGCGTTACCTGTTTTAATTAAAATCATTAGATGATAGAATAAAAGGTAATTCTATGTATCAAACAAATAATCCTATCATCAAACATAAAGTCGGGTTACTTAACCTTGCTGAAGAGCCTCATAACGTATCAAAAGCCTGTAAGATTATGGGTGTATCCCGAGATACTTTCTATCGCTATCAAGAATTTGTTAACAATGGTGGGAGCGATGCCTTAATTAATCAAAATCGACGGGTACCTAACATAAAAAATAGAGTAGATGAACAGATTGAAAGCGCTGTAGTTGAGTATGCGATTGAATACCCTGCACACGGACAACACCGCAGTAGTAATGAACTAAAAAAAAGGAATTTTTGTTTCGGGAAGTGGTGTTCGTTCTATTTGGCTACGTCATCATCTTGAAAATTTTAAAAAACGTCTAAAGGCACTAGAAGATAAAATAGCGACAGAAGGGATTATCCTGTCAGAATCACAAATCAGCGCACTCGAAAAAAAAGCACAGGATGATGAGGCCAATGGTGAGATTGAAACAGCACATCAGGGTTATTTGGGGTCACAGGACACTTTTTATGTCAATCATTTAAAAGGCGTTGGTCGTGTTTATCAACAGACTTACATTGATACTTATAGTAAAGTCGTTCATTGTAAGCTTTACACAACGAAAAGCGGGATAACGGCGGCAGATTTATTAAATGACAAGGTTCTGCCTTTTTACACCCAGCATGGATTACCGATTTTACGTATACTGACGGACAGAGGCAGTGAGTATTGTGGTAAAGTTGAGCATCACGATTATCAACTTTATCTCGCTATCAACGATATTGATCATACAAAAACTAAAGCTCGTTCACCTCAAACCAATGGGATTTGTGAACGCTTTCATAAAACTGTATTACAAGAGTTCTATCAGGTGGCTTTTCGTAAGAAAATCTTCGGTAATTTAGCCGAATTACAAACTGATTTAGACAAATGATTAGACGAATACAATAACCAACGCACTCATCAAGGAAAAATGTGTTGCGGTCGAACTCCTATGGTAACTTTATACGAGGGAAAACAACTTTGGCGAGAAAAAGATTTAAATCAAATTTAACCTGACAGATACTGTATAAATAACCGGCAACTGTCAGCTCAAGTCTGAGCTACTACATATTGCTCTGGCAAAACTTATAATACTAACATTGATAATAATAATTTTATTTTCATTCAGTTTATTCCATAATTAGCTAATTTTATTTATTAAAAAATAGTTAGTAGACATAATGAAAAAATGAAAACTACCGTAAATTTATTATTTAACAACGGCAAAAACATCAATAAAAATAATATAATTAATTATATTAATATTAAACTATTCCTTATTTTTGAGAGTTAAATATCATCAATTTATATTAATAATGCATTAATTAAATAAGAAGTTCATTGATAATAAAAATGGTTAATAAAAATAACAGATAATAATTATAAATAAATTATTATTTATTCATATATTATAAATAGCAGCCTAACCTGGTGTTAAGCTGCATTGAAAATAATTAGCATGATTATATTAGCAAATTACAAGCAATAAATTTAACCCCATTAATAAGCTTAATTAGCATCATCATGATCTTTATTAAGTCCAAAATGGCGGTAGGCATGATCAGTCGCAATTCGACCACGGGGAGTACGCTGAATAAATCCTTGTTGAATCAGGAAAGGTTCAAGAACATCCTCTATGGTTTCCCTTTCTTCACCAATTGCAGCGGCCACATTGTCTAATCCTACCGGTCCTCCCATAAATTTATCAATAATAGCTATCAATAATTTACGATCAAGATAGTCAAAACCGGCTGAATCAACATTAAGCATATCTAATGCCTGTGAAGCGATGTCGCCATCAATAATACCATCACCTTTTATTTGGGCAAAATCTCTTACTCGCCGTAACAAACGATTAGTTATCCGCGGCGTTCCCCGTGAGCGCATCGCAATTTGTCTCGCACCGGCATCAGAAATTTCTAACCTCATAAAGTGAGCACTACGTAATACAATCGTCTGTAAATCATCGACATTATAAAATTCAAGACGCTGAACAATACCAAAACGATCTCTAAGCGGGGATGTCAGTGAGCCGGCTCTGGTTGTTGCACCAACTAGAGTAAAAGGAGGTAGATCAATTTTAATTGAACGCGCAGCAGGCCCTTCTCCTATCATGATATCCAGTTGGTAATCTTCCATTGCCGGATAAAGGATCTCTTCTACAACCGGCGACAAACGATGTATTTCATCAATAAAGAGTACATCATGCGGTTCTAAATTAGTTAGCATTGCCGCTAAATCCCCTGCCTTTTCTAATACTGGGCCGGAGGTGGTACGTAAATTTGCGCCCAATTCATTCGCCACAATACCCGCTAATGTCGTTTTACCGAGCCCAGGTGGACCAAAAATCAGCAAGTGATCAAGGGCTTCAGCTCGTAATTTAGCTGCCTGGATAAAGATTTCCATCTGTTGGCAAACCTGAGGTTGCCCGACATATTCAGTAAGGAGTTTTGGTCGAATAGCGCGATCAATCACGTCTTCATCAGGTAAATTCTCAGCAGAAACTAAACGATCAGCCTCAATCATAGATTTGTTCCTTACTTATTATTTATAATGCAGCTCGCAATGCTTCGCGGATCAATGCTTCACAGTTAGTAGCTCCATGTGCAACTTTGCCAATCATACGGCTCGCATCTTGTGGTTTATAGCCTAAAGAAATCAATGCAGAAACTGCCTCTGCTTCAATATGACTATTTTGTTTTGCTGCTGATGAGCCAGGTAAATCTATCGCACTATTATTAAATAGATCGACATTAAGTCCTTTAAAGCGGTCTTTCATTTCAACCACCAGCCGTTCTGCGGTTTTTTTGCCAACACCCGGTAATTTTACCAACCTAGAAATCGCTTCTTGTTCTATCGCAGAAACAAATTGATAAGCTGACATACCGGATAAAATGGCCAGCGCTAATTTAGGACCTACCCCATTAACCTTAATTAACTCACGAAATAATGCCCTTTCTTGCTTATCATTGAAGCCATATAGTAGCTGTGCATCTTCACGCACGATAAATTGAGTCCACAAGATCACTTCCTGACCAATTTCTGGTAATTCATAAAAGCAGGTCATTGGCATATGAACTTCATAACCTACACCATTTAGTTCGAGTAATACAATAGGCGGCTGTTTTTCCAAAATAGTGCCTCGCAAGCGACCAATCACATCGATTTCCTCTTTTAGGTTATTCTGCTAATGCTTATATTATAAAAAAATACTGGATTTATATCCAGTCATTAACGCAAGCGTCTTTTAGCCAATGATAGTTCTGGCTCACCTATTCGAGCCAAATTTTGATTAAAATGACAATGCGTGATCGCAATAGCTAAAGCATCAGCAGCATCAGCTTGAGAATGCGATAACAATTTCAATATTGAGCAGACCATATGCTGAACTTGTTTTTTTTCCGCCGCTCCCGTGCCAACAACGGATTGTTTTACTTGTCGCGCCGCATATTCAAAAACTGGTAATTGATTATTGACTGCAGCTAAAATCGCCACGCCTCTTGCTTGACCTAATTTTAGAGCAGAATCGGCATTTTTTGCCATAAACACCTGTTCGATAGCAAAACTGTCCGGTCGATATTGGGTAATGATTTCAGTGACACCTGCATAAATACGTTGTAAGCGTGTTGGCAGATCGTCTGCCTGAGTACGTATACAGCCACTACCTAAATAGATCAACTGTCGACTTTGTTGACGAATAACACCATAACCGGTAATACGCGAACCAGGATCAATCCCAAGAATAATTGCCATATTCTTGACTCACTGAGTAGGTTAAACATGCAAAGAAAAAGCATACTGATAATCAGCATGCTATCTCTTAATATAAAAAGTTGATTTAATTATAGCTGAGCCGCAACTTCATCTGAAATTTCCCCATTATGATACACTTCTTGTACATCATCAGAATCTTCCAGCATGTCGATTAAACGTAAAAGTTTAGGTGCAGTGTCAGCATCTAAATTTGCTTTGGTTGACGGGATCATTGTCACCTCGGCGGCTTCAGCCTTAAAACCGGCCGCATCTAAAGCATCTTTTACATCACCAAAGCATTCTAGCGTAGTATAAACATTGATGGCGCCATCATCATAAGATTTGACATCATCGGCACCCGCTTCTAATGCCGCTTCTATTAAGTTATCTTCATCAATGCCTGGTGCATATGAGATCACGCCACGTTTAGTAAATAAATAAGCAACCGAACCATCGGTACCTAAATTACCACCGCATTTAGTAAAGGCATGGCGGACATCAGAAACTGTACGATTACGATTATCACTTAAGCATTCAACCATAACAGCCGTACCACCTGGGCCATAGCCTTCATAAATGATAGTTTCCAGATTATCATTGTCATCACTACCTACACCACGTGCGATTGCTCGATTTAACGTATCTCGCGTCATATTATTAGATAATGCCTTATCAATCGCCGCACGCAATCGTGGGTTTGATGCAGCGTCACCTAAACGAGCCGCTGTTACCAGTTCACGAATAATTTTAGTAAAAATTTTACCCCGTTTAGCATCTTGCGCCGCTTTTCGGTGTTTGGTATTGGCCCATTTACTATGACCTGCCATGAAATATCTCCCAAAATACGTCAATAAAAATCATTTTAAAACAAATTGTTCAATCGCCTGACGGTTACTCCATGACTTGGTCAATGCTGCTGCCTGAGCAGCAGGTAACCAACGAAAAGCCAAATGTTCTTTCAATAAAAAATCCTGCTCTTGCGGTAAGGCCAAAGAAAACCAATGCTCTTTGCATTGGGTTGTACCCGGAGCATAACGGTGGCGAAATTTAAAAAAAATATCAAAATAGAGACTGTGTTGCAGATCAACTAACGTCAAATGCTGTTTGATAATATCAATGCCTATCTCTTCTTTAACTTCACGCAATGCCGTTTCTCTTGGTGTTTCGTTATCCTCAAGACTACCGGTAACTGATTGCCAAAAATCAGGATCATCACACCGCTGTAGCATCAGTACTTGACGACTCGATTGCACATAAACTACAACTAATACTGATTCCGGCCGTTTATATTGCATAGTATCTATTTAGTTTTTGGAGCAACAGTTATCGCCAATTCCGCTAATGCAGCCGGATTAGCCACACTGGGTGCATCGGTCATCAAACAAGCGGCTGCGGTTGTTTTTGGAAACGCAATCACATCGCGAATATTTTCTGTTCCCGTTAATAACATAACAAGCCTATCTAAACCAAATGCTATACCGGCATGTGGCGGTGTTCCATATTGTAATGCCTCAAGCAAGAAGCCAAATTTATCTTGCTGATCTGATTGGCTAATATTAAGAATTTCAAAAACAGCTTGTTGCATCTTATTATGGTGGATACGCACTGAGCCGCCACCAACTTCATAACCATTAATGACCATATCATAGGCATTAGCCACGGCCGCCAAAGGATTGGTTTGTAGTTGCTCCGGGGTAAAATCTTTCGGTGCAGTAAAAGGATGATGCATAGCATTAAGCTCACCATTTTCATCTTCTTCAAACATTGGAAAATCAATAATCCACAACGGTTTCCAGCTATTATTTTGTGTGATTGCTAAATCACGTCCTACTTTCAACCGTAACGCTCCCATTGCATCATTGATAACATTTTGTTTACCAGCGCCAAATAACAAAATATCACCCGCTTTAGCTTGGGTACGTGCTAACAAATTATCAATCACCGATGGTGGTAAAAACTTAGCTATCGGGCTTTGAATATCTGCCTGACCTTCAGTCAGTGAATTAACCTTCATCCAAGCTAATCCTTTGGCGCCGTAAATAGCAACAAATTCAGTATAACCATCAAGTTGTTTACGCGTTAATGTGGCCCCGCCTGGAACACAAAGTGTAGCCACACGGCCTTTTGGATCATTGGCAGCTTCAGCAAAAACTTTAAATTCAACGGCATTGACCAAATCAGCAATATCAACCAATTCTAAAGGATTCCGTAAGTCTGGTTTATCTGAACCATAACGTTGCATGGCCTCAGCAAAAGTCATTACCGGAAAAGTGCCTAACTCAATACCTTTATTTTCCTGCCACAATTGACAGATCAAACGCTCCATCACTTCACGAACTTGCTCTGCAGTCATAAAAGAGGTTTCTACGTCGATCTGAGTAAATTCAGGCTGGCGATCAGCACGTAAATCTTCATCACGAAAACATTTTACTATCTGATAATAGCGCTCAAAGCCAGACATCATCAATAATTGTTTAAAAAGTTGTGGTGATTGCGGCAGAGCATAAAACTCACCTTTATGAACGCGGCTTGGAACAAGATAATCACGCGCACCTTCTGGTGTTGCTTTGGTCAAAACGGGCGTTTCAATATCAACAAAACCTTCTGCATCCATAAAACGACGCACAAAACTAATAATTTTGGCTCGCTCTCTTAAGCGCGTTGCCATTTCCGGCCGCCTTAAATCAAGATAACGATATTTTAATCTTATTTCCTCGGAATTTTGTTGATTGCTATCTATCGGTAATGGTTCAGAACGATTAATAATCGTCAATGCTTGTGCAACAATTTCAATCTCACCGGTCGGTATCTCTTTATTGATTTGTTCACGTTCTCGTACCATACCTGTGATCTGGATACAAAATTCGTTGCGTAACTGTGACGCTTGGGTAAAAAGTTCGGCATGATTTTCCTGCACAAAAACAACTTGAACTAAACCTTCGCGATCTCTCATATCGACAAAAATTAATTTACCTAAATTACGCTGGCGGTTAACCCAGCCACAGAGAGTCACTTTTTGTCCGACGTGAGCAACACCTAATTGCCCGCAATAATTTGTCCGCATACAATATCCTTTTACTCATAAATACTCAACTTGCAGAGTCGCTTGCATTAGCCGTTTTAGTGCTATTAATTTAAACATAATCAAAAAATATCGCTATCACGAGTTTCGCACCAATAAAAAAACGCTCTATTTTTAAGTTTAATTCAGCATAATATATAAATAGACAAAATCTTATAAATAATTAAACAAATTTATACGTTTTAGTAACTTGCAAATTAACCATTGCTTTTAAGCCATTTCTGGAATTTTATATGCCTGTGCGAAACTCGTGGCTATTATACAGAAATTTCTACTGGGAAAATAAGTACGCCTTATCATATTGGCTAGATAACTTTTAACGTATTCGCAATCTGAAAGCTTTTTATTGATTTAAATACTATATTTATGGTAACTGTTGAAGTTTTGAGATGTATCATTATTTCACTGTTTTGCCTAATAAAATTTGGGAAAAAATGGTTAGTTCTCTGTACACACGAGTTTCGCACAGGCATATAAAATTCCAGAAATGGCTTAAAAGCAATGGTTAATTTGCAAGTTACTAAAACGTATAAATTTGTTTAATTATTTATAAGATTTTGTCTATTTATATATTATGCTGAATTAAACTTAAAAATAGAGCGTTTTTTTATTGGTGCGAAACTCGTGGTACATTGTATTTAGTGCTTTAATATTGTTTAAGTTATCTTTGGAAGTCATTAAACTCAGAACTCAGTATCAAGTTACTTACGGTGATGATGGTTTTTGTGAATTACAAACAGCATTACGCGTTCAGAGTAATGCGATTGAGTATATTCCTATCTCTATGCTGTTATTATTGATGATGGCGATGAATGGTGCACCCGTTTGGGCTATTCATCTTTGTGGGTTAATTTTTATCATCGCCAGAATTTTTCATTACTTTGGCCTAAAACATAGAGAACGAACTTGGCGTCATTTTGGCCAAATAACGACTTATAGTTCTATGATTTTAATGATCCTGGTTAACATTTATTATTTGTAGTAGCTCAGACTTGATCTGACAGTTACCGGTTATTTATACAGTACCTGTCAGGTTAAATTTGATTTAAATCTTTCTCTCTCCAAAGTTGTTTTCCATCGTGTAAAGTTGCCATAGGAGTTCGACCGCAACACATTTTTCCTTGATGAGTGCGTTGGTTATTATATTCCGCTAACCATTTATCTAAATCAGCTTGTAATTCATTTAAAGCCCTATAGATTTTCTTACGAAAAGCCACCTGATAGAACTCTTGTAATACAGTTTTATGAAAGCGTTCACAAATCCCATTAGTTTGAGGTGAACGAGCTTTAGTTTTTGTATGATCAATATCATTGATAGCGAGATAAAGTTGATAATCGTGATGTTCAACTTTACCACAATACTCACTGCCTCTGTCCGTCAGTATACGTAACACCGGTAACCCATGCTGGGAATAAAAAGGGAGAACCTTGTCATTTAATAAATCTGCCGCCGTTATCGCGCTTTTTGTTGTGTAAAGCTTACAATGAACGACTTTACTGTAAGTATCAATGTAAGTTTGTTGATAAACACGACCAACGCCTTTTAAATGACCGACATAAAAAGTATCTTGTGAACCCAGATAACCTGGATGCGCTGTTTCAATCTCACCACAGGCTTCATCATCTTGCGCTTTCTTTTCTAGAGCACTGATTTGTGATTCTGACAGGATAATTCCTTCTGTTGCGATTTTATCTTCAAGCGCTTTTAGGCGTTTTGTAAAATTTTCGAGATTATGGCGCAGCCAAATAGAGCGAACGCCACTCCCCGAAACAAAAATGCCTTTTTTTCTTAGTTCATTACTACTGCGGTGTTGACCGTGTGCAGGGTATTCAATCGCATACTCGACTACAGCGCTTTCAATCTGTTCATCTACTCTATTTTTTACGTTAGGCACCCGTCGATTTTGATTAATTAAAGCGTCTATCCCACCATCGTTAACAAGTTCCTGGTAGCGATAAAACGTATCTCGGGATACCCCCATAATCTTACAGGCTTTTGAGACGTTATTAAGCTCTTCAGCGAGGTTAAGTAACCCGACTTTATGTTTGATGATAGGATTATTTGTTTGATACATAGAATTACCTTTTATTTAATTATCTAATGATGTTAATTAAAACCGGTAACGCTCTTTTTTAAATCAGAATTGTCGGATTAAGTTAAG
The DNA here is from genome assembly GCF_001640365.1 of Candidatus Arsenophonus triatominarum. GTDB lineage: Bacteria > Pseudomonadota > Gammaproteobacteria > Enterobacterales > Enterobacteriaceae > Arsenophonus > Arsenophonus triatominarum. Next base: position 50,585 of record NZ_LWMI01000010.1, on the reverse strand, counting down.
ACTAATACAATTTATTTCATTAACATGGTCATCATTATACTCTTTGCCACGTTAATGAGTTTTAATTTATGTCCTAACATAAAATCTGTTAGAATTAATCACCATTTGCTATTTAATTAATTCACAGGTTATGTCCAGCCAAATTTTAGATAAACAGAAAGACACCTTATTTGCCACTCCTATTGCCAATTTAGGTGATTGGAAATTTGATGAAAAAGTTGCCGAAGTCTTTCCTGATATGATTAAACGTTCTGTTCCTGGCTATTCAAATATTATTACTATGATTGGTATGCTCGCGACACGTTTCGTCACATCCAATAGCACTATTTATGATCTCGGCTGTTCTTTAGGCGCAGCGACATTATCAATTCGTCGTAATATTGAGGCTAAAAATTGTAAAATAATTGCTATTGATAATTCAGCGGCCATGATTGAGCGTTGCCAACGATATGTTCATGCTTACAAAGCGAATACGCCGGTTGAAATCATTAAAAGCGATATTCTCGATATCAACATACAAAATGCCTCAATGGTGGTATTAAATTTTACCCTACAATTTATTGCGCCAAGCGTTCGACAACAATTAATTAACCGGATCTACCAAGGACTAAATCCTGGCGGTGTCTTAGTGTTATCAGAAAAATTTAATTTTAGCGACGAAAAAATTGGCAATTTACTGTTTAATATGCATTATGATTTCAAGCGTGCCAATGGCTATAGTGAATTAGAGATAAGTCAAAAACGCAATATGCTAGAAAATAGCATGTTAACGGACTCGATTAACAAACATAAATCACGTCTGCTCGCAGCAGGGTTTAATCATTGTGACTTATGGTTTCAATGTTTCAATTTCGGTTCACTACTCGCTATCAAGGAACAAGTTTGATGATAGATTTTGGACATTTTTATCAACAAATCGCCGTAGGATCACTTAGCCATTGGTTAGAAACGCTGCCATGCCAAATTGAACAATGGAAAAAAACCACTCAACATGGGCAATTTAATTGTTGGCAAAAAATAGTGCAAAATCTGCCCGCTATGACACCCACTCGCTTAGATCTAAAAACCGCAGTGACAGCCAAAAATGAGTTACCACTTTGTTTAAAAGATAAGCAACGGATCACTTTACTGCTAAAAAGCCTAATGCCCTGGCGCAAAGGCCCATTTTCCCTTTACGATATTAATATTGATTGCGAATGGCGTTCGGACTGGAAATGGCAACGTATACTGCCTCATCTTTCACCATTAACAGATAAACAGGTACTTGATGTCGGCTGCGGTAATGGCTATCACATGTGGAGAATGATTGGTGAAGGCGCAAAAACTGTCATCGGTATTGATCCTACCCAACTATTTTTATGTCAGTTTGAAGCCATACGTAAATTAATTGGCAATAATCAACAAACACACCTATTGCCTCTAGGTATCGAGCAATTACCGACGCTAGCTGCCTTTGATACTGTATTTTCAATGGGTGTACTTTATCATCGGCGTTCACCGTTAGATCATCTCTATCAACTAAAAAATCAATTAGTTTCCGGTGGTGAGCTAGTACTGGAAAGTTTAGTTATTGAAGGTGATGAAAACCAATGCTTAATACCTGAAGAACGTTATGCTCAAATGCGTAATGTTTATTTTATTCCCTCAGCCAAAATGCTTAAAATTTGGCTAAAAAAGTGTGGCTTTTGCGATGTGCATATTGTTGATCAAACAGTAACAACCGTACAAGAACAGCGAAAAACAGCCTGGATGGAAACCGAATCATTAGCAAATTTTCTTGACCCAAATAACATGCATTTGACAGTTGAAGGTTATCCGGCTCCTTTACGCGCAACTTTAGTTGCCAAAAAAAGGTAAACTTGACGGTATTGAATACCGTCATTGCGCTAAACCTATAATCAGTTATTATTAGCAATAGCTAATAAATTTTTCATTGCTTCCACCACATCACTATCTACACTATAATGAGTAAATTCATCCATCTCCATATTGGAACTCATCGTTACCCCTGCTTTGCGGTAGTTCATGGTCGATGGCATCATTCTTCCAGCAGATGTATGTACTTCCGGTAAACCTGCATCAATAAATTTCTGCAAATTTGACAATTTTACCTCAGCACCCGCCATGATTATCGGGCCATTTGGGGTTTTACCAGATAATGCATTTAATTCTTTCAATAACGGTAAACCCCATTCCGCATTCGGCTGCTGGCCTGAGGTTAATATACGGGCAACACCAAGTTCTGTCAGCTGTACATAGGCCTGTTTTGGGCTAATGCACATATCAAATGCACGATGAAAAGTAATGGCCATATCCCCAGATAATGCTTTTAAAATACGCATACGCGGTATATCGATATGCCCTTCTCTATTCAATATGCCATATACCACACCAGGAAAACCTAACTGCCTGATAAATTTAACATCATGTTTAATAGTTTCGAACTCACTATCGCTGTAACAAAAATCCCCTCCTCTAGGACGTACAATTGGATGAACGGGGATCTTTATTGTATCTTTAGTCTGTTTTAAACAACCATAGCTAGGCGTTAATCCACCTTCAGCTGGACTGGAACAAAGTTCAATACGATCTGCGCCACATTTTTCCGCAATTAGCGCACATTCAGCTCCATAGCAGCAAATTTCTAGGGTTATCATAATACTGCCACCTCTGATTAATTATTGTTATTTCTATTTTTAATTATCAATTAATAAGCATACTATTCTGCAAATAAAATACCCGTATTTCAAACAATAATTGAGACAAGTAATTAATTTTAATGGAAAAGGATAATATTTTATTATAAAAGATCATTAACTATTGATAACAAATTTTCAATATATTTTTAACTTTTCATGAAGATAAATTTTAATCTGGAAAATAAAGAGACTTAACATAGCCCTTTTTTTAAATTAATATTTCTAATCAAAATTGCAATTTTTGCAGCCGTGTAATTTTTTAAAGTTAGATAAATCAAAAATCCTCTATTGTCATTTAACAAGATGATAAAAAGCGATCCTATCTGATATTGTTTTTTACAATAGAGTTATCGATCAAATAGTTGATAGTAGCATGTGAATAGCTAATTATGGTATAAAGCCAGCTATTTTTATCACGATCCTCATAGCTGTATCTGACTAAGTTGAATACGACAGCTATCTTCATCATTAAGGTAAACAGGTGAATATTCAGGCTCTTCTTTCAGAAAAAATTAGTAATGCATTAATTGCCGCAGGGGCTCCTAAAGGTAGTGAGGCACATATCCGCCCTTCAACAAAAGCCCAATTCGGTGATTACCAAGCTAATGGTGTCATGTCTGCAGCTAAAAAAATCGGCATTCCTCCACGTCAATTAGCTGAAAAAATGCTGCCGCTACTAAATCTGGAAAATATTGCCAATAAAGTTGAAATAGCGGGACCCGGTTTTATTAATATTTTTCTTGATAAGCAATGGATAGCCGAACAAATTGAACTTACTTTGCAACATGAAAAATTGGCAATTAGCACCGTTACGCCACAAACCGTCATTATTGACTATTCCGCTCCCAATGTAGCAAAGCAGATGCATGTTGGTCATTTACGTTCTACTATCATTGGCGATGCTGTTGCTCGTACATTAGAGTTTTTAGGTCATAAAGTAATACGTGCTAACCATATCGGCGATTGGGGCACCCAGTTCGGTATGCTAATTGCGTACTTGGAAAAAGTTCAACAAGAAAATGCTACCGATATGGCTTTAGCTGATCTCGAGACTTTCTATCGTGAAGCTAAAAAACATTATGATGAAGATGAAAACTTTGCTGAACTTGCACGTAATTATGTGGTTAAACTACAATCTGGTGATGAATATTGTCGGAAAATGTGGCGCAAATTGGTTGATATTACCATGGCGCAAAATCAACACACCTATCATCGTTTAAATGTCACATTGACGGAAGACGATGTGATGGGTGAAAGCTTATATAATAATATGCTGCATGATATTGTCGCTGATTTAACAGCTAAAAAGTTAGCCGTTAAAAGTGATGGCGCTATTGTTGTCTATCTAGATGAATTTAAGAATAAAGAGGGTGATGCCATGGGGGTTATCATCCAGAAAAAAGATGGTGGTTATCTTTATACGACAACAGATATTGCCTGCGCTAAATATCGTCATGAAATGTTACACGCTGATCGGGTGTTATATTATATAGATTCACGACAACATCAACATCTAATGCAAGCTTGGGCTATTGTGCGTAAAGCCGGCTATATTCCCGATACAATGTCATTAGAGCATCATATGTTCGGTATGATGCTAGGTAAAGATGGTAAACCGTTTAAAACTCGAGCCGGCGGAGCGATCCAGCTCGCCGATTTACTTGATGAAGCAATTGAGCGGGCCGGTGATCTTATTCGGCAAAAAAATCCAGCTATGCTAGAAAAAGAGTTACAATCGATTAGTCAGGCGGTGGGTATTGGTGCAGTAAAATATGCCGATCTATCGAAAAATCGTACCACTGATTATATTTTTGACTGGGACAATATGTTAGCGTTTGAAGGTAATACCGCGCCTTATATGCAATATGCTTATACCCGTGTGGCCTCCATTTTTAAACGGGCTAATATTAATCCAACAGCACTAAGCGAGCCGGTGATTTTAGCAAATCAGTATGAACAAGCCTTAGCGACTCGTTTATTACAATTTGAAGAAACAATACTAACCGTTGCTCGCGACGGTTTACCCCATATTATGTGTGCTTATTTATATGATCTGGCTGGTTTATTTTCTAGTTTTTATGAACATTGCCCAATTTTAGGTGCAGAAAATAATGCATCAAAAGAAAGTCGATTAAAACTGGCATTACTGACGCAAAAAACCTTAAAAATTGGTTTAGACACATTAGGGATTGAAACGGTAGAAAAAATGTAATCCCTTATTAGACTATAGGCTGCCAGTAGTGCAGCCTGCTGTCCATGATGCGGGTTAAGCCAAAATGTTGTAGCGATAAAAAGCAGACAGTTAAGCCAATATGATGCTCATAAAATAAAAGAAACAAAAGATACGATCACTAATAATGAAACTATCGCAGTACATAAATCATACCACGAGTTTCGCACCAATAAAAAAACGCTCTATTTTTAAGTTTAATTCAGCATAATATATAAATAGACAAAATCTTATAAATTAAAAGCAACTTATTGTAACCTGAGTTCGGGATAAGGATCCTAATTTTTTATCACATATTCAAATAGTTAATTTAAAATAATTACATAAAACAGTATTAATTTTGGTTTTTTTCATGATTTTAGTAGAGAAAAATAGCTTCTTTTTTAACCTCCTATCACTAAGAATTTTCCTGCTTTTTTATCTTCTTGATTTTAAAATATCTTTTGATAAATCGGCTATTTTTATTTTCTCACAACTATCGCTTATCCCGAACTCAGATTATTGTATAGCTAGGCGACTTAATTTTGATTACAAGGTGTGTTATGAGTTATACAATTGATTTTCGACGTAAAGTAATATCTGTAAGGAAAGCCGAAGGTTTAACAATTCGAGAAACTGCGAAACAATTCCGTATTGGAAAAGCGTCTTTAGTACGTTGGCTTAAACGACCAGAGCCAAAAAATTCAACGCCACGTAAGAGGAAGCTCGATAAAAATGCTTTAGCAAAAGATGTGGAACAGTATCCAGATGCTTACCAAAAGGAACGGGCAGAGCGATTCGGTGTTTGTAAAAAGACTATTTGGCAATCCCTTAAAAAGCTGGGATTAACCTATAAAAAAAACTCTATTCCATCCAAAAACCAACGAAAGCGACAGGCTGGCACATCAGCAAAAAAGACAACAGTATGAAAAAAAAGATAAATCTGTTGTTTTTATTGATGAAAGTGGTTTTTCACATGACACTCCACGAACTCACGGCTATTCCCCAAAAGGTCACCGTTGTTTTGGCCTGAAAAACTGGGGTGCTAAGGGAAGAACAAATGTTATTGGCGCTTTATTGGGAACAACCCTTTTTGCTATCGGATTATTTGATTGCAATATTAACCGTGATGTTTTTTATGTTTGGATCACAAAAATATTGCTCCCAGAACTTCCTGAAAATTCTGTTATTTTTATGGACAACGCTAGCTTTCACAAAGGTAAGAATATTGAACAGGCAATTATAAACGCAGGACACCAGATAGAATATTTGCCTGTGTATTCACCAGATTTAAATCCTATAGAACATAAATGGTCTCAAGCTAAACGTAAAAAGATGGAAACAGGATGCACTATCGATGACCTGTTTTTAATACATATGCTGTAATCAAAATTAAGTCGCCTAGCTATAACTTAAACAAATTTATACGTTTTAGTAACTTGCAAATTAACCATTGCTTTTAAGCCATTTCTGGAATTTTATATGCCTGTGCGAAACTCGTGTTTATTTCTTATCTCGAACTCAGGTTAAATGTATCCTGTGTGGTGGGAAAATGGTCTATCGGCGGTCCTTGGCTGGAGTGGCAACAATGGAGCTGGTTGCTAACACAGTGGAAATAGCGCGAATGCGCTACGTGATGTAATGCAGGGAAGATCTCCCTGAATTCAGCAGAGTTGTTCAAAAATCAGTCGATTAGCACAAAAATAATGACTTAATTCCCTTTTCTGATGAAAAAAACAGCAAATTTTACCGTCTGTAATCTCTATTTCATGCGGCTTCAGGATCTTTGAGATTCCTAGACGTTGAAAAATCATTAAATGTCATAATATCATACAACAACAAAAGCTATTTTCTATTATATCATCTAGCAAAGATTGATTAATACTTTTGTTTTTACTGCAAATCAGACAAAATGATCAGTTTACTGATAACTTAATTATCTATTTTTATAGATCAATAACAGTAATTTTTAAACAATAGTAAAGGAATTGGGAATGGGTCAGGAGTCTTTATAATCATGGCAACAATTAAGGATGTGGCAAAGCTTGCGGGTGTCTCAACTACCACCGTATCACATGTAATTAATAATACCCGTTTTGTCGCCGAAGAGACAAAAACGATCGTCAAGGCAGCCATTAAAACACTTAATTACTCTCCCAGTGCCGTTGCTCGTAGTTTGAAAGTTAATCATACTAAATCCATTGGCTTATTAGCCACATCTAATGAAGCCCCTTACTTTGCAGAAGTCATTGAATCAGTCGAAAACAACTGTTTTAGTCAAGGATATACATTGATCCTGTGTAATTCGCACAACAACCTAAATAAACAACAAGCCTATTTACAAATGTTAGCGCAAAAACGGGTTGATGGTTTACTTGTCATGTGCTCAGAATACCCCAACCAACTACTCCAGATGTTAGAGGAATACCGCAATATTCCAATGGTGGTGATGGATTGGGGGCAAGCCCATGGTTATTTTACCGATGTCATCATTGATAATGCAGTTTATGGTGGCTATCTTGCCGGGCGTTATCTTATCGAACGAGGTCATCGTGATTTAGGTATTATCTCTGGACCATCAAAACGCAATACCGGCAATGGCCGGCGGCAAGGTTTTCTCAATGCCATGAAGGAAGCTAACATCCAGCCACATAACGAATGGATTGTCGAGGGTGATTTCGAACCAGCTTCCGGCTACGAGGCGATGAAACAAATATTAAGTCACCAACAAAAACCAACTGCCATTTTCTGTGGTGGTGATATTATGGCGATGGGGGCTATCAGCGCTGCGAATGAATTAGGAATTCGAGTGCCACAAGATATATCTATTATTGGCTACGACAATGTGCGTAATGCGCGTTTTTTCACCCCAGCATTGACCACCATTCATCAGCCCAAAGAACGTTTAGGTCAAATGGCCTTTACCATGCTGCTTGATCGCATTATTAATAAACGCCAAGATGCGCAAACTATTGAAATACACCCAGAACTTATTAAACGTCGTTCAGTTGTCGATGGTCCATTTATTGACTACCGAAGATGATCCCTGGATTTAAACGCTATCAATTAGTTAACCACTCGGCATTGAATGCTTCGTTATTACCTAAATAATCCAGTAGCCAACACAATGTCGGGGAACGTTTTTCTTCATTCCATATGATACAACACGGACTATCAGGTAAGGGTTGCTTAATCTGCAATGTCTTTAATTCATTTTTGCGGCAAAGTTGCTCTACCCGATGTTTAGGCGCAAATCCTAAACATAATCCATTTTTAAGCATGCTAAACCACTTTCCCAATCTGGCACAATATAGCTAGGCGACTTAATTTTGATTACAGCATATGTATTAAAAACAGGTCATCGATAGTGCATCCTGTTTCCATCTTTTTACGTTTAGCTTGAGACCATTTATGTTCTATAGGATTTAAATCTGGTGAATACACAGGCAAATATTCTATCTGGTGTCCTGCGTTTATAATTGCCTGTTCAATATTCTTACCTTTGTGAAAGCTAGCGTTGTCCATAAAAATAACAGAATTTTCAGGAAGTTCTGGGAGCAATATTTTTGTGATCCAAACATAAAAAACATCACGGTTAATATTGCAATCAAATAATCCGATAGCAAAAAGGGTTGTTCCCAATAAAGCGCCAATAACATTTGTTCTTCCCTTAGCACCCCAGTTTTTCAGGCCAAAACAACGGTGACCTTTTGGGGAATAGCCGTGAGTTCGTGGAGTGTCATGTGAAAAACCACTTTCATCAATAAAAACAACAGATTTATCTTTTTTTTCATACTGTTGTCTTTTTTGCTGATGTGCCAGCCTGTCGCTTTCGTTGGTTTTTGGATGGAATAGAGTTTTTTTTATAGGTTAATCCCAGCTTTTTAAGGGATTGCCAAATAGTCTTTTTACAAACACCGAATCGCTCTGCCCGTTCCTTTTGGTAAGCATCTGGATACTGTTCCACATCTTTTGCTAAAGCATTTTTATCGAGCTTCCTCTTACGTGGCGTTGAATTTTTTGGCTCTGGTCGTTTAAGCCAACGTACTAAAGACGCTTTTCCAATACGGAATTGTTTCGCAGTTTCTCGAATTGTTAAACCTTCGGCTTTCCTTACAGATATTACTTTACGTCGAAAATCAATTGTATAACTCATAACACACCTTGTAATCAAAATTAAGTCGCCTAGCTATAAGCCTTTTTTGGTTATCTAATGCCCAAGTTTCTCGTTTTGGTAACACGAGTTTCGCACAGGCATATAAAATTCCAGAAATGGCTTAAAAGCAATGGTTAATTTGCAAGTCACTAAAACGTATAAATTTGTTTAAATTACAATAAGTTGCTTTTAATTTATAAGATTTTGTCTATTTATATATTATGCTGAATTAAACTTAAAAATAGAGCGTTTTTTATTGGTGCGAAACTCGTGGGTAAGTAGCGAGAGGTATCTTCTAAACATAAACTGGGGTAGAGACGTAATTGTTGATCGCTAATTAGCCCGCTCATTTGTGCTAAAGGATGATTGATACTGACAACACATGACCAAGGCATAAATCCCATATCACGAAAACTATATCTATCGCCAATCGGTGACGCACGGGTTGCACCAATTGCTATATCCACTCGGCCATCGACTAATGCCTCCCATACACCATTATAAACTTCCTGCTGAATAAAAAGTTCGATATCAGAAAAATGGCGATAAAAATCTAATACACGAGTTTCGCACCAATAAAAAACGCTCTATTTTTAAGTTTAATTCAGCATAATATATAAATAGATAAAATCTTATAAATTAAAAGCAACTTATTGTAATTTAAACAAATTTATACGTTTTAGTGACTTGCAAATTAACCATTGCTTTTAAGCCATTTCTGGAATTTTATATGCCTGTGCGAAACTCGTGTAATATTAACCTGAGTTCGGGATAAGCATTATCAATTATACTTGAAGAGATGTTCCTGCCACAGGTATCTTTGGTTTAGATGGAATTAAACAATATGCAACCCGCCCGGCTAATAAATTCACCACGAGTTTCGCAATCTCCAAAAAAAAAGTATAAAGTTCAAAACAAGAAAAAATTAGGGTGTTCATATTTTGTCCGGTTATCCATGCATTGATACTCTGGTTTGGCGTTATCAGAAGTAAGCCCATCGCCTTTATCTCATGACACTATTACACGAGTTTCGCACAGACATATAAAGTTCTAAAAATAGCTAAAATAATGTTTTATCCGCAAGATACTAAATAATATAAAATATATATTTATTTCAATAAGTTATATTTGAATTAACAATTTTTGCGAATTATATATTATGTTGAATTGAACTTAAAAATAACTTGTTTATTTGTCAGTGCGAAACTCGTGTATTAGTCGATGGCTAAAAAGTAGATGTTTTCGACCTAAAGACCTATGGCGATTAGTTCAACCTTCTATAGACAAAAAAAGCCCTTGCGTACTAATTGCCGATGATACATTGATTACCAAAACACGTAGTAAAAAAATAGAGATGGTTCATTATCAATATTCAGGTAATGAACATGATGTTATTGCTGGCATAGGTTTAGTTAATTTACGTTGGCATAATCTAACAACTGTTGAATCAATTCCTATTGATTATCGTATTTATGATAAAGATTCTGATGGAAAAACAAAAAACACGCACTTTTCCGAAATGCTTGCTCTTGCTAAAAAAAGAGGGATCGGTAGTGATGGATGCCTGGTATTCTAGCCTGGATAATCTGAAATCAATTCGCTCTCATGGTTGGGTCTAGGTAACCACGCGGAGGAAAAACAGGATTGTTAACCATAACAAACAACTGAACAAGTTAGACATCTCAGAAGAAGGAACTCCAATACACTTACGCTACGGTTGAGTGACTGTTTTCAAATTTACAGCCAAAAACGGCCGTATTGATTACTTAGTAACAAACAAAGACAATCCCACCCGTCAATACGTCAAATCTATCATGGATGCCCGTTGGTCTGTTGAAGTTTATCATCTAGAAGTTAAAAAAATTGTGGTATTGAACGCTGTCAGGCTCGCACGAGTCGGGTGCAAAGAAATCATATTTTTCTCGCAATTTCTGCGTGGTTTGAACAACATAAACGCCGTATATCTGAAAAAATAACTCTTTATCAACAAAATTGGCATGTAATCAAAAATGCTATTGCTGAGCAGATCAGGGGATTATTAGTATACCCAAATTAGGTTTGTGCGAAACTCGTGCTTGATATTCGTTATAAGGTTAATTCCCATTGTTTTCAGTTGCTGTTTCAGTGAAGCCGATAAATACCCTTTATCCGCATACAAACAACCAGAAAGATCTTTTATCAGCTCAGGTAATGGTTTCCGATCATCTGTGTTTCCTGGTGTAAGTCGAAAACTGAGTATTTCCCCCAAATGATTGATACTTATATAAAAAGCCTGTTGCTCAATAGCAAAATTAATGATGACTTACAAAAAAACCAGCCGATGATGATAAAATCATCAATTTTTGCATTAAAAATAACCTATGTAAGATTAAAAAATAAACTATTTTTGTATTTTTTAGATGTATCTAACTTGTTTTTATTTTAAGCAACTTTATTTCACTATTGAGCAACATGCTTAAAGTTTGAAACCAAAGAACCAACCTGTTGAGGTTTTTCCTCGTTCAGCTATCCCATCGAAGACTTTATGCCGACGAATCCGTAAGTTATCACACACAACTATCGGAGTAGAATCGGCAACCGACAGAACCGTGCACTTTCCCTTAATTGACTCAAACAGTGCCGTTAAAGCTAAGGCACTGCGCGGAAGTAACTCTACGCAGCGTGAATATGATGGCAAGTTAGGAAATTCCTTCCTGAGATATAAACGGACATGATAGAGATAAAATACCTTGAATTGGCTGAATCGGAGTTGATGAAACAAAACAACCAGTGTCATCATTTGCATTAGTCTTAACTTAATCTAACAATTCTGATTTAAAAAAGAGAGTTACCGGTTTTAATTAACATCATTAGATAATAAAATAAAAGGTAATTCTATGTATCAAACAAATAATCCTATCATCAAACATAAAGTCGGGTTACTTAACCTTGCTGAAGAGCTTCATAACGTATCAAAAGCCTGTAAGATTATGGGTGTATCCCGAGATACTTCTATCGCTATCAAGAACTTGTTAACGATGGTGGGATCGATGCCTTAATTAATCAAAATCGACGAGTACCTAACGTAAAAAATAGAGTAGATGAACAGATTGAAAGCGCTGTAGTTGAGTATGCGATTGAATACCCTGCACACGGACAACACCGCAGTAGTAATGAACTAAGAAAAAAAGGAATTTTTGTTTCGGGAAGTGGTGTTCGTTCTATTTGGCTACGTCATCATCTTGAAAATTTTAAAAAACGTCTAAAGGCGCTAGAAGATAAAATAGCGACAGAAGGGATTATCCTGTCAGAATCACAAATCAGCGCACTCGAAAAAAAAGCACAGGATGATGAGGCCAATGGTGAGATCGAAACAGCATATCAGGGTTATTTGGGGTCACAGGACACTTTTTATGGCGGTCATTTAAAAGGCGTTGGTCGTGTTTATCAACAGACTTACATTGATACTTACAGTAAAGTCGTTCATTGTAAGCTTTACACAACAAAAAGCGGGATAACGGCGGCAAATTTATTAAATGACAAGGTTCTGCCTTTTTACACCCAGCATGGATTACCTATTTTACGTATACTAACGGACAGAGGCAGTGAGTATTGTGGTAAAGTTGAGCATCACGATTATCAACTTTATCTCGCTATCAGCGATATTGATCATACAAAAACTAAAGCTCGTTCACCTCAAACCAATGGGATTTGTGAACGCTTTCATAAAACTGTATTACAAGAGTTCTATCAGGTGGCTTTTCGTAAGAAAATCTTCGGTAAATTAGCCGAATTACAAGCTGATTTAGACAAATGGTTAGACGAATACAATAACCAACGCACTTATTCAAGGAAAAATGTGTTGCGGTCGAACTCCTATGGCAACTTTATACGAGGGAAAACAACTTTGGAGAAAAAAAGATTTAAATCAAATTTAACCTGACAGATACTGTATAAATAACCGGTAACTATCAGATCAAGTCTGAGCTACTACAAAGTAAGAAGAAACCTTGGTCGATTGTTTATCAAATCCTGTTTCTTCTTTTAGCTATTACTTAACCTAATTAAAATAGCGTGACGACTATTTAAAACACGCTCTATGATTATATTTTTTGTGCCATCACTCGTTCAACAGTATCAACTACTGCTTGGGTATGGGCATCAATTTCAATATTAACCTTTTCTCCAAGACGCTTTTCTACAATTGTGGTGCGCGCAATGGTTTCTGGGATCAGATGGACGCAAAAACGATTATTGACCACATCTCCTACTGTTAAGCTAATTCCATCAACGCCAATAAAGCCCTTATGCAAAATATATTTCATTAATTGTTTATCATGCACATAAAACCAAATTTGGAGATTATTTTCAGCTTTAAAAATTTTGGCTACTTCGGCAGTAGTAATAATGTGACCCGACATAACATGACCACCAATTTCATCACCATATTTTGCTGATCTTTCTAAATTAATCATATCGCCTAATTTTAAACTGCCTAAGTTTGTCAGTCGCAAAGTCTCCTTCATTAAATCAAAACTCACCTTATCGCCATCAATATGGGTAACAGTTAAACAGCATCCATTATTAGCAACAGAAGCACCTGTTTCTAAACCTGCGAGTAATCCAGTGGGGAATTGGACAGTATAAGTACGAAAATTAACGCTATCTTCCACAGCAACTAGTGTTCCTTTACCTTTCACAATGCCTGTATACATATATTGAGTTTCCAATTTTAATAAAAGATAAAAACTCATTCTACGCTAGTTATGCTAGATAAGCACTCTAGAAACAATAAATATGGCAGCTTTCTATTCTATCACGAATTTCGCACAGGCATATAAAATTCCAGAAATGGCTTAAAAGCAATGGTTAATTTGCAAGTTACTAAAACGTATAAATTTGTTTAAATTACAATAAGTTGCTTTTAATTTATAAGATTTTGTCTATTTATATATTATGCTGAATTAAACTTAAAAATAGAGCGTTTTTTTATTGGTGCGAAACTCGTATCTATTTATAGCTAACTTCACCAAATCGATACAATAAGCAAATTTTAAAGGGTTCAATTCCTTTTCCGTTTTCTATTCATTTTCAATAAGGTATATGGTGGGTGAATAAATATTTTAAAGAGGCACACAGCCTATTAGTATTAGGTATTCCGATTATTCTTGCTCAATTCTCACAAACCTCAATGGGTTTTGTCGATACAGTAATGGCAGGCAAAGTCAGTGAAATAGATATGTCAACAGTTGCGGTAAGAACGTCTATCTGGTTACCTGCTATTTTGTTTGGCCACGGCTTATTAATGGCTTTACACCAGTGGTAGCGCAGCAATTAAATGGTTCAGGCCGACGTCAAGTTATCGGCAATCATATACAACAAGGCTTATGGCTAGCTTTCTTTTTCACGAGTTTCGCACAAAACTAATTTGTGTACGCTAATAAAACACGGATGTGCTCAGTAATAGCATTTTTGATTACGTCCCAATTTTGTTGATAAAGGGTTATTTTTTCAGATATACGACGTTTATGTTGTTCAAACCACGCAGAAATAACGAGAAAAATATGATTTCTTTGCGCTCGGCTCGTGCGAGCCTGACAGCGTTCAATACCACAATTTTGTTTAACTTCTCGATGATAAACTTCAACAGACCAACGGGCATCCATGATAGATTTGACGTATTGACGGGTGGGATTGTCTTTATTTGTTACTATGTAATCAATACGGCCGTTTTTGGCTGTAAATTTGAAAACAGTCACCCAACCGTAGCCTCGTAAGTGTATTGGAGTTCCTTCTTCTGAGATGTCTAACTTGTTCAGTTGTTTGTTATGGTTAACAATCCTGTTTTTCCTCCGCGTGGTTACCCAGACCCAACCATGAGAGCGAATTGATTTCAGATTATCCAGGCTAGAATACCAGGCATCCATCACTACCGCTTCTGGTATGATCCCTCTTTTTTTAGCAAGAGCGAGCATTTCGGAAAAGTGCGTGTTTTTTGTTTTTCCATCAGAATCTTTATCATAAATACGATAATCAATAGGAATTGAGTCAACAGTTGTTAGATTATGCCAAAGTAAATTAACTAAACCTATGCCAGCAATAACATCATGTTCATTACCTGAATATTGATAATGGACCATCTCTATTTTTTTACTACGTGTTTTGGCAATCAATCTATCATCGGCAATTAGTACCCAAGGGCTTTTTTTGTCTATAGAAGGTTGAACTAATCGCCATGTAGTAGCTCAGACTTGATCTGACAGTTACCGGTTATTTATACAGTACCTGTCAGGTTAAATTTGATTTAAATCTTTCTCTCTCCAAAGTTGTTTTCCATCGTGTAAAGTTGCCATAGGAGTTCGACCGCAACACATTTTTCCTTGATGAGTGCGTTGGTTATTATATTCCGCTAACCATTTATCTAAATCAGCTTGTAATTCATCTAAAGCCCTATAGATTTTCTTACGAAAAGCCACCTGATAGAACTCTTGTAATACAGTTTTATGAAAGCGTTCACAAATCCCATTAGTTTGAGGTGAACGAGCTTTAGTTTTTGTATGATCAATATCATTGATAGCGAGATAAAGTTGATAATCGTGATGTTCAACTTTACCACAATACTCACTGCCTCTGTCCGTCAGTATACGTAACACCGGTAACCCATGCCGGGAATAAAAAGGGAGAACCCTGTCATTTAATAAATCTGCCGCCGTTATCGCGCTTTTTGTTGTGTAAAGCTTACAATGAACGACTTTACTGTAAGTATCAATATAAGTTTGTTGATAAACACGACCAACGCCTTTTAAATGACCGACATAAAAAGTATCTTGTGAACCCAGATAACCTGGATGCGCTGTTTCAATCTCACCATTGGCCTCATCATCCTGTGCTTTTTTTTCTAGAGCACTGATTTGTGATTCTGACAGGATAATTCCTTCTGTTGCGATTTTATCTTCAAGCGCTTTTAGGCGTTTTGTAAAATTTTCGAGATTATGGCGCAGCCAAATAGAGCGAACGCCACTCCCCGAAACAAAAATGCCTTTTTTTCTTAGTTCATTACTACTGCGGTGTTGACCGTGTGCAGGGTATTCAATCGCATACTCAACTACAGCGCTTTCAATCTGTTCATCTACTCTATTTTTTACGTTAGGCACCCGTCGATTTTGATTAATTAAAGCGTCTATCCCACCATCGTTAACAAGTTCCTGGTAGCGATAAAACGTATCTCGGGATACCCCCATAATCTTACAGGCTTTTGAGACGTTATGAAGTTCTTCAGCGAGGTTAAGTAACCTTTGATGATAGGATTATTTGTTTGATACATAGAATTACCTTTTATTTTATTATCTAATGATGTTAATTAAAACCGGTAACTCTCTTTTTTAAATCAGAATTATCAGATTAAGTTAAGACTAATACATTTTATATGCCTGTGCGAAACTCGTGTATGTTTCTTTTGATGCGCTGGTATATACGCCATACTCCTTCACAACGTGACATCCGTGCTAATAAACAGTTTGTATTACCTGACTTCTCTTTATTAAGACGCTTGTTCGCGTTAGGTTTACCTATTGGTCTAGCCTATTTCTTCGAAGTGACTCTGTTTGCTATTGTCGCCTTACTGATCGCGCCATTAGGCATTATCGCTGTCGCAGGACACCAGGTAGCGTTAAATTTTAGTTCGTTAATGTTTATGTTTCCTATTTCTCTTGGTATTGCAGCAACGATCCGGGTCGGTTATAATTTAGGCAGTACTTCAACAGAAAAGGCAAAAATATCCGCCTATGCCAGCATTATAGTAGATTTAACGGTAGCTTGCTGCACCGAAATTGTGACAGCGTCACTTAGAGAGCAGATCGCATTAATGTATAATCGCAATCCGGAAGTCGTCCTATTGGCATCACAATTGATGTTATTCGCTGCTATCTATCAGATTTCCGATGCTATTCAAGTCATTGGCGCCGGTATATTACGCGGTTATAAAGATACCCATTCAATTTTCTTTATCACTTTCATTGCTTACTGGCTGCTCGGCCTACCAACAGGTTATCTACTTGGTTTAACTGACTTTATCGTGCCGCATCTGGGACCAAAAGGTTTTTGGATCGGTTTTATTATTGGCTTAACGGCATCAGCTATCATGATATTTTCTCACATATTATGGCTTCAACGTCAGCCAAATGAATTTGTATTACGACATTCCACTCGAAGCTATGTTGTCAAACGGGTATAAGATATAAAAAATGAAAAATTGCGCTTTTATGCTAAATAACCTGAGTTCGGGATAAGAAATAAAGTGAAAGTCTTGCTATTCAAATAGTTGAATGCGCATATTTCGTTAAAATACTCTAACAATCTGGTTAAAGAGTAACAATGATGGAAAATCTTACTGAACTTTATTGCCTGATGGATGATTTTTGTAAAGACTTCGAGCCAAAAAAAATGCATGAAGTCTTGCTGAATAACGGTTGTGTATTAGTCTTAACTTAATCTGATAATTCTGATTTAAAAAAGAGAGTTACCGGTTTTAATTAACATCATTAGATAATAAAATAAAAGGTAATTCTATGTATCAAACAAATAATCCTATCATCAAACATAAAGTCGGGTTACTTAACCTTGCTGAAGAGCTTCATAACGTATCAAAAGCCTGTAAGATTATGGGTGATCCTGAGATACTTTCTATCGCTATCAAGAACTTGTTAACGATGGTGGGATCGATGCCTTAATTAATCAAAATCGACGGGTACCTAACGTAAAAAATAGAGTAGATGAACAGATTGAAAGCGCTGTAGTTGAGTATGCGATTGAATACCCTGCACACGGACAACACCGCAGTAATAATGAACTAAGAAAAAAAGGAATTTTTGTTTCGGGAAGTGGTGTTCGTTCTATTTGGCTACGTCATCATCTTGAAAATTTTAAAAAACGTCTAAAGGCGCTAGAAGATAAAATCGCGACAGAAGGGATTATCCTGTCAGAATCATAAATCAGCGCACTTGAAAAAAAAGCACAGGACGATGAGGCCAATGGTGAGATCGAAACAGCATATCCGGGTTATTTGGGGTCACAGGACACTTTTTATGGCGGTCATTTAAAAGGCGTTGGTCGTGTTTATCAACAGACTTACATTGATACTTACAGTAAAGTCGTTCATTGTAAGCTTTACACAACAAAAAGCGGGATAACGGCGGCAGATTTATTAAATGACAAGGTTCTGCCTTTTTACACCCAGCATGGATTACCTATTTTACGTATACTGACGGACAGAGGCAGTGAGTATTGTGGTAAAGTTGAACATCACGATTATCAACTTTATCTCGCTATCAACGATATTGATCATACAAAAACTAAAGCTCGTTCACCTCAAACCAATGGGATTTGTGAACGCTTTCATAAAACTGTATTACAAGAGTTCTATCAGGTGGCTTTTCGTAAGAAAATCTATAGGGCTTTAAATGAATTACAAGCTGATTTAGATAAATGGTTAGCGGAATATAATATAGCTAGGCGACTTAATTTTGATTACAAGGTGTGTTATGAGTTATACAATTGATTTTCGACGTAAAGTAATATCTGTAAGGAAAGCCGAAGGTTTAACAATTCGAGAAACTGCGAAACAATTCCGTATTGGAAAAGCGTCTTTAGTACGTTGGCTTAAACGACCAGAGCCAAAAAATTCAACGCCACGTAAGAGGAAGCTCGATAAAAATGCTTTAGCAAAAGATGTGGAACAGTATCCAGATGCTTACCAAAAGGAACGGGCAGAGCGATTCGGTGTTTGTAAAAAGACTATTTGGCAATCCCTTAAAAAGCTGGGATTAACCTATAAAAAAAACTCTATTCCATCCAAAAACCAACGAAAGCGACAGGCTGGCACATCAGCAAAAAAGACAACAGTATGAAAAAAAAGATAAATCTGTTGTTTTTATTGATGAAAGTGGTTTTTCACATGACACTCCACGAACTCACGGCTATTCCCCAAAAGGTCACCGTTGTTTTGGCCTGAAAAACTGGGGTGCTAAGGGAAGAACAAATGTTATTGGCGCTTTATTGGGAACAACCCTTTTTGCTATCGGATTATTTGATTGCAATATTAATCGTGATGTTTTTTATGTTTGGATCACAAAAATATTGCTCCCAGAACTTCCTGAAAATTCTGTTATTTTTATGGACAACGCTAGCTTTCACAAAGGTAAGAATATTGAACAGGCAATTATAAACGCAGGACACCAGATAGAATATTTGCCTGTGTATTCACCAGATTTAAATCCTATAGAACATAAATGGTCTCAAGCTAAACGTAAAAAGATGGAAACAGGATGCACTATCGATGACCTGTTTTTAATACATATGCTGTAATCAAAATTAAGTCGCCTAGCTATACCAGCATGCAGAGCGTCGTTTACGCATGGGATTTCGTCAGAGCCAATGTAGAGCTGAAAATGTTGTATTAGTCTTAACTTAATCCGACAATTCTGATTTAAAAAAGAGCGTTACCGGTTTTAATTAACATCATTAGATAATTAAATAAAAGGTAATTCTATGTATCAAACAAATAATCCTATCACAAACATAAAGTCGGGTTACTTAACCTCGCTGAAGAGCTTAATAACGTCTCAAAAGCCTGTAAGATTATGGGGGTATCCCGAGATACGTTTTATCGCTACCAGGAACTTGTTAACGATGGTGGGATAGACGCTTTAATTAATCAAAATCGACGGGTGCCTAACGTAAAAAATAGAGTAGATGAACAGATTGAAAGCGCTGTAGTCGAGTATGCGATTGAATACCCTGCACACGATCAACACCGCAGTAGTAATGAACTAAGAAAAAAAGGCATTTTTGTTTCGGGGAGTGGCGTTCGCTCTATTTGGCTGCGCCATAATCTCGAAAATTTTACAAAACGCCTAAAAGCGCTTGAAGATAAAATCGCAACAGAAGGAATTATCCTGTCAGAATCACAAATCAGTGTTCTAGAAAAGAAAGCGCAAGATGATGAAGCCTGTGGTGAGATTGAAACAGCGCAGGTTATCTGGGTTCACAAGATACTTTTTATGTCGGTCATTTAAAAGGAGTTGGTCGTGTTTATCAACAAACTTACATTGATACTTACAGTAAAGTCGTTCATTGTAAGCTTTACACAACAAAAAGCGCGATAACGGCGGCAGATTTATTAAATGACAAGGTTCTCCCTTTTTATTCCTAGCATGGGTTACCAGTGTTACGTATACTGACGGACAGAGGCAGTGAGTATTGTGGTAAAGTTGAACATCACGATTATCAACTTTATCTCGCTATCAATGATATTGATCATACAAAAACTAAAGCTCGTTCACCTCAAACTAATGGGATTTGTGAACGCTTTCATAAAACTGTATTACAAGAGTTCTATCAGGTGGCTTTTCGTAAGAAAATCTATAGGGCTTTAAATGAATTACAAGCTGATTTAGATAAATGGTTAGCGGAATATAATAACCAACGCACTCATCAAGGAAAAATGTGTTGCGGTCGAACTCCTATGGCAACTTTACACGATGGAAAACAACTTTGGAGAGAGAAAGATTTAAATCAAATTTAACCTGACAGGTACTGTATAAATAACCGGTAACTGTCAGATTAAGTCTGAGCTACTATAAACAGACTTGTTTCGACAAAGCCATCTTGCGTCATCGTTCTGTCATCGAAACGGTATTTGATGAGTTAAAAAATCTTTGTCAGATAGCGCATACGCGGCACCGCTCTCCTGCTAACTTTGTAGTGAATTTATTAGCCGGGCTGGTTGCATATTGTTTAATTCCATCTAAACCAAAGATACCTGTGGCAGGAACATATCTTCAAGCATAATTGATAATGCTTATCCCGAACTCAGGTTAAATAGCATTAAATACGAGCAGTTAGACGTAAAATTGTATTTTTTCCCTTGCCAGAATGGCAACTGCCCGTTAATATTCGTTTCCACATTATTGCCATAGTAATTTTTATTGCGTCCGTAGCTCAGTTGGTTAGAGCACCACCTTGACATGGTGGGGGTCGGTGGTTCGAGTCCACTCGGACGCACCAATTCTGTTTATCCCCAATACCGTTTTCAAATTGTAAAGTCAGTCAGCTTGCTTCGATTGGTAATGAAAAAGCGCGTTTACGCTTTTCATCCAACAAGTGATCACTTAACCAAATTTATTTGTCTAAATAGCCCGCAGTGAAAAATCTCGCAAACGAAAACCAAAAATAAATAACGCAGCAAAGTAACTCATTGCACCGGCAAAAACCACCAATAACAACCGCGTGATCCGCATCAGCATGTTTCCCTGCTCCCATGGCGGCATAAAATTTAATACCAACAACAATACCGCTACCATAACAATTAAAGCGGCGATTAACTTGAGCAAAAATTTTCCCCAACCAGCTAAGGGGGAAAAAATTGCCTGGTGACGTAACTGCCAATACAGCATCAAAGCATTAAAGCATGCCGCTAAGCCAATTGATAAGGCCAATCCAGCATGTTTTAGCGAACCAATAAAGGCAAGGTTCATTAATTGTGTCAAAATTAAGGTAATAATCGCGATTTTAACCGGTGTTTTAATATCTTGTCTCGAATAGAAACCTGGAGCTAATACCTTAACTACAATTAACCCCATTAAGCCGACACAGTAAGCAATTAATGCCCGTTGAGTCATTACCGCATCGTAGGCGGTAAAATTGCCATACTGAAAAAGCGCCACTGTCAACGGTTCGGCTAAAATAGCCAGTGCAATCGCACATGGTAGCGCTAATAAAAAGCAAAGCCGTAACCCCCAGTCCATTAGGCGCTGATATTCTTTATGATCACCGGTTGAAAAACTCTTCGCCAGAGAAGGTAATAAGATAGTACCAAGTGCCACCCCTAAAATACCGGTAGGGAGCTCCATCAATCGGTCAGCATAATACATCCACGAGACAGAGCCTGATTGTAAAAATGAGGCAAAAATAGTATTAATAATTAATGAAATCTGGCTTACAGAAACACCAATAATCGCCGGCCCCATTAACTTCAATACTCGCCACACACCGCTATTACGAAAAGAGATACGCGGTAAAACTAACATGCCAATTTTTTGTAAATAAGGTAATTGATACAGCAACTGTAAAATACCACCGGCAAAAACTCCCCACGCTAACGCTATAATAGGTGGTTCACAATATGATGCCAACAACAGTACTGACATAATCATACTGATATTAAGTAAAGTAGGCGCAAAAGCAGGAACAGAAAAACGGTTCCAAGTATTTAAAATAGCACCAGCCAACGATACTAAAGAGATCAATAAAATATAAGGAAAAGTGATTCTCAATAAACGAACTGTTAAATCAAATTTATCCGGTGTATCAGTAAAACCGTGTGCCGTAATATAAATAATCCATGGTGCCGCTAATATTCCTGCCAATGTAACGATGGCCAAAATCAATGTTAATAAACCGGAAACATACGCAATAAAAGTGCGAGTAGCCTCGTCACCTTGCTGATTTTTATATTCTGCTAAAATGGGGACAAATGCTTGGGAAAATGCGCCTTCGGCAAAAATTCGGCGCAAAAGATTCGGTAATCGAAAAGCAACAAAAAAAGCGTCTGTCGCCGCTCCAGCACCAAAAAAACGCGCGAGAATCGCATCACGAATAAATCCTAAGATACGGGAAAACATAGTCATAGAGCTTATCGCTGCTAACGATTTTAGTAAATTCATGCAATATCTTTATTAATGATGGCCATAATAGATTGATAAAGTGTATCAGCGAGCCGTAAGCATGACCATGAATTAGAATAACTATTTTTGCTAAACTAGCAGATAAAAATCGGTCATTATTTGTTTTAGTCTTAACTTAACCTGACAATTCTGATTTAAAAAAGAGCGTTACCGGTTTTAATTAACATCATCACGAGTTTCGCACAAAACTAATTTGGGTACGTTAATAAAACACGGATGTGCTCAGTAATAGCATTTTTGATTACGTCCCAATTTTGTTGATAAAGGGTTATTTTTTCAGAGATACGACGTTTATGTTGTTCAAACCACGCAGAAATAGCGAGAAAAATATGATTTCTTTGCGCCCGACTCGTGCGAGCCTGACAGCGTTCAATACCACAATTTTGTTTAACTTCTCGATGATAAACTTCAACAGACCAACGGGCATCCATGATAGATTTGACGTATTCAAGGGTGGGATTATCTTTGTTTGTTACTATGGTTTTTGGCTGTAAATTTGAAAACAGTCACCCAACCGTAGCCTCGTAAATGTATTGGAGTTCCTTTTTCTGAGATGTCTAACTTGTTCAGTTGTTTGTTATGGTTAACAATCCTGTTTTTCCTCAGCGTGGTTACCCAGACCCAACCATGAGAGCGAATTGATTTCAGATTATCCAGGCTAGAATACCAGGCATCCATCACTACCGCTTCTGATATGATCCCTCTTTTTTTAGCAAGAGCGAGCATTTCGGAAAAGTGCGTGTTTTTTGTTTTTCCATCAGAATCTTTATCACACGAGTTTCGCACCAATAAAAAAACGCTCTATTTTTAAGTTTAATTCAGCATAATATATAAATAGACAAAATCTTATAAATTAAAAGCAACTTATTGTAATTTAAACAAATTTATACGTTTTAGTAACTTGCAAATTAGCCATTGCTTTTAAGCCATTTCTGGAATTTTATATTCCTGTGCGAAACTCGTGTAGGATAAAAATCACTCACTGCATGGGTTTCCACTTGGCTAAAAAATGATTCACTCGCAGGTAAAATAAACTGATCAAATAACTGAATTTGTGTTAATAGCGGATCCTGCGCCGCATTATAGCTAGGCGACTTAATTTTGATTACAGCATATGTATTAAAAACAGGTCATCGATAGTGCATCCTGTTTCCATCTTTTTACGTTTAGCTTGAGACCATTTATGTTCTATAGGATTTAAATCTGGTGAATACACAGGCAAATATTCTATCTGGTGTCCTGCGTTTATAATTGCCTGTTCAATATTCTTACCTTTGTGAAAGCTAGCGTTGTCCATAAAAATAACAGAATTTTCAGGAAGTTCTGGGAGCAATATTTTTGTGATCCAAACATAAAAAACATCACGATTAATATTGCAATCAAATAATCCGATAGCAAAAAGGGTTGTTCCCAATAAAGCGCCAATAACATTTGTTCTTCCCTTAGCACCCCAGTTTTTCAGGCCAAAACAACGGTGACCTTTTGGGGAATAGCCGTGAGTTCGTGGAGTGTCATGTGAAAAACCACTTTCATCAATAAAAACAACAGATTTATCTTTTTTTTCATACTGTTGTCTTTTTTGCTGATGTGCCAGCCTGTCGCTTTCGTTGGTTTTTGGATGGAATAGAGTTTTTTTTATAGGTTAATCCCAGCTTTTTAAGGGATTGCCAAATAGTCTTTTTACAAACACCGAATCGCTCTGCCCGTTCCTTTTGGTAAGCATCTGGATACTGTTCCACATCTTTTGCTAAAGCATTTTTATCGAGCTTCCTCTTACGTGGCGTTGAATTTTTTGGCTCTGGTCGTTTAAGCCAACGTACTAAAGACGCTTTTCCAATACGGAATTGTTTCGCAGTTTCTCGAATTGTTAAACCTTCGGCTTTCCTTACAGATATTACTTTACGTCGAAAATCAATTGTATAACTCATAACACACCTTGTAATCAAAATTAAGTCGCCTAGCTATATCTTCCAACCAAGATGCTGCCAATAATAAAGCAGCAAAACGATCAGCCTTTTCCGCTGATAATGGTATTCCATTTGCCACTAAAAATTAATTAATTGCCGTTGCTGATATTTCACTATATTAAAATAGTTGCTGAATAGAGACTTGCATTTTTTGTCACGCTATAGACAATAAAAAGAGGTTTAACTTAGAAAATAACGGTTTGAAATGATCAACAAAGAGCGGTTGTTACGAGATAATCGTTTATGTAAAGCAATCATTGGATTATCAGTCGAAGAATTGAAAAATTTAGCCGCTGAATTTTCAGCTTGTTATTTGATTTATCGGAAAAAGAATCGAAAAGATCACGAGCGGCAAATGGGTGCAGGGCAGAAAGGATTTATCCCAACCCCATTAGATAAACTGCTTTTTATTTTATTGTATTTAAAATGTTATCCGACTTATGATTTGCAAGGACTTCTTTTTGGTTTAGATAGAACACGGGTATGTCGCTGGGTAAAAATATTATTGCCGGTTTTAGAGATGACCTTGGGGCGAGAATGTGTTTTGCCCGCTCGTCAAATTCGCTCTGCTGAGGAATTTTTTCGCGCCTTTCCTGGAGTTAAAGACGTCTTTATTGATGGGACAGAGCGACCTGTCCAAAAGCCTAAGAATCTGCGTCGGCGAAAAAAAATGTATTCGGGAAAGAAAAGACAGACCACTCGAAAAGGGCTTATTATGACTGACGAAACGAGGAAAATTGGATTTATCCCCATGATCAAAAATGGGCGCCGTCACGATAAACGCTTACTCGATAAAGTCGATATAATTCGCCATATTCCCCCTGAGGTAACCATCTGGGCCGATACCGGTTTTCAAGGTATAGATAAACAGCATCCTAATACACAAATCCCAAAAAAAGGAACTCGAAAAAGACCTTTATCGCCTGAACAAAAACAAGAAAATAAAATAATCTCGGGCATCCGTATTACGGTTGAACACGCCATCGCGGGTATCAAGCGCCTCGGTTGTATGACCCAAATTTTACGGAATCGTAGACCCTTTATTGATGATACCTTTTTACTCCTTAGTGCCGGTCTTTGGAATTTCCATCTCAGAACAGCCTAAAATTTACTTCAATCACCGAAATACCCTTATTTCACTATTAAGCAACACGCTTATTGACTAATGCCGTTAGCAATAGCTGAGGTAGGATCAAGAAACAATTGCTCAAAATCTTTAATTACTAACGCTAAATCCTGGCTACTAGCGGCTAATTGAGTTAATAATTCATCTTGTTTTAAAGGCCAAGACAATTCCAATTGATTTTGACTAATCAATTCAAATAAAGGTTTAGTAACGGGATCATCTGGGGAACGATAAAATAGTGTTCATAGTATTCGGCAAATCACGGAAAATTCATTCATTATTTTTTCCAACTTATGCTATGCATTTAATAATTTTACTTATTAGTAAGGACAATAAAACCTTGATGGTAATATCGAATATATTTTCAATAGATTGTTCTTTATTTATCTTGTTATAGCTAGGCGACTTAATTTTGATTACAAGGTGTGTTATGAGTTATACAATTGATTTTCGACGTAAAGTAATATCTGTAAGGAAAGCCGAAGGTTTAACAATTCGAGAAACTGCGAAACAATTCCGTATTGGAAAAGCGTCTTTAGTACGTTGGCTTAAACGACCAGAGCCAAAAAATTCAACGCCACGTAAGAGGAAGCTAGATAAAAATGCTTTAGCAAAAGATGTGGAACAGTATCCAGATGCTTACCAAAAGGAACGGGCAGAGCGATTCGGTGTTTGTAAAAAGACTATTTGGCAATCCCTTAAAAAGCTGGGATTAACCTATAAAAAAAACTCTATTCCATCCAAAAACCAACGAAAGCGACAGGCTGGCACATCAGCAAAAAAGACAACAGTATGAAAAAAAAGATAAATCTGTTGTTTTTATTGATGAAAGTGGTTTTTCACATGACACTCCACGAACTCACGGCTATTCCCCAAAAGGTCACCGTTGTTTTGGCCTGAAAAACTGGGGTGCTAAGGGAAGAACAAATGTTATTGGCGCTTTATTGGGAACAACCCTTTTTGCTATCGGATTATTTGATTGCAATATTAACCGTGATGTTTTTTATGTTTGGATCACAAAAATATTGCTCCCAGAACTTCCTGAAAATTCTGTTATTTTTATGGACAACGCTAGCTTTCACAAAGGTAAGAATATTGAACAGGCAATTATAAACGCAGGACACCAGATAGAATATTTGCCTGTGTATTCACCAGATTTAAATCCTATAGAACATAAATGGTCTCAAGCTAAACGTAAAAAGATGGAAACAGGATGCACTATCGATGACCTGTTTTTAATACATATGCTGTAATCAAAATTAAGTCGCCTAGCTATAACTGCAAAAAGAGACAAAAGTTGCAATATATTATTGACGGTTAGTCTGCTTTTTCCTATAGTAGCGCCTCATCATTCTAGTATCCTACTATATTAGAATGATAACCGGTGAGGTGTCCGAGTGGCTGAAGGAGCACGCCTGGAAAGTGTGTATACGTGAAAACGTATCGAGGGTTCGAATCCCTCCCTCACCGCCATATAAAATATCTGCCAACAACTTATTTTAGTTCCCTCCACAAACTTAAATTGTAGAACCCTGGCCGCCATACTGACAGAGATATTGATATAATGCATTCATACCTAACCAACGATTTGCACACCAATCTGGCGCGAGTAAAGTCGGCCGATGCGCATTGGCACAAATACGATGATAAATAATATTTTTTGGTGTATGACGGATCATTTCTCCGGCCATTTCAACGTACTCAGTTAATTCAAGTGATAACAAACGCCCCGCACGCCAAGCTTTCGCCATTATACTACCATCAACAATATGTAATGGATGCAATTTAATACCATCAACACCGGTATCGATAACACGAAATATTGTTTGCAGATTTTCCCTAGCTGTTTCACCTGGCAGGCCAACAATTAGGTGAACACAAACATTTAATCCCTTTTTGCCGGCAATTTGAGCAATTTTTTGATAGCTGGCAAAATCATGGCCTCGATTGATCTTTTTTAGGGTTTTATCATGGGATGTTTGCAAACCTAGTTCCAACCAGATTTCATATCCTTGCTGCTGATATTCTACTAATAAATCCAATACTGGTTGCGAAACACAATCTGGTCGCGTACCGACACAAAGTCCAACAATATTAGCCTGATTTAATGCCTGTTGATATAACGCCTTTAAAATTGAAACTTCAGCATAAGTATTGGTATAAGCTTGAAAATAAGCCAGATAACGTTGAGCACGATGGATTTTTTTTACTTTTTGCGCAATCTGTTGCTGGATGGAAAATTGCTGTTGCTGCTCATCGGAAAAAGAGGCAACATTGCAAAATGTACAGCCGCCACGTCCTAAGGAGCCATCACGATTAGGGCAATTAAAACCACCATGCAAACTGATCTTATGAATTTTTTCACCATAGCGGCGCTGAAGATCAGCACCAAACATAGTAACAACATCATTTAACTGCATAAAATAACAATTAATTAGCTGTATCTAATTGGGCAAAACTTTTCACCAAATCATCGATAACTTTAACCTGTTCAAGAAAAGGCACTAATTTTGCTAATGGCAGTGCCGATGGCCCATCACATTTTGCGTTAGCCGGATCAAGATGTGCTTCCAGAAATAATCCCGCTAAACCGACTGCCATACCCGCTCTCGCCAACTCAGCAACCTGTGCACGGCGACCACCGGAAGCAGAACCAAAAGGATCACGACATTGCAATGCATGAGTAACGTCAAAAATAACCGGAGAACCCTTTGATACATTCATCATGACATTGAAGCCTAACATATCGACAACCAGATTATCATAACCAAAGTTTACCCCACGATCACAGAGAATAACTTTCTCATTACCTGCTTCTTTAAATTTCTCAACAATATTTCCCATTTGTCCAGGGCTTATAAATTGGGGTTTTTTAACATTAATGACTGCACCGGTTTTAGCCATCGCTTCAACCAGGTCAGTTTGCCGGGCTAAAAAAGCCGGTAGTTGAATAACGTCAACCACCTCAGCAACCAGTGCCGCTTGCGCTGGCTCATGAACATCTGTAATTACCTTAACGCCAAATGTTTGTTTGATTTCTTGAAAAATTTTCATTCCTTCTTCAAGCCCAGGGCCGCGATAGGAATGAATCGAAGAACGGTTCGCTTTGTCGAAGGAAGCCTTAAAAACATAAGGAATGTTAAGCTTGTCTGTTACGGTGACATAATGTTCGCAAATCTTCATTGCCAGATCGCGCGATTCAAGCACATTCATACCACCAAATAATACAAATGGTAGATTATTTGCCACTTTAATATCATCAATGGCGACTACTTTATATTGCATGCTTTTACCCTTTCTATGACAGCAAATTAGTGACAATTTTTAATGATCAATGCAATATAATCTGCTGCCCTTCTATTGAATAGATTTGCATTTTTATCATTTCAGAAACAGGATCTTCTGGACATTGCTCAACAAAATAATTTAAATCAGAAATGGCAACATGATTACATTCAAGATGAGCAAAAATAAGTCCTCTATCACGTATTTCATAAGGATCTTTCGGATCAAAAATTAATAATGTTTCACAAACTCTTAGCGCTTGTTCCATTTTTTTTTCTTCCATCAACGCTGCTTTTATTGTATCAAACATTTTTCGTATGATAATTCTATGCGCAGTTTCTTCTATATCTTTTCGCGTCAGATGAGCAAAAGGGCTAATTGTTCCCTTGACCCATAAATCAAGCATCTGCTCGGTGAGCGTTTCACCATTTATCGGGTTAATATACCAATAAGTACCATCTTCTCGGCGAACACATAGAATAAGCTGAGTCAGAAAAATAATCGGCATCACCGGCAACTGCAATTGAGTGGCAACATGCAAAAAAATCGTCCCCAATGAAACAGGTGCCCCCTGTCTTGCTATTAACACTTTATCCAGCCATAGTGCCTCAGAAAGCGAATAAACCCCCGTTACACCGCTAAAAAGCCAGTCTCGATAAAATAACTTTAGTAATATAGATACTTGCATTTCTATATCATCAGCTTGTATTGTTTGTCTTGCTTCGGCAACCAGAAGCCTAAGTTGTGCATTGACTTGTTCAACAGGAAAATCTGGCCGAATAATCCGTGAAACAAGTATAATACCTTCGCTCAGTGGTGCTTTATTAAATTCAAAATCAGCTATGGTTTTCATCACATTTCCATTGACCTACTGTAATACGATCATTACCACCATAATCCTGAAAAGTTACTACCTGTTGATAATGATGACAGGAAAATAACTTCCTTACTTGCCTTCCCTGCAACCACCCGTGTTCGAGTAAAAGCCATCCCTTATTAGCTAAATAGTTACGCGATTGTTCAATTATCAATTGAATATCAGCCAACCCATGATTAGCTGATATTAATGCTGTTTTAGGTTCAAAACGCACATCACCTTGTTGTAAATGTGGATCACATTCATCAATATAAGGTGGATTACTGACAATCATATCAAATTGCTGAATAGGTAGTGAAGTAAACCAATTACTTTTGCAAAATTGGACATTATTAATTACCAAATTATCTGCATTAAGTTGGGCTAGCGTAATTGCAGCATCACTAATATCGATACCAACTATCTGCGCTTGTGGACACTCTGATGCTAAAGCTAACGCCACAGCACCGGTACCCGTCCCCAAATCTAATATTTTTACTGCTCGCTTTTCTGGTAATAATTGTAATGCTCGCTCAACTAAGCACTCTGTATCCGCACGAGGTATTAACGTAACAGGTGAAACTTTCATTGGTAACGACCAGAACTCTTTTTCTTCTACTAAATAGGCGATAGGCTCACCCTTAGCCCGACGAGCCAATAGATGTTCAAGCTGTTGTTGTTGCTTAAAGGTTAATTCTGTTTCGCCAAATGCAATAAGGAAAGTCCATGTTTTTCCGGTTATATATTGCAACAAAATTTCAGCATCACGTTTAGCACTATCACTATAGCAAAGTTTATTAGCCGCATAAGCTAACCAATGCTGATAATTCATTAATCCTGCTCTGATAAAGCAGAGAGTTGATCTGCTTGATATTCGTTAATAATCGGTTGGATTAACATATCTAATTTTCCCTCTATCACCTCATCTAAACGATAGAGAGTTAAATTAATACGATGATCAGTAATGCGGCCTTGGGGAAAATTATAAGTTCTGATCCTATCGGAACGATCACCTGAGCCGAGTAAATTACGGCGCTCAGATGCTTCTGCCTCACGGCGTTTCTGCACTTCCGATGCACGAATACGGGCAGCTAAAACCGACAGCGCTTTGGCTTTATTTTTATGCTGAGAACGTTCATCCTGACACTCGACCACAATTCCGGTTGGAATATGGGTAATACGGATCGCGGAGTCAGTGGTATTAACGTGCTGTCCGCCAGCGCCTGATGAACGAAAAGTATCAATTCTTAAGTCACTAGGATTGATATCCGGTAGCTCTGTTGCTGGAATTTCAGCCAAAATGGCTACTGTACAAGCAGAAGTATGAATACGCCCTTGAGATTCAGTCTCCGGTACGCGCTGGACACGATGTCCCCCTGACTCAAACTTTAGGCGGCCATATACACTATCACCAGAAACTTTGGCGATAATTTCTTTGTAACCACCGTATTCTCCTTCACTGGCATTCATAACTTCAATCCGCCAGCGACGGGATTCAGCATAGCGGCTATACATTCTAAAAAGATCACCGGCAAATATTGCCGCCTCACCACCACCGGTACCGGCCCGAATTTCTAAAAAGCAATTTTTTTCATCATCGGGATCTTTTGGTAACAATAAAATCTGTAATTGTTGTTCAAATTCCTCATTACGCTTTTTCGCTTCTTTTAATTCGTCCTGAGCCATCTCGCGCATTTCAGGATCATGCAATAATATTTCAGCCGTCTCAATATCTTGCTGAACAGTGCGCCATAACTGAAAACATTTGGTTGCATCCGTTAACTGCGCATACTCCTTAGACAACGCACGGAAACGCTCTTGATCTGCGATTACTTCAGCATCAACCAGGTGTGCTTGAATTTCTTCGTAGCGTTCCTGCAATGCTTCTAACTTAGCAATTATTGAAGGCTTCATTCGTTATGTTAGACCTTACTAAAGGTAGTTTAATTTTGCTCCAGTCCTAAGCTATCTTTTAAAATATTAAGACGGTGAATATCACCATCTGTCGCTGCTTGCTGGAGTGATTTGGTTGGTGTGTGGATCAAGCGATTCATTAACTGATAGGTTAATTGATTGATCACTTGCTCGCTATCTGCACCATTTCGCAGCGAAGCAAGCGCTTTTTCTGCCATTTCAGCCCTAATTTGCTCTGCCTGACCACGATAATCACGAATTGTATTGACTGATGACTGAGAACGCAACCAATCCATAAAATAAGCACTTTCTTGCTCAACAATAAGCTCAGCTTGAACTGCCGCCATTTTCCGTTGTTTGACATTGCGTTGCACAATCGCATGCAAATCATCAACGCTATAGAGATAAATATTATTTAATTTGTCAACATCAGGTTCAATATCTCGCGGAACAGCAATATCAATCAGCAACATCGGCTTATTACGGCGGGCTTTCATTGCCCTTTCAACCATCCCTTTACCAATGATCGGTAAAGGGCTGGCAGTAGAACTAATAACAATATCCGCGTCGGCTAAGCGGGTATCAATTTCAGCTAAAGTGATAACTTCCGCACCAACTTGATTAGCAAAACGTGAAGTGCGTTCCCGAGTTCGGTTAGCTATAATCAAATGCTTAGCATGATGTTCACGCAGATGGCGCGCAGCCAGTTCGATAGTCTCGCCGGCACCTACCAGTAAAATATGCAATTCAGACAGTGATTCAAAAATCTGACGAGCTAACGTACAAGCGACAAAAGCAACCGAAACCGCATTAGCGCCAATTTCTGTTTCCGTACGAATACGTTTAGCAACTGAAAATGAGCGTTGAAATAAACGCTCCAGCTCACTAGATAACTTTGTATAGTGCTGAGATTTAGAAAATGCTTGTTTAACTTGACCTAAAATTTGCGGCTCACCTAAGACTAATGAATCTAATCCACTGGCAACACGCATTAAGTGGCTAACAGCAGCATTATCTTGGTGCCAATAAATACTTGTTCTAACATCATTTAAATTTAAACGATGATAATTACATAACCAATCAATTAATTGATCTTGTAGGGATTCTTGTGAATCAACGCATAGATAAAGCTCAGTACGGTTACATGTAGAGAGCACAACGCCACTATGAACAAGTGGCTGCTGAAGTAAATTATCCAGTGCGTGTTCAATTTTTTCCGGCCCAAAAATTAACCGTTCACGTAACGTTATAGGCGCGGTTTTATGGTTTATACCGAGTGCAAGTAATGTCATATTCACTAAATCAAGTAACTAAATGGTTTCTAAACATCTGTTAAGCACACAAAAATAAAACCAATAACTTTGATAAGGAAATTTTGAGGTAGTATTCTACTTTATGCAACTAGGCAATTAAAGATGTTAAACTAAGCAAATGAATAAATCGGGCATTTTTTCCCAATTGTACACGAGTTTCGCACAGGCATATAAAATTCCAGAAATGGCTTAAAAGCAATGGTTAATTTGCAAGTTACTAAAACGTATAAATTTGTTTAAATTATAATAAGTTGCTTTTAATTTATAAGACTTTGTCTATTCATATATTATGCTGAATTAAACTTAAAAATAGAGCGTTTTTTTATTGGTGCGAAACTCGTGTTGTAGTTACATTTACCTTAATAATTTTCTGATCTATATCAACAAATTAATATCACTTATGTGAATAGGAAATATTTAATGATACTCATTGCCAAGCAGTTTGCTAGTTTACGTCACTATTGTTGCAAATTTATCCCACTAATTGCTGTTTTTTTGACCGCTTGTACATTCAATCAACAATTAAAAACTGAAAAAAACGGCTCAATAACCAATCCATTATGGATAAGCCACCAGCAGCAACTGGTCAAGTTGACAAAATTTCAAACCCGTGGTGCTTTTGCCTATATTGACCCAAAGAATAAAACCTATGCCAAATTCTTTTGGCAACAATATACGCTGTCTAATTACCGCCTGTTACTAACCAATCCATTAGGGACAACAGAATTAGAGCTCAATGTAACACCTGGCGTTACTCAGCTAATGGATAGAGAAGGTAAAAAATATGTCAACCATCATCCAGCACAGATGATTTATCAATTAACAGGTATGGAAATTCCAATTGAAAACCTGCCCTATTGGTTAATCGGTTTACCCACAAATGCCACATCATTCACACTAGACGAAAATGGGCTGTTAAAAACCATCGAATATAGGCAAAATGGCGAAACCTGGCATTTGAACTACCTTGCTTATCATCAGGATAGCCAGCATAAACTACCTAGCAGGATTGAATTAACACAAGGTAAACAACGTATTAAGTTAAAAATGGACAGTTGGACGCTAAACGAATGACATTAACCTGGCCCTCACCAGCAAAGCTTAATTTATTTCTCTATATTGCCGGCCGTCGAGCTGATGGTTACCATCAACTTCAGACCCTGTTCCAATTTCTTAATTATGGTGATGAAATCACAATCAAACCACGTGAAGATAATCAAATTCGGCTGCTTACACCCTTTACTAATCTGCCAGCAGAAAATAACCTTATTGTCAAAGCAGCGCGTTTATTACAGCTCTATTGCATTGAAGTAGATCGCGCTGATAGTCATCAAGGTGCAGATATTTATGTTAAGAAAAGATTACCCACGGGTGGTGGTTTAGGTGGTGGCTCCTCTAACGCAGCAACCACATTGATTGCCTTAAATCACCATTGGCAAACTCATATTGATGATAATACTCTAGCCGAGCTTGGCCGTCAGCTCGGCGCCGATGTTCCGGTATTCGTAATAGGTCATGCCGCTTTCGCGCAAGGCATCGGTGATCAACTTTTGCCAGCCAGTCCTGCAGAAAAATGGTATTTAGTGGCTCACCCTGGAATAAATATTGCTACCCAACAAATTTTTGCTGATCCGGAATTAAAACGTAATTTCGCAAAACGCTCGTTAAGCGCATTGTTACAAGGGCCATACGCAAATGATTGTGAACCAATCGCAAGAAAACGTTTCCCTGAGGTTGAAGAGCTTATTTCATGGCTGCTAGAATATACATCATCACGTCTTACCGGCACAGGTGCTTGCGTTTTTGCTGAATTCGAAACTGAAGCTGCTGCCCGTAAGGTGTTAAATAAAGCCCCAGAGTGGGTGCAGGGTTTCGTTGCGCAAGGCGTTAACCAGTCTCCTTTGCATACATTCCGCGCTGGGATTTCCAAATATCGAGACCATCAATAATAATATTTTTTGGTCGATAATATCTTTATAGACGCAAGCCTGAGGTTTTTTACGTGCCTGATATGAAGCTTTTTGCTGGTAATGCTACACCGGAACTTGCTCAACGTGTTGCCAATCGTCTGTATACGAGTCTTGGCGACGCTGCGGTTGGTCGTTTTAGTGATGGTGAGGTTAGTGTACAAATTAATGAAAATGTCCGTGGTGGTGATATTTTCATCATACAATCAACGTGTGCCCCAACAAACGACAATTTAATGGAGCTTGTTGTTATGGTTGATGCACTACGCCGTGCATCTGCTGGTCGGATCACTGCTGTCATTCCCTATTTTGGTTATGCACGTCAAGATCGCCGTGTACGTTCAGCGCGTGTGCCTATTACCGCTAAAGTAGTGGCCGATTTTCTTTCCAGTGTCGGTGTTGACCGAGTCTTAACTGCCGATCTGCATGCCGAGCAAATCCAGGGTTTTTTTGATGTTCCGGTAGATAACGTTTTTGGTAGTCCGATTTTGTTAGAAGATATGCTACAACAAAATCTAGACAATCCGATCGTCGTTTCACCCGATATAGGCGGAGTAGTACGCGCCCGTGCCATTGCCAAATTATTAAATGATACCGATATGGCCATTATTGATAAACGTCGGCCACGAGCAAACGTTTCCCAAGTTATGCATATCATTGGTGATGTTGCTAATCGAGACTGTGTACTGGTCGATGATATGATAGATACCGGTGGTACCTTGTGTAAAGCCGCTGAAGCACTTAAGGAACGAGGCGCTAAACGGGTCTTTGCATATGCTACCCATCCCATATTTTCCGGTAATGCCGTCGCTAATATTAAAGATTCAGTCATTGATGAGGTGGTTGTTTGTGACACTATTCCCTTATCAGCTGAAATCAAACAGCTCAACAAGGTTCGCTCATTAACGCTATCAGGCACGTTGGCTGAAGCCATTCGCAGGATCAGCAACGAAGAGTCAATCTCAGCGATGTTTGAACACTAAATAATAAATCACGCACAGTTAAATTTTTAGCTGCCGCATTTATTAACTTAATACTACCGAAAACCCTTTGATATTTATCACGGGGTTTTTATTTACTGTAAGATAGATTACCGACGATGGCGTTCGTCAAAATTTCGCAGCCACCAATAACGATCAGCAATGCCCTCATGACCACTCACCCTGGCACCAGCTAACCAAATCAAAACACCAATAAAAAGACTAATCAGTGATATTTCTGCTAAAGATTCGGATAGATCTAAACACGAGTTTCGCACCAATAAAAAAACGCTCTATTTTTAAGTTTAATTCAGCATAATATATAAATAGACAAAATCTTATAAATTAAAAGCAACTTATTGTAATTTAAACAAATTTATACGTTCTAGTAACTTGCAAATTAACCATTGCTTTTAAGCCATTTCTGGAATTTTATATGCCTGTGCGAAACTCGTGCAAAATTGGTATGTAATCAAAAATGCTATTGCTGAGCAGATCAGGGGTTTATTAGTATACCCAAATTAGGTTTGTGCGAAACTCGTGCGTGTTTTGGCAATCAATGTATCATCGGCAATTAGTATGCAAGGGCTTTTTTTGTCTATAGAAGGTTGAACTAATCGCCATAGGTCTTTAGGTCGAAAACATCTACTTTTTAGCCATCGACTAATAGTGTCATGAGATAAAGGCGATGGGCTTACTTCTGATAACCACGAGTTTCGCACAGGCATATAAAATTCCAGAAATGGCTTAAAAGCAATGGTTAATTTGCAAGTTACTAGAACGTATAAATTTGTTTAAATTACAATAAGTTGCTTTTAATTTATAAGATTTTGTCTATTTATATATTATGCTGAATTAAACTTAAAAATAGAGCGTTTTTTTATTGGTGCGAAACTCGTGTTTTGTTGATAAAGAGTTATTTTTCAGATATACGGCGTTTATGTTGTTCAAACCACGCAGAAATTGCGAGAAAAATATGATTTCTTTGCGCCCGACTCGTGCGAGCCTGACAGCGTTCAATACCACAATTTGGTTTAACTTCTCGATGATAAACTTCAACAAACCAACGGGCATCCATGATAGATTTGACGTATTGACGGGTGGGATTGTCTTTGTTTGTTACTCTGTAATCAATACGGCCGTTTTTGGCTGTAAATTTGAAAACTGTCACCCAACCATAACCTCGTAAGTGTATTAAGGTTCCTTCTTCTGAGATGTCTAACTTGTTCAATTGTATATTACGGTTAACAATCCGATTTTTTCTCAGCGTAGTTACCCAAACCCAACCACGAGAGCGAATTGATTTCAGATTATCCCGGCTAGAATACCAGGCATCCATCGCTACCGCTTCAGGCTTGATCCCTCTTTTTTTAGCAAGAGCGAGCATTTCGGAAAAGTGCATGTTTTTTGTTTTTCCATCAGAATCTTTATCATAAATACGATAATCAATAGGAATTGATTCAACAGTTGTTAGATTATGCCAAAGTAAATTAACTAAACCTATGCCAGCAATAACATCATGTCCATTACCTGAATATTGATAATGGACCATCTCTATTTTTTTACTACGTGTTTTGGCAATCAATGTATCATCGGCAATTAGTACCCAAGGGCTTTTTTTGTTCATAGAAGGTTGAACTAATCGCCATAGGTCTTTAGGTCGAAAGCATCTACTTTTTAGCCATCGACTAATAGTGTCATGAGATAAAGGCGATGGGCTTACTTCTGATAACGCCAAACCAGAGTATCTTACACTGCTTACTTGTAAGAATGTTTTACAGATATTTTTAATGCATGGATAACCGGACAAAATATAAACACCCTAATTTTTTCTTGTTTTTAAATTTATACTTCTTTTTTGGAGCTTGCGAAACTCGTGCTGTCATCAAATTTAACTTTTTGTAGTCGGTTATCAGAAAAGGTAAGCTATGTTCTTTATTTAAAACCGCTCAATAGTGGAAGAATATGGTGAATAACATAAAACTGATCGTCGGTCTGGCTAACCCAGGTTCTGAATATGCGCTAACTCGGCATAATGCAGGCGCCTGGTATGTCGAATTATTAGCCAAACAACATAATCAATTACTAAAAGAAGAAAGTAAATTTTTTGGTCATACCGCCAGAATCAACTTGGCAAATAATGATGTTCGCTTACTGATACCGACAACATATATGAATCTTAGTGGAAAATCAGTGTTAGCATTAGCCAGTTTTTATCGTATAAAGCCAGCTGAAATTCTTGTCGCCCATGACGAATTAGATTTAATGCCAGGCGCCGCCAAAATAAAATTAGGCGGCAGCAATGGCGGACATAATGGTCTTAAAGATATTCAAAATAAACTGGGCAACAACCCTAATTTTTACCGTTTACGCATCGGCATTGGTCATCCCGGTGATAAAAATAAAGTTGTAGGCTTTGTGTTGAATAAACCCACCCTCCAGGAACAAAAATTAATCGATGATACCATTGATGAAGCAATACGTTGCACACCGATCCTGCTTAATGAAGGCATTAATAAAGCAGTAAACCAATTACACGCTTTTAAGGCATCGAGTTAATACTATTACATCATATCGGCAGGGTAACTTTTACGTGTATAATCATCGATAAATTCACTCATATTTATCAATTAGCGATACGCGATTGAACAGATAAAAACTAAGGTAACATATTTATGGGATTTAAATGCGGTATCGTTGGTCTGCCCAATGTAGGAAAATCAACGCTTTTTAATGCACTGACCAAAGCCGACATCGAGGCAGCAAACTTCCCTTTTTGTACTATCGAGCCTAATACCGGTGTGGTACCGATGCCCGATCCTCGTCTTGATCAATTGGCGCAAATTGTCAAACCACAGCGAGTACTACCCACCACAATGGAATTTGTCGACATTGCCGGACTGGTAAAAGGCGCATCTAAAGGCGAAGGTTTAGGCAATCAATTTTTAACTAATATTCGTGAAACTGAAGCGATCGGCCATGTTGTTCGCTGTTTCGACAATGATAGCATTGTCCATGTTGCCGGCCAGGTCGATCCACTAGCGGATATTGATACCATTAATACTGAATTGGCATTAGCTGACTTAGATACCTGTGAACGTGCTATTCATCGCATTCAGAAAAAAGCTAAAGGTGGCGACAAAGAAGCAAAAATTGAATTAGACATTTTGACAAAATGTTTACCGCATCTTGAAAACGCAGAGATGCTACGAACTCTAGCGTTGAGTAAAGAAGAAAAAGCCGCCATCCGCTATCTCAGCTTTTTAACCCTCAAACCAACTATGTATATTGCCAATGTGAGTGAAGATGGTTTTAACAATAATCCCCACCTAGATGCAGTGCGGGCCATTGCTGAAAGAGAGGACTCGGTTGTGGTGCCAGTATGTGCTGCCGTTGAAATCGATATCGCCGAACTGGATGAAGATGAACGCGACGAATTTATGGCTGAGCTGGGTATTGAAGAACTGGGACTAAATCGTGTGATCCGCGCCGGTTATAAGTTACTTAATTTACAAACTTACTTCACTGCCGGGGTCAAAGAAGTTCGCGCCTGGACCATCCCCGTTGGTGCCACCGCACCGCATGCGGCCGGTAAAATCCACACCGACTTTGAAAAAGGTTTTATCCGCGCCCAGACAATCTCATTTACCGATTTTATTCACTATAACGGTGAGCAAGGCGCCAAAGAAGCCGGCAAAATGCGCGCCGAAGGGAAAGATTATATTGTACAAGATGGCGATGTGATGAACTTTTTGTTTAATGTTTGATCCATTCTGGCCGGCTTTATGGCATCTCAACATAATCTATAAAGACCGCAAAAACACTAAAACCCCACGCAATTTGCGTGGGGTTTTCTATTGATTATGGCTCAATTTTTGATGCTAGCTCCATCAAAGCCGAGTACAAAATTGAGTATCACTATGATTACAACCCTTGGCTACCGGAAGCGTGCCAAAAGTGTAACCTCTTTCCCAAAGGGCCTCACAAATTTTTTGCCATACCACGCGATAAACACGATCTGTCGGATGAGCTTTATCTGAAGTAGACACTTTACTGTTATGACTCATAATAATATCGTAATTAACCTGAGTTCGGGATAAGCATTATCAATTATGCTTGAAGATATGTTCCTGCCACAGGTATCTTTGGTTTAGATGGAATTAAACAATATGCAACCCGCCCTGTTAATAAATTCACTACAAAGTTAGCAGGAGAGCGGTGCCGCGTATGCGCTATCTGACAAAGATTTTTTAACTCATCAAATACCGTTTCAATGACAGAACGATGACGCAAGATGGCTTTGTCGAAACAAGTCTGTTCAACAGGCTTCATTTTCTTCTTGATATTCGTTATAAGATTAATTCCCATTGTTTTCAGTTGCTGTTTCAGTGAAGCCGATAAATACCCTTTATTCGCATACAAATAACCAGAAAGATCTTTTATCAGCTCAGGTAATGGTTTCCGATCATCTGTGTTTCCTGGTGTAAGTCAAAAACTGAGTATTTCCCCCAAATGATTGATAATTACACGAATTTCGCACAGGCATATAAAATTCCAGAAATGGCTTAAAAGCAATGGTTAATTTGCAAGTTACTAGAACGTATAAATTTGTTTAAATTACAATAAGTTGCTTTTAATTTATAAGATTATGCTGAATTAAACTTAAAAATAGAGCGTTTTTTTATTGGTGCGAAACTCGTGTTATAGATATTTTTAATGCATGGATAAACTGACAAAATATAAACACCCTGATTTTTTCTTGTTTTTAAATTTATACTTCTTTTTTGGAGATTGCGAAACTCGTGCTAAATCCTCCTCTGCTTGCAGCACTGGGCGAGTTACGGTAATTTTATTGATTTCTTTATTGATAAGAGCATCAGCCGCCATTGCAGAACTAATAAATGTTTTACCACATCCTGCTTCACCATTTGCCAAAATCAATTTTTGCCACTTAATAGCTTCAATATATTTTCTTTGTGCTTCACTGCGAGGAATAATGGGAGAACGATCACGAGTTTCACATGCCATACCAATTGTTTCAATACCTGTAAAATCAGCAAAAGATGCCACATTGTTGATCTCTTTTAAACGAGACGAGCGACTCTCTTTTCTTATAAGATCTTCTTAATTCTCGGCGTGCTCTTGTTGCAGCTTTCTGTCTACTCACAGTTTTACCTTTCGATAGTCTATATGTCGATGGTAATAATATTTGAATATCTACACAAAAAAGCTATTTAAAACAAAGGATTGTCTCCAATTTTATGATTTGCACGAAAAAACCGGTTACAAATTTCTCCATCTTGCATGCTATGGATAACTTACAACCGGTTAATGACTGAAGAGTATATTTTAAACATTTTATCATCCATATCCCCTATGCTGAACATCATCAAACACAGAACTACGACTATAAAACATCCTCAAGAGCCTAATATTATTTTATATCCATTAATTGACTATAAAAATATTTTAACATCTCTGATACAAAAAATATTGTAGATTATTGCTTGCCTGTCAACTTTATTACACAAACAATCACCTTAAGTCATCTGATAATTTATTAATAACCACAGTTAATAAGATCAACTTGATAATAAGCTATTTGTTTGATAATAAGTATTTTTTTATTGTCGCGGGCAATTTTTGGCTAATCGATAACCCGCAGCAATAGCGGCCTACTCATTTTCAAAAACAATACTATTTTTGGCTGATAAAACCTTATATCCCTGACAATGAGAAAAGTGGTATATTTGGCTAATTTGATTAC
Organism: Candidatus Arsenophonus triatominarum; assembly: GCF_001640365.1. Lineage (GTDB taxonomy): Bacteria > Pseudomonadota > Gammaproteobacteria > Enterobacterales > Enterobacteriaceae > Arsenophonus > Arsenophonus triatominarum. Next base: position 8,625 of record NZ_LWMI01000010.1, on the reverse strand, counting down.
CTTTAATCGCGGCAGTAAGATAATTGCGCGCCATATCAGAAACATTACTTTTTGTTTTAATTGCTTTTTTTCTATTTCAGCAGTTGCAACTGACAAACCGGCCGCCTGATTTCTATGGCCTAATTGCCAGGTTAATTCACCGGTCACAAACTGGTTATAGGTTATAGTGCCCTGTAATTTTGCCAATTCGCTCATTTTGCAACTTTTCCCAACGATTAACCGGAAATTGTCGATCCCAGGCAATTAATAGCTGTTGTTGTTTTGACATAGTAAGATTATATCGGTCATACATATAAAACATAACACGAGCAACCTGGCCTTTTACTTCATTTCTGGGCTCAAAAATACGATTTTTAAAATCCACCCGGCTTTGGCATTGGCCATAAAGCGATAAAACTGACGAGGCTAATTGACCATAATTAAAATTGCTTCTATCACCATTTACTTCACCAATAGAAGGCGCAATGTTATACAGATCGGCTTCGATGGCGCGAAAAACAGGATCTGTCATTACACAATTCTTTCGTCCCCCTTTTTGCCAACATTGGCGCTGATAACCAAATACCCATGCCGGCACAATATGTTCCCACTCTATTCGCTGTGCTCTATTTATTTGTTTTCTTACTTGGTAACCATAGCTAGTTATAGCTAGGCGACTTAATTTTGATTACAAGGTGTGTTATGAGTTATATAATTGATTTTCGACGTAAAGTAATATCTGTAAGGAAAGCCGAAGGTTTAACAATTCGAGAAACTGCGAAACAATTCCGTATTGGAAAAGCGTCTTTAGTACGTTGGCTTAAACGACCAGAGCCAAAAAATTCAACGCCACGTAAGAGGAAGCTCGATAAAAATGCTTTAGCAAAAGATGTGGAACAGTATCCAGATGCTTACCAAAAGGAACGGGCAGAGCGATTCGGTGTTTGTAAAAAGACTATTTGGCAATCCCTTAAAAAGCTGGGATTAACCTATAAAAAAAACTCTATTCCATCCAAAAACCAACGAAAGCGACAGGCTGGCACATCAGCAAAAAAGACAACAGTATGAAAAAAAAGATAAATCTGTTGTTTTTATTGATGAAAGTGGTTTTTCACATGACACTCCACGAACTCACGGCTATTCCCCAAAAGGTCACCGTTGTTTTGGCCTGAAAAACTGGGTGCTAAGGGAAGAACAAATGTTATTGGCGCTTTATTGGGAACAACCCTTTTTGCTATCGGATTATTTGATTGCAATATTAATCGTGATGTTTTTTATGTTTGGATCACAAAAATATTGCTCCCAGAACTTCCTGAAAATTCTGTTATTTTTATGGACAACGCTAGCTTTCACAAAGGTAAGAATATTGAACAGGCAATTATAAACGCAGGACACCAGATAGAATATTTGCCTGTGTATTCACCAGATTTAAATCCTATAGAACATAAATGGTCTCAAGCTAAACGTAAAAAGATGGAAACAGGATGCACTATCGATGACCTGTTTTTAATACATATGCTGTAATCAAAATTAAGTCGCCTAGCTATAAATCTACCCTACCACCACTTTTACCCATCCATTACCATTGGCATCCACAATAGAGCGTTCCTTGATTTCCGCCAGCTTGATCAAAGTAAATTTCATTACGGGCAATTTTTTTGCTTCATCAAAAGTAATCGGTGTTGCTAATAAATTAAATGGCGTACAAAAAACTATCATCACGGTAATTATTACCGTTAAAAAATGTATTAATTTCAAAATTAACGTCCTGGTTAAAATTAATAAATAAATCGACTATTTTAGTCATATAATTTTTTCATTATTATCGACAACTATATGAAAAAACTTAATTTTATTTTCTTATTTTATATGATGAATATCTATAAAAACTTTATCTTTTTTTTGTATAAAAATATAATTAATTATTTAAAATAGGTTATATAAAAATAAAATTTAATTTTCATTTAGGAAATAAAATGAATACATTAATAAAACACTTAAAAGAATAACTAATTGATGTAACTAAAAAACATGCTCAAGAAAATGATGTTAAGGTCATTATTGCTAAATATTCAGAAGAAGAACTTAATATTCAAATTATAATATCCGGTGAGCAACAATTTGATATTACCCTAAATTCAATACAAAACTAAACTCGTGGACGCTTACGATATAACCATAACCCGGGAATAGATAAACCAACCGATAAAGCACCGACAATAAATAAGGTTTTAATAAAATGTGTTACTAATGTCTCAAGTAATTCAGCGTTATAGCCCAAATGAGCAATTTTTACTAACGATATCATCGCGATATAAGCACTTATACCTGGAAACATAGGAATAATCGCCGCAACGGTAAACACTTTCGGATGCGCCAACCACCAACGTGACCATTGAATACCAATAATGCCAATTAAAATTGCCGCGCAAAAACTTGCCCATTCAATACGAAAGCTCATTTCCATCAGTATCATACGAAAACCATAACCTATAGCCCCCAACAAAGCACAATATTTTAACGCCCGTACTGGCACATTAAAGACCATGGCAAAACCGGCTGCAGGTATGGCAGCTAATAACATTTTTTCAATCAAAGTGAGTAAAAATATTATGCCCAATTTCTTAATCCCCAAACCGCCATAGCCATGGTTATACCGATACAAGTCACTAATGTCAGCAAACTCGCCATTGCCCAACGCGCTAATCCAGTATTAATATGACCTTTAAACATATCTGCCACAGAATTAATTAATGGAAATCCAGGAACTAACAATAAAACACTGGCTGCCATAGAAATCGTCGATGTATTGGAAAAATAAGGAATATTTAATACAAAACCAGATACTGTAGTAGCCACAAAGGCGGTAATACAAAAAATAATCAATGGATTCATATATTGAGCTGTAAGAATTTGTCGAATGTACATTGCACAACCGCTGGCAATAAAAGTGACAAAGCAACCATCCCAGCCACCCCCATTCAGCTTACAAAAACAGCCACAAGATAATCCGATCATAAGCACCAGTAACCAACGAGGATAACATAGTGGTTTTATTTCAGCCAGACGCTGCTGAACCTTATCGCAATCTAACAATTTATATTCAGCCAATATCACCGTGTGCTGAACCTTAGTTACCACATGCATATTTATGCCATGATCAATATTTTTACGGGTTGACGTCATACAGCGACCGTTAATTACAGTTGTTAAAACAATCGCATTAGAAGATATTGCGCTATCAACTTGATCCACGCCTAAGGCAATACCTAATCGGGTTGATAATTGTTCCACTAACATACTTTCAGCGCCGTGTTGAAAAAGGAGCTGAGCGCATTGAATACAAAGGCGAGTAATTTTTCTCTGCTTTTCTGTTTCAGTATGATAATTAGATTCAATATATTCCATTTTGTAGCCTATACACCTGCAGAATTTTATTAATAGTAATGATAGCAATTAAGTTATTGCTCAGTAGCAGACAACATCACGAGTTTCGCACCAATAAAAAACGCTCTATTTTTAAGTTTAATTCAGCATAATATATAAATAGACAAAATCTTATAAATTAAAAGCAATTTATTGTAATTTAAACAAATTTATACGTTTTAGTAACTTGCAAATTAACCATTGCTTTTAAGCCATTTCTGGAATTTTATATGCCTGTGCGAAACTCGTGAACATAATTAATAGCGCTCTTTTTAGAACAAAATTAGCAATACTTTTCACAAATAATCTGATTTACAACAACGAAATAATTTACTACGATTTTTTTCATTTAATATAATTAACTTAACTAAAAAAGCAGGTAAATTAACTAATTTTTTGCATTATAATAATATTAGCTACCGAACTATCAATATCGAAATCGAGGCATTAGAAACAATAGCCGAAGCATTCGAACCTAGCAAATGCGTGGCAATATTTGGTCGGCGGGAAGCCAACTACTATCAAATCAGCACCTATTTTTTCTGCTTCTGATAAAACTTTATCTCTAGGTAACCCCATCTCCACCGAGTAAGAAATTTTTTCTTTAGGATAATCAATATGCTTAACTATTTGTTTTAATTGTTTTTCTGAACTTTCGATCGTTTTCTTGGCAAAATTAGCTAATAAATTATAATGATAACTATAACTCATTGAATAACGAGACATATCAGGGGCAACATGCAAGAAATGCAATTTAGCATCAGATAATCTAGCAATATAAAGCGCATGTTTGAGTGCTTTTTTTATTAGTTCTTTTTCTGGGATATCAATTGGAACGAGAATTATTTTATACATATTTACTCCTTCAAACGATAAGCACTAAATCTTAGTTTCCTTTATCATTTAATATAAAATACCGTACTAAAGCCATAAAATTGATCAAACTAACTGTTAAAATAATAAATAATTAACTTGATGGTTAGGAAATTGAATCGCACTTAAGGTGAGGAGTAAAAGCCATCCATTATTGCTAAAAGGAGAGAGAATCGGTTTATTGAAACTGTTGCAGGTCGAATTTTCATCAGATAGTGTGTTTTTTCATCTAACACCCTAATTTTAGAGACATTAACCCTAGTTTTAGCTAAGTAACCCTCGTTTTTTCTCCAGGTTATCCAGTCTTTCTGACAACAATTTCATTGCCTGTTTGCCAGCCTGGGCGCTGGTAAAAAATAGCCTGTCACCACACAGAATACATTTGTACGGATCGGTGCGCAGAAACCCTTTCATCAGCACTGCAAAACCAGGTTTCTCCGGTTTTTTACGCGCCGTCATCTCCAACGCCTTATACACCTTCGACAATAACACGCGTCTTTTGCGATTCGACAAAAAACCGTAGTAACGCACTATCTTAAAATGCCTCGCCGGAATATGGCTAATATAACGCCTAATCATCTCTTCCTGAGGTAGGGTATGCTGCCGGTGCTGCCCAGTCCTGTAGTCATAGTAATGATGGACAACCGCTCCTCCTCGGTAATGCCGCAGTTTTGACGCAGATATCGGTGGGCGTTTAAGGTAACGACCTAGGTTATTTTACGCTATGCCACTCCCCTTTCGTTTTCTAGGCAAAGTGCACTTTCCAGTAACGTCCGTACTGCGCCTTTAAGTAACGCCACCACCGCTTCCGGTCACGGATATGCCCAAGACAGGGAAGCCTGCTAGGATTTATCAGGTCATAACTGTGACGCAGCAGCCTGATGACAGCGCCTCGCCAAATTTCTTCGACTACTCTTTTTTTGAAGAACAGCTCACGCCATACACCATGTTTACTATCCAAACCACCCCGGGTGACGGAGACATGGATATGCGGATGTTGATTGAGCTGTCTGCCATAAGTGTGCAAGGGTGTCAACGATCACCGAAAACTGATCCACTTTTTAGCTAAATACGATCAATCAAAATTGATCCACTGCTTTACTCGGTTATTGCTCCTGAGCGCCCGCTTATCTTTCAATCGATAGCTTTCGCGCTCAATTGCAGTACATGCGAATGATGAAGTAAACGATCAAGCATAGTGGCGGTTAATGTTACGTCATCAGCAAAGGCACTGGGCCATTGCCCAAATGATAAGTTACTCGTCAATATAACACTGCCATGCTCATAACGCTTGGCAATCACATTAAAATAGTTGCTGAATAGAGACTTGCATTTTTTGTCACGCTATAGACAATAAAAAGAGGTTTAACTTAGAAAATAACGGTTTGAAATGATCAACAAAGAGCGGTTGTTACGAGATAATCGTTTATGTAAAGCAATCATTGGATTATCAGTCGAAGAATTGAAAAATTTAGCCGCTGAATTTTCAGCTTGTTATTTGATTTATCGGAAAAAGAATCGAAAAGATCACGAGCGGCAGATGGGTGCAGGGCAGAAAGGATTTATCCCAACCCCATTAGATAAACTGCTTTTTATTTTATTGTATTTAAAATGTTATCCGACCTATGATTTGCAAGGACTTCTTTTTGGTTTAGATAGAACACGGGTATGTCGCTGGGTAAAAATATTATTGCCGGTTTTAGAGATGACCTTGGGGCGAGAATGTGTTTTGCCCGCTCGTCAAATTCGCTCTGCTGAGGAATTTTTTCGCGCCTTTCCTGGAGTTAAAGACGTCTTTATTGATGGGACAGAGCGACCTGTCCAAAAGCCTAAGAATCTGCGTCGGCGAAAAAAAAATGTATTCGGGAAAGAAAAGACAGACCACTCGAAAAGGGCTTATTATGACTGACGAAACGAGGAAAATTGGATTTATCCCCATGATCAAAAATGGGCGCCGTCACGATAAACGCTTACTCGATAAAGTCGATATAATTCGCCATATTCCCCCTGAGGTAACCATCTGGGCCGATACCGGTTTTCAAGGTATAGATAAACAGCATCCTAATACACAAATCCCAAAAAAAGGAACTCGAAAAGACCTTTATCGCCTGAACAAAAACAAGAAAATAAAATAATCTCGGGCATCCGTATTACGGTTGAACACGCCATCGCGGGTATCAAGCGCCTCGGTTGTATGACCCAAATTTTACGGAATCGTAGACCCTTTATTGATGATACCTTTTTACTCCTTAGTGCCGGTCTTTGGAATTTCCATCTCAGAACAGCCTAAAATTTACTTCAATCACCGAAATACCCTTATTTCACTATTAAGCAACACGCTTATTGAAAAATAGGTTTGCTTCCTCTAGCCCAAACGGTAAGTATCCAATCTTATCTATGATCAACAACTTCGGTGCCATCACCGAACGTGATAGATATTGTTTGAGCTTATTTTGTCGTTTAGCCGTTGAGAGTTGCAACATCAGTTCAGCCGCTGTCGTAAAGCGGGTTTTCCTCTTGGCCTGTACTGCTTTTAATCCTAATTCAATAGCTAAATGCGTTTTGCCTACACCGCTTGGGCCAAGCAACACTACATTTTCATTACGCTCAATAAACGTTAATGCTTAATTCCTGTATTTATTGCTTAGGAACGCCCGTTACAAACTTAAAATCGAACGTACTAAGTTCTTTGTGCGTTGGGAATCCCGCCATCCAACTAAAGAGATTGCGAGTTCGTTCATCTCGTTGTTGTTGTTCACCTTTTAATAAAGACACGAGTTTCGCACAGGCATATAAAATTCCAGAAATGGCTTAAAAGCAATGGTTAATTTGCAAGTTACTAAAACGTATAAATTTATTTAAATTACAATAAGTTGCTCTTAATTTATAAGATTTTGTCTATTTATATATTATGCTGAATTAAACTTAAAAATAGAGCGTTTTTTTATTGGTGCGAAACTCGTGAAAGACAGTAAAAACTCTCGTAGCTTTTGTCTTGGGCGATGCACTGTTCGCAAGTGATGACCAATGAGTCGGAACAGAATTTAATTTCAATAAGCGTGTTGCTTAATAGTGAAATAAGGGTATTTCGGTGATTGAAGTAAATTTTAGGCTGTTCTGAGATGGAAATTCCAAAGACCGGCACTAAGGAGTAAAAAGGTATCATCAATAAAGGGTCTACGATTCCGTAAAATTTGGGTCATACAACCGAGGCGCTTGATACCCGCGATGGCGTGTTCAACCGTAATACGGATGCCCGAGATTATTTTATTTCTTGTTTTTGTTCAGGCGATAAAGGTCTTTTCGAGTTCCTTTTTTTGGGATTTGTGTATTAGGATGCTGTTTATCTATACCTTGAAAACCGGTATCGCCCAGATGGTTACCTCAGGGGGAATATGGCGAATTATATCGACTTTATCGAGTAAGCGTTTATCGTGACGGCGCCCATTTTTTGATCATGGGGATAAATCAATTTTCCTCGTTTCGTCAGTCATAATAAGCCCTTTTCGAGTGGTCTGTCTTTTCTTTCCCGAATACATTTTTTTTCGCCGACGCAGATTCTTAGGCTTTTGGACAGGTGCGCTCTGTCCCATCAATAAAGACGTCTTTAACTCCAGGAAAGGCGCGAAAAAATTCCTCAGCAGAGCGAATTTGAACGAGCGGGCAAAAACACAGTTCTCCGCCCCAAGGTCATCTCTAAAACCGGCTAATAATATTTTTTACGCCAGCGACATACCCGTGTTCTATCTAAACCAAAAAGAAGTCCTTGCAAATCATAGGTCGGATAACATTTTAAATACAATAAAATAAAAAGCAGTTTATCTAATGGGGTTGGGATAAATCCTTTCTGCCCTGCACCCATCTGCCGCTCGTGATCTTTTCGATTCTTTTTCCGATAAATCAAATAACAAGCTGAAAATTCAGCGGCTAAATTTTTCAATTCTTCGACTGATAATCCAATGATTGCTTTACATAAACGATTATCTCGTAACAACCGCTCTTTGTTGATCATTTCAAACCGTTATTTTCTAAGTTAAACCTCTTTTTATTGTCTATAGCGTGACAAAAAATGCAACTCTCTATTCAGCAACTATTTTTACGGAAGAATCGTTCCATCGGACTATTATCCCAACAATTCCCTCTGCGACTGATACTTTGGGTCATCTGATAACGCCACAATGCCTGCCTATACTGACGACTGGTATAATGACTTCCCCTGATCACTATGGAACATCACCTGTTTGGGATGCCCACGTAGTTCCAAGCCATTGTAGTGCTTTGGCGGTTAATTGAGTCTGGTGCAAATGACATTGCCCAGCCCACCGGTTTTCGGGCAAAAAATCCAAT